>NZ_JCAUAU010000003.1:0-751675 GCF_059692135.1 Paenibacillus sp. J22R160 | reverse complement strand
AGGGGATAAGCGCTGAAAGCATCTAAGCGCGAAGCCCCCCTCAAGATGAGATTTCCCAGTATGTAAGACCCCTTGTAGACGACGAGGTTGATAGGTTCGAGGTGGAAGTGCAGCAATGCATGCAGCTGACGAATACTAATCGGTCGAGGGCTTAACCTAATATAGGGATCTTTAATCGTAGATTAAAGTCTCTCTGCTTAAAACCTAAGAATCAAACCTTTACGCAACTTTCGTATCTAGTTTTCAAGGAATAATCCTTGAATAAGTATTTGTTTCTATTCCCTGATAGCTCAGTTGGTAGAGCACTCGACTGTTAATCGAGTTGTCACAGGTTCGAGTCCTGTTCGGGGAGCCATATGGAGAGGTGTCCGAGCTGGCCGAAGGAGCACGATTGGAAATCGTGTAGGCGTCACAAGCGTCTCGAGGGTTCGAATCCCTCTCTCTCCGCCACTATCTTTCTAGTAAGGCCCGTTGGTCAAGTGGTTAAGACACCTCCCTTTCACGGAGGTAACAGGGGTTCGAGTCCCCTACGGGTCACCATCAAGTACTTCCCATGGAGGCTTAGCTCAGCTGGGAGAGCATCTGCCTTACAAGCAGAGGGTCGGCGGTTCGATCCCGTCAGCCTCCATCATGAATTCTATTGCAAGGCTTGATTTATTAGAATTCCTGAAATATACTTAATGACGCGGGGTGGAGCAGCCCGGTAGCTCGTCGGGCTCATAACCCGAAGGCCGCAGGTTCAAATCCTGCCCCCGCAACCAATAATGAATGTGGAGCCGTGGTGTAGAGGCCTAACATGCCTGCCTGTCACGCAGGAGACCGCGGGTTCGAATCCCGTCGGCTCCGCCATTATTACCAACATCATGTAAGGCTCGGTAGCTCAGTCGGTAGAGCAGAGGACTGAAAATCCTCGTGTCGGCGGTTCGATTCCGTCCCGAGCCACCATCTTTACAACTATATATGCCGTTGTAGCTCAACTGGTAGAGCAACTGACTTGTAATCAGTAGGTTGGGGGTTCAAGTCCTCTCGACGGCACCAGGTTTTATTATGGAGGCTTAGTGAAGTGGCTAAACACGGCAGACTGTAAATCTGCTCTCTCCGAGTTCGGTGGTTCGAATCCATCAGCCTCCATTTACTTTTTCTAGGGGCATAGTTTAAGGGTAGAACAAAGGTCTCCAAAACCTTTGGTGTGGGTTCAATTCCTGCTGCCCCTGCCAAAAAAGTAAGAAACTTAATATTGTGGCGGTCGTGGCGAAGGGGTTAACGCACCGGTTTGTGGATCCGGCATTCGCGGGTTCAAGTCCCGTCGTCCGCCCATTATTACCAAAGCAAGATAATGGGGATTAGCCAAGCGGTAAGGCAACGGACTTTGACTCCGTCATGCCAAGGTTCAAATCCTTGATCCCCAGTTTTATATGCGGAAGTGGCTCAGCGGTAGAGCATCGCCTTGCCAAGGCGAGGGTCGCGGGTTCGATCCCCGTCTTCCGCTCCATTATTACTAAGGCGCCATAGCCAAGTGGTAAGGCAGAGCTCTGCAAAAGCTTTACCCCCAGTTCGAGTCTGGGTGGCGCCTCCACAAATTTATTAGCCGGAGTGGCGGAATCGGCAGACGCACAGGACTTAAAATCCTGCGGTAGGTGACTACCGTACCAGTTCAAGTCTGGTCTTCGGCACCATTGTTTTACATGTTCATATGCCGGCATGGCGGAATGGCAGACGCGCTCGACTCAAAATCGAGTCCGAAAGGGTGGAGGTTCGAGTCCTCTTGCCGGTATACAAAATTGAAGCTTATGAAATCATTTGATTTCATAAGATTTTTTTTATGTTTGGTGCTATGCAGAAAAACAAAAAAAGCTGAACGCTTTCTTAGCGGCAGCAAGGATTTAGCAAGCAGAAGGAGCTTGGTTCAATGAACTGGAGCTCCTTCTTTTTTTGTGGAGTTAACGATCAGGCTTCATAGATTACCAAGCGTAAGTCATTGTTACGATTACGAGCAAAATGAACAATACGAGAATAGCAGCGGCAGAAGTTCCATAACCAACACCAGCACCAGCAGCAACACCCATGGATGTCACCCCCAATCGTAAGTAATGCTCTCGGCAGCCTTCCATGAGAGACTATACATCCTATGGTGACATACCATTGTTTGACTGGGTGATCTGCCCAAATGAGATTGAAAAAACATGCTTTAGGCGAGAGCCTTTTTTTAGAAAATCGACTCAGAGTTTGAACAAGAGACAGCAGCCCTCCATATGGTAAAAAAGAGATTGAAATGCCATTATGGAGGTGTGAGTGCTATCGAGTACCTGGATATGTTAGCAAAGCTTGGTGTGGGCAATGCGCACCCTGGCGGGTTCGGCGAGACCATAGAGCAATTGAAGAAATACCCGATAGAGAAAGGGAAACGAGTTCTGGAGGTCGGATGCGGGACGGGGAGAACTGCTTGCTTTCTTGCTGAGCAAGGATGCGAGGTGACAGCGGTTGATATCCGCCCTGAAATGGTAGCGAAAGCAATTATTCGAGCCGAAAAACAAGGGGTGCAGGTAGACTTTAAAGAGGGTGACGTGTGCCAATTACCTTTTGAGACAGCAATGTTTGATGTTGTGATGGTGGAATCCGTCACGAATTTTGCAGAGGCGCAGAAGGCGGTCTCGGAGTATTACCGGGTGTTGAAGCCTGGAGGGAAGCTCTATGACCGTGAAGTTATCCGCGTTAAAAATATGTCCACTGGTGTCCATAGGGCGCTGTGCAGCTTCTATGGCGTTAGTAAAATTTATAGTATGGACGAATGGCGGGAACTGCTGGAAGGAAGCAACTTTACCGTGGATTTCTCCGGTATCCATCCATTTCCATTAACGATGTTCGAGGATCAAGTTCAGCATCCGGACCCTGTTCATCTATCTGATAAGCAATCATTCATGGATCCACGCATATGGCAGATTACAGCCAGATACGATGAGCTGGTGAATAAATATCATAGTTATATGGGATACACGCTGATGATTGGCTCGAAGGAATAGATGAAGCCGTGGCAGGAATTCGGCACCCCGATGGCGAAATAAGTGAGAAAGATTATCATTGGGGGCTGTTACTTTTGAACGTTGGTCTTATAACGGAACGCATTCCGAACCGGAAAGCCAAAGAGATTTATGAGTTGATTTGTCGCCAGAGGGCGATATCCAAGACAGAGTTGCTTGAGCAAAGCGGGATGACTGTCTCTACGTTGACGCGGCTTTTGGAAGAACTGACGGGCCAAGGATTCATTCTTGAATCCGGCTTCGGTGCGTCAACTGGAGGGCGTAGGCCGATTCTATATGAGAAGAATTCGGCCTACGCTTATATTTTTGGCTTGGAGATCTCAAGGACGTTGTCCAAGCTGGTTTTGGTTGATTTGGGCATGAACAAATTAGAGGCCCGAAGCTGGACGATGACGGCAGAGATGACACCGGAAGTTCTTATCCGCCTCATTGTCAAGGAAGCGCATAGTATGATGGAGCGGCACGGAATCACGAAGTCGATGCTGCTGGGAATTGGTGTCGGCGCCGTGGGTCCAGTGGACAGGCTGTCAGGGACGATTTTGGAGCCGGCATATTTTCAAGCCCAAGGCTGGAGAAACGTTGAAATCTGCAGGCTGCTGACAGAGGAGCTAGGCATCCCCTCGATGCTGGATAACGGAGCGAATACAGCAATTCTAGCGGAATCCTGGCATCAGCGCACGCAGAGCTTCAAGCATCTGCTATATATCCATGCCGGGGTTGGCTTGCGCTCTTCCATGGTTTCGGAAGGGAAGCTGATCTATGGCGCTGTCGACATGGAAGGCTCCGTCGGCCAAATGATCATTCAAACGGATGGCGTGGCACACCGTAACGCCTCAGGCAATTACGGCGCCTTGGAGTCATACGCATCCTTGTATGCGATTGAAAAGGCGGCACGCTCATCTTTAAAACAGGGCCGATCCACGTTGCTGTCGCATTTTGTAGAGGACCCTGAGCAGCTGACCTACACGCAGGTACTGGAGGCACTCAAAAAAAATGATCCCCTTGTCGTGGAGATCATTACGGAGGCTGCGACCTATTTTGGCATAGGACTAGCCAATTTATTAAATATTTTGCACCCGGAGAAGGTAATCCTCGGGGGCCCGCTCATCGCGGGCGGGGAGTTGTTCTTCCAAACCGCTACGCAGGTAGCGATTCGGAAAACATACTACTACCCCGCGTATCAGGTTGTCTTCAGCAAGGGACAGCTTGGTGAAGAAGCCCTTGCTATGGGAGCAGCCGTGATGGTCATGGACCAGCTTGTTAGGCTGTGACGCCTTTGAGGAATTCAAGGAGCAATGCGTTGAAGTCCTCGGGTTTCTCCATCGGCGTCAAATGCGAAGCCGCCGGGATGGCATGAAAGCTGGCTCCAGGAATCGCGTCAGCCATCTTTTTCATGACATCCGGTGGCGCAATCGGATCTTTCTCGCCGGCGATGACAAGCGTCGGCACAGAGATAGCGCCGAGGAGGTCAACGGAGTCGGCGCGGAACGCCATAGCCAGGCTCGCGTGGACAAGCCCTTCGGCAGGCATGGAGGCCATGACCGCGCTTATGCTCTCCACGAGCCCTGGCTGATCATTGGCCGTCTGCTCGGTGAGCAGCTTAGGCAGCATGGCATCTCTTGCCGCGCTGGCCCCTTTGTCATACAGGGAAGCCGCCATATTCATGCGATTCTTGCGAGCCTCCAGACCGTCTGCTTCCGGACGGGTATTGGCGAGAAGAAGCGCATTGAATCGCTTAGGAGCTTTGCGAAGCAGCGCAAAAGCCACATATCCGCCCATGGAGAAGCCGCCAAGCGCGGCTTTTTGTATGTCCATTTTGTCCATCATCGTCAAAATATCATCCGCGTATTGCTCAATTGAAATGTTAGCTGCAGGCACATCTGAATGCCCCATTCCGCGTAGATCAGGTGTAATCACACGATAATTTTCCGATAAAGCTTCTACTTGCGCTTGCCACATATGATGATCCAATGGAAATCCATGCAGCAAAATGACAGGTGCTCCTTGTCCTTTTTCCGCTATGTACAACTCTGCTCCGTTAATATGATGTTTCATTCGTTATCACCCTCCATGACTAGTTTTTCCACTCATAAAGACCTAACTTTCATCAAAAAATTAGTGCCAAGGTCGTAAAAGCGAGATAAATATCGAAAAAGTTATGTCTTCATACTTTCATTATGGTTAACTCATACTTCTTTAACATTTGATTGTTATTCTCTCAGTATACCCGTTGTTAACCATTAAAAGCGAATACGAATCTTTCATTCATGAAGTGAGGTACGGCTATGACTAAAAAACCTTGGTCCACACAAGAATTGGACAAATTAATTCGACTTTCATCAGAATGCCCTCCGGTAGTAATTGCCAAAGAGTTATCCCGCCCTGTTACATCTGTACGCAAAAAAATGCGAGAAATTGGTGTAAGCTACGTAACCGGCGAGCAGTGGAAAAAAAGTCAGATTCAATATCTAATCTCGGATGAAGGAGCTTCATACAGTAACAAACATAAATTGACACAAGCTCCGAAGGAAAATGATTTTGAATCTCCCGTGCTCGACGAATTCTGGACAACCCTAGTGAAAATGGCCAGAGTAGCGAAGAAGAGGGGGAAACGCGTAGATGTCCTTTCGTTTATCGATACTTACCGGAAGATTCGTATCGGCGGTTAAGAAAATAGGAGATACATAAAAGGTGAAATCCGTTATAACGAGATTTTACCTTTTTCTTTTGCCCAAATCCCTCTAAACTGTAAGTACCAAAGACATCTAGGAGGTCAAATGCACAGAATTCCCCTTTTTTCAATGCTTAGCAAGTATGACACAGCGATATGGGTCCGAGTCGTAGGCACGATTCTGACGTCATTAGCCGGTTTTATGATGAGACCTTATCTCGTTTTTTATTTATACGACAAGTTGGATGGTTCCGTGTTTTTATCTATGTTGATCGTAGGCTTACAACCCTTATTCGGGATCTTCGTAAACTTATACGCAGGCAGCCTGAGTGATAAGTATGGACGGAAACCAATGATGATTGCAGCGCTCATTATTCAAGCCTTTGCTATCGGAGGGTACATATTTGCCAGCCATGTATGGGAGTTTGCGCTAATTTCCATTATTAACGGAATCGGACATGCGATGTATGGACCAGCTGCCAATGCTCAGATATCGGATGTTGTGCCGGAAAATAAGCGGGCTGAAGTTTTTGCTCTGCTGCATACCGCATTAAACATGGGACCAGCATTTGGTCCGATAATTGGCTTGCTGTTGTTCACGTTGAATCCCTCGATTATTTTTCTTGCTTGCTCAGTGACGCTCGTTGCTTATGCAGGCTTGGTCATATGGAAGGTTCCAGAGACGATGCCTGTTAAAAGTAAAGAGGTACTTGCGACAAATACGAGCAAGGTCAAGGTCAAGATTAAATGGTCGGAGCATAAATCACTGCTGTGGATTACCTTTCTGGCCATGCCGGTATCCCTTTTATATGCGCAGGTAGAATCTACATTCCCACTGCATTTACAGCAGAATTTTGAAAATTATAAATCGGTATTTGCGACAATCATGACTGTTAATGGGTGTTTAGTTATCGCATTGCAGCTGTGGATTGCAAAACGAACAGAGCATGTACCTGCTTATATTGTCGTTGCTGTATCCTACACGTTGTTTGCTGTAGTATCCATCGGATACGGATTCGCCCCGGTTCTTGCGATTCTGCTTTTTGTTGAATTTTTATTTACCATTGGTGAAATGTTGAACGGCCCTCATATTCAAAAAGTGATCTCTGTGATTGCCCCAGAGGAGCATAGAGGTTTGTACTTCTCCGTTTTTGGAATGAATTGGCAGTTATCCCGTGCCATCGGGCCTGTGCTAGGAGGATTACTGTTCAGCCATTATGGCGGAAAGGTGATGTTTGTCGTCGTGGGCATCATTCTTATTGCTGCCGGTATTGCTCAAACGAGATATATCCGAAACTTAAATCGTAAAGAGGAAAAACCGGTTATTGAAGGTGTTTTCCAAGCATAATGAAGCATGCCGGGCTGCAGTAGCAGCGTGTGCGAAATAAAACCGTAAGAAGGTTATTCCTTCTTACGGTTTTTGACGTTTAGGAGGACTCCTCCAGTTAATGACTTAGGTCACCAAAACGTTATGACCTAGCTCACCTTACAGAGAAAAGAAGAAAGTCTACAATGAATTTAAGATGAGATCTAGCCAAAGGAGTGAGTGAAAATGCTATTGTTTTTGCATGTGTTAGGGTCTGTATTGTTTCTTGGTAACATTGTGACGGGAGCTTTTTGGAAAGTGAGGGCCCATTACGGAAAGCAGGATCTGATGACCATACATCTTACTGTCAAAAACATTATGCTCGCTGACTATGTATTCACCATACCTGGCATTCTGCTGCTGCTTATTCCTGGATATCTTATGGCGGCCAACTTGGGTTACTCCCTCATAGCATGGAACTGGGTGAGCGTTGCCTTGCTGTTATTCTCAATATCGGGTCTGTTGTGGCTGTTCATTCTCATTCCGCTGCAAAGAAAAATGATTCGCTATAGTGAGGAATCCTTGAAAGCAGGCAGGCAAACGGAAGCCTATAAACGTGTTTCGAAAAAGTGGGATGTCTTCGGCTCGATCGGTACGATTCTGCCTTTGATTTCGTTAATATTGATGGTATGGAAGCCTGGCATCTAAGGATGCTGGGTTTTATTGTTTTGTAAGACATCTGTAAGTTTCCTTACGAAAGGATGAGGTATAATTATATTAGCTTGAGGAGGTATGTTCGTATGGGGACAATTGTTCTTGTTGTAGATGATGAACCGAATATTATAGATGTTTGTACCGTTTATTTGCAAAGGGAAGGATATCAAGTTATTTCTGCAATGAACGGTGAGGAGGCGATCAGGCAATGGCGGCAGCACAATCCGCAGCTGATCGTATTGGATCTGATGATGCCAGGTAAAAACGGTTGGCAAGTTTGCGAAGAAATTCGCAATGAGCAGGATGTTCCCATCATCATGCTGACGGCACTGGGTGATGAAATGGACCGATTGATGGGGCTCACGATGGGGGCTGATGACTACTTGACAAAGCCTTTTTCCCCGCGAGAGCTTGTGTTGCGAGTGAAAGGAATTTTGCGCAGGTTGAAGCGCATGCAGACGGAGTCTTCCGTGAATACGGAAGCAGCACTGCCTGCTCATATATTGAGATACCCTGGCCTCGAAATCAATGTGCTGCATCGCAGTGTCCGCGTCTTCGACAAAGACATCGAGTTGACCGTGAAGGAATTTGAATTGTTGCATTTGTTCGCAGCCCATCCGGATCAAGTTTTTTCGCGCAACCAACTATTGAGCAAAATTTGGGACATTGATTACTACGGGGATACAACAACAGTAACCGTCCATATCCGCCGATTAAGAGAGAAATTGGAGCCCAATCCTTCTGAGCCGCGTTATATCAAAACCGTATGGGGCATCGGCTATAAATTCGAAGGGAGGGAGCCATCCTGAAGCTTCGATACTATCTGCTAATCGCAAGCGGAGTCAGTACTGGTATCATCTTACTTACGCTTCTTGTTTGCTATCATTTTATGCTGCTTCACTGGAAGGACGTTGTGATTCTGTCTACCGTTACCTTAGGTGCAGCTCTCGTATCGATGGGCATCCATTACATCATGACGCGTCCTCTGGAAAAAGCCATTCATGCCATTACTCAGGAAACGACACGCATCTCAGAAGGGCATTTTGAGGGTGTAGTGCCTCACACTGGGCCTGCTGAATTTCAAAGACTAGCTGAGCAATTTAACCGCATGAGCGGGAATTTGAAAGAAAGCTTCGGCAAATTACGAACAGCTGAGACTTCTCGCAAGGAGCTTGTGGCAAATGTGTCGCATGATCTTCGAACGCCAATGGCTTCAATTCTGGCGTTCGTCGAAGCGCTGGAAGATGATGTCATTCAGGATAAAGAGACCTTCGAGCGGTATCTTCGAACGATCCGTTTGGAGACGGGAAGATTAGACGCATTGATCCAGGAGTTGTTCAAGCTGTCACAGCTCGATGCGCGAGGTACTGACTTTGTGCCAGAGCCATATCATGTTGACCAGCTACTGGTGGATGGACTGCAAAGCTTAGCTTTTCAGCTGGAAGATAAGCAGTTGCAAGTAACCGTAGACTTGCCCGATTATCTGCCTCCTGTGGCTATCATGCCTCAGGAAATGAAGCGGGTTCTGGCTAACATTTTGGGGAATGCCATTCGCCACTCTCCTGTAGGCGGTAGCATTGCAATTAAAGTGGAACAGCTGCCTGCCCCTTATTTAAAGCTGCTTATTCAAGATCAGGGCCAAGGTATTGAGGAAAAGGATGCGGACAAAATATTTGATCGCTTTTATCGCTCAGATCCATCACGAACGCGCGTAAGCGGAGGTGCCGGACTCGGCTTGGCAATTGCCAAGTCCATCGTTCAGCTTCATGGGGGCACTATCGGGGTCGAAAGTAGAGCGGGCTTGGGCGAGGGGAGCGGCAGCACGTTTTGGTTTACCATTCCTGTTGATTCTTAGACGTAGGAGACAGTCATAGAAAGCCTGACAGATGAGACTCCGCCAGGTTGATGTCAGCTGCTTTACCGATCCTGCACCATCGCATCACACAATTCACCATAAGCCATCTCTACCTTTCACCTCACTTGCCAATGACAACAAATTGGAAAAAAAATAGCGACCTCAGCAGCTAATAATAAATTGCAAAAAAGTAGAGAAAATCCCGCTAAAACTTACAGAGGCCGCTATTTAAACCGTTTCAGCTGTAATAGATGGAAAAACTTCTGTTAATCTGCCCTGTTCAGTGGCATGGAACAAAGTAGCAGGAGAAACTCCTTCTAAATCGTCAGCAGCTGGACCGAATCTTATTACATTGAGGTAATTAGTGGGAGAAAATCCAGTTAATTGGTAATAAGTGGTTTGATTGCGGAAAATAGAAGGGGTAATCGGCGTTAATTGCACTTGCTACCCGCACGATTCTGTTGAAAAAGAGACACGCGGCGAGATACTTTGTAATTTTAGCGAGATTGTAAGCTTTATTTAAGATTTGTACGTTATGATTAGAGAAATAAACTATTGGTTGAATAGGATGTGGGCGTATGGAGTCGAAAAGAGGTTGGTTGAAGCAATCCTTTGGCAAGCGTCTTAATGCTATACATAGCTGGAATGCCTGGATTCTCCTGCTGCTAACGATAACGGGCATTGTGCTTAGCATAGGAGCGATTCGCGGAGATTTGGGGATTGTTCGTGTGACGCTGAAGCAGCTTCACATTTATTTGGGTGTCGCATCCATTGTGCTGATGGTGCTTTATGCGCCAATGATTCGCAAGCATTGGCGGCAGATTCGCGCGCGCCGCAATCAACGCGCGAATCTGGTGTTCGTGCTGGCCCTGCTGGTCGGCTGGGCAGCGTCCGGGGTGATCCTGTGGCAGTTCCGTCATCTGCCACCTGCTCTAAACAATGCGGCACTCCTCATCCATGACCTGCTCACCTGGGTCGGAGTGCCGTATGCCGTGTACCACGCCATCTCGCGCAGCCGATGGCTAAAGCGCCAGCAGCGGCTGGACCAAGCCGCAGCAGCTAGCGCTGCTAAGCCGCCGGCCGCGCAGCCGGCGGCAACAACCCCCGTGGCGGCATCTGACGCCACGGCAGAGCGCTCAGCAGCGCAGGCGGTGATCGCCGCGCTGAAAGAGTCGCCGATCACACGCGCCTCGTTCCTGCGGATTGTCGCAGGACTGCTGCTTGTGATCGCGGTCGGTCCAGCCTTTTATCGCTGGATAAAAGGCGCTTTCGACTCCGGCGGTTCTTCGACCGCCGAGTATGTCGCAGGAGACGGCAACAGCATGCTGCCGCCGCCTGCGCCGCTGCCGGACTCCGCTGCTGTAGTCGGCGGAGGAGCGCAAGGGAATTTCCGTATCTATACGGTGACGGAAATTCCGGCTTTTTCCTCGGAGACATGGCAATTCGCCATTTCCGGTCTGGTCGATAAACCTAGTGTATGGAACTGGGATGAGTTCCTGAAGCTGAAACGAACCGTACAGGTTAGTAATTTCCATTGTGTGACGGGCTGGTCTATTTACAATTGTACGTGGGAGGGCATACCGCTTAAGCAGCTATTAGCAGCAGCAGGTGTGCAGTCCAAGGCGAAATTCGTGAAATTTTATTCAGGCGACAAGGTGTATACCGATGCGCTTTCGTTGGAGCAAGCCGGCGGAGACGACATTATGGTAGCTGTGCTGCTGGATGGCAAGCCGATTCCTCAAAAATTGGGAGGCCCGGTTAGGCTGATTGTTCCGCAGATGTATGCGTATAAATCCGTCAAATGGCTCCAAGGGATCGAGCTCATTGAGAAGGAGCACATGGGGTATTGGGAAGTTAGAGGCTACGATAATGATGCTTGGGTAGATCGATCTAATAATGCTTAATGGAGATGAAATGGCAAGAAGCTGGAACTGACTTTCCGGGTGGTTTTTGGTATAGTTATGTCAAAGAAACCTGCTTGGAAATGAGGGATAGCTTTGGAAATCGTATCGGTTAATGTGGGAAAACCACAAATCATTGAATATCAAGGCAAAGAGCTGGTCACGGGTATATACAAATCCCCGGTCAGCTCATCTTTGTATGTATCGAAAACGCAATTGGACGGGGATGGGCAAGCCGATTTGACGGTGCATGGCGGCGTTGATAAAGCATTGTGTGTGTACTCCGAGGAGCATTATGCCTACTGGGAGGAAGTGCTTGGCCACAAGCTGGAAGCGGGTGCGTTTGGTGAAAACTTAACGGTCCGGGGATTTCTAGAGACGGACGTCTGCATTGGTGACATTTATGCCATCGACGATGTCCTTGTTCAGGTTTCACAGCCGCGCCAGCCTTGTTTTAAAGTGGGCAAACGTCTGGAGTGGGCGAAAACCCCTTTGCAAATGCAGGAAACAGGGTTTACAGGTTTCTATTTCAGGGTTTTGCAAGAAGGATTCATCTCGAAAGATTCCCAAGTGAAGCTTGTTGCCAAAGATAGTGAAGGCGTAACTCTGGCCTATGCGAATCAAATCAAGTATCACGATAAAATGAGTAAGGATGGGGCTGAGCGTCTCGTACGGACCGAAGCGCTTTCTGACAGCTGGAAGAAATCCTTCATGAAACGATTGGCGGAACTCGGCTCATGATGACTGGTGTTATTTTGGCCGGCGGCCTGGGTCGTCGTATGGGGGGAAGAAGCAAGGCGCTGCTTCCTGTTCAAGATCAGCCATTGCTTCTTCGGCAGCTTACGGAAATGTCCCGTATTTGCAACCAGATGATCGTCGTATCCAATGAACCCGAGGCTTTCCAATCTCTAATAAAATCAAATTCTGCGTCCATCAATGTGCAGTGGGTGTCAGACATATATGTACAAAAAGGTCCGTTAAGTGGTATTCATGCAGCCGCTCAAGCCGCAACCCATGAATTCATGTGGATTGTCGGTTGTGATATGCCTTTCATTTCTTCCGAAGCCGCGGATGCTATGGGACTGCTGTGCCAAGAGTCGAATGTTGATGCGGTTATTCCAGTCATAGATGGAAAAGTGCATCCGCTCCATGGGATTTACTCTAGATTAGTTGGAGCTGAAGCTGAGGTGTTATTGAAGCAGGAACAATATCGATTAATGGGTTTGTTGGATCATATCGATTGGTTGCCTGCGGAGAATGCTTTTTTTGAAAAGATACAATTGTCGTCACAGTTTGTAACTAATGTGAATACGCCGGATGAGTATAAGTTCATGTTAGAAAATCTATCATAGATGCTAGTTAACCTAATAGTAAGCCCCTAAGAAATCTAGGATTTTGTTATAAAATGTGCCATAATGAACTGGAGAGAAGGTGAACCTCATGCCGAAGCTGCTGATGGATCGTTTTGGACGCATGCACGATTACTTGCGAATTTCAGTTACGGATCGCTGTAATCTTCGCTGTGTCTATTGTATGCCCGAAGAAGGAATGGAATTTGAGCCGGATGACAAGCTATTAACGTTCGAGGAAATCACCGAGGTTGTTCGTGTGCTGGCTGGGCTAGGTGTCCGTAAGCTGAGATTAACCGGCGGAGAACCTCTTGTGCGTAAAAACCTGGAACAACTGATTAGCATGCTTTCCCAAATTCCCGGGATTGAAGATATCGCGTTGACAACGAATGGGATCTATTTTGCTTCAAGAGCTGAAAAGCTTCGCGCAGCAGGATTAACCCGTGTAAATATAAGTCTTGATTCCTTAAAAGCTGACCGGTTCTCGCTCATCACTCGAGGCGGCGATATCAACCGTGTTCTAGCCAGCATTGAAGAAGCTTATCGTGTGGGAATTACCCCGATCAAGCTGAATGTTGTTCTTATGAAGGGTATGAATGACGACGAGATTGAAGACTTTTTACAAATGACGATGGACCGTCCGATTCAAGTTCGTTTCATTGAATATATGCCGATCGGGCATCAAGATGAGGCCTGGAAAAGCCGTTATTTGCCCTTGACGACCGTACTGGACCGCTGTAAGGAAAAGGGCTGGAATGCTGTAGCATCGGATGCTGTGTATGGGAACGGGCCAGCTCAAAACTATCGGATAGAAGGAGCACTAGGTTCATTCGGACTCATTCACCCGATCAGCGACCATTTCTGTGAGACCTGCAATCGGCTGCGGATTACGGCTGATGGCAACGTGAAGCCATGCTTATATTGGTCAGATGAGTTCAATGTGCGAACCTATATTGGGGACGATACGGCAATGGAAGACCTGTTCTTCCGCGCTTTGGATATCAAGCCGCAAAATCATGAGATGGCGCAGGCACTCCTGAATGAAACCCAGTCTCATACACCAACACTTCGCCGGATGTCGCAAATTGGCGGTTAGCCCATAGGAGGAACAGACGTTAGTGAATAGCGATGTGAAGCTAAAATTCGGGCGTAAAGTCATCTCGGTAGAAGAAGCCCGAAGCCTGCTTTCCGAATATGTCAACCATACCGAAACGGAAACCGTACCGTTATCCGCCGCGTTCAACAGGCGGCTAGCCGGGGATATTCATGCAGATCATCCAGTGCCTCATTTTCGCAGATCTGGTGTGGATGGGTACGCAGTATGTGCGACGGACATTGAGCAGGCTACGCCCGAAAATCCTGCTGTCTTGCATGTCATTGAGCATATTCCGAGCGGAACGGTTCCTAAACTCACGGTGCATTCCGGTGCTGCAGCCCGCATTATGACGGGTGCGCCTGTTCCGGATGGAGCGGATTGCGTAGTGATGCTGGAAATGACGGATGCGCTTCCCTTGCTGGACGTGGGGGTAAGTTCGACTCAGGTCTGCATCAAGAAAAATGTACCTGTAGGCAGCAATATAACCCCTATTGCCGGGGAAATAGCCGTAAAGGAGTTATTGCTGCCGCAAGGATCACAGATTGGACCTGGAGAAGCAGCGATATTAGCTACTTTTGGCTATTCTTACGTGCCTGTTTTCCGCAAACCGAGGGTAGCAATCTTCTCAACAGGCTCAGAGTTATTAAATGTTGAGGAAGCGCTTCAGCCTGGGCGAATTCGCAACAGCAACAGCTACATGCTTGCTGCCCAAGTGGAAGCAGCAGGCGGAGAAGCGGTTATCATGCAGGCACTCTCGGACAATGTGGAAGAGGTGGAAGTCGCGCTGCTGGAGACAATAGCCAACGTTGATCTCGTTATCACATCTGGCGGTGTCTCTGTTGGTGACTATGATGTTCTGGTGGATTTGTTTGGCCGGTTTACGGGTAAGCTTCTGTTTAACAAAGTGGCGATGCGGCCAGGCACTCCGACGAGTGCAGCTCTGTGGGAGAATAAGCTGCTGCTAGCGCTGTCCGGTAATCCAGGCGCATCGTTTGTAGGGTTTGAGCTGTTTGCCAAGCCGCTGATTAACATGATGACGGGCTGTCCATCACCTTACCCCGAAGCCGTTACAGCTTATCTGGATGTGGATTATGAGAAAGGTTCGGCATTCCCGCGCTATGTCAGAGGAACGACGCATGTGGAGAATGGCTGTTTGCGAGTTAAGCCTTCTGGCATCGATAAATCCAGCATCATGGTTTCCATTAAAGATGCGGATTGTTTGATTCAACTGTCTGCTGGAGGCTCGGGTTTTGCGAGGGACGAACGTGTTCTTATCTATCCAATCAAATAGAAAAAGGGCCTGCTTGCACTTAGCTTCTGTAAAAGAAGTTGGTGCAGGCAGGCCTTTTTTACAAGGAATAATCAGGTTGGATTAAAGGCGAGATTAGATTGCGAAAGTAGCTAAGATGATAACAAGCAGAACATAAAGGACAAGAACAACACCTACGGATCCGTATCCAGTTCCACAACCAGCTGCATATGACATAGTATCCCCTCCGGTTCTTAAGTATTTAAGTGGGTTGAATCACTATACATCAACATCATATGACGTAGAGACATTCGTTGATTGGACGTATGCCCTGATTTCGCAATGGAAAGCGCCTAATTAGGCGTAGGTATTGTTAATGATTTTCCAGTATACTTAAGCTTGAGGTGATACATAAATGAATGAAATTCGAGCATTAGAACAACAGGAAGTGCCGGAGAGTCTTGCTTTATCCCAGTTTGCTTTTCAATATGAGCTGAGCGCAGAGGAGCAGGAAGAGCGGGGTAATTGGACAGATCCAAAGCAAATTTGGGGCTATTTTGTTCAGGGTAAGCTAGCAGCGAAGCTTCAAATTAATCCATTTCATACGTGGCTCAATGGCGAGCGTTTTGCCATGGGCGGAATTGCGGGAGTAGCGACGTGGCCGGAGTACAGGCGTAATGGGATGGTCGCGAAGCTGATCCTTCAAGCACTCAAGGTCATGAAGGAGCAAGGGCAGACGCTTTCCTTTCTATCCCCATTTAAGTTTGAATTTTATCGGAAATATGGCTGGGAGACGTATATTGATTACCTGAAATATGAAATTCCTGGGGATAAGCTTCCTAAATTTCATGCCTCGGAAGGCAGTTCTATCGTTCGTGTGACGAAGGAATGGGAGTTATTGAATCCTATTTATGAGCAATATGCCCAGCAATTCAATGGCATGTTGAAGCGGGACGCTAATTGGTGGAACAACAAATATTTTAGAAACAAAAAAGGTATGGTAGCCCTCTATGAAAATGCGCAGGGCGAACGGACGGGGTATGTTTTTTATCAAGTGAAAGAGTTTACGGCAATCATTCATGAGATGGTGTTTTTAGATGAAGAAACAAGACGTGGGTTATGGAAGTTCATAGCGGATCATGATTCAATGATCTCCAAGGTGGAGGTTAAAGCGCCAATCGATGATCAACTGACTTTCTTAGTTCATGACCCTAAGTTTAAGCAAGAGAAAATAACATACTTTTCAGCGCGTATTGTAGATGTTGAAGCTTTCCTTAAGCAATATAGGTTTGAACTGCGCAAGGAAGTTGAACCGATCTATTTGAGGATTTCTGACCCGCATGCTGATTGGAACGACGGCATTTTCAAATTACAATTTACAGACAACGGGGAAAAAGCGCAGGTAACCAAGTTAGCTGAGGGTGAGCAACTAGCTGATGACCAGCTACTGACCTGTAGTATACAAACGCTGACAGCCTTATTTATGAGTTATCAAAAAGCGGGCTTTATGGCTAGAATTGAGCGGCTTCAAGGCTCGAAGGAGCTAGTTACGAGGTTGGAAGCAGCTATTCCGCAGCGGACGACGTATTTGGCGGATTTCTTTTAGATGAATCAGTCCCGGTGTTCCGGGGCTGATTTTTTATTTGGAGGGAACTACAGTCCGCTATCTCTCGGAAAAGGATGGTTTTGACATGTAAGGGAAACTACAGTTCGCTATTTTGCCGATTTCACCTGAAAATTACATCATTGATGGCAAATAAGAGCCGGTAGCTCCGTTCCGAAAGAGAAATGCTCAATTTTCCTCCAATAGCGGACTCCAGTTCCTTTGAGGCGATTCGATCAAGTAGATTTGGAGAGCCCGGAGTTGCAGGGCAGTTTATGTGAGGCTCTCAGTAGCCGTATGTTCGCCAAAATTAAAAAACCCGTGATCATCACGGGTTTAGTTTGTACACCTTAACAGTTTGGAAGCCGAATTTGCGTAAAGATTGCTTGGAGCCTGGAACAAAAATATCAACGCGTTTACCTTTGATTGATCCGCCAGTATCCGTTGCATAAGCATACATGCCGCCTTTCGGCAGGCCGTTGAAATCATAACCTTCTATATAGAGCTTAGATCCAAGTGGAATAACAGATGGATCTACAGCAACGGTTCCGATTCCTAATGGATTACCCATATAATCCAAAGCACCAAATCCGCCATTTTCAGATGGATCTGCCGAGTAGGCTGTTGACTCAAATAATTCATAATCAGGTGCGTGTTGATGGCCATCTTTACTTAGAATCGCTAGTTTGCTGCTTGCGTCCCATTGAACGGGGATGTCGGAAGCATTGCTTAGAAAGCGAAGTGGCACGTATACACGCCCGTTTTGGAACTCGGCATGTGTGTCCATCTCGACACGCGTGCTATCGATTTCGGCCTCTTTTTGACCTGACACTAAGGAAATAGAATGCTTGTCGTTGTTAAGGGTGACTTTGATTTCGTCGCCTTCCTTTTGCCATTGTACGTCATAACCCAGCTTCTCTGTTACGAAACGGATCGGTACTTGTGTTGCATGGTTGTCATCCAAATAAGGTTGTGCATCCGGAAATTGAACCAGGTCATCATTGACTTGAACTTTCACGTCCATACTCGCGGCTGCGTAAGCATGTCCCGAAAATAGGGAAAAAAAGCCCCCTGCCAAAACTGTGGCGGACACAGCAAGGCATGTTAACCCTTTTGTAAACAAATTCAATTGGAAATCCTCCTTCAAATGAGCCTCCGAGGTTAGTTGACGGGTTCGGGAAGAAGGTTCTCCCTAGTCTGCTCTGCGTACAGAGCAAATATTCACCCCATGTAAATCGTCCCCCGTACCGGCACTTTGTCTGTGCACCGGACTCGGCTTTAAATATTTTATCATTGATAGAATAAGAGAAACAACACCCAAAATATGGTTACAGGTCTTAGTGCGTACTGGACTTAGGTCTAGGTACAAAAACAGTCGGGAGTCCGTTTTGACATGTTTGCATTTCGGCTACGATAGTAGCATGAAGATTACGCGAAGGGCGGTTGCAATTATGAGTATGAATCGATCGAAAAGCTGGGCATTCATTCTAATAGCAGTAGGCTTCCTCATTTGTATGCATCAAGTTGGTATGCATTTTCATGTAATGGGATTGTTGATTCCTGTGGTGATGGTGGGGCTTGGTTATGTCGGGATTACTAATGGAAAGAAGATTGGATGGGTTATTTTTGGAGTTGGCGCTTTGATTTTAATTACAAAATTATCTGGATTCCTCGCGATTGTGTTTGCTGTGTGGTTAATCTATTACGGCTATCGCATGCTGAAGAAGCAAAACGATTCGGCGGAGTTCAAACTTTAATCAATAGGAACTTAGGGGGTGTGGGATAATGAGCGTATTTCATCGTATTGGTAAAATGGCGGATATGGCCTGGCAGGAAGCAGCAAGCAAGCTGGACCTGCATGAACGGGGAGGTTGCCACTCCGACTCCGGACGCTCCGGAGGATCGCCGGGCATCGCCGAGCTGGAGGAGCGCTACGAGGAGGCGCTGCAGCGAACGATAGAGCTGCGCAAGCTAAGCGTCGACGCGGAGGAGATGGCACAGCTGCGTGCCGAGCAGGCCGAGCTGGCCATGCGCGCTGGCGACGAAGAGCTGGCGCGTCTAGCGCTGCAAGAGAAGCTGCGCTTGGAAGCTGCCTGCGAGCAGTACCGCGCGCAGTACGCGAGCAGCCAGGACGTCTGCCTGGCGCTCGCAGATGAGCTGGCGGCGCAGCGTGCCGGCCGCGCAGCAGGCGCTGGACAGCCGCGCAGCGGGCTGTCCAAGGAAGAAGCTCGCGAGGCATTGCGCGAGCTGGAAGCGACCGGCCGCGAGCTCGGCCGGGAAGCGCTGCAGGGCCTGCGCGTGGCGGGGCGCGTGTCGCGAGAGACGCTGAAGGAGGCTGGCAGCAACCTCCAGCAGGAGCTGCGCAAGCTTCAGCAGGATTGGCGCGACAAGAAATAAGCCTCGCGTGATTGTACTGCGCCGCGCAAAGCATGCGGCGCAGCCGAGTTCCGGCCTCCATTCCTCTTATCAGATCCTTGCTGGGCAAGGATTTGCATCTTGGAGGCTGTCCATTCTTATGGTATGCTAGGAATCTATAATGAACGAATTAATCGGCAGCCAGAGGAGGTGCAGAGATGGGCGAAGAAACCAAAAACAACCGCAACCGGAATACAGCCCTAGTGCTGATTGGCGCCGGTCTTTTTTTGCTTCTGGATCATACGATAGGCTTTTTCCCCATTCTTGCGATTATCCTCGTCTTGCTGGGCATTCATCGAGTCCGTTCCCGCAAAGACCGCAAAGGTTTTGTGCTCATCGGAGTGGGAGCAGTCATTCTGTTTGGCGATCATGTTACGATTGTTTTCGCTATTGTTTTGATTTCACTAGGGTTCTTTTTCATCCGTTCTAAGCAGGTGCATAAAGATGACACCTATATTCAGAAGCAGAAGCTGATGGATAGCGTCCGTCTGGGACGTGAGCCTTGGATCATGCGCAATAGTTCAACGTGGTATATTATTGGCGAGACCTATATCGATCTCTCGCTGGCCATTTTGGAGCAAAAGGAAACGACGCTTATCCTGCAAGGTGTGATAGGCGATGTTGATATAAAGGTACCAGATGATATTGGCGTTTCAGTAGGAGCTTCTGTCACCTTTGGTCAAATCCAAGTCGGCAGTGAGCGCGAGTCTGGCGTAATGAACAAATTGCATTGGCAATCGTCCAATTATGAGAGCTGCGACCACCGTGTGAAACTTGTGCTTTCTTATATCGTAGGAGATATTAAAATCAAAGTGATGTAACAATCTAGAGGAGGTTCAGCGCATATTGGACGGCTATAAACGAAGATTGACGAATATGATATGGCGCAGTATGGCTGAATCGATTATTTTTAGTTTCTTTGTATTTGGCGCTATCATTTATTTTATGAACTCACGTAATTTAATCACGCCATTTACGAGCTGGCAGGAAGGCGTGCAATTCGTTTTCATGGCCATCATTATTATCGGCGGCATTGGGGCTGGGTACGGTTATTGGAACAGCTCACGAATTACACGCCGGCTTGAGCCGCTTATGGAAACGATGATTTTGCTTGAAAAAGGGACTTTCACCCGCGAAGGCTTTCAGAACGGCGAAGACGAGATTGGACGCCTTGGCGAGCAGCTGGGTCGGATTATGAAGCGTTGGGAAGAGCAGGTTACATCGCTGCAGCGTTTATCTAACAATAATGCCGAGCTTGCGGAGAAAGCGAAACTGTCGGCTGTTATTGAAGAACGGCAGCGACTGGCGCGGGAGCTGCACGATGCGGTAAGCCAGCAATTGTTCGCGATCTCCATGACCGCAACAGCTGTTGGCCGGACATTGGACAAGGATTTCGAGAGAGCCAAACGACAGATTCATTTGATCGAGGAGATGGCATCTGTAGCGCAATCGGAGATGAGGGCACTGCTGCTGCATCTAAGGCCTATCCATTTGGAAGGGAAACGATTGTCCGAAGGGCTTGTTGAGCTTCTCAAAGAGCTGGCGGCCAAGGTGCCGATGGCAATTACATGGGATATGGACGAAGAGATTCGTTTAAATAAAGGCATTGAGGATCACCTGTTCCGTATTGTACAGGAAGCTCTCTCGAACGCATTACGTCATTCCAAAGCGAATAAGCTCGAGGTCAAGCTGCTGCACCGCGCTGACGGCGTTCGTCTGGCGATCCGGGATGATGGTGTCGGGTTTGAACTGGATGCGAAGAAGCTTACCTCGTACGGTATCGTATCTATGAAGGAGCGGGTTAACGAAATTGGCGGCTCCGTTGATATTATTACAGCACCAGATCGTGGTACGCGTATCGAGATTCGAGTTCCAATTCTAGCTACAGAAATAGTGGAAAGTGTATAGTGGGTTGGTTTTTGATTGTTGGTTGTGGAAAGACAGTTTTGCTGACGAGAGGAGAAGCAAATGGACGATATGATGATTAAGGTCTTGCTTGTCGATGATCATGAAATGGTGAGGATCGGACTTGCCGCTGTTCTAGGAACGGAGGATGGCATTGAAGTGGTCGGAGAAGCCAGCAATGGGCAAGATGGCATTCGGTTGGCTCAGGAATATCGGCCAGATGTCGTGCTGATGGATTTGGTCATGGAAGGCATGGATGGGATCGAAACGACCCGGAAGCTGCTGCAGCTGTACCCGGATTGTAAAGTCATTGTGTTGACTAGCTTCTTGGATGATGAGAAAATGTATCCAGTGATTGAAGCTGGGGCTTTCAGTTATTTGCTCAAAACGTCTCGCGCTTCTGAAATTGCGCAAGCGATTCGAGCCGCGGCCAAAGGGCAATCCATTCTAGAGTCTCAGGTTGCCTCTAAGATTATGAACCGTTTCAGACAGCCTAAGGCGGCAGCGGAACCGCATGAAGAGCTGACTGATCGGGAAATGGAAGTCCTGCGGCTCATAGCCAAAGGGAAGTCGAATCAGGAGCTGGCGGATGATTTGTTTATCGGTGTGAAAACAGTGAAGTTTCACGTCACCAACGTACTCGCCAAGCTTGGTGTGGAAGATCGAACACAAGCTGCAATCTATGCCTTTAAGCACGGCTTGGCTGAGTAGCAACAAGGGACAAGGGAGCGATAAGGATGAATTTTCTCAAGCAATTGTGGAGCTGGTTTGGTTCCATTGCCATTTCTTTTGTTTTAGTCGTATTTCTTGGCGTTTTTGTATTCCAATCGACGAAAGTAATGGGACATTCTATGGATCCGACGCTGCATGACAGTCAGCGCGTGTATGTATCAAAGCTTTCTCATACGTTCAATTATGAACCCAATTATGAGGACATCGTCATCATTGATTCTAGAGTTGATTTGAAGCGGACGTTCAAGAACGATCTGCTTGACAGCCCATTGCTTAGCTTATTTACAAAAGGCGATGATAAACACGTCTGGATCAAACGTGTAATTGGGAAACCTGGCGATCGTTTAGAGATGAAAGACGATAAATTGTATCGAAACGGCCAGTTGCTCGAAGAGCCGTACTTGAACGAGGCGATGAGAGCAAATGGAAACAAGCAGTGGACGGTTCCCGAAGATCACGTATTCGTGATGGGAGATAACCGAAATAACAGTATGGACAGCCGAGTCATCGGATACGTTCCGCTCGATCATGTCTTAGGTAAGAAACTCTTCTAAAATAAAGCGGCCCTCTGGGTGAGCATGCAGATGCATGAGCTCATTCCAGAGGGCCGCTTTTTTCACATTACATCTGTGTATCGAGCAGCAGTCCTCTCATCGGAACCGGTAAGTAAGCTTGGAGCTTTGAACGGTATTGCCCGTAAGGCTTTAGATCAGAACGAGACAGTTGGAACAGCGCTTCAGATGGCAATTGCTGCAGCTCTCCGAGGCTGTTCGCCAAGGTAGCAGCGAAGCTGGTGAGGTTGCTGAAGCTTTTTCGAAAGGAGCCAGAAAGGCTGTTAACCTGACCTTGCAGCTCGTTTTCTTGGAGCTCGAGGCTGCCATCATCGAGCTTGTTAATACCGATTTCCTTGAGGGAATACGGCTTAGCAGCTTGCTCTAGCCCGGCAAGAAGGGAACGATTCAGGTACGCAGGTGACTCCCGCAAGGAGGTCTGAAGCTCATTATATGTATCTACAAATTCACGGATAGGCTCTAGGTTGGTTTCACTATTGCTGTTGCCCGGTCTTGCTTCGACCAAGGATTGTGCGGATCGTTTGGCGTTCTGGGCAGTTTGAACGAATCCAGCTACTTTTTTGGCCGCTGATTTCGCGATTTGTTGATACGGTGAGCCCTCATAAGGCAAATCAAGAGGCACGCGAATCGTCGTAGATTTACCGCCTGCGATGCCGCGGATACCGCTAACCCTATAGTAATCCTTATGGGTTTGGTAGCTATTTACTGCTGTTATCGGAGGATAGGCATAGATCAATTCAATCACCCCTTTTCACTTAAGTCTAGTATAGCATTCGCAGGTATTGGGGTAAATTGGTACTTGCCAGATGAAATTGAGCAAGGAGCTGAGTCATTTCCGCCAGGAACAACATAAGATAGCATTATTGCTTCTTGTGGAGGCGATGCAGCATGATTCGCAAACGGTTAGCTGCTAATGACGATCGGGCAATTCATCGTTTGGTAATTGAACAGTTAGCACCTTTTTCGAGACAATACCAGTCAGGTATGACGATCAGCTTTTCGGAAATTCGTAAGCGGCTGAACCATAACAAAACGTTTGTGGCAGCTAAAGGATATAAACAGCCATATGGCTTTATTTCGGTTATCCGCAAATCGAACGTGCTGTTCGTCGATATGCTAGCCGTCGATCCCCGTGAGCAGGGGAAAGGATTGGGGAAAGAGCTTATGAAGATGGCCGAGGAGTACGGGAAAAGTGAGCGCTGTCGCACAGCGGAACTTTTCGTCGATGATAGCAATCCCAATGCTATTGGCTTTTACACAAGCAAAGGATATGAAATTCAAGAGTATCTCCCTGAGCTAAGCTGCTACAGGATGAAAAAGAAGCTTGTTCGGTAAAACAAGGGCTGCTGATGAGCGAGTCATCGGCAGCCTTTTCTTCATTCGCTGAACATAACAGCTACCCGATCGAGTGGAATATCGATGGCACCTGAGCTAGGAGCAGGACCGCCGAAAAGCGGCGTCCCGAAGAAGCTTAATCGCTCCAGTTGCGGCTCTGGGCTGGATGGTTCTGAGTTTTCTTTCTTGGTTTGGACATGTTTCGCTTTGGCAGCGGTTTTGTTTTTCTTCTTCTTAGATGTCGTTGAACTAAGCGTCGGGCGATCCTCTTCATTCAGAATGAGCGTATTTTTCTCGAAACGGCTTAAAACTCCGAAGATTTGGGAACCATCATTAAGATAAAGCAGAACTGGCTTTCCGAACAGGCTTTTACAGGTTTTTTCGGTAATCGGATGAATGGGCTGCATAAGAGTCTTGGCACCTCCGTATTTGTATGTACTTTAGCCTATTCGGAAGGAGTCATTTCGGTATAGACGAATGTCTAGATCCGTATAAGAAATTGTTATAGCGAAAGTTCTCAGAAAAGTTGAATAGCTTGACAATTTTAGGTATGCTAAGCATATTAACTAATCCTAATAGAGAAAGAATGATGCATATATGAGTGGAGCTGTATTTTATATTTTCGGGGCAACTGGCGATTTAGCGAAAAGAAAGCTGTTTCCTGCTTTTTATAGCTTGTATCGTGAAGGGAAATTAGGAGAAAATTTTGCGGTTGTCGGACTGGCTCGCAGACCTCGGACGAATGAGCAATTCCGTGATGACGTGAAGCATTCGATCCAAGAATTTGCCCGTTACAAAATTACGGATGATGAGGAATGGACTCGTTTCGCAGGACGTTTTGAATACATGTCGCTTGATATTAACAATGTGGCCGGCTTCCATGAGTTAAACGTGTTATCCACAAGACTGGATGAACAATATCAGACTGGTGGCAACCGCTTGTTCTACCTGGCTTTGGCGCCAGAGCTTTTCGGCAATGTTTCGTACAATTTAAGCGAAGGTGGCTTGCTCAACACCAAAGGTTGGCACCGTCTTGTCATTGAGAAACCATTCGGCTACGATCTACCTTCGGCGGAGCGTTTGAACGGTCAACTCCGTCAAGTGTTTGAGGAGAAGGATATTTACCGTATCGACCACTACCTCGGTAAAGAAATGGTGCAAAACATTGAGTTTGTGCGTTTCGCGAACGCCTTCTTTGAGCCGCTATGGAACAATAAATACATAGCAAATATTCAAATTACATTAAGCGAAACTGTTGGTGTTGAAGAGCGTGGCGGATATTACGACCACTCCGGCGCTTTGCGCGATATGGGCCAGAACCATATGCTGCAAATGCTAATGATGATGGCGATGGAGCCGCCTAGCCGCTTGCATCCGGAAGATATTCGCGATGAGAAAGTTAAGGTTCTGCGTTCTTTGCGCTTGTTCGAAAATGGCGATGATGTTCGTGCGAATGTCGTTCGAGGTCAATATTCGAATGGCTCAAGCAAAGGCAAGAGCTTACCAGCTTACCGTGAGGAAGATTCCGTGAATCCGCAATCGACGACGGAAACGTATTTCGCTGCGCGTGTGCATGTTGATAATTTCCGCTGGGCCGGTGTGCCGTTCTACATTCGGACAGGGAAAAGGCTGCCGGTCAAAACAACAGAGGTTGTTGTTGAATTCAAGAACATTCCGAACAATGTTTATTTGGCTAAAAAGCATGAGATGGATCCGAATCTGCTTGTATTCCGCGTAAATCCGATGGAAGGCATTTACTTAAAGATGAATGCGAAGCAGCCTGGATCTGAAGGCGTAATCGTTCCGGTTGCCATGGATTTCTGCCAAAGCTGCCAAATCGGCATTAACACACCGGAAGCGTATGAGCGTTTGCTGTATGATGCAGCACGTGGAGATTCTACGTACTTCACCCGTTGGGATGAAGTGGCGCTTGCTTGGTCATATGTAGACCGCATCGCTGCGGCATGGAATGAGAGAACGGATGATCTGAAAGAATATCCGGCTGGATCTTGGGGACCTGAAGAGGCGACGAAGATGCTGATGGACGACGGGTTTAAGTGGTGGCCGATCAATGGTCAAAATGAAGGCGAAGTCGATTGGGAAACCGTTCAAAAAACGACGGTTTTAACTTAAGTACACGTGCATAACATCCAATAGGCGACTGACGCCTATTGGATTTTTTGTGGTATAATAGATCTTACGGAGTAAATCCTTACTATTATACTTGGGGTGCGTTTATGTCACGAAGAGCTTTTATAAGGTGGCTGCTTGCAATCGGGGCTGCATTGGTTGGATTAAGTGCTTTTTTTAGTCAAATGTTTAAGAAAAAATTCATGGCGGAAGAACTTCCAGCTGTTTCATCTGCTTCACCCGAGCCCGCTCAAGCTGTGGCGCAGCCTTCGGCAGAACCGTTGCCGACAGGTCCGCTAATGTCCTATTTTATATTAAGCGATCTTCATATCACCGCAGGTGACCCATTAACCGTGAAGAAATTGAGGCAAGCGCTAGATGATATTACCCATTTCGAAGGTCCAGTTGACGCTATCATGTTAACAGGTGATTTAACCGATACAGGAACGGAACGAGATTATAAGGAGCTGCGTACCATTGTAAGTGAGTATAAACTTCCTCCTGTTCATGCGAACATGGGAAACCACGACTATTACACGATTTGGATCAATAAAGCGAATAACTGGGATCAAGCGGCCGTTCCGAACGGCAAAAGCGATGAAGTCAGCCGGGAGCAATTCAAAAAGTTTTTTGGCTACAAGTCGCTTTATAATGATTTTACGACGAAAGGTCACTCCATTCTGCTGCTTTCACAAGAAGCCTATGTGCAGGAGAAGCCCGAAGTCGGTGAAGGCGCATGGTATTCCGATGAGCAGTTGGCGTGGTTCAAGGAGCGGGTTAAAGCGCTGTATCAACCGGGTAGACCGCTGTTCGTTATGACACATCAACCGCTGCCGCCGAATGGCACAGATGGGGGATCTCACCAATTAATCCGCGCAATCCAATTCCGCGAAACGCTGAAGCCCTATAAGAATGTATTCGTCTTCTGTGGACACCGTCATCAAGATTTCCAGAATGGGACTCCGCATTATGTGAAGGAAACATTCCATTATTTCCACAATGCATCGGTTGGCAGAACGCTGAACCGAGCTTATCAACAGGAAGCCAAGAATAAAGCTCAGGGTATCTATGTCCAAGTATTTGCCGATAAGGTCGTCGTACGAGGCAGAGAATTCAGCAACCGTACGTTCCTTGACGAAGCGAATTGGAGTATCGATTTGCAGAAGGCCCAAGCTTAATCAATAAGCAGTACTTAGCAGTATCCATGTAAAAGAAGAAGGGAATTAAACTAACAAATGACTACGCAACTCACAAAGCTACTCGAAACGGAAGTCGCTAAGCGACGCACGTTCGCGATTATTTCTCACCCGGATGCGGGGAAAACAACACTGACCGAAAAACTGTTGTTATTCGGAGGCGCGATTCGCTTAGCCGGAACGGTTAAAGGGCGCAAAGCCAGCAAGCATGCAACATCTGACTGGATGGAAATTGAAAAGCAACGTGGAATTTCCGTTACGTCCAGTGTGATGCAATTCGACTATGAAGGGCACCGGGTTAACATTCTGGATACACCTGGTCACCAAGACTTCAGTGAGGACACGTACCGGACACTTACGGCTGCGGATAGCGCGGTGATGTTGATTGACGTGGCCAAAGGGGTCGAGACGCAGACCAAGAAGTTATTCCAGGTTTGCCGGATGCGAGGCATTCCGATCTTTACGTTTATTAATAAATTGGACCGCGAAGGACGCGATCCGTTCGAACTCCTGGAAGAGCTGGAGGAAGTGCTCGGCATTCGATCTTATCCGATGAACTGGCCGATTGGGTCAGGCAAACAGTTCTGTGGCGTGTATGATCGCGGTAAGTCGCAGCTAGAGCTGTACAATGGTGAAGATCACAAAGAAATTGAAGTGCGCAAGGTAGAAGGGGTGGAAGATCCGCTGGTTCGTCAAATTGCCGGCGAATTCCTACATCAGCAGCTACGCAATGACATTGAACTGCTGGACGTAGCGGGTGATCCCTTCGATATGGAGAAGGTGCTGAAGGGCGAGCTTACGCCTGTTTTTTTCGGAAGTGCCGTGAACAATTTCGGTGTGCAGACGTTCCTGGAGAACTTCTTGCAGCTGGCGCCAAAACCAGAGCCGCGCAACAGCACGGCAGGTGTGATCGAGCCTACCAAAGAAAAGTTCTCGGGCTACGTTTTCAAAATTCAAGCGAATATGAATCCGGCTCACCGCGACCGCGTTGCTTTCCTGCGCATTGTGTCCGGCAAATTTGAGCGCGGCATGTCGGTTAAGCATGTTCGTATGGGCAAAGATATTAAGCTGGCTCAACCTCAGCAGTTTCTGGCGCAAGACCGCGATATCGTGGAACAGGCATTCCCTGGCGATATCATCGGTTTGTTCGATCCGGGTATTTTCCGTATTGGAGATTCGCTGAGCGAAGGGGAAGCAATCGTTTTCGACGAGCTTCCAACGTTCTCGCCGGAGCTTTTCAGCAAGGTTTCGATTAAAAACGCGCTGAAGCAAAAGCAGTTTCTCAAGGGCATCGATCAATTGACGGAAGAAGGCATGATTCAAGTCTTCACGACGATCGGTTTTGAAGATATGATTCTAGGGGTCGTTGGGCAATTGCAGTTCGAGGTGCTTGAACACCGGATGAGATCGGAATATGGTGTAGATATCCTACTTCAGCGTCAGAATTATCAGTTCGCTCGCTGGATTATTGATGATAAGATCGATCCGAGTAAATTCCGTATTAATTCCCAGCTTGTGAAGGATAAAAAAGGGAACTACGTCGGGTTATTCGAAAGTGAATATGCCTTAAGATCTTCCATAGAGAAGAACCCCAATGCGAAGTTTTTAACGAGTGCTCCATAAGACTGTAAATAACTCGAAGAGGCTGTGCACCAGACTAAAATCTGGCGTGCGGTCTCTTCTTTTTTGGTTGCCGATGGACGATTTGCTTCATACAATAAGTACGGGTTACGAATACAGGCACGCAGGCCTTAAGGATGTGAAAGAGAGACCGTGCATCTACTGATCATTGCTCCTGAGCAAATTCCAGTGCCGCCGCTAAAAGGTGGATCCGTTGAAATATGCATTTATGCGATTGCCCGGCAGCTTGCCAAACAGCATCAGGTGACCATCATTTCGAGACAACACCGTGCTTATAAAAGCACAACCCGGAGGGGTTCGCTCAAAGTTATAAGGGTTCGGGCGGAGAGCTCGCAACAATACTTGAAGGAAGTTATGAAGGCGATGAAGGGTGAGAAATTCGATTGGGTCCAGGTAGATAACAGACCTGTATACGCGGCAACCATTAAACGCCAGTTTCCCCAAAGTCCTGTCTCTCTGTTCCTACATTCCTTAACGTTTGTGAAACCGCCTTATATTTCGATATCGAAGTGCTCTGCACTGCTAAGTAAAGTGGATTGGGTTGTAGGAAACAGTTCCTCGCTGGAACAGGAATTGGTACGGTTGTTTCCCAAGCGCCGCGCCAAGCTGCATCACATTTATCTGGGGACAGATATTAAGCGATTCAAGCCCGGATCGGCAGCAAAGAGACTGCGGTTAAGAAAAAAATACCGGATCGGCCGTGGTTTCCATATCCTTTATGCCGGCAGACTGATTAAACGCAAAGGGATTACGAAATTAATTAAAGCCGTACATTTGGCTAGGAAAAAGGTAGCTGGCTTGAAGCTGTTGATTGCTGGCGGGGAGCAAAGGAAGGGGTACAAAGCGTCCTTGCAGAGAAAGGCCCGCAGGCTTGCAGTGCCAACAAAGTTTCTGGGAAATATTCCTCATCGTAACATACACGAGGTGTATGGCCTTGCCAATTGCTTCGTATGTCCTTCGCAAGAGCATGAGGCTTTTGGATTAGTGAACGTGGAAGCGATGGCTTCCGGGCTCCCGGTAATTGCCTCGGCTAACGGGGGGATTAAAGAAATCATACAGCACGGACATAATGGGTTATTGATCCGGAACTTCAGAAGTCCCAGAGCCTTCGCACGAGGGATTACGGCCATAGCTGCACGGAGAAAGTGGGCAGACGACTTAGCGAAGCAAGCACGGGGCGATGCCGTCAAGCAATTCAGCTGGCAGGCCACAGCGCAATCACTGGCCGACTTCTATAGACTGAAGCTGGAGGAAAGACATGAGAAAAATTCTAAAGAAACGGACTAAAGTTAGATATCCGAGATACGTCATGAGCAAGATTGGCAAAACCAAGGCAGTAGAAGCCACTGCAGCTCTAAGGGAATATGTGCCGACGACGAAATGGATGACAGCAGAGACGCTGAAGCAAATGCTGAATCAACATAAAATGGTCTATATTAAGCCTAATGTAGGTATGTTCGGAAATGGTGTAATCCGCGTGGAGATGTCGGACGGCGAGGGAGAAATCATGCCGTATTCGTATCAGCTTGGGGTCAATTTGAAACGATTTAAAACGTTTGAAGACATGTATGCTTCCATCACTAAGAAGACGGGAAAAGCACGGTATCTGGTACAGAAAGGGATTCACCTGCTGAAATATAAAGGGAACCGTTTCGACCTGCGAATTATGGTGCAGCAAACACCTTTGCGCGATTGGGAAACAACTGGCGTGATCGGCAGAGTAGCACATCCGAGTAAAATCGTGACGAACTTTCACAGCGGAGGAACTTTGAAGCCGGTGGATACACTGCTGCATAGCTATTTGCCTGCCGGTGAGCGGGATGACTACGTCAGGAAACTGCATGTGCTTGGGAAACGTGTGGCTAAAGCGATTAATACGAAGTACCGGGGAGTTAAGGAAATCGGCGTGGATGTTGCTCTGGATAAAGATATGCATCCATGGATCCTAGAGGTCAATACGAGTCCAGATCCTTATATTTTCCGCAGACTAAGGGATAAGCGTGTATTCGCAAAAATACAGAGATACGCCAAAGCATACGGCCGGTTATGAAATCATAACCGGTCTGTTGTCATATCGATGAAAGCTTTGCTCGATTTCGTATACGGAAACCGGCGGACTTAAGAGATAGCCTTGGATGGTGGTGCAGGTGGTTTCTCGCAAGATTTCAAGCTGGCTCAATTCTTCTACACCTTCAGCTACCACTTGTACGTTAAGGGCGTGACCAAGGTGAATAATGGCGTTGGTTATTGCTAAATCGTCTTTATTGCTATGTATATTTTTTACGAAGGAACGGTCAATTTTCAAGCAGTGAATAGGAAAATGTTTCAGATAATTCAGTGAGGAGTAGCCGATTCCGAAATCATCGATGGAGATGGAGATTCCTTTCTTGCAGAGCTTCTCTAATACAGCTATGGTATTTTCCATGTTTTGCATAATGGAGCTTTCGGTGATTTCGAATTCCAGATAGGCGGGATTGATGCCGGTCTGTTCAATGATATGAATGGCTTTATCCGAGAAGCTTTCGTCTTGGAATTGGCACGGTGAGATGTTGACGGCAACCTGATAGTCCAAAATGCCGGCTTCGAGCCATCTCACCTTCTGGAGGCAAGCCTCGCGGAGCACCCATTCGCCAAGGGGCAGAATCAAACCGCTCTCTTCTGCAAGCGGAATGAACTCGTTAGGCGGAATCATGCCAAGCTTGGGATGATTCCATCGCACTAATGCTTCCAGACAAATAATTTTGCCGGTAGAGAGCTCAAGGCGCGGCTGGTAATATAAGATGAGCTGATTTTCTATAATAGCCTTGCGCAGCTCGGTTTCCATTTCCATGGAGCTTGCATGTTGCGGTGAAAGCATGGGATGGAAGGTGACAAGCTTATTTTTGCCCGTATGTTTAGCGGCTTGAAGTGCTTGATCAGCTTGCGTCAACGCTTGTTCCATGGTAGTTGCCGTTAGCTCGACTGCACTCATGCCCATACTGACGTTAATGTAACATTCATGCTCTTGAATCATAAACGACTGATCAAAAAGCTGCTGTACTTGCTGAATACTTTGGGACAACTGTTCCTGATGGCGTGCGTGTAGAACCAGTGCAAATTCATCATCACCGGATCGAACCATGAGACTGCAATTAGGAACAGAGCGCAGTCGATGAGCGACTTCAGTTAGCAGACGATCACCGGAAGCGTAGCCGAGTGAGAAATTGATATGTCGAAACCGGTCAATATCCAAGATAAGAATGATTTGATTTTGTGCGTCGCGCTTAGCTCCGCTATGACGTCTAACAGCTTTTTTGATCAAAATTAAAAGTTGACTTCGAGTCACTTTTTTCATGCTTCGGCGAGTACCGATTGTTCTTGATGAGGCTAAGTGAAGAAAGCGCTGGGCTACGTTCATTGTGATCACTCATTCCCATCATAGTTGTCCATGTAACCTTAATCATAAAACGAAAGGCAAGGAATAGGCAATATAATTAATTAGATCATTTTACAGAAATTGGTCGTTTTGTGTTAGTTTTATTTGTTGGAAATCGGGAGTGGTGTCGAAAGTGAGGCGCATATTTTTTGGACGTAATGTATTGACAAAAATAGCCCTTGAATGAGAAAATGTACGCGTGTACATAATGGATTTCAGGAATGAAAATGGAGGCTTTCTACATGGTGACTAGAAAAGAGGTTGCTGAATTAGCTGGCGTTTCCGAAGCGACCGTTTCCCGTGTATTTAATGGGCTCGGGCCCATGAAGCCTGCTACCAAAGCGCGTGTTCTGGAAGCGGCTAACCAGCTGAATTATCATCCGAATGCGATTGCGCAAAGTTTTGCACGAAGACGCAGCGGAAATCTCGGCGTGGTGCTTCCATATATGCCGAAGGTGCATCTGTTTTCAGCGTATTATTTTGCGGAAATTTTAAGCGGGATCGGCGAGCAAGTAAGGGAGCAAGGGTATGACTTGCTTCTATCCCTTTTGAAGCCGGATGAAAGCTTGGACTACGCAAGACTCTACCGATCGCAGAAAGTGGATGCTTGTGTCATCTTGGGCGCACGAGATACGCAACAGCAGCGAGAATCGCTCCAACAGCTGCAGGAGCAGGGTCACCCTTTCTGCTTGGTTAATCAGCACTTTGAAGGTTTAGCTTTTCACGAAGTGGATGCTGATCATGTGGATGGCAGCTATCAGGCTGTCCGCCATTTGCAGGAGGAGGGCTATCGGAGAATCGCCTTCTTGAACGGATCGCCGGAGTACTCCAATTCCGGGGACAGGCTTCAAGGGTATCTGAGTGCGATGCATGATGCTGGGCTTCAGGCTCCACACGAACTGCTGCTCGAAGGCAATTACAGCCGGAAAAGCGGCTACGAAGCAGCCGAGAAGCTTTGGGCCCAACGGGAGCAGGTGGAAGCGGTTTTTGCCGCCAATGACCGCATGGCCATCGGCCTGATGCAAGGACTCCGGGAAAAAGGTTGGGTAGCAGGGCGCGACTTTGCCGTTGTCGGCTGCGATGATTCCGATGCTGCCAAACTCAGCGACCCACCGCTCAGCAGTATTCATGTGCCATTTTATGAAATGGGAAAAGTAGCAGCACGAGGCGTACTGGCTCGCGTCTTGCAGGGGGAAAGCACAGAGCCTCCAAATGTTAAGTTGCCAACTCAACTAATCATTCGTCAATCATCTAAAAGCCGTTCACTTATATAGGCGGAAAGCTATGAGATAGGGAGACTGGGATTAAGAAACGATTATGCACTTAAGGAGGCTTTCTATCTATATGAAATCATTCAATATTGGTATGGTCGGTTATAAATTTATGGGTAAAGCGCACAGTCATGCTTATAAAGATTTACATATGTTTTTCCCGCAGACGGCGGTGCCGAAAATGAAGCTCATCTGCGGTCGCGATGAGAACGGTGTCAAAACCGCAGCCGAGCAATTCGGCTGGGACGGTTACGTCACCGACTGGCGCGAGCTGGTCACGCATCCTGAGATCGACATCGTCGATATCAATGCGCCCAGCGACGCGCACAAGGAAATCGCGCTTGCTGCGGCTAAGGCCGGCAAGCACCTGTTCTGTGAGAAGCCGCTGGCGCTGAGCCTTGCGGACGCAAGGGAGATGCTGGAGGCGGCTGAAACAGCTGGGGTGAAGCACATGGTGGGCTTCAACTATCGGTTTGCTCCTGCGGTGCAGCTCGCGAAGAAGTTGGTCGAGAGCGGTCGACTCGGCCAGATCTATCACTTCCGCGCTTGGTTCCTGCAGGACTGGATCGTAGATCCGACGTTCCCGCTGGTGTGGCGATTGCAGAAGGAGATTGCCGGCTCTGGGTCGCACGGCGACTTAGGCGCACATCTGATTGATCTGGCGCACTACCTGGTCGGCGATATGACAGAAGTCATTGGGATGAGCGAGACGTTCGTGAAGGAGCGCCCACTGCCGAGCTCGATGACAGGGCTAAGCGCCAAAGGCAGCAAGGATGCGCCGCACGGACCGGTAACCGTGGATGACGCAACGCTATTTATGGCTCGTTTCGCGAATGGGGCACTGGGCAGCTTCGAAGCAACACGGTTTGCACCCGGTCACCGGTGCACGAATTCTTTTGAAATTAACGGCAGTAAGGGCAGTGTGAAGTTTGATTTTGAGCGTTTGAACGAGCTGCAGGTCTATTTTACAAGTGATGAAGAGGATGTTCAGGGCTTCCGCCGTGTTCTAGCAACGGATGCGCCTCACGCCTATATGGATGCTTGGTGGCCGGCCGGACATACCATCGGGTATGAGCATACGTTCGTACACGAGGTTGTTGAGCTTATGAACGCGCTTACAGAGGATCGTCAGCCGGTTCCGAATTTTGTGGATGGCGTGAAGTGTCAAGTGGTGCTAGAAGCCGTGGATCAATCCATTGAGCAGCGCCGTTGGGTGAAAATTAGCGAAGTTTAAGCTTAATCATAAGCGGAGAGGAGCTTGTACAAGATGAGTAAACAAGCATTGATTGTTTGGGGTGGTTGGGATGGTCATCAACCGGAGGAAGTGGCGGGCATTTTTGCAGGGTTGTTGCGCGAGGAAGGTTTTGGTGTGGAGGTATCTGATACACTGGACAGCTTTAAGGATGCGGAGCGCTTGAAAGGTATTGATCTTATTGTACCCGTATGGACGATGGGGAGAATTGAGAAAGAGCAGTTGACGCCTTTACTTGCCGCGGTCAAAGAAGGCGGAACTGGGATTGCCGGCTGCCACGGCGGGATGGGGGACTCCTTCCGGAATGAAGTCGAATTTCAGTATATGGTCGGCGGCCAATGGGTAGCTCATCCGGGCAATGACGGGGTTACGTACACGGTGCGGATCAAAGATCGCCAGCATTCTCTGACGGAGGGGATAGACGATTTCGTTGTCGTCTCTGAAAAGTATTACATGCATGTCGATCCTGCTATTCAGGTTCATGCGGTGACGGATTTTGGCGATGCGGAGATGCCGGTGGTTTGGACCAAAACCTATGGCGAAGGCAAGGTGTATTATAACTCCCTTGGTCATCAAGCCAACATCGTACGGATGCCGGAAACACTTGAGCTAATGCGCCGCGGCTTGCTGTGGGCGACACGATAACGAAGAGGAGGAGCGAAAAGATGAGTAAAATGAAAGTTGGTATTATCGGTTGCGGGAATATTAGTGCTGCTTATATGAAAAACATTCCTAACTTCGAGCACCTGGAGCTGCTTGCTTGCGCGGATATCGATTTGGGGAGAGCGAAGGCGCGGGCGGAGGAATTTAATATTCCTCATGCCTATACGGTTCAGGAGCTTTTGGATGATGCGAATATTGACATTGTCATCAATCTGACGATTCCGGCTGCACACGCTGAAGTCTGTATTCAGGTGTTGGAAGCGGGCAAGCACGTCTATGTGGAGAAACCGCTTGCGGTTACGCGCGAAGAGGGCTTACGCATTCTGGAGGTGGCTCGCCGTAAGGAATTGTCGGTAGGCAGCGCGCCGGATACATTCCTCGGTGGAGGTATTCAAACCTGCGTGAAACTGATCAATGACGGCTGGATCGGCACACCGATTGCCGCAACGGCTTTCATGATGAGCAAAGGCCACGAGCATTGGCATCCGGACCCTGAGTTTTACTATGCCAAAGGCGGCGGCCCTATGTTCGATATGGGACCATATTATCTTACAGCATTGGTAGCTTTGCTGGGACCTATTCGCCGCGTAACAGGATCAACGGGAATTAGCTTCCCTGAGCGGACGATTAAGAGTGAGAAAAAACGCGGTCAGAAGATCACGGTAGAGACACCAACGCATATTGCGGGTGTGCTTGATTTCCATAGCGGTGCAATTGCTACGCTGGTAACTAGCTTTGATATTATGGGCGGCACGCAGCTGCCGAACATTGAAATCTATGGCAGCCATGGTTCTTTGCGCGTACCGGATCCGAACACATTTGGCGGTCAGGTGATGATCCGGAAAAATGGTTCCGATTGGGAGCCGATTCCACTGTCCCATGGTTACAAGGAAAACCACCGCGGTTTGGGTGTTGCGGCGATGGCGCAAGCTTTAATTAGCGGTGAGAGTGAAGCGCATCGTGCGAATGGTGAGCTGGCTTACCATGTGCTGGAGGCCATGCATGGCTTCCACGACGCAGCGAGCGAAGGCAAGCATTATGTGATGCAGAGCAGCTGTGAAAGGCCAGCACCTTTGTCGCCTAACAAGGTACTATAGGTAATCATCCTCCTCTTGGGTTAGAGGGGGATTTTTTTTGTTTGGTGTAGGGATGTGCAATCGTGGAAGGGGCGGCGGCGGAAAGTGTAAAAAGTACAGGTAATTTGAGAGTTTTATCTGATAAAAATGAAAGTGATGTATTTCGTACATCTATTTTGTGAGTTTTGGGTGGATGTGTTTGATTTTAAGTGAAATTGATGTACATTTTACATGATTATGGGCTTAAATGTGGAAATAGCCAGGGAAACATGTAGTTTTTACATCAAATAGTAGGTATGGTTCGACGGGGAAGGGATGAGTTTGTGCGAATATTCAGCTAAGGGATTGCTTGGAGCAGCCCCCTAGCCGATTGTGGGGAATTAAGGTTAAGGGAGATGCCCTTTTAAGGTTTCAACGAGTTCATTTTGGATATTTGCTTCACTATGCTGCCATATAATTTCGAAAAGCACACCTAGCCCGGGCAATACCCGTTCTTCCCCGCCAATGGAATCTTCAATAATTTCTTGAAGCTCGTCATTGGATTTATTTTGGACTCTCTGGACGATGGCCTGTCTTAAAGTAATATTCATTCGTTCGTGGACCTCGCTTCCATTTCGTTATCGATACTAATATGCGCAAGTTGATGTCGGTTCATCCTCATATTCGCCTCTTTCCGCGCACAGTGAGTTTATAGATCACAAGTATGATATAATTTAGAATAACATTGGGAATTTGGAGGAAACGCCAGCCTATGAGAAAACAATTTGCCATTATAGGAATGGGAAGATTCGGGTCCAGCATTGCCAGAACGTTGTCACAATTAGGTTTTGAAGTCATGGCCATTGATTTTCGGGAAGAGACTGTGCAAGAAATCTCACAGATCGTGACGCATGCCGTACAAGCGGATTCAACGGATGAAGAAGCGCTTCGAGCGCTCGGCATTCGCAATTTTGACGTTGTCGTAGTCGCCATTGGGGAGGATATTCAAGCGAGTATTTTGACCACATTAATTCTCAAAGAAATGGGTATACCTACGGTTGTTGTGAAAGCTGTGAATGACTTGCATGGCAAGGTGCTTAAGAAAATTGGCGCTGACAAGGTCGTTTATCCAGAGAGGGATATGGGGCAGCGCGTGGCGCATCATCTGATATCGTCTAACATTGTTGATTACATAGAGTTGTCCGCGGATTACAGCATTGTGGAGATTCAAGCCTCTCGTCAGATGATTGGCAAAAATCTCAGAGAGCTTGATATAAGGGCCAAATACGGCTGTAATGTCATCGCGATTAAGCATAATGACAAGCTGATCATTCCGCCGAGCGCGGAGGAAACACTTCGTTCTGATGATATTTTAGTTATCGTTGGTAAAAATTCGAATCTTCAAACTTTTGAAGTGACTTTTGCAGAGTAGGTAGAGGAAATGACACATACGGAAATTATGTCTGTTCAAAACGCCCGCGTGAAAGAGTGGGCACAGCTTTTGGAACGCAAGGGTAGAGATAAGCAAGGAAAATATATCATCGAGGGCCATCATCTTGTTGAGGAAGCGTTGCGAGCGGGAGCCTCTGTCGAAACCGTAATCTTTAGCCTGGACAAAGGTTTGCCTGACGGCCTTGCTGGTCTGGTTTTGCCAGGCGCAGTAGAATGGGTCGGCGTCAGCCAAGCCGTTCTGGAGAAATGCGCGGATACGCAAACTCCGCAGGGCGTGCTGGCCATTGTTGCTCGGCCTCAGCTCGGCATGGACGAGCTGCTCGCTGGCGAGCATGATCTTGTTGTGGTCTTGGACGGCGTCCAAGACCCGGGCAACCTCGGCACCATCATCCGCAGCGCGGATGCCGTTGGTGCCAAAGCGGTTGTGCTCGGCCGCGGCACGGTCGATCTGTATAATCCCAAGACGATCCGCTCGACGATGGGATCGATGTATCATCTGCCGATTGTGGAGGCAGATCTGGGGCTTTTGCTGCCGCGGGCGCGTGAGCGCGGCGTGCGGCTGGTGACCACGAGCCTGCAGGCGCAGAGCTCGTGTTACGACACGGACCTGCGGCAGCCGACGTGGCTGATTCTCGGCAACGAGGGCCGGGGCGTGTCGCCGGAGGTTGCTGCGCTGTCGGATGTGCAGGTCATCATCCCGATGCAGGGGAAGGCTGAGTCGCTGAATGTGGCGATGGCGGCTACGGTGCTGCTGTTTGAGGCTTCGCGGCAGCGGTTGGTATAGCTTAATAGCTAAGAACGCCTCAAGAACGCTACCCGTTCTTGAGGCGTTCCGCACTCACATTACCGCATGAAGAACGGATAGCGTTCTTGCTTAATCCATGCAAGAGTATGCATTTATACAAACTCAGCATTGACAATATAGATCAAGAAAGCTATTATATTCTTTGTTGATTTATGTAACTGAAAAGAGGTGTTTTGAAAATGGCAGTTCCTCAACGGAGAACGTCCAAAACACGTCGCGATAAGCGCCGTACTCACTTTAAACTGGAAGTACCAGGAATGGTGAAGTGTGAACAATGTGCAGAATTGAAAAAAGCACATCATGTTTGCAAAAACTGCGGTTCATATAAAGGTAGAGAGATCGTTAAAGCTCAATAATAATATGAATTGCATCAGAAATGACACTTCTAAACAATTAGGGTGTCATTTTTGTATTTTTTCTATTGTCGTCCATGGAAACAACGAATCTTGCCGGATGGAGGAACTTATGCCTTCGCGATACTCATCATTTCTAATTAAGCTGCTGATTACGACCTCACTGATTAGCGCAGTACCTTTGCTATGTCTTGGTGTATACGCTTTCTTTCAATCGACTTCTACCGTTCAGGCAAAGGTTAACGAAGCAAATGTGTTTATTTTGCAGCAATCGCAAAGCCGGGTTGAGCAGATCCTGAAGGTAATTGATCAGGTTTCCGGACGGTTCGCGGAGACGCCTTTTGTCATCAAGTCCGTGGGGAAACGCATGGAAATTGAAGATTTTCAAGATATCGAGCTGCTGGTAAAAGGGCTTCTTGGCGTTCAAACCTACGAATTAGGTGTGAAATCAGCAGAGCTGCACAGTCCACAGAACAATTGGTACATCAAAGACGGTGGCTTTTACTTTGGTACGGATGTCACGAAAGCGTCAAATGCACTTTCCTATGTTTATACATCCAGGTGGCTGCCTGATCAGGATGCCTCTTTTGCAGGAATCAAACTTGTGAAAACGATTCCACCGCTGGCCGCCGAGCCCAAAGGCTATTTATTCGTTCGGATGTCGAACACAGAGCTCTCCAAGCTGTTGACGGGAGGCTTTTCAACAAGGGAAACGATGGTCTTGGATGACAAGATGAAGATTATTATTCATAGTGATCCTGCGAGGATTGGTCAAAGTGTTCTTGCTGAGCCTTGGGCCAAGGAGCTGCAGCAATCAGGCAATACCCAAGGATATATCAATAGTACCTTGTCAGGAAAGCCATATAGCGTGATTTATAATCAATCCCGCTACAATAATTGGACATATGTGTCGGTGATCCCGCTAGAGGAAGCGAGGAAGGAATCCGCTGCTATCGGATGGGCGACGCTAACCGCATGCATTGTGCTGCTGCTTTTTGCAGCGCTGCTGTCTTATTGGGCTTCTAAGCGGATGTATTTTCCGGTACGCAGTCTCATGGAATTCACGATGCGCCACAGTAAGCCGCAGAGCGGCAGCTCTGCCGTTAAAGACGAGCTGCAATGGATTGGCACGCAGGTAGCCTCGCTTCATCAATCCAAGGAGCAGCTGGAAGGTCAAATGAAGATTCAAGCCGGGCAACTTGTGGACTACTTCATGCTGAAGCTGTTTCAAGGCGAGCTGTACCGCGGCGAAATGGAGGAGAAGGCGGAGGGGTTCCAGCTGCCTCTCTGGAGGCACTATGCCGTCCTGGTCCTGCAGATCGATACACTGGATCAAACGCGATATCGCTCCAGTGAGCAGGATCTGCTGCTCTTTGCGATTAATAATATGGCCGCAGAGCTGATTGGTATGCCGCAGCGTATCCATGCGATGCCTATTGGCAATTATCAGGTGATTCTGGTCGGCAGCGATACGGATAACCACATGGAGCTGCTCAGCGAATGGAGTGCTCTGGCCATGTCGGTGCAAAGCGCTGTAGACGAATATTTGGGACTTAAGGTAAGTATCGGCATCAGCAGGCCCTATGACCAATTGTTTGCGACCTCAGGGGCATTTCTAGAAGCCAAAGAAGCTCTGCAATACCGGATTCGTCTTGGCGAAAAAGCGATCCTGCATCTCGATGACTTGAAGCCGAAACAAGCTTCACGGCACTATTATCCCCACCATTTGGTATCGGAGCTAATCCAGGCCATTGCATTGCTCGATAAGCACAAAGCGGAGGAACTGCTGCATCAGTTTATTCAGGACGTCCTGCGCGTAGAGACGGATTCGAATGTTTACCGCATGTCGTTTGCCATGCTGCTGACGGATCTCATCCGTGTGTTGTATGACATGGGGGATACGGGGGAGCTCCTATTCCCGGACCAACGGAATGCGTATGAGCATATGTTTCGATGGAAGACACCGCAGGAAATCGAAGTTTGGTTTAAAGATCAGATGATTCAACCGATGATGGAGTTGACGCTCAAGCGGCATGAGTCGTCCGGCAAAAGCATCTCCCGCTCGGTGATGGACCTCATCCATGCCCATTATGATAGTGATTTAACACTGGAGCAGTGCGCGCTGCGGTTGAACTACAGCACTCACTATATCCGCCGGATGTTCCGGAAGGAGGCGGGGATGAGCTTTAGTGAATACTTGGCGGGATATCGCCATGATATGGCCAAAAGCTGGCTGAGCAGCACGGAGATGAAGATCACGGACATAGCAGAGCGCCTGCAGTACACGAACGCGCAAAATTTCATCCGTCAATTCCGCAAACTAGAGGGGATGACGCCAGGCCAGTATCGGGAACAGCGCAGAGATGCTATTGGTTGACGATTTTATTTGCCAGTAGCGCCGATTTCTCCTGCTATTTCCAGCGATTTATGCACTTTTTAACTAACCAACTGGAATTTCTACCGCTATTATCCCCATACCCGCTAAGTTTCATTTCCAACCGACGATTTAGCTGGAGTTTCTGGCGTTATTTCGCTCCCTGCTACTCAGCAGCGCGGATTAACGGTAGTTTTTCCAACTATTTTCAGGTACAGCGCCTTAATGCACCTTCTCATAGAACTTCCCGTTAATCTGAAGAGGCTGTTCCCAAAGTCATCAAATGACTAGGGACAGTCTCTTTTTTGCGTTCAAATGATTACCTAGAGGGCCGCTAATGATTATAAATGCTTGCATTAGCCGCTACTGGGCTGGTCATCCGCAGATGGAGCGCTGTTGATTATTGCATGCAATTTACGGCTTCGATATGCTAACGCTGTCAAAACAAACGAGGAGGACGAGTCAACGTGGAACTGACTTCCAGACCGATAAAAGCGGATACGGCTGCAAGGAGCAAAGCCCGCACGAGGATCAACCGTTTGCTGAAAAACAAATGGCTGTACGCGATGGCGCTTCCTGGCATGCTCTACTTTATTATCTTTCGTTATTTCCCCATGTGGGGGCTGTTGATTTCATTTCAAGACTACCAGCCAGCTCTAGGGATGCTGCACAGCAAATGGGTGGGGCTCAAGCATTTTGAGAGGTTCTTTTTTGATGCATCATTCGCGATGCTGTTCAAGAATACGATCATTCTTGCTGTGTATAATCTGGTCTTTTTCTTCCCGCTGCCCATCATTCTGGCACTGCTACTAAATGAAGTGCGCAGGGAAGTTTTCAAACGCAGCATTCAGACGATCGTCTACATTCCCCACTTCGTATCTTGGGTGGTTGTGGTTGGGATCTCCTACATCTTTTTCACGACAGAAGGAGGCATCGTCAACGATCTGCTCGTCGCTTTGGGCCTGCCGAAAGTGGAGTTTCTCATTTCAAGCGAGTGGTTTCGAACGATGATCGTTTCGCAAGTGGTATGGAAGGAAACAGGCTGGGGGACGATTATTTTCCTGGCAGCGCTGGCTGGGGTGGACCCGCAGCTATATGAAGCTGCAAGAATCGATGGCGCGAATCGTTTTCGCCAATTGTGGCATATTACACTTCCTGCCATCCGCAGCGTCATTGTCATTTTGTTCATCCTTCGGCTGGGGTCGTTCCTCGATACCGGCTTTGAACAAATTTTCTTAATGCTGAACGCGATGAACCGCGAGGTAGGCGAAGTTTTTGATACATACGTTTACAACGTCGGGATTCAGCAAGGCCAGTTCAGCTACAGTACAGCAGTCGGATTGTTTAAGTCGATCATTGGGCTGGTACTGGTGGTTGGGGCCAATCGGTTGGCCAAAAAATTCGGCGAAAACGGCCTGTACTAAGAAGGGAGTGGTGTTCAATGATGAACAAAAGCATAGGCAGCCGCATCTTTGACGGCTTCAATTATACATTTCTGGCGTTGTTTGCTCTCGTCACGCTGCTTCCTTTTATTTACATTATTTCGGTCTCATTTGCAGAGCCGGAAGAGGTGCTCAGACGGGGATTTATTTTATTCCCTACTTCCTTCTCGCTAGAAGGGTACCGCTACATTTTTTCGACCCAAACGATCGTGAACAGCTTATTCGTGACGATTGGCATTACGGTGGTCGGTACATTTATCAATCTTTTGTTCACCTCACTGCTCGCTTATCCGCTTTCGAGGCAAGATTTTGAAGGAAGAAAGCTGTTTATGATGCTGATCGTATTCACAATGCTGTTCCACGGCGGCATTCTGCCAACGTTCCTTGTCGTTAAGGCGCTTGGCATGCTGAACAGCTACTGGTCTCTGCTGATTCCTAACGCAATCAGTGCATTTAATCTCATCGTTGTCGTGAGTTTTTTCCGGCAGCTGCCCGAGGGCCTTGAGGAAGCGGCCAAAATCGACGGCTGCAGCGATGTGGGCTTGCTTTTCCGAATTGTGCTGCCATTATCGGCGCCAGTGCTGGCTACGTTCGCCTTATTTTATGCAGTTGGCCACTGGAACACTTTTTTCAACGCGATCATGTATATTAACGATTCAAAAATGTGGCCGATTCAAGTCTGGCTGAGGCAGATCGTCATTTTATCCCAAGGCGGGATCGGCGATTCTACCCAGTTTGATCAGAACTATATTGCGCCTCCTTCGCAAATTATTAAGATGGCTGTCATTGTCATCTCTACGGTGCCGATTTTGCTAGTTTATCCGTTCCTTCAGAAGCATTTCGCCAAAGGGGTCATGATTGGTTCTGTAAAAGGTTGAACAGGCTCCCGAAAACTATTGTGATTGGGAAGCATTCATATAAAATAAGATTATGGGGAGGCATTGCCACTATGAGAAAACACGCGGGAATGAGAAGAAGCGGTTTGGCTGCAATGGGAATGATGGTTGGCGCTGCTGCGCTGCTGGCCGGTTGTGGAAACGAAGCGAGTCCGGCTGCAGGAGGGAATGCGGGTACGAGCAGTGCGCCTGTAAGCAAGGAGCCCTTGAAACTAAGCGTCATGACACTCATGTATGCGGAGCCGCCCAAAGCGGACAGTGAAGTGCAGAAGCAGATTGAAGCTTATACGAACACGAAATTGGACATCTCCTGGGTCCCCAACTCTTCTTACAAAGAAAAGGTCAATGTCACGATTGCTTCCGGTGAGCTTCCGAAGGCGCTGCTTGTGCAGAACAACAAGGATTCGAATATTTTGAGCGCTGTGCGTGCTGGCGTGTTTTGGGAAGTGGGTCCTTACCTCAAGGACTATCCGAATCTGTCTAAAATGAACCCATCTGTTTTTGACAATATTAAAGTGGATGGCAAAATTTATGGCTTATATCGTGCCCGCGACTTGTCGACCTACGGGGTTATTTTCCGCAGCGACTGGTTGAAAAACGTAGGCTTAAGCGAACCGAAAACGCTCGATGATTTATATAATGTTTTTAAAGCGTTTACACTGGGCGATCCGGATAAGAACGGGAAAGCGGATACCGTAGGGCTGACTGAGGAGAAAACGATGGACGGCTTTGGCGTCGTGGCATCCATTCTAGGCGCTCCGAACTCCTGGGAAGTGAAAGATGGTAAGTTAAGTCCTGATTTTCTAACGCCGGAGTATTTCGAAGCGATGAAATTTTATAAAAAACTGTATGATGAGAAGCTCATTAAGCAGGATTTTCCTGTCCTAAACAACCAACAGAAGAAGGACGATATCAATCAAGGCAAAGCTGGAGCCGTTATCTCGAATATGATTGACGGAGCAGGTTACCAGGCATCGCTTTCCAAAACGTTCCCTGGTGCGGATGTGGATGTCGTCTCCCGGATCAAAGGGCCTAAGGGTGAGAGATTGCCGGGCGGGGTAGGCTATAATAGTGTGTTTATGTTCCCGAAATCAAGTGTGAAAACCGAGGCGGAATTAAAGCAAATTCTAGGCTTCTATGATAAAGTTTCCGATCAGAAGATGCTGGATTTGCTAGGCTGGGGCATCGAAGGCAAACACTACAAGATGGAAGACGGCAAGCCGGTATTCATTGATCAAAAGCTGCAGGACACCGAAGTAGGCTCCAGCTATCTACAGCTTCAAGTGGCGAAGTATACGGCGAAAACGACGGGGAAAGAAACGCCGCTCATGGAGAAGTACGGCAAAATGATCAAAGAGAACGAAGCCATCGCGGTCAACAACCCGACGAATCCGCTCGTTTCCGAGACGCAAACGACCAAAGGCAGCGAGCTGAAGCCGATCATTGACGATGCCCGGACGAAATATATCCTGGGTAAAATTGATGAGGCAGGCTGGAAGCAAGCGATTGAGCAGTGGAGAAAAGCCGGCGGCGATAAAGTGATTGAGGAGTTCAGCGCGCAATATGCGAAGAGCGGCAAGTAAGGCAGGAAAATAGTAGAGGCGGCCATGAAGGTAGAGGATTCTACTTTTCTTGGTCGCCTCTTTGCGTGTGGCATGTTAGTTCCATCCTTTAGCAACAATGGGTTTCTTCTTGGTTTTCTTGAACAATCTATAAAATAAGCCGAGTTCCTTTTTCCGTTTGAGAGTGAGTTTAATACCTTCAATCAGCAGCATTGATCTAAGCTCGTCGCGGCGATTCAAAGTATGCAATCTTTTGATAAATAGCTTGTCCATGCGAACATCCCTCCCATTCATCTATCTTCATTATAAAAGGGATTTGCGAATTTAGTTGTCGCATTGTAGAGATAGTTTGCACTTGTTTTGTCGAAAATGGAGCGGGTTGGTCTCGATTTCCTCCAAGTCCCTATAGGCAGATGAATAACTGTGCAGTATCATCTAACGTAGGGTGATTTCATATGTTCATTTCTCCTATGCTTTTGCAAGACGCCAAAGATAATAGACCGTATAACAGTAAACATCATGTTGCAGAAGTTAAACTAGATGGTCTTAGGTGTATTCTTTCAAATATGGACAAACTATATGTATATACGAAAGACAATCAATTGGTTACTCACAAATTTCCTGAGCTATTCCAATGTCCGATTCCTGAGGGAACGATACTTGACGGTGAATTGGTCATTCTGGATGATCAAGGTAAACCGGATTTTGAAGCGATGTCAGCTAGATTTTTAACTCCGACGGATTTATCGCCTGTTGTATTTTGCGCATTTGACATTTTAAAATACAAGGGGATTGATGTCACCGAATTGCCCTTGCTTAAACGTAAGGAGCTGTTAGATCAGGCTTTTATTGAGAATGATAGGTACAAAAAAGTGAAGGTTTACGAAGGTAAAGCGGTGGATTATTTTGAGAAAATCCGGCAGGATGGGCTTGAGGGCATCATTTTGAAGTCTAAAAAAGAAAATTTTAAGTACGAAAGCAACAAACGCTCCAGGCAATGGCAAAAAGTGATTAACTGGACTTATATTGATGTCTACATTTCTGGTTATAGGAAAAATAACTTTGCTCTACTTGCCTCTATTGACTCTGCGAATGGATTGAAAATTCCTGTCGGGGTGATTGAGACAGGGGTAACACCTCTGCATCAGAAGGCGCTAGACGGCGTGAAGCATCGCTTAGTTTTCAAAGAAGACAACCATTTCGCCTATATGGAACCGCGGCTGATGGCCAAGGTTAAGACGAAAAACTGGACGAGAAACGGAAGGCTTCGATCGCCGGTTTTTATGGAATTTGTGATTTGAGAAAAACAAAAAAGACTGGATCACCAAGGAGGAAGTGGTGGTGCAGTCTTTTTGATCTGTACATGCGGTTACTTACATGCGTCTAAAGTTGCCGTTGCTGCTGCCGCTTAGCTGTTGCTCAGCGATTTGAATCAATCTTCTCGTAATATGTCCGCCGATTGCCCCAGTATCGCGAGTAGCCATGTACCCATAATATCCGTCCTGAGGAATCTGAATACCTAGTTCCTGAGCGACCTCGTATTTCATTTGCTCAAGAGCTGATTTTGCTTGTTGCACAAGTATGGAATTGCTTCTACTGCTAGCCATCTGGATTCACTCCTTTATTTGGTGTATGAGTATTTTGTGGAAGTTATGGTTTTTTATTCATGTATTTGGAAAATATTTTCGAAGTGCTTTGAATGCGCTTTCAAAAAGTGTTGGAAAATTTTGAGTCATGTTTTCAGTAAAACCCCGTGTTACAATCGGAAAGATCGATTATGGATCAAAAACTTAGAAGGCCGAAGCTTCTCAGGAAGCACGGGGGACCCATCCTTTGGGGTGAAGCCGCTATCTAAGCGGCCGGGTGATTACTCTTTGACCCGAATCCGACAGCTAACCTCGCAGGCCGCAAAAAGGAGAGATTTCTATGTTGAAACGTTACAAAAAGCTAGTCGTTACCGGTGCTATTGGACTTAGTGTCCTTATGAGCTCAAGCGCAGCCATGGCCGCGTCCGCCACGCACACGGTGTCAGGCAACGACACCATGTGGTTAATCTCCAAGAAGTATGGCGTGAGCCTCACTTCCCTCATTCAGGCCAACCCTCAGGTTGCCAACCCGAATGTGATCTGGTCAGGGATGAAGTTGAACATTCCGGGCAGCACGGGTACAACCGGCGGTACGCAAACACCAGCCCCTGCTACTCCAGCTACACCTGCGCCAGCGCAGTCGGCTTATGCCAGCCAAGTCGTTACTTTAGTTAACCAGGAACGGGTAAAAGCTGGGCTAAAAGCGCTAACTAGCGATAGCGCACTCACAGCTATGGCATTGGACAAAGCCAAGGATATGTACAACAACGGCTATTTTGATCATACGTCGCCGACCTATGGGTCACCTTTTGATATGATGAGCACTTATGGCATTCGTTATTCCTATGCAGGTGAGAACATTGCCAAAGGACAGCCTACGCCTGAAGCCGTCATGAAAGCGTGGATGAACAGCACAGGCCACCGTCAAAATATTTTGAGCCCTAACTTCACTAAGATTGGCGTTGCCTATTATAACGGAGAATGGGTGCAAGAATTCATCAGCAATTAATCCAAAGCAGCCCTTGAGATTTCCCGGATGGGAATTCCCAAGGGTTTTATTTATTTTTTCCACTTAGCAACTCCCCACATCACAAGCGGCAGACCGATCGCATGGACAGGCAAGAAATAAGGGATCGCGATTTTTTGCGGAAAAAGCACGGAACTATCGATAAAGTCCCGCGGGATCAAAGCTAGCAGTAAGATAACAGGCGCTACGAACCAAATTATGCGTCGCCATTTTTTAAGACCAAAGCTTTGAGCTGTTCCATACGTGCAGACGAAAAAGTAGAGAGATACTTTGGTGAACACACTAATAATCCAAATGGCGACAACAAAGGAGTCGAGGTTTTGGAAAAAGTCGTAGTAGGTAATATAACGAACCAAATTAAAGTAAGGATAGGTTTGGCCCGAAGCGGAGAGGTGTCCAAACACGGAAACGATTAAGAAAGTCGAAATGCTTGTTAACAAACCTGCAGCAGCCACCCCAAGAATGGCCGGTTTCACCCCTGTTTGGGGCTTAGAAAGAAAACCCATGATGACGAGCAGCAGGATACAATCCCCAAGAAACGTTGAGGTCGGCAGTGCTCCCTTCAAGATTGTCATCGCACCGGTATCCACATAGAAGGGAAGGATATTGTTGATGTGGATATTTTTTAGGCTGAGCAGAAGAGGAATTGCAATCCCAAACAGGGTGAAGGGACCTAGGATCTCGCAGCATCTGGCAATAACCTCTATCCCTGAGAAAGTTACATAGATCGCAACGAGGAGCATACCCAGAATCGGGACAAGGATGGGGGTTCTCGGCAGAATAGTCGCGACGATGAACTCTGAGTATTGCCTAAGTATAATCGCAAGCACACTGTACCAGTAGATGAAATACACCACGATGACCATATTGCCGACGTATCGACCCAATAACCTCTTGGAAAATTCAATCATGGTTTGCCCTGGATGAGACAGGCTCAACCGAGTACAAATAAATGCGACGCCTACACCTATCCCGGTTGCACAAACCGTTGAAAGCCAAGCGTCTTGCTTCGCAGTTTGGATAGCTGGATTAATGGTCAGTAAAATGGTCATCCCCAGCTGCATGATCAATATCATCCAGAATAATTGTTTCCCGCCGATCTGCATGTCCACAAAAGCTCCTTTAACGATCTAAGAGTTTACCGAGAGGGTGGAAAATTGCATTCACCAGCTGCGTCGGACCTGGCATGCTTGGATTCATGACCAATATGATCGCTAGAATCCAGCATAGGGCCAAGATGGAGAGATAAGCCGCTTTCTCTTTGTTTGGCGCGTTTTTCAGGCGAAACCACTGAAAGAGAGTGATGAGTAAGCATGCGGCCATGCACATGGGAATGTCTTTGGATGTCATTTTGTAGACTCCTCTTCCTTTTCTTTCTCCTCTTCGGGTCGAGAAGATTTGATGCTGGATAGCCCAGGACGCAGCATTCTGGCGTCAGATTGTACAGTGACCTCGACGTTCGGGAAGATCTCGTTCCAGCGCTTTTGATTTTGCCGCCATTCCTTAGGGTACGCACGGTGGAATTCCCCAGCGAAGTCAAAAATGTCTGCTTTGAAACCCTGCTGCACCTCACGCAAAGCAACCGCGACACGATCCTCAATGTCATCATTCATAGCGGCTTCCACGCGTTTAACAGCTTGGTGATCGGTGGCGAGATTCAGCGAAGTCGTATTCTGAAGAGCATCGTCTTCCGTATGAATCCAGACGTTCATGCGCCACTTGCCGTTTTCGATGAGAGGCTCCAGCTTCGTCTCGCTTTTCAATAGTCGAAGGGAGACATGGCCGGAGGCACCCTCCGGTGTTACGGTAACAACGGCAGTTTTAATCTCGTCTCTGAGCCAAAGCAGGCCGCGGGTTGTGGGATCATCAATGGTGCCGACCATTTTATCGTTTTTGAATACGGCTGTATGATTGGTGAAGCCCCCTGTTGTGTCGTGATTTCTCGGGGTGTTTGCGGCTAAGAGCTCAATAAAAGGCAGGGCGGCTGCACCGGATTGATTCGCCAGCATTTGTGCCAAATCAGCCAACGTTACACTAAGGATGATCCTGCTTTTGCCAATCTCCCTCATGATCTCTGCGGAGTTTCGCTCCAGCTTTGTATTCATCTCAAGGATTTGGCGCGCTTTCCCTTTGCAAACATACATAAAGGCACGCTCTCTTGGCTGCGGCGCTCTCATTAAGTAATCGACATCGTCTCGAACTCCATTACGCGCGGCTGACTCACCGAAAATAATAATTTCGGTATGTCCCCAGAAAATTTTGCGGGGCATCTTCTCTTGAATCTTAGAAATCGCATCAGCGATATCTACGCCTACGGCGGATTTGACGAGGGAAGTCTGGATGCTGCCCCCTTTGTTACTGCTTTCCAATCCGCCGCCGCCTCCGGGACCTCGAGGAATAAAAATCTGTATGGTTAATTCGATCGATTTATCGTCAATTCGATCAATTGCAGCTCCGGTAACGAGCGCCAAATCGTTCACTTCCGTCCGATCCCAGCAGCCCGTCAGCAGCAGGATGAAGAGAATGGTTGTTAACAGTAGCTTTAGCATCGCTTTCATCCGTGCTGTCCCTTTCTCAATGCAGCTGCAATAAGAAGCATGCATGGGACACCCAGCTGCGTGATCAACGCCAGAAAAGGGATATTAGTTCCTAATGCATGCATTAACTCCTGAAAGTTAGGGGAAACCCAGTAGCTGAGCAGCAGCATCAGAAAGCCAATCGGGATGATGAGAGGCCGGTAATTAGAGAGCCCCAAGCACTGCGCGGTACCAAGCACAGTGGCATAGTAGACCAGCGATACTTTGATAAACATCCCAATGATCCAGACGGTCATCAGCAAGGATTCCAAATGTTCCAGAAAGTCAGCGATGGAAATATAACGTACCGCAATGAGAAAAGCGTAGTTGAATTGGACGGTAAGCGATCCGAACATTAATAAAATGGTCAGGTTAATCGTTAGCAAGGTAATCATTACGATACCGACACTGAGGAAGCCCCACCCCAAAACATGCTTTTTTTTGTTCAGTAAAGGAAACAGAAACGACAACATAAAAAACTGGCTAAACCAAGAAGAGGGCACAAGTGAACCTACTAGTAATGGAAGCGGGCCATCGCCCAGAATCGGAAACATCTCTTTGGGATGAAGAGTGGGTATCATCAGTACAAGCATGATGAAAATGATGAGCACAGCCGAAGGGACAAGAATTTGAGAGACTCTGGCGAGCACCTCGATTCCCTCAAATAAGACATACGCACATACAGCCACCATACAAAAAATGACGAGTGCCATCGGTGTTTCATGTAAGAAATTACCGATGATTAACTCCCCGTATTCGCGAAGAACAAGCCCATTCGAAAAGACAAAGGACACGAGGAAAAATCCGGAGAGCGCTTTCCCTGCATATGTGCCTAGAATCGCTTCCGTATATTGGATAAAGGTTAAACCCGGATACTTGATATACAGGCGATACATGACAATTACTGTCAAAAGCCCTACCATTGCCGATAGCAGAGGTGTCATCCACATATCAATGCCAGCGGTTTTCATGGTTATGGACGGAACTGATAAGGTGGCGGTAGCAAGGACAGTTGGATGCATAATAATAGCTAATTGAAGCGGGGAGATTCGTCCCTTTTCAATCATGAATGTCATCCCCTTTTGGCGGATCTGGTTTTTGTCCAGAGGGCTGCCGAATCGAATTCATCCTTCCAGTTAATTTAGGCCGAGTCCGCATGGACCAAATTGGAGCACGAATGATTACATCTTTCAATTCGTTTGCTTTAATGGGCGCAAGTGGCTGGAGGTAAGGAACACCTAGTGACCGTAAGGAGCAAAGGTGGATCACGATGACAATAAATCCAAGCATGAGTCCCAGCAGTCCCAATATTCCCGATAAAATCATGATGGGAAATCTGAGCATCCGCAAAGCGATGCCTGTGGCATACTGCGGCATCATGAAGGAAGCGATACCCGTGATAGCTACCACCATGACCATGGGGGCAGACACCAAACCCGCCGAGGTTGCAGCTTGTCCGATGACGAGCGCTCCCACGATACTAACAGCAGCACCTACCTGCTTCGGGAGGCGAACACCGGCTTCGCGGAGCGCTTCGAAAGAGACTTCCATGAGAAGAGCCTCAACGAGTGCGGGAAACGGGATATCTTCTCTGGACTTCGCGATGCTGAGCAAGAGGGATGTGGGAACCATCTCTTGATGAAATGTCAAAATAGCCACATACAAAGATGGGAGTAATAGTGTTATGAAAAAAAATAAGTAGCGCAGCCACCGGATGAAGGTACCAATAATAAATCTTTGATAATAGTCCTCTGGTGATTGTAAAAGAGAGAACAACGTGGCAGGCGCTATCAAAGAAACTGGCGTTCCGTCTACCAAGATTGCTGTACGTCCTTCCAGAAGCGCGGCACAAACAACATCCGGGCGTTCCGTTACTTGTATTTGTGGAAAAGGAGACAGCGGATGATCTTCAATCAAGCCCTCGATATATCCGCTTTCCAGAATGCCGTCGATTTCAATTTCGGCAATCCGCTGTTCAACTTCTTCAATGAGCCCCTCATTGGCGATGCCCTCCATGTAAATAACGACGACTTCCGTGCGTGTGTGTCTTCCTATTTTGTACGAAACCATTTTGAGCAACGGACTCTTAATTTTCCTCCGGAGCATGGCTGTGTTCACAAACATTGTTTCTGTAAATCCCTCGCGTGGACCGCGAATAACGGATTCTGCCGAGGGCTCCTCGATGCTTCGCTTTTCCCAATGCGCGAGGCCGAGCGAGTATGCCAGAGGCAGTCCATCGATGAAAAGTCCGACATTGCCTACAGAAAGATGAGCAATCATGTCTGCGAATGTCAAAGTCTCCTTAACGTCCGATATGGAAATGATGGATGATAATTCTTTTTCCGTGTAATTCCATTCTTCTGTTGTCTCACCAAGTAAAGGGCTTAGGACGTTTCGATCCAATGTTTCAAGATTAATCATCCCTTCGATATAAACGACGAAGGCTCTGGTTGTTCCTCCGATGAGGAATTCATGGAAAATGACATCTTTGCATTTTGTATATATAACCCGAAGAGTTCGAAGGTTATCATCGAGTGAGGAGGATACAGCTTCCAATGCATTCGACAAACTTGCATCCATGAGAACACTCCTTAGATGTGATAATTATCTGTTTGTCCAATTAAGCTGGTTGCTAAACCAATGATGCAAGGAACGATTTAACAAAAAAATTAGCGAATTTTGGATAAAATAGCGCTGTGAAGTAAAAATATGTAAGGAGTCCGAAAAATTAATCGAAACTTGTGAAACGCGATGGGCACTCATCCGTATCAAAGTAATGAGCGTACTACAAAACAAGTTGTGAAGGAGGTGGCCTGATTGACTATCAGTTTGGTCAAAGGTCAAAAGATCGATTTAACAAAAGGAAATGCTGGTCTTACTAAGGTGGTTGTAGGTCTCGGTTGGGATCCTGCCATGGTTGAGAAAAAAGGCTTTTTCGGATCGAAAAAAACAGCGGTTGAGATCGATTGCGACGCTTCAGTCATTTTATTGGATGAGAAAGGTAGACTGACAAAAGAGAAAAATGTCGTGTACTTCGCGAATTTGCAAAGTCCCGATGGCTCAGTAGTTCACTCCGGAGATAACCGTACAGGTGAAGGCGATGGCGATGATGAGCAAATTTCTGTTAACTTAAGTCAAGTGCCTGCCGATGTTAGTAAAATCATTTTCGTCGTAAATATCTACGATTGTGTAAATAGAAAGCAGGATTTCGGTCTGATTCAATCAGCTTATATTAGAATTCTGAATGATTCCAATAAACAAGAGTTGGTTAAATTTAGTTTAACTGATAGCTACGCCGGTAAAACCTCTTTAATCGTAGGTGAAATTTACCGCCATAGTGGCGAATGGAAATTCAATGCGATTGGTGAAGGCAGTACGGATACGACAATTGGTCAATTAGTTAAACGTTACACATAATCCACTATAAAAGCGAGGTCATTATCCATGGCAATTTCATTGTCTAAAGGTCAAAAAGTAGATTTGACAAAAACAAACCCAGGTTTAACGAAAGTGGTTGTCGGCTTAGGCTGGGATACGAACAAGTATGATGGCGGTAAAGACTTCGATCTAGACGCTTCCATCTTCTGTCTGAATGGAGCTGGCAAAGTGAATTCTGAAGCCGATTTCATTTTCTACAACAACCGCAAAAATTCGAATGGCTCCGTTGTTCATAACGGTGACAACCGTACAGGCGCTGGAGACGGGGACGATGAGCAAGTTAGCGTGGACTTGGCTACTGTTCCAGCTGAAACAGAAAAAATCGCATTCTGCATCACGATCCATGAAGCGGATACAAGAAGCCAAAATTTCGGACAAGTGTCCAATGCCTATGTTCGTATCCTTAACGAGGGATCTGGCGCGGAATTGATCCGTTACGATCTTGGCGAAGACTTCTCCATCGAAACAGGTGTAGTCATCGGTGAATTGTACCGTCACAGTGGCGAGTGGAAATTCAGCGCAATCGGAAGCGGCTACAAAGATGGTCTTGGTGGACTAGCTCGTGATTACGGCTTACAAACTTCCTAAGAAGTCAAAATCATTCTAAGGAGTTGTTGGGTATGGCAATCAGCTTGTCCAAAGGTCAAAGAATTGACTTAACCAAAACAAATCCCGGATTAACGAAGGCGATTATCGGTTTGGGCTGGGATACCAACAAGTATTCTGGCGGTCATTCTTTCGATTTAGATGCTTCGGCATTTCTGCTTCATGCAGATAATAAGGCCAAAGGCGTTGAGGATTTCATTTTTTATAACAATTTGGTTGGTGCAAATGGTTCGGTTCAGCATACGGGAGATAACCGGACTGGTGACGGCGACGGTGACGATGAGCAAATCAAAGTCGATTTCTCGAAAATCCCTGCGCATATCCACCGTGTCGGTATTGCCGTAACCATCCATGATGCAGCAAGCCGCAATCAGAATTTCGGACAAGTGTCCAATGCTTTCGCTCGTCTTTTCGATGAAGTGACAGGTCATGAGATTTTACGATATGATTTAGGCGAAGATTTTTCGGTTGAAACTGCGGTTGTCATTTGTGAGTTATATCGAGACAGCCAAGGTCAGGAATGGAAATTCCAAGCGGTTGGAAGCGGCTTCCAAGGTGGTCTTCAAGCATTATGCAAAAATTATGGACTTGATGCGGAGTAAAGCTTAAACTAGGTGGGGTGGTGCAGCTTAGGCATCACCCCTTTGCTAGCCAATGGGCATACTTCATCCAGGCACTAGGCAAGACATGCTGGAATATGAACTGGGAAATCACTTCTCCATCGAGACAGCTATAGTTGCAGGAGAATTATATAGATACGGCGCAGAGTGGAAATTTAGCGCGATTGGATCTGGCTTCTCGGATGGGGTATGAGATGGATTGCAGGCAGTAAATAACTAGGGAAAATTACAGGAGGGTCAAGGCATGGCAGATTTTTTTCAAAGCTTTATCAATAACTTCCTTAGCTTTTTTAGCTGGGAAGTGTTGTCAGAAACAGTGACAGATCCCGTAAACTGGGGGATTATCGGTACACTTGTTATTTTAGAGGGCTTGCTTTCCGCCGATAATGCGTTAGTACTCGCAGTTATGGTTAGGCATTTACCGAAGGAACAACAGAAAAAGGCTTTATTTTACGGACTTATCGGTGCTTACATCTTTAGATTTGTAGCTATTGGTGTGGGTACATTCTTAGTTCAAATTACTTGGATTAAAGTACTTGGTGGTGCTTATCTCCTCTGGATCGCGATTAGCAATCTCTTCTTCAAGAAACATGAAGAGGGTGAGAATGGTGAAGTGAGGAACAAAGGTCTTTCCTTCTGGCGCACGGTATTAGCGGTAGAAGTGATGGATATTGCATTTAGTGTGGACAGCGTGCTTGCTGCTTTTGGTGTCAGTGAAAAGGTCTGGGTATTGTTCCTCGGAGGTATCTTGGGCGTACTCATGATGAGAGGCGTGGCGCAAGTCTTCTTAAAATTAATTGACAAAATTCCGGAATTAGAAAAAACAGCTTTCATTCTTATTATCGTTATCGGTCTTAAGATGATCGGCGGCGCGTTTGGTTTCCATATCTCCCATGTTCTCTTCTTCTCCGTGATTATTGCCTTGTTTGGCGGTACCATTATTCTCAGCCTACTGCGCAATAAAAACAGATCGCAATCTAATAACTAAAAAGAGCGCATAAATGAAGCTGTGCATCATATCTTTGAATAAGAGGATATCAAACTATTCAAAGAAGGTGCACAGCATGATAATAGGCGGGTTTATACTCTTTGGAATCATTCTCGTGCTCATTGTCGTCGCAGCCTCTGAAAAAGCAGAATCTGTGTCCAAATTTATCGATAAATAGACACCTATGAAACCTGCAAAGGTTTCTTTTTTTTGATTCGATTTGGTAGAATATAAAGATAGAGTTGAAAAGATGGCAGTTAAGAAAAAAGGAGCTGTAACATGCTGCAATTAAGCGATAGTCAGCTTGCAACAATGTGGACTCAAGGGGACTCCAAAGCATTTAGTCGACTTCTTGAGCTGTATAAGGACAAAATTTACCGATTAGCCTATCGAATGTTGCGCAACAAATCGGATTCGGAAGATGTCGTACAAGAGACGTTTCTAAGGGCGTATCAGCACTCCCATCGCTTTGACGCAAGTAAAAATTTCTCTACTTGGATTTTTAGCATTGGCAAAAATGTGGCCATTGATTTTTTGCGTAAAAAGAAGTCGGAGTTGTCTATGGATACGAACCCCAATCCGTTTCAAGATGCGCTGCCTTTCTATGATAAGCTGACCAGCCTTGAGAAAACGCCTGAACTTCAATTAATTGAGCAAGAAACAGTCGAGCAAGTAGAGCTAATGATTCGCGAGCTGCCCGATAAATATAAAACGCTGATCGTGTATAAATACTTTTTGGATATGTCTCTAGAAGACATTAGCAAAGAAGTGAACTTACCTGTTACGACGATCAAAACAAGGCTCTTTCGCGGCAGGAATTACATTAAACGCAAATGGGGTTCCCTATTCTTCATGCTGCAAAGCCTGACGTCGGTTATTATCTTTTAAATATATCATTCTAGCAGACAGAGGAGCATCCTAATGAGCAATTCCAAAATTGAAGCACCAAAGATGCCGAAAGTGTTGCCTTCGATATCACTACCTGATGATGAGTTGAACTCTGAAGATAGTTTTCATACTGGAATTATAAGCGATTGTACAATTGATAATCAGAAAGCGTCGAAGGTAGCTTTTGATAAAATAATTTTTCGAAATGTGACATTTACTCGAATTGCCATGAAAGATATTGAACTGACCGATGTAATCTTCGAAAAATGTGATTTATCAAACGTAAATTTCGGAGAAGCTACGATTCACAGAACTGAATTTAGAAATTGCAAAATTATCGGGATGGATATGACCAGAGCAACGATTCGAAATGTCTTATTCGATGCTTGTTTAGGGGATTATGTTAATTTCCGGATGGCTAATTTCAGACAAGTTGCTTTCCAAGAGTGTTCGCTCTTAAGCTCTGATTTTTATGAGACAACACTGCAAAAGATGTACTTTGAAGATTGTAAGCTGGATCGTGCTCAATTCACTGGAGCCAGATTGGCAGGAATCGATCTCAGTTCCTGTGATTTCACAAGTTTAGGCGTAGGTGTAGAAGAATTGCGCGGCTGCATCATTTCGAGAGGGCAAGCTTCTGTATTTGCAAGTCTTTTTGGGCTTATACTAAAGGAATAAGGTATCAGTGAAATGAGGGGCAACTGTGAAATTTGGTTTTGATATTGATGACACACTCATTAATTTAAGAGAGCATGCTTTTCATATCTATAATCGCAAGTTAAATCAAAATATCGGCCTTGATGTGTTTCAGGCATTAACTACCATGGAAATTCATGAAGCTTTCGGATTGACGAAAGAAGAGGGAGGGAAGCTCTGGACGAGCCTCCGCGATGATATTTATTACTCAGACTGCGCTCCATTTCCGCATGCACGTGAGATCTTACATGAGTTAGTTAAGCAGGGTCATGAGGTTTACTATATTACTGCAAGAGCAAAAGAGCATACGGAACGGACGCGAGATTGGCTTATTCAAAATGGGTTTCCTGTTGCGGAAGGCCATTTCTATTGCGGGATGAGTGATTCCGAGAAAGTACATATTATTGAGGCATTGAAATTGGATTATTATTTCGACGATAAGCCGAATGTTCTCGAGACCTTATCTCAATTGCCAGTGAAGGCCTATGTAAAAGACCGATCCTACAATCAGCATCTTAAGTTGCCTCGGATAACTTCTTGGGATCAGTTGTGGGAAGAGCTGAAATCATAGTAGGCGTGAAGTTACAAATTGACTGTATCACCTGGTTGTAAGGATCGTAAATGTTCAATACCTTCAGATGCTAACTGCTTAAGCAGGGCATCTGTTTCTTTTTTGGGGGCATGAACCAAAAGCTTATGCTGGCTGTTCAACGATTGAGTCATCTTGCGTACATCGGGCAATCCTTGATGAATCTTGTATCGAACCATTCTCAATTGACAGCCGCGTTCTTCATCGCTCATCACAAGAAGCCGCTGCGCTGTTGTTCCCATAGCGACGTGTCCGGTTAAGAGAATGCCATTCGTAAGTTTCGTGCGCAACTGCTCGTAATACCATTGAGATTTGGGAGATTGCATCATCCCATCACTTGTGAACCAGATGGCTGCCCGTGAATTGGCCATATCCTCATATAATAATCGCTTTCGCTGATCCTCATGTATGATTACTTCAAAGCATTCGTTATTCAATGCTTCCGTGAGGCTGTGTTCCATGCCTGGTTTCAGCCAACTGGCATGCTGGAGCATTAGCTCCATGGCCTGAATAAGCTCCGCTTCGGCACGTATTGACGTTTCTGGGAAACGCTGACGCATAAGCAGGAGCAGATCCTGTCCTCTTCCGCAAACAGGAACAGGCAGCAACAGCTGACCACCTTCATTTATAATCTCCTCGGCAGCAGTGAAAAGCTTATCCAGCTTCTCTGTTTGATATTCGGTATCGGTACTATACGCGGCATCAATAATCGCCGCATCTAGAGGAATATCTCCATTCATGATGTCCTCCGGTATATCTGTACCAAGCAGCAAGGCATCTTCACTGTAATCTCCAGAAAAGAACAATCGTTTCCCTTCCACTTCTAGAAGCATCCATATCGAACCCAGCATATGTCCGCTGCGCCCCCAACACATGCGAAGCGTGGGAGAGAGCTCAATCCATTGCTGGGGCGGAGCCATGTCTTCGATGAATGCGTATTGGACAAGAGCGATATCCGTTTCATCATAGGGCAGCTCTCCGCCTTGATGTTTAACGTGTTTCTCCCAAGAGGCATAATAACCAGGAAGCTGTTGCGCGGTTAGTCGGGTCGTCCATACTTTGCCGGAATAACCTAGCTTGTATAACCATGGGATGGCGATCGAGTGATCCTCATGCGCATGAGAAAGAAAAACAGCGTCCAATCCCGCGACTTTGGTCGGATCGATCAAGGGGTATTCTCCGCTTCCTTCGCGTTTTACACCACAATCGAGCAATATTGATGTCTGTTCATTGCCTATCCAATAACAGGAGCGACCGTGTTCACCAGCGCCGCCCCAAACGTTCAATTGCATCATTCCACATTCCACTTTCTGTTCGTATTCATGTTGTTAACAATAAGCAGCAGCACAGTTGTCAGACCGACGGAAACGACAGCCATTGCCATGCCGAGCGAAATTTGACCCTGTTCAAATTGAGCAAAAATATAGGTGGCCGACGTTTGCATTGACGGTGGAAGTACCATCAGCGAGGCGACCAGCTCTCTGAGCGAGATGGTGAAGGTCATCATCCAGCCGGCAATAATACCCGGCAGCAGCAGAGGCAGAACAATACGTCGGAACACGTACAAGGGCTGCCCGCCGAAGACTTGCCCGGCTTGCCGCAAGGATTCGTCCAGCTGGCCGTTACGTGCCTTGACGTATTGCACCGTATACGGCAGGAAGAACACCACGTAAGTGAGGACGACCATGCCGTAGGTGTTGTAGAGATGCAGCGGCATCCATGGCGCATTCCATAACATAATGAGTCCAACGACAAGGACCATATCCGGCACTGTGTTCGGCAGCAGGCTGAACATATCGGTGATGCGCTGCGGCAGCTGCTTGGCGCGGCCGATCGTTAAGGCGAACCAAGTGCCAAGCGCGGCTGCTAAGCAAGCGGCGAGCAAGGCGAGCCCTAGGCTGTTCAGCAGCGCTTTCATGCTCGGTGAGCCCCATTGTAGCAGCTCGACGTAATGATGCAGCGTTAGATTGCTCCACGCCAGCCCGCCACCTCGGAGCTTCATCAGCGAAGCTGAAATGATGGAGAAATACGGGATGCCGATGGATGCGGCGAGTAACAGAGCCACATAGATCCAGGCTATCGCTTGCTGCCAGCCCAGACAGAAAGCGACTTTGTCACGAGTGCCTTTGCCGCCGACAAGGTTATAAGAATTCCGGCGGACTACTACGGACTGTATGTACCAAAGCACAAGACAGGCCAATAACAGTAGGGAGGCCAGCGATGTTGCTTTCCCAAAGTCGACGGGCCAGCTGGAGATAGAGGCCTGGATTTCGGTCGTTAACACGAAATACCCGATACGCCTGCCGAATGTTGCCGGTGTGCCGAATTCAGCCAATGTTTTGACGAAGATGAGCAATGCGCCCATGACATAGCTAGAGAACACAAGCGGCAGCATGACACGGCGAAGCGAATAGAAGAAACTGGCTCCGTGAACAGCGGCAGCTTCTTCTTTGTTGCTGCCAATTTGGAGAATCGCATTGCGTAAAATTAAGTATAGAAACGGAAACAAATGAAGGCTCATGATCGTAATCATTCCAAATAAGCTAAAAAAGTGACTACTGAACCATTGAGCTCCCGGAAAAAATTGTTCCAGATATCCACGTGGCTGCATAAATAAAATCCATCCCATGGAGCCAATGTACGGCGGTGTCATGAAAGGAATGAGCAGCACAATATCCAGCCAGCGATGCTTGCGAAGCGGCGTTTTGGCCATGATCCAAGCTAACGGCAGTGCAAGCAGCGTACAACCAACCACGACCCATATGCCGAGTATTAAAGAGTGACTGAATACACCAGTCAAATCTTTTTCCAATACGACTCGAATGGGTGCCAATAAATCGAGCGATCCCTTCACCCAAATACTTTTGAAGGATACAAATAAAAGAGGAAGGACGACCAGCATGGCTAGAAGCAGCAATGCTAGAAACGTCCCCGTACGTTTGAATATCATGTAATCGTCATCCCCGTCCGGAGCTTACTTTTTGAACAATTGCGTGAATTTCTGTGTCACACCGGCTTGATTATCATTCATCCAATTCCAGTCGACTTTAATAGTAGGAATGTCTTTCGCGCTTGCTCTTCCTTGTACTTGGATATCGCTGCGTCCGGAAAGCAGGTAGGAGTCAGTAACCATCTTTTGCGCTTCGTCAGAAAGCAAGTATTCAATAAATGCCTTAGAGCTATCTACATTTTTACTCGTTTTCATAATCATGGCAGGTCGTGGAGAAATGACCGTTCCACTTGCAGGATAAATTAAGTCAATTGGCTCGCCTTTAGCCTTGGAGGCATATGTCATGTAGTCAACGCTTGCCATTACGATGCTCTTTGCGCCTGAAATAACCGGATCCATGGCTTCTTGGTTAGCGCCTGCAATAATAGCGCCATTAGCTTTCACTTTACTAAACAAGTCCCAAGCAGAATCACCGTTTTTATTAGCATAGCCGGTCATGAAATCGAGCGCAGAACCAGATTGAGCAGGATCCGGAATATTCACTTTATCTTTCCATTCTGGTTTAGTTAGATCGCTCCACTCTTTTGGAGGGTTCGTAACGGTTTTAGTGTTGTAAGCAATACCTAATGCCGATAGGCTGTAGCTGAAGTAATTCCCATCTTTATCGGAGTAATCAGTGATCAACTTGTCGGCATTTTTAGCTTCTTTGAAAGGAAGTGTTAATCCGCTTTTTGTCATACCAATTGCTGAAGGGAGGGAAGCTAAAACGACTACGTCAACAACTGGATTCGCTTTCTCAGCTTCCATACGAGCTAAGATTTTGCCTGTTGTACCTTGAAACATCTCAACTTCCACACCTGTTTTTGCTTGAAAACCTTTTTGAATTTTTGTAGCGAGATCAGCCGGTCCTGCACTGTATACAACAATTTTTCCGCTAAGCTTTTTGGCTTCGGGTGTTGGTGCCACTGTGGCAGCAGCTGTTGAAGCTGTTGGAGCAGCTGGAGTAGCTGTAGCTGGGCCTGCATTGGAGGTCTTGCTAGCTGTACCGCAGCCTGTTAAGCCAACACCTAATAGAACGGACATCAAAGCTATGGTACTCATTTGAAAGTTTTTCTTCATTTTCGTTTTCATTTTACATGCACCCTCTCAATTTGATTGATTTCAACTCTCTACAATTCATGAATCTGTTCTTGCGAAATATAAAGGTTTACATTTTCTCCGATGGCCAACCGTGATGGATGATAGGCCATCCAAACATCCTTTTGACCAATGTCTACAATGATTTCATAACGCTCACCCGTGTAGCTGATAGCTTGTACTACACCTGAATACACAAGGTCTTGCTCCGTCAAGCGTTCCCATCGGATATGTTCAGGGCGAATGAGCCGCTTGTCCGCTTCCAGCCAATTGGTTTTACCAATAAAACGGGCTGTAAACGGGTGGGTAGGCTTACGATAGATGGCTTCTGGTGTGTCTTTTTGCAAAATGACCCCGCTTTGCATGACGACAATTTCATCTGACATGGACATGGCTTCGATCTGGTCGTGAGTCACATAAATGGCCGTGAAACCGATATTTCTCACCAGATTCATAAGTTCGATACGCATTTCTTCGCGTAATAGAGCGTCCAAAGCGCTCATGGGCTCATCGAATAAGACAAGCTGTGGACGAACCACTATGGCCCGAGCAAGTGCGACGCGCTGCTGTTGGCCGCCTGACAGCTGATGGGGATACCGCTTCTCCATTCCCATCAGTTGAACCAAATCAATAGCTTCCATTGCACGTTGACGCCAGTTTGTTGTATCGCCTTTTGCCTTGAGCCCGAAAGCAACATTCTCTAGGACCGTTAAATGAGGCCAAAGGGCAAAATCTTGAAACACCATACCAAAATCTCGTTGATGAACGGGGCGATTAATTCTGCGGTTCTTGGAGAAAAGACAAACATCACCCAAATGAATCTCACCTTGATCAGGAGACTCGAGACCTGCGATGATTCGGAGCAAGGTTGTCTTACCGCACCCTGATGGGCCTAACAAAGTTGTGAATTTCCCTTTGGTAAGGGTTAGTTGAATGTCCTTGAGTGCCGGCGAGGCACCGAAGGATTTGTTAATACCGTCAAGTTGTAAAGTCATCTCAAGCTTCCTTCCGTTCTTAGGAACAATCTTAGTTTAGGTGAGCAAAATCAGCGGAGTGTCAACGTAAGGTAAATCTATTGTTAAGTTTTTGTTGGTAAACTATTATTCTCCATAGATTTTTTCTATAATGGATTTGCGACCAATGAATGATAAGGAGAATCTTACAATGAACTGGAATCTAATTAAGCTGCAAATTATTGAATTACTAGATAAACACAAACGAATTACCACAGTTGCTGAACAATTAGGATTGAAGCAGCCAACGGTCTCCTTTCATATGAAAAGCATGGAGCAAGAGTTAGGCGTGGGTTTATTTTATTCAAAAGCAGGCAAAGTGCATTTGACAGAAGCAGGGCAATCCTTGAACCACTATGCGAAGAAGATTAATGCGCTGGCTCAAGAAGCGGAGAGAGTTGTTAAGGAGTTTGATGAGAGAGGGAGCGGACATTTGAAAATTGGAGCAAGCTATGTGCCTGGCACGTATGTGCTTCCGAGCATTTTGAGTGGATTCTCTAAACTTTATCCGCAAATTTCGATTTCTCTTACCATCAGGACCTCTCCTGTCATTCAAGAAATGCTTTTGAATCATGAAATCGATATTGGCATTATGTCGGCGGAACCGTTCCAATGGGCGCCACTGATTGGGGAAACGCTATGTGAAGACGAGTTGGTCTTCTTTTTCAACCCGAAACATCGCTTGGCCAGGCAGTCTATGCTTCATCCAGAGGTATTAAAGGACGTTCCTTTTATTTTGCATGGACAAGAATCTAGTACGCGTACCATGACGTTGAAATGGGCCAAAAGCTTAGGCATTGAACTTAAACCTGTCATGGAGATGGACTCCCTCGAGGCCATTAAGCAAGCCGTCTTAACCGGTGACAGCGTCTCAATTATTTCTAAAATTGCGATCGCGAAAGAGATGCAGCGAGACGAGCTGGTGTTTCGTGAAATCCCCCAAAATCCCTTTAAACGATATATTTATTTCACATATAACGAAGACCGGATTCGGTCCTCTTTCTTTGATAGTTTTTTCCAATACCTGCGCGATTCTGTCAAGAGTGAGTAACAGCTTTTACAAAAAACACATGTTCAGCTGACAATCCAATGACAAAACTTCTTTATGCTCTTGTCTGAGAGGGAAACCTTTCCAAAAACGTTGAGGAGTTGAATTAATGTTTAAGAAAAAGGCATTAAAGTTGATCATGGCTGCACTCGTTGGAACAAGTGCTTTAGTTGGATTTGGGGGAGCACCTCAGTCTGTATCGGCAGCAAGCAACATGGTTCCGGATTATGAGGTCAAACTTCTTCTTAATCCGAATGTCGTTCTTGGGTCGGACTTCAAGCTAACAAGCAGCGTGAGATCAGCGTTTGGCATGCCGGACACCGTGACGAAGATGAATGTTCAATTTCTCGACACGAATGCTAAGGATATTTACAACAATGGGTGGAGTCCGAGAATTCGCAAGACAGAAGGCGAGAACAATTTCGAACTTAGTTATAAAAAACGTTATGCCATCACAGGCAATGATATCAATGGTGCGCTAACTTTAGCTAACCAAGAGGGCTTTAATTCAGGGGATACTGGGTATGAAGCTCAAATTGAATGGGGATACCAAAAGAAGACCTTGAGTATCACTCGTACCAAAAGTGGAAGCAAATCAGGTTATAGCGGTATGGATCTTACTAACCAAGCGGACTCACGCAGCCTTCTTATCAACAATGCACCTGATAAATTTAATAACTGGGTATCAAACGGATGGGGAACTAGCAAGCTGTCTTCCTCACGTATTTATGGCCCAGTGCTAGCAAAACGCTCTGTTGGCACTTGGAGTGGTCAGCAATTGTACATCGAAGTGTGGCCAATTCGAAATGCAGCAGGTACAGGGACAGAATATGTTGTCGAAGCATCATTCAAAACGACAAGCCAATCGACAGCCTCAGTCAAACATGATGAACTTGTCACTTATTTGCAGGGTAAAGGATGGTTTTTAGCTCAAGATTCTTTAAAAACTCAGCTGATCATGGATCGTTATTAATTATTTAAAACTATGACGATCATGGGAGATGAGTAAATGAATCATATGAATTGTTGATTTGTGCCATAATTTAGTGAACAGTGTGCACAGCGAATCCTCAACTGGTTCTTCGGCCAAAAGCTATCGTGTTCAATACATGGATACCGCTCGACGTACGATGGAAAGGCCAAGGTTGGAGCGTACAACAGGAAGCTCCAGCTGGGCTTGGAAAATACCTAGCAGTTCAATCTCGCTATCAACAGGTTCGCACACGCTCTATATCGAAGTGAGGGAAGATGGGGCTAAAGTGGATAAAATTGCATTAAACAAATCAAGCAGCACACCATCTGGTCAGGGTGGCACAGCCCTAACACCTTCCTACCACATATAAATGTAAATCTCTGAACCACCTTCCTTGAAGGTGGTTTTATTCTTGCTGGCATCCTATAGTGCCACTATCCCAGTGACTCAGAATCATGTGTACTCCGCCTTGGAGAAACAAAGCTGGCTTAAATGAGCGAAGATAGAAATGTTTCTTGCGGTGAGGTTTCTACGATAGCAAAATTCGTCTAGATAAGCTTGCAGGTGTTTGGCTCCAAGACCATGGAAGGTGTGATTAATCCAGTTGCTAGCCTGTCTGGCAATCTCGAGCAACGGACGCAGACGTTTTGAGGTATAGAAACCAGTAATAATCTCGACATTCTGAGTGTCTGTTTCAACATGCTGTTTGCGAAATGTATGAATTTCATTACGAGAGATATGTCTTTCTTTTGGGGTTGAAAGTTGAACGTGTTTTATTTTCAGATAGCTTGACTCGCACATGTCACTACTTGATGAACCTACGAGAAGAAGGTGCTCTTGTGGGTGTCTATGAACGGATGGATTGAATGGGCGGCCATAAGTGGCCGAATGTATACGAACGGAGCCTGAGAGGGGATTCTGGGTGTCGGAGTCATGGATCAAGGACCGAATCTTATGTAGGATTAGCCAAGCTGTTTTGTAAGTAACCTGAATGAGACTGGAAAGTCTCATAGCTGTAGTTCCTGCATCAGTACGGGAGACAAGAAATATGGCTAAGAGCCATTTGTGCAGCTCCGTTCGGCTCCCTTCCATAATAGTGCCTGAGGTTAGGGAGGCTTGATAACGACAATGGCCGCATTCATATAGAGGAAGTCTACGTGTTTTGGTTAAATAAGCATGTCGATGGCTGCATTTCGGGCAGATGAAGCCCTTAGGCCATTTCATTTGAAAGATATATTGTGCGCAACGATCTTCACTGGAGAAATGGCTTTTAAATTGTTCAATAGACATATGGGAAAATTCCATGTAGCCCTCCCCTAAAATGAAATTCGGAACTTATGTTCCTATTCAAATAATATCAAACATATGTTCTTATATCAATACATTTTTGGAAAAAATTATAATTAAAATCATTTTTATACTTCTGAGTGAATGGGATAGTGCCCATAGTATATGAATATAAGAACAGTGGGGGAGGCGGAGGTTCAGCGGGAAGAAGAACAGCTCATAGGCTTCTTTTTCACTTCATGTCCGCATAAGGTAGTACTAATGACAAGCGGGGCAAGGGGGGAATAGGATGCTGCAAAGGCGACGGTGGAGAAGCAGACCCGCAGGGAAATCAAACCGTAAAAAGGTGCTGTTGATCAGTCTTCTCATCATTGTCTTATTTTGTGTGCAGTTTTTTATCTATGTTGAACGCAATCTTAGGCCTCCACTGATGAACTTAGCGAAAGTTCGGATTAAGCAGATTGCAACACAGGCGATTAATAGTGCTATTGCGGATCATGTGGCAGGGAGTACAAAAGCAGAGCAGCTTATTGATTGGAAGATGGATAAAAATGGGAAAATAACAGGATTCATGTTAAATTATAATGAGCACATGCGCATCACATCGGATACAATAAAAACCGTGCAGGGTGAGCTTGATCATTTACAATCCATATCTGAGCACATTCCAGTTGGGCAGGCGATGAACAGCGCGATTCTCTCTTCGTTTGGACCTGATATTCCGATTAGGCTGCTGCCGGTTGGAAATGTGAAGGTTGATTTAAATACACGTTCACAAAATGCGGGAATCAATATGGTGATGTTTGAAGTCTATGTACGCATTATTGCAGAAGTGTCGGTCATTATTCCCTTTGATTCGGATACGGAGATCGTAGAAACAGAAATTCCTATTTCTTATTCCCTTGTTGTAGGGGATGTTCCTACTTATTATTACGATAACAAAGGCAATCCAGTGGGGGGTAATAAGGACGCAGGTCTGCCCAGCTTATCGCTTCCACAGATTCCGAATGTCGGAACAACGACACCAAAGGATGAAGGAACTCAGTCGCAAGAAACGATGCAAAAAGAGCCGACTCCATAAAGGAGCGGCTTATTTTCTTCTTTTATTTCGATCTTCACGTTCCCATTTTCGGAGAGAAGGGTAAGGGTCGAAGCTCCACTCCGTTAACCCATTATCTCGATAAAGACCAAAATGGAGATGGGGTGGAAATTTCCCTGATGTTCCGGGCTTACCGTAACCAGAGCTGCCGACCCAACCGATGGTTTGACCAGGTTTAACAATATCATTTTCTTTGAGACTCTTTTGAAAGCCAGATAGATGGGCGTAGTAGTGATAAATATTGTTCACATCGCGAATACCAATCCGCCATCCACCGTATGGATTCCAGCCTTTCACTTCCACTATACCGTAGCAAGTACTTCTGACAGGTACTCCGTGCCGGGCAAATAAGTCCGTTCCTTCATGAGAGCGGTGCCCTCCCCAGCCGCGGCTATCTCCCCAAGTACTGCGATAGGAGTAGTCTGCACTCACTGGCAGCGGGAATGCATACTCGCCAAGGTCGAGTGTACCAAGTGTGTTAAAAATTGTAGCGAATTGTTTGATGCGCTCGACGCTGCGCGAGTTTTGATAATAATTCCATAAATTAATGAGTAAATTTTCTTCTTTCGTTCCATTTTTACTCATGAGAAAGGCCATTGAGGCTAATAGATCCAAATCGTTGTTGCGTTCTGCGAGTCCATCTCCCGAACCGTCACGCCCGTAGCCGTGAAAAAAGGAAATACTTTGGGGATTCGTATCCTGTTGGTCTGGATTAAGCATGCCAGCCCAATCCGATTCAGGAAAGTAGATGCTTGTAATTCCTTTGTGTACAGGCCTTTTCTTAGCAATATTCATCGTTCTTTCGTATTGATCAACAGCGGCCAAGTACGACCAAGGAATATCAGAGATTATACTCGTTTTTTCAAATAGTTCTTTCCGCTCAGCGTTCAGGTTGGGGTTAACCTTCGACGGAGCTGGGGCATTAGACTGTTCAGATGCAGCAGCTTGGGAGGCCGCCATACGTAAGTGAGTCCCTGACTCGGCTACTGATAGGAGGAGGCAACAAGCTAGAACCCGCGCCCAAAAAGGTTTGCTTTTCATCACTATCATCCTTCCTGAAATGTTAGTTCTTAGGATGTACTCTTCCGTGGATGTTTATCCTTACAACTTTCGTTGTTAACCATTTTTTGCTATGATGCCTGTATGAGGTGAGAATGTTGAGCTTTAATCACAGGGAAGAGCATATTGACGATGGGATGCTGTTAATTCAGGCGAACCTGGATGACATGAATCCTGAGTGGGTTTCTTATATTATGGACAAGCTCTTCGAGGCTGGAGCTAATGACGTCTATGTGGTCCCGATTATTATGAAAAAAGGGCGGCCAGGCATCATGTTGAATGTGCTGGTTGAAGCGGCACGACTTTCTTTCATTGAAGACGTGATCTTTAGCGAAACAACGACGCTGGGCATTCGATATATGCACGCTTCCTGCCATAGATTAGCTAGAGAATTCGAGCAAGTGGATACCAAATGGGGATTGTTAACGGTAAAAGTAGGATATCACCAAGGTAAATTAGTGCAGTATGCCCCTGAATTTAAAGAATGTGAACAGGTAGCTAAAGAGCATCAAGTGCCGTTGAAATTGGTTTATGAAGAAGTTAGAACGCAGTTTATGCTACAGCGCAAAAACGCCTCCTCCTAAAGTTCAGGAAGAGGCGTTTTGTTATTATTGATGATCGTGAGTATGCGGGTGATGATGATCATGGTGGTGATGGTGATCATCATGTGAATGGCCATGATTATGGTTATGATCATGTGCGATGTGCTCATGGCCGACTTGCCATTTTCCAATGAAAGGATCCACTTTACCGACGACGACACGAAGAACATTAGGTTGATTTGGTAAATCCCTTGTGCCTGCACCGTATCCGATTGTGTCTACGATCATTGGCGGAAAGCTTTTGGAGAACTCGTCCACAATCCCGGAAATAATACCTGCACCAGTTGGCGTGGTCATTTCAAGGCTATGGTTCGTTGAAGCGATGGGTAAACCACGCATCATTTCCAAAGTTGCCGGAGCGGGAACTGGGTATGTTCCATGATCAATATGAATGATTCCTGAGCCTAGTGGTACAGGAGATGAGAAAATACGCTCGATTTGCAAAGAGTCGATAGCTAGGGCTACACCCACGATGTCGACAATGGAGTCGATAGCTCCGACTTCGTGGAAATGCACTTTTTCAACAGGAATCCCGTGGATTTTCGCTTCAGCGATACCAATTTTTTCAAAGATGGCTAAGCTGAGCGATGTGACACGGTCATTAAATCCAGCTTCTTGAATGACTTTGACGATTTCTGAGTAATGGCGATGTTTCTTGGGCGGGTGCTGCGGATCTAGGATTACGTCCAATTTAAGTGCGGAGATTCCGCGCTTAATCACGCGCTTCCATTCCAACATATACGGCTCAAGCTTGATTTTGGTAAGTTCACTTTCAATATAAGTCCGGTCTGCTCCTGCATCAACCAAAGCGCCAAGAGTCATATCGCCGCTGATTCCGGAGAAGCAGTCCAAATATAGAATACGCATGGTACGAATCTCACGCTCGTTTCGACATATTTTTGTTAATGAGCCCTGCATAATAGCCAGCTCCAAAGCCGTTGTCAATGTTCACAACAGAGATACCAGGCGAACAACTGTTTAACATCGACAAGAGCGGAGCCACGCCTGCAAGGTGTGCGCCATAACCGATGCTCGTCGGCACAGCGACGATAGGTTTGGATACAAGCCCGCCAAGTACGCTGGCGAGCGCGCCTTCCATGCCGGCGACGCATACAATCGCGTTAGCACCGCGAATAAGTTCTAGCCGGCGGAAGAGCCGGTGAATGCCGGCAACACCGACGTCGAACACACGTTCGACGTGACTGCCTAGGCATTCTGCCGTAAGAGCGGCCTCCTCCGCCACGGGGAGGTCGGAGGTGCCTGCGCACACGACGGCGATGTAGCCGTCGTGGACTTTCAACATCGGTCGCTTGAACCAAGTGAGCGACCTAGCTGTTTCGTGGTAGGTGACACCTTCCACGGCAGCGACAACATGGGCGGCTTTGACCGCGTCGACCCGCGTAGCAAGCACGCGGTCGGTATGCTCCATTAGCCGCCGAAAAATAGCCTCGATTTGCTCGGCGGTTTTGCCTTCCCCGAAAATGACTTCGGGGAAGCCAGTGCGCTTCTCGCGATCGATGTCCAGCTGGGCAAATCCAAGATCAAGGTTGCCGGGGCCTTCGCCGCCGCCCTCCTTGATGATTTGCCTTTTGGCTTCTTCGACGTCCAGATCGCCCGTCTGTACGAGCTTCAAAATCTTCTCCAAGTCCATCATAAGGATGCTTCTTTCACCTTTTCTTTGGTTTCCTTAGACAGCACTTCATTCATGCTGCCAGTTCGGTAGCCTTGCAGATCCAGCGTTACGTAAGTAAAGCCGAGCTTACTGAACTTTTCATAGATCTCATCGCGATGTTCCACCACTTTATGTATTTCATCCGGCATCACTTCGATCCGGGCAATTTTCTCATGGTGACGTACGCGTACTTGATATAAACCAAGCTGTGAAAGGAAGTACTCGCCTTCGTCCAGTTGGTCAATTTTCCATTTCTCAATTTGTGTTCCGTAGGGAATACGGGAGGACAGACAAGCAAAAGAGGGTTTATTCCAAGTACGTAAACCTAATTCTTTGGAAAGCTGTCTGATTTCATCCTTGGTCATCCCAGACTCTTGTAAAGTACTGCGGACACCCTGCTCGTTCTTGGCTTGCAGCCCCGGTCTGTAATCACCGAGATCGTCCATATTAGAGCCATCCAGAATGTAGGGATATCCTAATTCTTTGGCTAATTGCTGCAGATGTGAATAAAGACCCGTCTTGCAATGATAGCAGCGGTCCGGATTATTGGCGACGAAATTAGCGTTCTCCAATTCTTTGACCTCTGTTTTGTACATTGGGACACCAATCTGTTCAGCAAGCTCGACGGCTGCATCGAACTCCCGTGAAGGGAATGTTTCGGATGCGGCTGTAACGGCTAGAACTTGATCACCGAGCTCTTGCTGCGCACGCTTGAGGACAAAAGTGCTGTCTACTCCGCCGGAAAAGGCGATCAATACACGGCCCATGCCTCTTAAAATTTCGCCAAGCTTGCGATCCTTCTCGCGCGTTACTTCTTGTATGCTCATGTTTCTTTCCTCCCATACAGCCTATATGTAAATAGCTGAGCTGTTTTGGTCCATCTAGATAAGTGTATCACAACTGGCTGGCAAAGTGGATTGTTTTGTCAGGCATTCATGATATAATAACAACATTGAGAAACCAAATAAAAGGCGGGAAATATAATGCCTACAAAACCATTAGAGAGAAAACCAGACTGGTTAAAAATTAATCTGAAAACAGATGAAAATTTCAAAGAAATAAAATCAATGATGCGTTCGAAGACGCTGCATACGGTTTGTGAAGAAGCGAAATGCCCGAACATTCATGAGTGCTGGGCGAATCGAACCGCTACGTTCATGATTTTGGGTGACATCTGTACGCGTGCGTGCCGTTTCTGCGCTGTGAAAACGGGTCTGCCTACGGAGCTTGATCTGCAAGAGCCGGAGCGCGTGGCTGATGCTGCTTTACAAATGGGTCTGCGCCATTGTGTTGTAACCTCTGTTGCACGCGATGATTTGGAAGATGGCGGCGCGATGATCTTCGCGGAAACCATCAAAGCGATTCGCCGCAAACTACCACTGTGCACCGTAGAAGTGCTGATTCCTGATTTCATGGGCCGTGAAGAATCTTTGGCCACTGTTCTCGAAGCGAAGCCTGATATTCTAAATCACAATATGGAGACAGTAGAGCGTATGTCAGACCGCGTTCGTTCCAAGGCGAAATATCGCCGTTCGTTGGAGCTGCTTCAGCGATCCAAACGTATTGCTCCAAGCATCCCGACCAAATCGAGCATCATGATTGGGGTAGGGGAGGAATGGGACGAGTTATTGCAGACGATGGACGATTTGCGTGCCGTCGATTGCGATATTATGACGATTGGTCAGTATTTGCAGCCGTCAACAACTCACCTAGCCGTGTCCAAGTATTACACGCCTGAGCAATTTGCTCTTCTAAAAGAAGAGGGGATGAAGCGCGGATTTAAACACGTTGAGTCAGGGCCCTTGGTACGCAGCTCTTACCATGCGCATGAGCAGGTTAAAGCCGCATCGAACGTTTAGTACACGACCGGGTCATAGAAAGGAGAGCTTCCTACCATCATGATTCATATTGCCAATAAAACATATGAGCTCGTTACCGACCATAAAAATGGCTGGAACTTTGAAGTTTTCAAAGAGCGCTTCAGCGAAGTCTTAGAGCGTTATGATTATATTGTTGGCGATTGGGGGTACAGCCAATTGAGACTGAGAGGTTTCTTCAAGGAAATCCACCCCAAAGCAACGAAGGAAACCTCCATTGCCGCTCTTCAGGATTACTTGAATGAGTACTGCAACTTTGGCTGTGCTTATTTCATTATTGAAAAAGTAAATGGAAATAAGCAGCAACAGCAGGTACCTTCTGAGCCTTCGACGACAACGTCATAATCGATATATAAAAGACGCCATTCCCACTCGAAAGAGGAAGGAAGGCGTCTTTTTTATGGTTTATTTTAATTCTAATCCTACAAAAGCTTCACGAACCCTGTTCCAGAAAGGGAAAGGACGGAATCTTGCAAACTTTACTTTGACATGGGAAGCAACTCGGCAGCGGATGGAAACGACATCGTTGCGCTGCATGTACTTATGATCAAGGGAAAGCAGCATATTCTGATGAGCTTTCGGATAAATGTCACAATGATGGTGGGCTGGCAAAATCATGGACGAGCCTAAGGTTCGGTAAACTCTATTGTTAATTGAAGCAATCTCTGCGACCTGAATAGCTTCCAAAGAAGGATGCACCATCGCTCCGCCTAAGCTTTTGTTGTACGCTGTACTCCCCGCTGGCGAGGAAATGCAGATGCCATCACCGCGGAACATTTCGAACATTTCGTCGTTGATGTGCAGGCGTGCAACGAGCGATACTTCGATGCCTCGCAGCGTAAACTCGTTGAGAGCCAGATGCGTCTCCACGCCATTCTCGGTCGTAATCTCGATCTCTACAACGGGATACTGAACAATATGAAGGTCATCAGGAGTGCTCACATTGAACACTAATGAAGCTAGATGATCTAATTCGTGCGGTTTCCAATCTGCGAAAAAGCCCAGATGTCCGGTATGAAGCCCGACGAAAGCAATCTGATCTAGCCGATGTACATAATTGTGAAAGGCTTGCAGCATCGTCCCATCTCCACCAATGGAAAGGACAATGTCGGGATTCTCTTCGTCCCTAGGCATACCGTGCTCAGCAGCGAGCGCATGGAAGCGCGCAGTCAGCTCCTTGGAGATATCATCGCCTCGTTCAATGACGTTGTATTTCAATCGTTTTCCTCCTATTGAAGCTTGCAGTATTTGTCAATTTCTTGCAAGATGGATTCGGGTGTATGCCGAAACTTGGCAGCGACACGATAAGAATCGTTGCTGAAATTTGTCACCCTTATAATCTCTCCATATGCGGTAATGGGGTGGGTAAACCCTGATAGAATGAAGCTGAATTCCAGAAATAAGGGATAAAAAAGCCGATTTGTCGTAACAAAAGAAAGACCTCCTGCACTAATATCAAGCAGCTGTCCAGAGAAAGCGACGCCCTTGTGTGCGGATAAGCCGCGAATGCCGACAATTTGAAGGGTAATTGGTGTTCGAAGGGAGATCTTGGCCCGGTTGTGCTGTCGGTTCTGATGCTGCTGAATCTCTTCGGGAATAGATAGCGTGAGGTAACAAATCGCTTTTTTTAACTCAAGTTGAAGTAACTCTACGTGCGTATAATATAAAATTCCACGGTTTTTAAAAGAAAATTCAATAAAAGATACATGTTCAAGTTTGTCGAATGGAAACACGCCTGAGAGCTCTAAACAAACAATGAATGAATCTTCACCAATTTTATCAATGTAGAAATTATCTTCATAGCAAAAAGGCTGTCCGTCTTTGGACTCACCGACAACAATCAAATGACAGTCGGAGTTCGGTGCGATATATGCCAATTCTAGTGCCTTATTCCAATCCATAGCATCACCAAGTGGTTAGATTTGCATTCATGAACGCATGCACATACCGTAAGTTCTCTTTTCATAATAATTTATAAAAGAAAATAAGAAAAGCCCCAAACGGGGCTTTATCGAGGAAATCATACATTTACTGCCAAGAAAGTGTACTAGTTACTAATGAAAGCTCAAAAGAGTGGGCGAAATTCGCCGAAATAGGTCGAACGCGAATGGAGAAGTGCGGCCCATGGACGAGGTGCCCAGGAATTCTTGATTTATAGCTCTGCACATGCTCAATCAGCTCACCTGATGACTCCATGGGGATAATTCGTTGTTCCCATTTTTCACCGCTGTCCTCGTAGTAAATGATCTCTACAGCTGTATCCTGCGGCCAAATAGGGCCGAAATAGATCTGTGCGGTCACTTCCTTGGTTGACGGTTTGATTTCGCTTAAGGGCACTTCTGTAGACAATTTGGCAGAGCGGTCATCGATACCAATGATTTTTACTTGATACCAGTTATTTCGGATGAACTGCTTATAATCGGCAACCTTGGTCGCAACCTCATAATGATTAGCTACAAATAAGCGTGCTCGATCTGCTGTCGGCAAATAGGTTTCTTCTGTGTAATCCTGTACCATGCGGTGTGTGTTATACACGGGACTAAGCGATTGGATAGAGCGCTTCATCCGGCCAATCCATTGATGCGGAAGATTCCCTTGGTTGTAGTACAGGGGAATAATTTCTTTCTCCAAAATGTGATAAATGGATTGGGTATTTTCTTTCTCCTGCACAGCCCAATCGGCCGTACCTGTTGAGCCAATAGCCCAACCGTTCGTCCCGTTATAGCCTTCCTCCCACCAACCGTCAAGCACACTAAAATTAAGAACGCCATTCATTGCCGCTTTCTGACCGCTTGTGCCGCTGGCTTCAAGGGGTCTTCGAGGGTTGTTCAGCCAGACATCAACGCCCTGTACGAGATAGCGAGCCATATTCATGTCGTAGTTTTCGAGCATTACAACTTTGCCTTCGAATTCCTTCATTTTCGAAACACGGTAAATTTCACGGATAAGCTCCTGGCCAGGATAATCGGCAGGGTGAGCCTTGCCAGCAAAAATAAATTGGATTGGCCGTTCGGGATCATTAATTAATTTCTTAAGCCGGTACAAATCGTTAAAAATCAGATTAGCCCGCTTGTAGGTTGCAAATCGTCTGGCGAACCCGATTGTTAAGGCTTTTGGATTCAGATACTGTCTAACTTCCTCAATCCGCTGCTCAGATTCCCCATTGCGTCTACGCTGCTCCATCAAATTCTGACGAGCAAAGCTGATTAAATTATCTTTCAAACGTTGATGCACATGCCAGATGGATTCATCGGGAATGACTTCAACTTGCTGCCATTGATGCTTATTGGCTTGTTCTTCCCGCCAAGTGCCGGGTAAGAAGCGATCTAGCAGCTCTTTCCAGCCAGGAGCTGTCCATGTGTCCAAATGAACACCATTCGTAATAGAACCGATTGGAACTTCACTAGCATCAATATTTCCGTGAAATTCTTTGAACATTTCACGGGAAACTTGCCCATGCAGTTTACTGACGCCATTGCGGAGTCCGGCTGTATTCATGGCCAAATGAGTCATATTAAACTGGCCTGTGTGATGGTCAAGTCCAAGTGCAATAATCGCCTGCTTGTGGCGTGACAGCTCGTTGAACAGCGGTCCGAGATAATGCTCAACCATCCCGATGGAGAACGTGTCATGGCCCGCAGGAACAGGTGTGTGGGTGGTAAAGACAGTAGCGGAGCGGACGGTTTCGACAGCCACGTGGAAAGGCAGACCTAGATGCAGCAGTTCCTTCAAGCGCTCCAAAGTGAGGAAAGCTGCGTGACCTTCATTGATATGGTACACATTGGGATAAATGCCCAGCGCGCGAAGCGCTTTGACGCCGCCAATGCCAAGCACGATTTCCTGAGCAATGCGTGTATCTTGATTTCCGCCATATAGCTGTGCGGTTAGTTCTTTATCCGATTGTTGATTGGCTTCATGATCGGCGTCGAGTAAATAGATCCGATTGCGCCCGATTTGCACTTGCCAAACCAGCAAAGTGATGGCCCGGCCCGGCATGTCGATCGAAATGGTGAGAGGAGCGCCTTCATGAAGAACAGGCGCAATCGGAAGTTTGGCAAAGTCATAATCGTATAGATGACTTTGTTGTCCGCCTGAAGCATCAATTTTTTGCGTAAAGTATCCTTTTTTATAAAGAAGGCCAACACCGACTAAAGGAATACCCAAATCACTTGCCGATTTGGCGTGATCGCCTGCCAAGATGCCAAGGCCTCCCGAATAGATCGGCAAAGATTCATGGAAGCCGAATTCGGCGGAAAAATAGGCAACTTTAACATAGCCTCGGTCTCCATGCTTTTCTTGAAACCAGGTAGGACCGTTTAAATAAGCGTCGAACCTGTCGATCACTTGTCGATACTGGGTTAGAAATTCCGTATTATGACTTAAAGCATCTAGTTTAGCATCGTCTAAATCGTAAAGGAGGCGAACCGGATTATGGCCCGTTTGAGCCCATTTTGCAGGATCCATTTGTGCAAAAAGCTGTAAAGCATCATAGTTCCAACTGAACCATAGATTAATGGCTAGCTCGGACAAGCGCTCAATCGCAGGAGGCAATGTTTTGGCTACTCGCAGAACGGAGTTTTGCATACTGTATGTTCACTCCCTTTATGATCATGATTGTCATTATTATTGTAATTACCCATATTATCTTGTTCCACCAACCTTTTCATACACGAGCCTAAGTAAGGAATATGCAGCAAAGAGCCCCGCAATGACAGTAAAAGCAGCCAAGATAACGGTTCCACTCACAGGGAGCAGGAGTCTGAGATAACTGAGAACGGGAGATGATGGATCATACTGAGGCATAAAAACCGTTTTTGCGTCTCGGAAGACCTGCATAGGCTCCCAAATAACGAGTACAATAGCTGCGGAGAGCAAAGCATGGATGAAGCGGGAGATCAAAAAAGGCATATAGCGCAAGTTGGTATGACTCAAAAGGCTGACGATCTGCGCATGCACGGACATGCCGCCCCATGACAAAATGAACGCGCCAATGGCGACTTTGCTGGAAAGCGCTAGAGCTGCAGGGGCATTGCCCGCAGCCTTCGCCCCAATTGTCACCTCGAATAGGCCATTCATGACGGCTTGTGACAACTGAGGGGGAAGTCCTGTGAAGCGCAAGAGGGAATCAATGAGCAGGTACATGGCATTCATGACCTTGGCTTCCGTTAAGACTTCCAATACGACGGAGAAGAAGACAACTAGTCCACCTACGACGAAAATTAAATTTAATGATTGAAGGATAGATTGGCTGAGTAGCGTGCCAATGGATCTCCCATCGGACATGCGTGCATGGTGCATGGAATTAAATGCGCGTTTCCAAATCCAGCCTTGACCGGCGCTCTTCTGTTCGGTGGGCGGGCTTTTCCTGCCATGGAATCGCATCATCAACCCAATCATGAGCGAGCCTCCGTAGTGAGCTACGGCCAGAATGATAGCCAATGAGGCGTCATGGAAGAAGCCTATCGAAACAGCTCCAATCAAAAAGATTGGGTCTGAACTTGTTGTAAATGCAACGAGCCGTTCGCCCTCTTCGCGGTTCACGAGCTTTTGCGTCCATAGCTGGGCTGTCAACTTCGCGCCGACAGGATAGCCGGCTGCGAAGCCCATGGCTACGACGAAGCCGCCAATGCCTGGGATCCGGAAGACAGGGCGCATCATTGGATCAAGCAGTGTGCCGAAGAAATGAACGATGCCGAAGCCAAGCAAGATTTCGGAGATCACGAAGAAGGGAAAGAGTGCAGGAAAGAGCACATCCCACCAAATGGAAACACCGCGTAAGGCTGCTTGAAGTCCGGCATGAGGGAAGGCAAATAAGCATAGAATAATGGCAATAACAACAAAGGCCATGAGTAACGCCGCGGTAAAGTTTCTTTTCTCCATGGAACTCTACACCTCCTCCTCAACTATATGAAAGGAATGGGACATACATGCCGGCCTAAAAAACTTAGACTTTGGTACTGTTATGTAAATGTATTTATGGTAAAATAGGACTAGTACTAGTCTTATATCCTAGGCCGCGGGAGTGATTAAAATGACAAGTGTCATCGTCGGTTTGGTCGTTTGTATGTTCGTGTTTGTCATTCGAGAAACACTCATGCATGCAGGGGATGAGGATGTAGAAAACTATTAAGTAATTACGAGCAGAGAGGTTCTCACCATGTCAGAGCAAGAACGCAATACGTTGTTTGAATTGATGGGGGGAGCAGAGACGGTTCGCCGGATTGTGGAGGCTTTTTATCCCAAAGTGCTCAAGAATCCTTTACTGGCGCCCCTGTTCCCTTCGGATATTGAACCCGTTATGGATAAGCAATATATGTTTTTAAGCCAATTTTTTGGAGGCCCGACGCTGTATTCAGATGTCCATGGACACCCCATGATGAGAGGGAGGCATATGCCTTTTCCTATCACAGTGGAACGAGCAGATGCCTGGTTAGGCTGTATGGCTGAAGCTATGGAGGAAGTGGGCTTGCCGCAGGAACTTCGGGAATTTTTGCTCCAACGCTTGAAAGGTTCCGCCTATCATTTTGTAAATACACCTGAAGAAGAATAGTTCTTCTTTCCTATACTTTCCAGAGAAGAGGCGGGGTTTCGAGATGGTTGAACCTTTGTATGAGATTTCAGTGAAATGTACGTATTGCGACAATTCCTTCAAATCGATGAAGGTTCGTCCAAGCTTCAAAAAAGCGATCAAAACAGACGCGGATTTCTGCGTTCATTATAAGGACATCAACCCTGATTACTACATCGTGAGGATTTGTCCTTACTGCGGTTATGCGCATACAGAAAACTTTTCAGATATATGGAAGCCAGCTCAACGCGAAGCCTTTCATGAGAAGATTGCCAAGAACTGGACGATGCGCAGCTTTGGCAGTGAACGAACGTGGGAGGAAACGCTGCATACTTATAAGCTGGCGCTGGTCAGCGCGCAAATTAAAGAGGAGAAATCTCGCGTTGTAGCAGGACTACTTCATCATTTGGCGTGGCTGTACAGATACAAAGGCGATTGGGAGCAAGAGAAGCGATTCTTGACTTTTGCCTTGGAAGCATATGTTAGCGTATTTGAAAATGAAGGCATGGATCTGAATAATGCAAGACTGATGTTTCTGATGGGCGAACTTAATCGCAGATTAAGCCGTTATAATGAGGCAGTCAAGTGGTTTTCACGCATCATTAATGACCGTAAGATAATGGATTCCGGGATGATTCGAGCAAGCCGCGAACAATGGATTATAACTCGCGAAGATATGCTCGCCATTCGTATGGAACTGCCGGACGAAATGAAACAAGCTTCCGTATAAAATGAAATGAACGCTTGACTATGTCATGTGGTGATTGCTTGATTGCGATCCCTTGCATAGTTAAGCGTTCATTTTTTGGTCAAGCTCTGGGAGTTGGCGGTAGTGGGTGAAACGATTTTTTCCTTGACGTTTGGATTCATAGAGGGCTTGGTCTGCTTCATAGATCATTTGGGTCAAATCAGCTTGGGGTAACTTCGCGGTAGAAATACCAATAGAGATGGTAACTGGTGTTGTAACGATTTGGTTTTTGTGCTCGAAGGCTTGGGCAGCCAAAAAGCAAAAATACTGGGCATATAAGCTAAGTCTAATTGGATCTATCTCTGAACTGAGAAGAATGAACTCTTCACCGCCGTACCTTGCGAGATAATCCTCTTCATGGATATGGTGACGAAGAACATGGCTAATTTCTCTTAGCAGTTGATCTCCCTCCAGATGCCCGAAGAGATCATTATATTGTTTGAAATTATCCAAATCGATCATCATGATAGACATTTGTCGTTTATTGAGGGCTTCGTTTGCAATGGGCATAAAGCTGCGCAGATTAGGAAGTTTGGTTAAGCTGTCTTGATTGGCTTGGAGCTCCATCTGGCGTTGTAAGCGCCAACTTTTATTCTCATCATTCACCATAATGATGAGCGTAATGAAAGTGGCTGAAATGATGACCAGCATGAAAAGCTGATCACCGGCATAATGCCAGGATAATGCGTTTATGAACAGTCCATGAATCAGGAGGCGCAAGAGAAAGACATAAGTGCATATTTGGAGCCCGTGACGAATAGGAATGTCCAAGAAGCCTGTGCGGTATTCTTTATTGTGAAATAGGGAGCTTATAAGCGCAGGGGCGAGCAAATCTTGTGCGATGTTGAACCAAGCATGGTTTTCATGCGAAATGAGGCTGAAACCCGCCGGTAAGACGGATGACAGAAGGGCAATCGGCATTCCGTAACGCAAGCCGGCCATGAAGATGGGCAAGGAGCGTAAATCAATCAAACCGAGCGGCTCAGGCAGGGGTTCGAGCATCATGATCATACAAGCAAGACCGGTGAGCAAAGGCGCAAGAAGCTGCTCGAAGGAATCGGTCAGCATCTTGCTACGAACTTTCATAGCCACGTAATTCAGTGTGACTAACGTGCATGCACTTGTCAAAGGAACGAGATACTCATTCATAGGAACTCTTTCTACTCCTCGCGCTTGAAAGCTACGTTTGTTTCGTTCGTATAGCGGTGTCCGCCAATAAGTAATCGCGGTCTGTGTCAACGAGCGTCAGCTTGTTATGACAGCAAGGAAACACAAGCAGCTTTTTTTTGCCTTCATGAATGGATTTCAGTTCGTGGACTTTCAGCGGCAGCAGCACATTGGAGCTATGGCAAAAGGGACATTCGGCCACATAAACGTCCTTCATTACAATGTCATAAGGCCAAGTGTTGGCAAAAGGAAACAGCACAGCCTACTTCGATTCCGGATCGCTTTTTTCCGAAGTGGAAGTTTTCGCGAGCTCTGCTAATTTTTGAAGTAAAATATGTTGTGGCATATGCATGAGATGTTCCAAAGGTACTTTAAGCTGCTCAGCCAGTTTGACGGCTGTTTCTGGAGAAATTTGTAACGGTTTCATAATTGTTATCACACCATCCTGTTCCGATTTATTTTGCAGGAACTTTATTTTATTGAATCATACTTCTTACCTATAAGCAATCAGTAAGATTACGATGATTGCTCCTGATAGACCGTTTATGATTTAATAAAAGAAGGAAAGGAAAGGTGATAGCTTTGCTTCATTTACCTCTTAATCAAACGTGGAATTTAGAAACTTTTTTTCCTGGTGGAAGTGAGTCTCCTGCCTTCGCAGCACATCTGAAGGAGCTTCAAGCTTCGATTGCGGCTTTCCAAGAGCAGGTGCGGAGCACACCATCGCCGCAGCAAGCTGCAGATACGGATGGTCTTGCGAAGCTGGTTGAATTGTTCCAGAGCAATTTGAAAAATATTCACGAGGCTGATTCTTTTGTAGGTTGTCTACTCGCCGATAATCAGAAGGATAAGAAAGCGCCTGTATTGAATGGACAGGTCAAAAGCTTGTACGCTGAGCATCTGTCGTCACTCACGCATTTTGACCAAGTACTGACCGGTATTCCGGATGGGGTTTGGTCGGAGATTCTGAAGAAAGCGCCGTTCCAATCGATCGCATTTCCGCTAGATGAACGCCGTGCCCTGGCGCAAGAAAAGCTGCCGCCTGAACAAGAAGCATTAATCAATGATTTGGCCGTAGACGGTTATCATGGGTGGGGCGACTTGTATAATTCTACCGTAGGTCAATTCCGTATGCCTGTGGAGGTTGACGGTGAGACGGTTGAACTTTCGGCTGGCCAAGCGTTTAATAAGCTGCATACAGAGAACCGTGAAGAACGGCTTGCTTTGTTTGAGAAATGGGAAAATGCCTGGACGGATAAGGAAGATTACTGCGCAGAGGCACTAAATCATTTGGCCGGATTCCGCCTTCAAGTGTACAAATATAGAGGCTGGAACAGTATACATAAAGAGCCGCTTGCGATTAATCGTATGGAAGAGAAGACGCTGAATGTAATGTGGGAGGTCATTGACCGCAATAAAGCGATCTTCGTCCAGTACTTGAACCGAAAAGCGAAGCTGCTTGGCGTCGAGAAATTGGCGTGGGTGGATGTCGATGCACCGCTGGGCGATTCCTCCAAGAAAATTTCTTATGATGAAGGCGCAAGCCTCATTATTGAGCAGTTCGAGCGCTTCAGTCCGAAGCTGGCAGCCTTTTCGGAGCAAGCCTTCGAGAATCGCTGGATTGAAGCTGAGGATCGCGCTGGGAAACGTCCAGGCGGCTTCTGTACATCGTTCCCAGTCGCAGGAGAGACACGTATATTCATGACTTATGGCGGCACGTTGAACAACGTCTCAACGCTTGCTCATGAGCTAGGCCACGGCTACCATCAGCACGTCATGACGGATATGCCGGCGCTTGCTCAGGAGTACGCTATGAACGTCGCGGAAACCGCGTCTACGTTCGCAGAGATGATCGTTGCTGACGCTGTTGTGAAGAGTGCTTCAACGGACGAAGAGCGCATCATTTTGCTGGAAGACAAAATTCAACGGGCTATCGCGTTCTTCATGAACATTCATGCGAGATTCATTTTTGAAACGAACTTCTACGCAGAACGACGTCAAGGACTCGTGAGTGTGGAGCGTCTGAATGAGCTTATGGTGGATGCACAGAAGGTTGCTTACCAGGATGCACTAAGCAGTTACCATCCGCATTTCTGGGCGGCAAAATTGCATTTCTATGCAACGGATGTGCCTTTCTACAACTTCCCTTACACGTTTGGCTATATGTTTAGCGCCGGTATTTATGCGAGAGCTGTGCAAGAAGGCGCGGCTTTCGAAGATAAGTACATCTCTCTGCTGAGAGATACGGGCAGCATGAACGTGGAAGAGCTTGCTCAGAAGCATCTTGGTGTTGATTTAACTGAGCCTGACTTCTGGCAAAGCGCTGTGGACATGGCGGTTCAAGATGTGAAGGAATTCATGAGGCTGACAGAAGCGAAAGTTCAGGTTTAGAAAGAAAAGGGGATGTCCTGGAAGTAGATAATATCTACGTCAGGACATCCCTTTTGTGATGATAAGATTAAACTTACAGCTTAAACACCTGAATGGTTTGTTGTAATTGTGTGACGACGCGCGTCATTTCCTCAGCTTGCGTGACGATGCCTTGGACGGTAGCAATCTGTTCGTTCATGGATGCGGAAACTTCTTGCGTGCCTGCAGCGGATTCCTCCGTAATTGCCGAGATGTTCTCCATGGCAGCAGCAATTTGCTCGGAGCTGACAAGCATTTGTTCGCTTTCTTCCGCAAAGCGGTTAATTTCTTCCGAGATGAAACCAACGCTATCTACAATCTGTGAGAATACTGTTTCCGTTTGATCGATAAGCACGGTTTGCTTTTTTACAACATCTTCGTTAACTTGAATGCTGCGAATCGCTTCCTGGATACCCTGCTCGATGCTCTTCACAAAGCCAAACACTTCACGGGTAAGGGAAGTGGACTCCTCAGCAAGCTTGCGCACCTCTTGCGCGACGACTGCAAAACCCCGGCCGTGCTCGCCAGCTCTGGCGGCTTCAATGGATGCGTTGAGGGACAGCAGATTCGTTTGTTCGGCAATCTCCGAAATGGAGCGGGTTACGTTGTTGATGCCAGCCGCTTGACGGGCCAACATGTCAATGGTTTCGGAAACCTTCTGTGTAACTTCCACATTTCGCTTCATGCCGACGCCTTGGCTTTCAACGGAAGTACGTCCCTTTTCCACTAGAGTCATCATTTGATCTGAGCGATCTTTCATTTCTTTTGCAGAACCTGCATAGTTGACGATCTTCACTTCTATGTCTTTGGTCGTAATAGATACACCGGATACCTCTTCTGAAATTTGACCGGCACCTGCAGCTAATTCATGAGCCGAAATGCTTACTTGTTCCAGGACTGTGCGGAAGTTTTCGTTTTTGGAGTAAATATCGCGGCTTGTTTGGAAGACTTGCTTGGAAATAGAGCCTGTATCGCGAAGAATTTCACGAAGCTTATCAATCATTTGGTTGAAGGATTGGCCAAGTTGACCCAGTGTATCGTCGGAAGTTACCGTCACTTTCTGAGAGAAGTCGCCTTTGGAAATGTTGAGTGCTATGCGGGATAGGTCGGCCACAGGCTCAGTCAATTGGTTTTCGAACCACTTAATGAAAGGGTAGCTTAACGCGAGAAGAAGAAGAAGAAAAATAATTCCTAGTAAGCGGTTCCATTCTGACGAGAAAGCTAAAACTAGCAGAAATACACAGTTCAAACCGATTAACCCATAGCAGCCCAACTGTAATTTCTTTCTAAAAGATAAGGTTGACATTTTATCCAAATTGACCGACTCCCTTGCGAAATTTGTAATGTATGCAGGAATAATGGACTATGTTTGAAAATTATAACATTGAATCTGGAAATATTCTACACAAATTCGACAAAAATCGTTCGTATTCGATTCATACTTGGGATCTACATAAAGGAAGTATTAAGAATAGTGAAAATTGTAAGAATATTTAAATAAATTGTTGAATTATGTAAATTATATGGATATAATAGGTCTACAGTCGTAATTTACATAATAAGTAAAATTTTAAAACTTAAGGAGGAAGATGATGAGTTTGGATCAGATGTCACTTGCAAGACAAATCGATTTGGTGTTTAGAAGGATTAAGGATGAGTTATCCCATGTAAGTTCAGGTACGGTGTTTGTGCATATCAGGAATAATGAAATAGGTAAGTTCGGAGTGAAGCATCTCCCGTTTGAAAGTAAGGACGGCGTGCTCCCAGAGACTACGGTTAAAGGACTCACGGAGGTCCAGTATCAATCTTTTCGTCAGATGGGGCTTGAATCTTTGAAGCGAAAGAAAAGTTGGACACATGGTGAAATTTACTTTGATTTTACGGTTAGACAAGGAATACTGTCGGCAAGCATCACATTTGAAACCAATTATAATATGGCTAGCTTAGCCAAAACGATTTAGCACTTATCTTATATATAGCAACACCCCCGGTCATGTTGATGACCGGGGGTGTTGCTTTATTAGACTGTTAACCGCGATTTCTGCTGCGATACAAGACAAAGATAAACAATGGAGCACCAATGGCAGCTGTGAAAACACCCGCGGGAATATCGAGCGGTTTGAATACGAATCTACCTGCCAAATCGGCGAGAAGTAGGAGTAAGGAACCAGTTAACGCGGAAACAGGAATAAGTGAACCGAAGCTGGGTCCTACAAACTTGCGAGCAATATGTGGAGCCATGAGCCCGATGAAGTTAATGGCTCCTCCGAATGCGACAGCAGCACCTGACAGAGCCACGCTCAAAATGATGAGTAGAAAACGCTGACGCTGCACGCTGCTGCCCACATTGCGGGCAATGTCTTCGCCTAAGGATTGCACCGTAATATGACGCGCATACAAAAAGATAATGGGGATCAGCACTGCTACCCAGGGAAGAAGAGGGTAGACAGCCTTCTGCCAAGAGACACCATAGATGCTCCCTGTCATGAAGGTAAGTGACTGATTGGCAAGAATGATCGGTCCCGAGATCATCATCAGATAGGAGAGTGCGCTCATCGCGGCCGTGAATCCTGTACCGATAAGGACCAGACGGAGCGGGGTAATCCCATTTTTCCATGAAAGAGAGTAGACCACCAAAGTGGCGATGAATGCGCCGAGAATGGCGGCAACAGGCAGCCAGTGAATGCTGAGTTTATCCGAGAAAAAGAAGAAAAAGGAAACCGCTCCAAGTGTAGCTCCACCTGTAGAACCAATCGTATCCGGCGAGGTTAGCGGGTTACGAACGATCCCTTGCAGGATGGCTCCGGCAACGCCGAGCGATGCACCGATTAACACGGCGACAATTACCCTAGGCAGACGCAGAGATCTCACAATCATGTTGCTGGGATCAGTCCCGTAGCCAAAAACGGCACGTACAACCTCAATAGGCTTGATATAAATGCTGCCGATTCCTGTACTAAGAATCATGACAATAATGACGGCTAGAAGTAATACCAGAGATACAAGGACAGATTTCTTGCTGACCCTATAGGAGAAGCTTTTGTTTCGAATCGTAACATGTCGATTGGAATGACTCATTTCAGCAGTCCGCCTTTGCGAGCGATGTAAATGAAGAAGGGAACTCCGAGAATAGCTGTCGTTACGCCAACATGAACTTCCTTGGGCATAACGATGAAACGGGCGATGACGTCAGCGCCAACAAGCAAAATACCGCCTAGAATCGCGCTGTAGGGAATGACCCAGCGATAATCGATTCCCACGAGGAATCGGACGATATGCGGGATGATGATCCCGACAAAAACAATCGGGCCTGCGACGGCGACGGAGCCTCCAGCCAATAGGACGATAACGACTGCAGTAATAAATTTTACGTAGATCGTGCGTTGTCCGAGCCCTTTAGCTACATCATCTCCCATGGACAGGATGTTGATGTGCGGTGCAAGTAGAAATGCCCCGACCCATGCAATTAAGATATATGGATAAACGGATTGGAGCATGGACATGGTCCTGCCTTCAACGGATCCAACAAGCCAGTAGAGGACTTGGTCAAACGCTTTCCCGTTTCCTAGCAAAATGCCTTGAGTAAGCGAAGCAAAGAAGGCTGTCATCGCTGAGCCCGCTAATGTAATTTTCATCGGAGTTAAGCCATCTCTGCCTAAGGAGCCAAGTCCGTATACGAGGGCTGAGCTCACAGCAGCGCCAAGAAAAGCGATCCATGTGAACTGTGAAAGACTAGACACATTGAAAAATCCAACAGACAACACGATGGCAAAGGCTGCGCCTGAGTTAATGCCAAAAATACTTGGCGATGCGAGCGGATTTCGTGTCATTGCTTGCATAAGTGCCCCTGCAACAGCTAGGCTTCCGCCGACGAGTGCGGCGATTAACGCTCTCGGAATTCGAACCGTTTGAATAATGATAGCTTCGTTCGAAGGCGTAGTGTAATGATCAAAAGATTGCATAACCTGTGTCCAGGTATAGTTATGTAGACCGAACCTGACGCTGCAAACCATCATCACGGCAAGCACGATGAGTGCCGCTAGTAGCCCAATACCTTTGTACAAAGGATATAGACGTTCGTTGTTGGTATAATTCATAGATAATTGCCTGCTTCCTTATTAGATGCTTCGTTTATTTTAATGAGAAAGGCAGGGGAAGTCAACGATTTTGAGAATCATTATCAATTTTGATTGACAGAATTATCGAGAGCGAGTACCATGTATTGTAGATAATGATAATCGTTATCATCAATTGAATGTGTGGAGGGAACAAAGTAAGATGTTTGGAAAAAGTAGACAACTAAAAAGAGCTTGGGCTCTTGTTGCCATTATGTTTGTAGTATCCATTGTTTTAGCTGCATGTGGTGAAAAGCCTAGCGCGCAACCAGCATCATCTGCATCCGCATCACCGCAAGGAGCTGTTAAGTCCGATGCTCCTCGTACGATTAAACATGCGATGGGGGAAACCGCTGTACCTGCTCAGCCGAAACGAGTTGTTATTTTGACGAATGAGGGAACAGAAGCCCTTTTAGCTCTTGGAGTTAAGCCAGTTGGTGCCGTTGAATCTTACTACGGAAATCCATGGTTTGACCATATTAAAGCGGATATGCAAGGTGTAACAACAGTTGGTGGAGAATCACAGCCAAACTTGGAGTTAATCGCATCTTTGAAACCAGATTTAATCATCGGTAACAAAATGCGTCATGAGAAAGTGTACGACCAACTTAAAGCAATTGCTCCAACGGTTTACTCGGAGACATTACGCGGTGAGTGGAAAAGCAACTTCTCGCTGTATGCCGATGCACTTAACAAGAAAGCAGAAGGCGACAAAATTATTGCAGACTTCGATAAACGCGTTAACGATTTCAAAAGCAAAGCTGGCGATAAGCTGAAAGAGAAAATCGCTGTTGTCCGCTTCATGGGCGGTAAAACGCGTTATTACTATGGAAACATGTTTACTGGTGTTATTTTCCAACAAATCGGTTTCCCGCGTTCGGATCCGAAAAGTGATGAGAAATCGTTTGAAGATATTACCAAAGAGCGTTTGACTGAATTAGATGCTGCAGACCGCGTGTTCTACTTTACATACGAGCTTGGCGATGGTAAAGGAACGAAGCAAGAGCAGGAATGGATGAACGATCCGCTTTGGAAAAACCTCAAAGTTGTGAAAGACAATAAATTAGTAAAAGTTAATGATGCGACATGGAATACAGCTGGCGGTGTGAAAGCAGCTAATCTAATGCTAGATGATCTGTACAAGATTTATGATGTAAAACCTTAATAAATGAGGGGACTGCTTCTTGTGGGCAGTCCTTTTTTGACCTAAAATGTAAGGTCTATGTTGCATTTTATACAACAAAAAGGCTAGATTTGATTGCTTAACTGGTCTTTCATTGCACAAAATACAATCATATCTACCGGAATGGCGCTATGGGGGCAGCTTATAGCTTAACTGATGTATAAAGTACAATATAGAGGTGTATGAATGCCCTTTTCCAGCTAAATGGTTGCACAAAATACAACATATAACGCTGTTGCCATGCATTCCGTACATGCAGCAGAGGGATGTTAACACTTGCAAGTGCTGACAGTAGTAATACTCTCTTAGCCTGCTAATTTCGTTCCAGACGCAAAAAGGAGGGCTTCCTTTCAGTAGCCTAGCTACTTGAAGGAAAGCCCTCTCTTGCTTAAGTATGGAAGAGATGTTATCTGCTAAATCTGTTAGCGCTGCCGCCTGCTAGCTGTTGTTCAGCAATTTGAACGAGGCGACGTGTGATGCTGCCCCCAATGGAGCCTGTATCACGGGACGTCATGTAGCCATAGTAACCGTCTTGAGGAATCTGGATACCTAGTTCTTGAGCAACTTCGTATTTCATTTGATCCAAAGCTGCTGTAGCTTGTGGAACAACTAAAGAGTTGCTGCTGCGAGATTGTCCTGCCATCTGATATCACCTCCAGTAATAGGTAGTATAATCTCTTTTGTAAAATATACTCATTGATTTTACTGGAAATTTTCGGCAGTATTTTGGAAAGCGGAAAAGCAAGATTGGACAGTCTTTGTTATAATAAGAAAAGCAAAGGGAGAACGGAGGCGTAATCATGTTTGAACTATCTATAAAGGGCTGGTCCCTTGATAAGGACTTACAAATCATTCAGGCGGATGTCCGCATGGCGGTGGACGACAGCGTTATTATAGAAGAACCGCTATGCGTCGATGTAGGGCTCCCTGCGCTTCTGTATAGTGCGCTGTATGACACGGAGCCGAATCGATTTGCACCGCCGGATCAATGGGAGCAGATGCCATTCTTTGTATGCGGCTGCGGAGACCCGGAGTGCAGGGGATTTTCATTCGTTGTTCATCATTTGCCGGAGGAACAAATACAGCTTATCTCGGTTGAAGAGCGAACGAACGGCACGTACCGCGAGCTTGAGACCCACAACATACCGGCCGATCGCTACAGGAAAGAGGTCCTAGAGATCGGGGAAACCTATTTGGCATTTATCAAAGGGTTGGATTATAAGCCCTATTTTGCTGACACGGTGAAAGTAGTTGAAGGGTTGGTACATCAATTACATCAACAATGACGGAGTGAATAGGATGGCAGCAGTGAAATATTATGTCGTTTGGGTGGGGCATAAGCCAGGGATTTATCGATCGTGGGCGGATTGTCAGGCGCAGACAAAAGGATTTCCGCAAGCGAGGTTTAAATCGTACGAATCCGAGGCGGAAGCGCGTCAAGCCTTAGAAAAGGGCTGGCAGAAATCGCTGAATTTCGGAGGGAAGGCTGGAGCGTCGTCTACCTCGGCTTCCGGCAGTAAGTCGGCTACCCCTGAGACAGCTCCAGAGGTGGACTACGACAGCCTGTCCGTGGATGTGGGCTGCTCCGGGAATCCAGGGATTGTGGAGTACAAAGGAGTCGACACGCGGACGGGAGAGATCCTTTTTTACCAAGGTCCAATTTCCAAGGGTACGAATAATTTGGGCGAGTTTTTGGCGATCGTGCACGGATTGGCGTATTTGCAAAAGCAGGGCAGCGGCAAAACCATTTATACCGATTCCGTTACAGCTTTAAGCTGGATTCGCAAAAAGGAAGTTTCGACCAATTTAGTTCGGGACGCTTCAACAGAAGAAATTTGGACGTTGGTTGACCGAGCGCTGAAGTGGCTTCGGACCAACACCTACACGAATAAAATCGTGAAATGGGATACGAAAAAGTGGGGAGAAATTAAGGCTGATTTTGGCAGAAAATAATCTCTTGCTTTTACATTGACGCGTCAGTACACTAAAGGAAGAAATTTGACGAAAAGTGTGATATGATAGATTCAATGTTTTTACAAAAGAATTGTAATCTAGGAGGAATAGAGAATGGCTCATCCAAAACAGCGTAGCGACATGATTAAAAAAGGATTCGACCGCGCTCCGCACCGCAGTTTGTTGCGCGCAGCTGGCGTTAAAGAAGAAGATTTCGGCAAGCCGTTTATTGCGGTTTGTAACTCTTATATAGACATTATTCCTGGACATGTTCATTTGCAAGAATTCGGTAAGCTGGTGAAAGAAGCGATCCGTGAAGCGGGCGGCGTTCCTTTCGAGTTCAACACGATTGGTGTTGACGATGGTATCGCTATGGGGCATATCGGTATGCGATATTCCCTGCCAAGCCGTGAAATTATTGCCGATTCCTTGGAAACGGTCGTAAACGCGCATTGGTTCGATGGTCTTATCTGTATTCCTAACTGTGATAAAATTACGCCGGGTATGATCATGGGCGCGCTTCGCGTTAACATCCCTACGATGTTAGTCAGCGGTGGCCCAATGAAAGCCGGTAAAGATAAAAACGGTAAGTCCATTTCCCTGTCCTCCGTTTTCGAGGGCGTAGGTGCTTTCCAAGCAGGGAAATTGGATGAAGCGGGTCTAGAAGAGCTTGAGCAATACGGATGTCCCACTTGCGGATCTTGTTCCGGTATGTTCACAGCGAACTCCATGAACTGTTTGGCAGAAGGTCTAGGCCTTGCAATGCCAGGTAACGGTACAATCTTGGCAGTTGCCGAAGAGCGTAAGCAATTCGTGAAAGACTGTGCGAAACAGCTGATGACTTTGATCGAAAAAGACATTAAGCCGCGTGATATCGTAACAATTGAAGCGATTGACAACGCGTTTGCACTTGATATGGCGATGGGCGGTTCCACGAATACAGTACTTCACACTTTGGCTATCGCTGCTGAAGCAGGTATCGATTACCCGATTTCCCGTATTAACGAAGTGGCAGAGCGCGTTCCTCACCTTGCCAAAATCGCTCCAGCTTCCGATTATCACATTGAAGATGTACATTTAGCCGGCGGTGTTAGTGCGGTTATTAATGAGCTTTTGAAAAAACCAGGAGCTTTCGATGGCGATCGTCTTTCCGTTACTGCACAAACTATTCGTGAAAACGTAGCTGGTTGTGAAATCCAGAATACAGACGTCATACGTCCGTTAAGCAACCCGCACAGCGAAAGAGGCGGACTGGCTGTTCTGTTCGGAAACCTTGCTCCTGAAGGGAGTATCGTTAAAGTCGGGGCGGTAGATAAATCCGTTGGCGGGCGCCACGTAGGTCCTGCGATCTGCTTTAACTCCCAAGATGAGGCGCTCTATGGCATTGCTAATGGCAAAGTTAAAGAAGGCCACGTTGTTGTAATCCGTTATGAAGGGCCAAAAGGCGGACCTGGTATGCCGGAAATGTTGGCACCTACCTCTCAAATCGTAGGTATGGGTCTAGGCGCGAAAGTTGCCTTGATTACAGACGGACGTTTCTCGGGCGCATCCCGCGGTATCTCCATCGGCCATATGTCTCCAGAGGCTGCTGAAGGCGGACCACTTGCTTTCGTACATGATGGCGACATTATCGATGTCGATATGGATGGCCGCAAAATCAATTTGCAAGTCAGCGATGAAGAGTTAGCGAAGCGCCGCGAAAGCTGGACAGAGTTCCAACCGAAAATCCAAACCGGATATTTGGCGCGTTACACGAAAATGGTAACGAATGCGAGTGCCGGAGCTATTTTGAAATGGTAAAATAATAAAAGGCCAGGGCTTATAGCTCTGGCCTTTTTTGTGTGCTTTTAAAAAAAGAAATGCATAAATAGCAAGGAGCCGGTCAAAACCGTTACCGCTACAACAAAGGAGAGCGTAAGCACGAAACGGGCTTTAAAGATGGATAGTAGCATCAGTGTGCTTTTGACATCGATCATCGGGCCGAAGACTAGGAACGCCAGCAGGGAGCCAGGAGAGAACGTCTTGGCGAAAGAGGCGGCTACGAAGGCATCCGTTGTGGAGCATAACGAGAGCAAGTAGGCAAAGCCCATCATAAAGACATGCGAGATGAATGTCCCCTGACCGATGGCTGATAAGCTGTCTTGGGCGACAAAAGTTTGGATTAGTGCGGTCAAGAATGCGCCGAGCATTAAGTATTTGCTCATCTCAAACAGCTCGGATGTGCCGTGGCTGAGCATGGTTGCTAACCGACTGTCACCGTGGGAGTGGTTGTGGCCGTGGTCGTGCTGATGAGGATGGTCATGCGTATGGTCATGGTGATGATGATGATGATGATGATGATGGTGTTGGTGATGGTCATGATCATGATCATGGTTATGCTGGCCATGCTGATGCTCATGCGTATGGATATGCTCAGCCGCATGCGCACCATTGGCGTGGCGCAGCGGGCTGCTTTTCAAAAAACGCGTCAACAGGAGACCGATAATCAGCGCGACACCGAAGGTAAGCCCCATGCGCGAATAAGCCATTTCCGGCGCGCTGCGGAAAGCCATGAAGGTAGACGCGAACACGATCGGATTCAGAATCGGTCCGACGAGTATGAAAATAACGGCAATGTAGACGGGCATGCCTTTGCGCATAAGCCGGCGAACGAAAGGTATCATGCCGCACTCACAGAGTGGGAACATGATACCCAGCACACAGGCGAACAGGATGCCGCCAAGCGGATGCTTGGGTGTCATACGCCGGATGAATGCCTCCGGGATGAAGTTTTCAACGACGGTGGAGAGCAGGACGCCCATGAACATAAAGGGCAGGGCGTCGAGGAAAATGTCCATAAAAGCAGCAAACACATGCTTGATATCATTCCGGATCAGCCCCATCGGCGGAAGCTCTCTCGTCGCTAGAATGAGGATGAGAAGACATGCGCAAATCACCGTGGAGATGGGAAGACTCCACCGGTATAGTGTTGATGACAATTCATTGACACCCCTTTGTCCATTGATGATAGAATCGTATGTTATCTATCCTATGTCCATGCAGGGAAAGATAGGACAAAGACCTTGGTTGACAATGGAAAGTCAAGGTGTATAATTATATAAAATCAATAAGCGATGACAGGAACAAGTACGTTTGTTTCCCGTTTCTCAGAGAGCCGGTGGTTGGTGCGAACCGGTGAAACGAGCAAACCGAATGGATCCTTGAGCTTGAGGCTGAACACAGTATGAGGTTGCCGGAACCTAGGCCGGAAGAACATCCACATCTGACAAGTATGCCGAACGGCTGCTCTCCGTTACAAGAGCCTGAAGGTCTATGCGGCATTCCTATGCTCATACATGGACAAATTAGGGTGGTACCACGGTCTCTCGTCCCTTGCGGGGAGAGGCCTTTTTGTTGTCTTTTTTTAACTGTACAAAAGCTAATTTAATGATGAATTCGGAGGGATTTTCACAATGAAACGAGTATTATCAGGCATGCAGTCCAGCGGCCAGCTGACAATTGGCAATTATATTGGTGCTCTTCGCAACTATGTGAAGCTGCAGCATTTGCACCGCTGCTATTTTATGGTGGTGGATATGCACGCGATCACGGTGCCGCAGGACCCAGCAGCACTTAAAGAACAAACGGAGTCGATCGCTGCGCTTTACATTGCGGCGGGACTAGATCCGAATAAGGCCTCCATCTTCCTGCAATCCCATGTTCATGCACACGCGGAGCTCGGCTGGATCATGACGACACTGACGCACATGGGCGAGCTTGAGCGCATGACGCAGTTCAAAGATAAATCGGAAGGCAAGGAATCCGTTGGGGCAGGCCTCTTTACGTATCCATCCCTCATGGCGGCAGATATTCTCTTGTACAATGCCGATCTGATCCCGGTTGGGGACGACCAGAAGCAGCATTTGGAGCTTACTCGCGATTTGGCTAACCGTTTTAACAACCGTTTTGGCGATATGTTTGTGATGCCGCAGCCTTATATGCCTGAGATTGGCGCAAGAATCATGTCACTAGACGATGCTTCAAAGAAGATGAGCAAGAGCAGTCCGAATGCAGGCAGTTACATCGCCATGCTGGATGAGCCGTCTGTTATCCGTAAGAAACTTAGCCGTGCAGTGACAGATTCTGGCCGTGAAGTGAAATATGATCCGCAGAACAAGCCAGAGGTTAGCAATCTAATCTCGATCTATTCCCATTTTGCTGAAATGAGTGTAGTCGAGATTGAAGCGAGATATGATGGCCAAGGTTATGGACCGTTCAAAAAGGATCTAGCTGAGCAGATCGTGGCAGTCCTTGAGCCGATTCAACAGCGCTATCAGGAGATTCGCCGTTCGGGTGAGATCTTTGATATTTTGAAAAAAGGTGCGCAAGAGGCTGCTGAGGTCGCGAACGAAACCTTGCTTGAAGTGAAGAAACGGATGGGCTTCGTGGTCATCTAAAAGAAAAGCGAAAAGAGCTCAAACAGCGGTTATAGCTGTTGAGCTCTTTTTTTGTGGAGCCGTGGTGGTTACGGCCGGGAATTTCTCTTGCGAATCTTTGCCTTAACGGCAAAGCCATAACCGATAAAGCCTAATGCAATGATCGTACAGACGAGAATCATCCAAGGCTGCCGGAGTGCGATAAATAGGGAAATGGAGGCAAGCAGAAGCGTGCCGACTAAAGCGAATAAAAGCGCGAGCGGTTTACTCATGAACGTGACCTACTTTCTAGAAGTTTGAACGGTGTATTCTTATTTTAAACTTTTTTGAACGATGTGCATATAAATTCATTTCCTCCACATACTATGTTTGCAAGCTTGCAAATACATCAAAGATCATAGCTGACTGAAAGGAGTCTGATCCTTATGGCACAATCTCGTAACAGCAACACTTTGGCAGTTCCACAAGCTACAGCAGCTCTAAATCAATTGAAATATGAGGTAGCTCAAGAACTGGGCATCCAAATTCCTCAAGATGGTTACATGGGCTATATGGCTACTCGCGATGCAGGTTCAATCGGGGGTAACATCACTCGTCGTCTAGTGCAAATCGCTGAGCAATCGTTGGCTGGTCAATCTGGCTTCCGTAGCTAAGAAGCGATAACCCGTTATTAGTTTTTCCCGATTGTTGTAATATAAAAGCTCAGGGGTCTAAAAAACCTCTGGGCTTTTTTTGTAGAAAATAAATGAAAAAAGACGCGTACTTGCACGCGTCTACATCTTAATAAAGATCTACTCGAAGCTTCTTTTCTAGTCTGGTGTCGTTGACCCAGCCTACGTAAGAATCGAGCGTTTTGAAATTGTGGTCCATATGGATGACACCTACGAATGGGTATTGCTTGCGATGGCGATAGCGCACATCCGCCCATCTGACTTCGTAACCCCAACGATGTTCTTTCACTTCCGCACAGGTGAACGATGAGAAGTACAGCAAAGCCTGAATGTCTTCATGCTTCTTGGAAGCTTCGACGGCTGGGTGGTCCTCACATCTCACGGTATCTAACCATTTCAGCTTGGAATTCTTAAGCTCGCCCAGTTGGAAGGTACCGTCTGCTCTTCTTTTTACGACATTCCAGACATAGAGGTTGAATGTTACAATAAGTGTGTATTGATCGCCATGCTGGAAAGTCGGATCTTTGCGGTAAAGACCTTTTTCTACAATGTAATGGTCAAGGGTGCGCCAAATGTAGTAAAGGGCGATGACGCCATATAAGGTTGGGAAAACAAGCTTTGGACTTGCCACGTGGAAGGACCACATGAAGATAGCAGCAATGTGACTGGAAAAGATAAAGGGATCAAAGATGTGAATAATGTTCCACGATACCCACTTTTCAGAAAAAGGCCGAATCGCTTGTGTACCATATGTGTTGAAACAGTCGCTGAAAACGTGAAAACAAACCGCGATCCCTACCCACATTCCTAGATGCAGCAGAGGGATTCCGTGAAAGAATAGAGCAAGTGCCCCAGTGATCAATAGCGTCCAAAGCAGTAAAGCTGGCAAAGAGTGGGAGCGACCGCGATGATTACGGATATACGTGGCATTGTTCTTGAAACGAAGCAGCCCGTCCACATCCGGAATCTGTGAGCCGATAACGGTTCCGATGAAGACAGCAGTCGTAGCGGCTGAATCCGCGGAAACGCTGGGATCAATCTGCGACAGTCCTGCTAACCCTAAGCCAATAACAAGATGTGTACCTGTGTCCAAGTGGGTTTCTCCTCCTAAGGTCAATTTCCGTCTTCTTATTAGTTTACCATTTTGGAGCAAAAAATAAATCAGAGGGAGATCTAAAAATGTCTAAAGTTTTTGTAGAGTATGCCATAAATCCCGAATATCGGGAGTCTTTTCTCATCTATATGCAGGAGTGGCAGGAGCGGGAAGGGCGTTTGGAGGTATTGGAGGGAACGGATCAGCCAGGGCTTTTTGTAGAAATTTGGAGTGATGTGAGTCGTGAAGAGTATATCCATTTGAAGGAAGAACGATTACAGCAAGCCGGGGGAACAGGGGGCGACCAAGCAGCGTGGGAAAAGTGGGTGAAAGGCGGCTTAAGCAAACTGCATATATGGCATTTTACACCTATTATATAAAAAAAGAAAACCGCTGCCTTGGTTAAGGTTAGCGGTTTTGTGGAGGTAGAGCATTCGTTTTATCTTCTGCTGCCATAGGGATAGTAGTAATTTAATTCTTCGTCGAATGTAATGTAGTCCAGATTCACCATAAGCAGTAAGTAGCGCATGCCTGTAGCCGGATCACTGATGATGATATGGTCGCGTCCTGCTGCTTCCAGCTTGCCTTTGAAAATTTTGGCATTCCATTGCGAGTTATTCTCGTATGTCATGTAAAGTGTAGCCATCTTGCCAAGATTGAGCCGCAGAATATTCTCGATATAAGATTCTTCCATCGGTAGGCCGGGCACGTTTACACCCGTTTGCAGGCCAGATCCTGTAGGTGGCAGTGTGGAGCCGCTAGGCTGCATAGGAACCATTTTGTTCGTAATCGCTGTCGGAACTGGGTAGGCTGGGTATGGACTTCCGCCGAATGTTGGCATTTGCGCTTGATTGCCAATTTTATAAGGGTTATTCAACATAACTGTAAATCCTCCTTGGAGCTTTCCTTGTGGAAGCTTTCTTCTTGTGAAGCATACACCTCATCATATTGTGCATTCGCCTATTTGGTGACTGATTTCCCCGTTCATCTGCAAAATAAAAAAGCTCCGAAAGGGAGCTTAGTTCAGTAAAAATTTATATCCGACACCCCAGACCGTTTTGATATATTTCGGTTCTTTCGGATCGGTTTCTATTTTTTTTCGAAGGTTTGCGATATGTACATCTATGGCGCGCTCTGTAACATAGGAATCGAAACCGCGGACCCGGTTGAGCAGCTCCTCGCGGCTGTATACACGACCTTGATTTTGCCATAATAGCTTCATAATCTCAAATTCGGAGAAAGTGGTCTCAATCAATTTGTCATGTACAAAAAGACACCGTTTCTCGAGATCCAGGTGGACGACCTGATTGGTTGAGGTATCGGCTGCAGTGGCTGCTACCTGGGCAAAAGCGGTTGAGCGCCGCAGTAAGGCTTGTACCCGTGCGGCTAGTTCCCTCATGGAGAAAGGCTTGCATAAATAATCGTCTGCTCCCGTTTGCAGACCCTTGATTCGGTCGGAAACTTCACTTTTAGCTGAAACCATGAGAATAGGAATAGTGGAAGCAGTTCGGAAGTAGGTGCAAAGCTGGATTCCGTCAACATCAGGCAGCATGATATCAAGAACAATGACATCAGGATTGAAATCCCGGAATAGGGTTTCTCCCTGACGGCCGTTCTCCGCCCGCATGACTTGATAACCTTCTTCGTACAAATAAATGGACATCATTTCACCAATGCTTAGATCATCTTCAATAATTAAAACTTTAGACATAAACGTTCCCCTCCTTTTCCTTCAAAAGGCTCGGTGCTCGATATGCCGGACGCAACAATCGATCCTATATGTAACATGTTATCATTATCCATTTTGTGCCGTCCAGTTTTAAGGGAATAATTCATTTTCTTTCAGAAAAGAAAAAGGAAGCTGGATGGTACTTGATGCCTAAAGATTAGGTCAAGTAGTCCAGCTTCTTTTGGTAGGGTGAGCATTCAGGAACAAAATCATACGGTTAAGTGCTTTCTAACCTGATCTTCGCTCAGCTGCTCGGCATGACCTTCGGCGGCAACCGTCCCCCGGTCTATGACATAGTAATAATCAGCGATACTCGTTGCGAATTCTAAGCTTTGCTCGACCAATAAGACGGCTATCTCCCTTCTCCGTTTGATGGATTCGATAATGGCTTCAATCTCCATAACGATGGAAGGTTGGATGCCCTCCATGGGTTCATCCAGCAGCAGCAGCTTCGGCCCGGCAGCTAAGGCACGTGCGATAGCTAATTGCTGCTGCTGCCCGCCGCTGAGGTCTCCCCCTTTGCGGAAGAGCATTTCCCGCAGTACAGGGAAGGTGTCGAAGAGGGACTCAGGCAGCTTCTTTCTCCCGTCTGTCGCCGCTTCAAGGCCGAGCAGCAAGTTTTCCTCTACGGTTAACTGGGGGAAGATTTCACGGCCTTGCGGCACGTAACCAATGCCTGATTTCGCGCGCTGATCTGGAGGAAGGGTCGTAATGTCCCGGTCGTTATATTGAATAGAACCTGACTTAGGCTTAACGAGCCCCATAATGCTCTTCATGAGCGTTGATTTTCCTACACCGTTACGTCCCATCAGACAAACGATCTGTCCAGGTTTCACGAGTAAGTTCACTTGGCGAACGACCATACTTTCCCCATAGCCTGCTTCGATGTTGTGAAGATTAAGCACCACGCTCCACTCTCCTTCCTAGATAAACCTCAGCAACCTTATCGTCATTCTGAATATCCAGCATCGTGCCTTCGCGAAGGACGGTGCCTTCATGAAGCACCGTGACCGTTTTGGCAAATTGACGAACAAATTCCATGTCGTGCTCGACCACAATAATCGTTTGATTCGCTGCGATTTCATGGAGGAGCTCGCCCGTTTTCTCTGTTTCACTATCGGTCATTCCGGCTGCCGGCTCATCGAGCAAAAGCAGATCAGGCTCCTGCATGAGCAACATGCCGATTTCGAGCCATTGCTTCTCACCGTGGGAAAGGGAGCCAGCGCGTTCTTTGGCTTTGCCTTGCAGGCCAATCATGCTAAGTCTTAGGTGCAGGCGATCCCGCTGCTCGCTTGTCGTCTTGGCCCAGAGCGCACTGAGAAGACCGCGCTTTTGTTTCATGGATAAGGCTAGATTTTCAAATACCGTTAAGGTTGAAAAGACAGAAGGGGCTTGGAATTTACGTCCAATTCCGAGCTGTGCGATTTGATGCTCTTGATGCTTGGTAAGATCAATGGAGTCTTTGAAAAAAACTTCACCTAGAGAAGGTTTCACTTTCCCGCAAATGACATCGAGGAGCGTTGTTTTACCGGCCCCATTGGGTCCGATGAGAAAGCGAAGTTCGCCGTATTCCAAGGTAAAGTCGAGATTGCGCAAGGCTTTAAAACCGTCGAAGCTTACCTCAAGCCCTTTTACGCTTAGTATGTTAGCGCCAGGCACAGGTTGTTGCTCTGCTAATTGTCCGAGCATGGGAGGTTCCTCCTTCTTTTATTCATGTAACAAACGATTTGTAAGATTATCTGGCCTCTTGCGAGGAAGAAATCGGTTTAGGCAGCACGGGCTTTTTCCAATTGGATGTGTAATGGGTAATGGTGCCGACAATTCCTTTGGGGAGTAGAAGCACAACAATAATGAACATTGCGCCGAGCATGATGGGCCACATAGCCGGATAGGCTTCACTAAACGTAGTTTTGGCGGCGTTGGTTACCAGAGCTCCTAGAACAGCGCCTCCAATGGTTGAGCGTCCGCCGATAGCGACCCAGAGGACCATTTCTATCGAGGGAACAATCCCCATTTGGGCGGGGGAAATGATACCTTCTTGAAGTACGAAAAGTACGCCGGCCAGTCCCGCCAATCCTGCGGAAGCACAGTAAATGAATACTTTGTACGTAACAGGATTGTATCCGATGAAGCGTACCCGATTTTCTCCATCGCGTATGGCCGTTAGAATATTTCCCATACGGCTGGTGACGAGCAGACTGCATAGGATTAGAACGACGGCAACGACGGCTAGGGTGAGATAGAAAAAGATCAGCTTTGTTGACTGGGCTTGCAGGTTTAAGCCTAAAAAGGAGTCAAAGTTAGTGAGTCCGTTGGTTCCACCTGTGTAGCCTTGTTGGCCAACAAACAATGTCACTGTAATAATGACAAGGGCTTGCGACAGGATGGAGAAAAAGGCGCCTTTAATGCGGTTGCGGAATGTGAAGTAACCTAAAATGAAGGCGACAATCATAGGAATAATGAGGGCTAGCAGAAAAGCAGCGCCGGCGGAATGGAATGGAACCCAGAACCAAGGCAAGCTTTCTACGCCGCTCCAGGACATGAAATCAGGCAGCTCACCGGGACTCGCGGCCAGCTTCAGATGCATCGCCATACAATAGGCGCCGAGCCCGAAGTATACACCATGACCGAGACTTAATATGCCGGTGTAGCCCCAAATCAGATCAATCCCCATAGCAATAATGGTATAAGCGAGAAACTTGCCGAGAAGCGAAAGGCGGAAATCAGACAAAAACAGTGGAGCCAGTGCCAACACGATTAAAAAAACGGTATAAACCATCAGTTTCATCTTGGATTGTCCGGCGAAGAGCATGGAAGATACCACATCCTTTCTTCAGTCTAAGGATCTTGAACGGATCGTCACAAGTCCCATCGGTTTCCATTGCAAGAAGGCGATGATGAGTGTGAAGACGAGTACTTTCCCAATCGTCGCACTGGTTGTATACTCCAGTGCAGTATTGAACACTCCGATGCCTAAAGCTCCGGCAACCGTGCCAATCAGCTTCCCGATGCCGCCAAGTACAACAACCATGAAGGCGTCAACGATGTAGTACGTGCCGATCGTTGGTCCAATAGGTCCAACCAAGGTTAGCGCACATCCGGCAATGCCCGCCATGGCAGACCCGAATGCGAAGGATTGCGCATCAACTCTGCGTGTAGAAATGCCGAGGCAGGCAGCCATTTCGCGGTTCTGCATAACGGCTCTCATCCGTCTGCCGCCAGCAGAGTGGTATAAGTACATATAGATAATGAAGATACACAAAGCGACTAACGCAATAATGAAGAGGCGCTTGTAAGGAAGAATTAGATCGGCTGTGAGGTGGAGTCCGCCTTCCAACCACTCAGGTGCTTTCACTGCGACGTTGGGTGCGCCGAATATGGATCTGGCAAGCTGCTGCAGAGCTAAGCTGACGCCCCATGTTGCAAGCAGGCTGTCTAATGGTCTGCCGTACATGAACCGAATGAGGCAGACCTCTAGCAGCCACCCAACGAGGAAGGCTACGGCGAAGGCGACGCCCAGCGAAACGATGAAATACCAGCCGAAGGCGGATGCCGGCAGGAATTGCTGGAACCAATGCTGGACCAGATAGGCCATGTAGGCTCCAATCATAATAAACTCGCCGTGAGCCATGTTCATGACATTCATAAGGCCGAATGTAATGGCGAGCCCAATAGCGATCAGGAGCAGGATGGAGCTTAGACTTAAGCCATTGAACAATTGAAGCAGCAGCAAACTCATGACGGTGCTTCCCCCTTAGTGAATCCCGAGTAAAATAGTGAAATCCAGGGCTGCCGTTAGGCAGACCTGGTTTCAAGAACAATCCTATCGGTGAGCTTTATTTCTTCGTTACTTCGCCGCCCCATGGATACGTTTTGAGGAAAGGATCCGGCTTGAGCGGTTTGCCAGAATTCCATACTTCTTTAATTAACCCGTCAGCGCCAATTTGGCCGATACGCGCTGTTTTGGAAATATGCTGGTTCTCGCCATCAATGGTGACCTTACCCTCTGGTGAATTCCATTCGATGCCTTTGGCAGCTGCTTTTACTTTCTCTACATCAAAAGAGCCTGCTTTTTTCACTGCCTCAGCCCATAGGTAAACGGCTGTGTAACCCGCTTCGATCGGATCATCCGTTACGCGGTCTTTCCCGTATTTTGCCTTGTAGGCTTCAACAAATTTTTTGTTCTCTGGTGAATCCGTTGTTTGGTAGTAATTCCAAGCTGTATAGTGTCCATCCAGGACAGATGCTCCAATACCGCGAACCTCTTCCTCGGCGATACTAACCGACATGGTTGTTAAGTCTTTGGCTGTAATGCCGGCGTCTTTCAATTGCTTGAAGAAAGCTACGTTACTATCGCCATTCAGCGTATTGAAAACAACATCCGGTTTCTCTTTTTTGATTTTGCTTATAATTGTGTTGTAATCGGTGTGTCCAAGCGGCGTGTACTCTTCAGCAACGAGTGTGCCGCCTTCAGCTTTCAGCTGCTCTTTAATAATTTTGTTGGCTGTTCTTGGGAAAACGTAATCAGAGCCGAGCAGGTAGAATTTCTTGCCTTTGTTTTGGAGGAGCCAGGTTACAGCGGGGATGATTTGTTGGTTCGTTGTTGCGCCTACATAGAAAATGTTCGGTGAAGATTCTACGCCTTCATACTGAACGGGATACCACAATAATCCTTTGTTTTGCTCGACGACCGGAAGCACCGCTTTACGGCTGGCTGACGTCCAACAACCGAAAATCGTCACAACACTGTCTTTTTGCAGTAACTTCTTAGTTTTCTCTGCAAAAGTAGGCCAATCGGATGCGCCGTCTTCAATGACGGGCTTTAGTTTCTTGCCTAAGAGTCCCCCAGCTGCATTAATTTCATCAATCGCCATTAATTCCGCATCTCTTACAGAAACTTCACTAATGGACATCGTGCCCGTCAGAGAGTGAAGAATACCAACAGGTACAGTCTCGTCTTTCGTTTCCGCTTTGACTTCTGTGGCCTTCGTTGTTGCCGTGGATGCAGTAGGCTCCGACTTTGCACAGCCAGTTGCGACCATCATCAATGCCATGCTTAAAGCGACGGTGAGTTTCCCTTTGTTTCTTATCTCTCTCATTAATCGTCCCACTCCCTTACTTACAAGATTTGGATTACAAGGCTTATGATAAATTGGGTAAAAGGTTTATGTCAATATACATGACATGTATTGGTTTTTATTTTGTGAACAGCGCACATGAAAATACCGATTCTTTGTGTTAAATGTATAAAATAGGAAAAATAATTAGAAAAATCACTTTCTTTATGTTAATTAATATGACATTAAAGATTTACAAGCTTGGAATATCCGAATATAATAAGTGTAAAAGAATACCATTATTCGGTTTTTGAAGAGGTGATGATGTGCATTTAACCGAGCGCGAGAAAGAAAAGCTCCTCATTACAGTAGCAGCAGACTTAGCAAGGCGAAGACTGGCTAGAGGCGTAAAGCTGAATTATCCCGAAAGTATTGCACTGATTACATCTGAAATAATGGAAGGCGCAAGAGATGGTATGACGGTCGCTGAGCTGATGAGCTTCGGCACCACCATTTTGACGGCAGAGCAGGTTATGGAAGGTGTTCCACAGATGATTCATGATGTACAGGTAGAAGCTACATTTCCGGATGGTACGAAGCTGGTGACCGTTCACGAACCCATCACCTAACTATATGGATGAATGAATCGATCGAAAGGGGCGAGAAGATGGTTCCGGGAGAATATCGAATTAACAAAGGCACGATAGAAATGAATAAAGGCAGGCAAACGGTCGAGATCATTGTCACGAATACAGGAGATCGTCCTATTCAAGTGGGTTCCCACTATCACTTTTTTGAGGTGAATCGATCGTTGGCCTTTCCCAGAGAGCTTGCCTTTGGCATGCATCTAGATATTCCAGCGGGGACAGCCGTTCGGTTCGAACCCGGAGAGCAAAAGCCGATTCAGTTGGTCGAACTAGGAGGAGCCAAGTTGTCCTATGGGCTCAATAACTTGAGCGAAGGACCGGCAGTGAAAGACCAGATGTCCGATGAAACGAGGGCAAGATGGCAGGCATGGGAGGGGAAACGCTTGTGAGTCAAATAGATCGTAAGAGCTATGCGCTGATGTTCGGGCCTACGACTGGCGATGCTATTCGTTTGGCGGATACGGAATTATGGGTGCAAATCGAGCATGATTACACTGTCTACGGGGACGAATGCAAATTTGGCGGAGGGAAAGTAATCCGGGACGGTATGGGACAGTCCAGTGGTGCCACCCGGGATCAAGGCGTGCTCGACACGCTGATCACGAATGCTGTCGTTATCGATCATTGGGGAATTGTGAAAGGCGATATCGGAATCAAGGATGGACATATCGTCGGCATTGGTAAAGCCGGCAACCCCGATATTATGGATGGCGTGCATCCGAATCTGATTGTCGGAGCAAGCACAGAGGTCATCGCAGGTGAAGGTAAAATCGTGACGGCTGGCGGAATAGATGCCCATATTCATTATATATGCCCTCAGCAGATCGAAACCGCGCTATCCTCGGGCGTGACGACGATGATCGGCGGCGGTACAGGGCCGGCAACTGGCACGAATGCGACAACATGCACACCCGGTGCATGGCATATGCAGCGGATGTTGGAATCCGCAGAAGCGTTCCCGATGAACTTGGGATTCACAGGGAAAGGGAATTCCTCGTTCTTGGCGCCATTAATTGAACAAATTGAAGCGGGCGCCATCGGTTTGAAGCTGCATGAAGATTGGGGAACGACACCGGCGGCTATCGACACTTGCCTGAAAGCAGCCGATCAATATGACGTTCAGGTCGCCATTCATACGGATACATTAAATGAAGCGGGATTCTTGGAGGATACGCTCGCTGCCATCAAAGGTCGTACCATCCACACGTATCATACAGAAGGAGCAGGCGGAGGGCATGCGCCGGATATCATTCGGGCTGCTGCTGAACTTAATATCTTGCCGTCTTCGACAAATCCGACACGTCCTTACACGATCAATACGATTGAAGAGCATTTGGATATGCTTATGGTTTGCCATCATTTGGACAGCCGAATCCCTGAGGATGTGGCCTTCGCCGACTCGCGGATACGCCCGGAGACGATTGCTGCGGAGGATATTCTGCATGATCTTGGGGTGTTCAGCATGCTTAGTTCGGATTCGCAGGCGATGGGCCGTGTTGGCGAGGTCATCATCCGCACCTGGCAAACGGCGGATAAGATGAAGAAACAGCGGGGGCCGCTGGCTCCTGATACGGAGGAGAGCGACAATTTCCGCATCAAGCGGTACATTGCCAAGTATACGATCAACCCCGCGATTACGCATGGCGTATCGCATCTGGTTGGTTCTATTGAGCCAGGCAAATTCGCGGATCTGGTGGTCTGGAGCCCGATGTTCTTCGGGGTCAAACCTGATCTGGTACTCAAGGGCGGCAGCATTGCTTACGCGCAGATGGGCGATCCGAATGCGTCGATTCCAACACCGCAGCCTGTGTTCGGAAGGCCGATGTTTGCCGCATTCGGTAAGGCTTTGACACAAAGCTCGATAACGTTCGTTTCTCAAACGGCTTATGATAATGGCATTGCGCAGAGGCTCGGTCTACAGAAGAGAGTTGAGCCCGTGAAAGGCTGTCGCGAGATTTCGAAGAAAGACATGATCCATAACAATGGCACTCCTTCCATAGAAGTGAACCCAGAGACATATGAAGTCAAAGTGGATGGGGAAGCCATCACCTGTGAACCAGCGACGAAGCTTCCGATGGCCCAATTATATTTCTTATTCTAATAAATGCGGGTGATGCACATGGATGAGATGCAGCGGGCAGCGACCGCGCAGCAAGAAGCAATAGTCCCAAAGTTTCACTGGCTTGCCTACCAGCAGCTTCTAGATTCAGCGCTGCCAATCGGGGGCTTCTCACATTCCTTCGGCTTGGAAACGCTCGTTCAGCAAGGACGTTTGGAAACCGTCGATGAACTTGAGGCTTATCTCAGCACTATGCTCCTCCACAACTGGTCATCGTCTGATGCGATGGTGATCAAAGCGGCCTACATCCATATTCCCACAGGGGAATGGGATCAGCTTTGGGCAATCGACCATATGCTGCATGTCCAGCGCGTATCCAGTGAGGGGAGAAGCGGCGTTCAAAAGATGGGGCGCAGGCTGCTGCAGCTATCTCGAGCTATGTATCCAGAGCTGGATTGGAAGTCCTTAGATGAAGCCGTGAAGGCCGGGCGCTGCAGTGCCAATCATCCCATTGTTCATGCATGGGTGAGTTATCACCTTGGCGTGCCGCTGGATCAAGCGGTGGAAGGGTACCTGTACAGCTGTGTAATGACCTGTATCAATAGTGCTTTAAGGCTCATGTCTATGGGGCAAACGCAAGGCCAAATGCTGCTTTCCAAGGTGATTCCGTTGATTGGAAGGCAGTGGCAGCGAGTAGCTCATTTAGATCCTAGGGATGCGTATACGAATTCACCTTCGGCTGATCTGGCAATGATGCAGCACGAAACCCTATATTCGCGATTGTTCATGTCTTAACTCAAATTTAAGGAGGAATGACTATGTGTCAAGGACAAGGTCATCATCATCACTGGGAGAAGCCATCTATCGATCGGAGCCGTCCCATGCGTATCGGTATCGGAGGGCCTGTTGGCTCTGGTAAAACAGCTTTGGTCGAGCGTCTAGCCCGCAAGCTCAATGACCGTTTCAGTATCGCTGTAATTACGAATGATATCTATACGAAGGAAGATGCTCGCATTCTGATCAGCTCGGAGGCATTGCCCGAAGATCGCATTATCGGGGTGGAGACCGGCGGATGTCCGCATACGGCGATTCGTGAGGATGCTTCCATGAATTTCGAAGCGATTGAAGAGCTGGAGCAGCGGTTTGAGCATCTCGATATTATTTTCATCGAGAGCGGCGGCGATAATTTGGCTGCAGCCTTCAGTCCGGAATTAGTGGATCGCTTCATCTATATTATCGATGTTGCTCAAGGGGAGAAAATTCCGCGCAAAGGCGGCCCTGGCATTATGAGATCCGATATGCTCATCATTAACAAAATCGATTTGGCTCCCTATGTCGGCGCCAGCCTGGAAGTCATGGATTCGGATACGAAGAAAATGCGCGGCGACCGTCCGTACATCTTCTCCAACCTGATGGGCGGCACAGGACTTGACGATATTGTGACATGGGTGGAGCAGGAGTTCAGCCATGCCTAAGGTGACCGGGGAGATCACAGCAGCATTTGCGGTGCGCAGCGGCATCACGCAGCTCGTACACAAATATCACGCCTCCCCGCTCAAAATCGCCAAGACGTTCCGTTATGAGAACGAAACGTTCACTGGAGACCAGCCCGTGGAGCAACTGGGCGTTTATATGATGGACTGCTCCCCGGGACTGATGTCAGGGGATCATTACGAAATTAACGTGCGCCTTGAAGAGGGCGCACGTGTTTTTCTAACGAACCAATCGTTCACGAAGGTTCATCCTTCCTTAGGGGATCACGGAAGCACGCAGCGCCAGTCGCTGCATGTGGACGCGGCAGCGCTGCTGGAGTACATCCCCGAGCCGCTTATGCTGTACAAAGATGCCCGTTTATACTCCGAAACGGAGGTGCATCTTGCCCCGGGCGCAGCGTGCATATTCTCTGATATACTCTGTCCGGGACGAACGCAGAGGGGGGAGATCTTCCACTACTCGCGGTACACCAATCGCATCAAGGTGTGGTACGGCACGGAACTGATTTATTATCAGAATCAGAGGATTGAGCCACAGGGTATGCAGCTCACAGCCCCAGGGAGTTGGGAGCAGGAAACGCATCTTGGGAATTTGTACATTTTCTCAGACCGGCTTGGGCAGAACCACCTTGAGGGGCTTCTGGCTTGCTTGGAGAAGATTAATGGTATTGAACAAGTGCGTGTCGGAGCCAGTCTCACTTATAAACACGGGATAATCGTCACGGTCATGGGACGGCATGCCTGGCAATTGCAGCATGTTCTTGCCCAAGCTTGGCATGAATTACGCCGCAGCTTGCTTGCCTTAACCCCATTAATGGTTAATAAATAGGAGCCCTGAGGGCTCCTTTATGACACGCCAGAATTTCTATGTTTTGGGGGTAAGCTTCGCTTCCCCTTATTGATGTTCGTTGGCGGAGTAACTGGAATTTCTACTGTTAAAAGTGGGGCGGAGTAGGACTTCGATAAAATAACGGGAGCTTGTGCAGTTCTTTCAGTTGATTCGCCTCATTTCTGACGAAACTTGAGGAAATAGCAGGATAATTTCCATCTAATGGCTCGAGAGCAGCAGAAATGAACAAATTAGCGGTACTATTTCCCGTTATAGTTTAAGTGATGATTGCTGATGAGGTCACGAAGGGGCAACTGAGCGGAAAAGTCGAAGTCGAAGGCTTACGTTGCATTTTATACAACGTAATAGCGTGGTCTGACCATGAATACGGTCTTCCGTTGCACAAAATACAACCATTTGTTGCAAAGAGGCTTGATGTAAGCGATTTAGCGCATAAATCGTTGTATTAAGTACAATATAGTGGCGTGCTGAGGCCCAATACAGCCTAATGGTTGCACAATGTACAACATAGATGCTGTTGCAGTCGCAACTTGGTGTTGAGTGATAAATGGTGCGACGGGATGAAGTGACGAAGGGACGTCTGAGCAACAGGTCGAAGTTGAAGTCGAAGGCTTACGTTGCATTCTAGACAACATAATAGCGTGGTCTGACCGCGAATGCGGTCCTTTTTTGCATTGGGAGAGAATGGTAAGTTTATTTTCCACGCATACTGGAAGGAGAATCGACAATATCATGACAACTGCCTCCACTTCATTGTCAAACCGTGTAGGGGTTGGTATGATAAATGAGATCATAAATGAATTAGCTCGGAAGTTCGATATAGAGGAGGGCAATGATGTGGAAAATCAAGCTAGCTACGAAAGCATTTCTAACGATTCGACACAAGGTTCCGCTAGGAACGAAGCCATAGATGCAGCCAATAAGTCAACATCTGCAGAGCCTGTGACGTTAAAAGATTTTTATCGCTTAGTAAAGCCAGGGATTATTTATTCAAATTTAATGACGGCTTTCGCCGGATATTGGATGGCCGCACGCTGGGACGTAAGTTGGGCCCATTTATTTTTTACAATGCTCGGAACAGCTCTTGTCATGGCCGGTGGTACGGTGCTGAACAATTACCTGGACCGTGAAATGGATGCCAAAATGGAACGGACGCAGAACAGAGCGCTGCCTAGTGGAAGACTCGGACCCAATGTAGTTCTATGGTATGGCATTATTCTGGGAACGATCGGATTAGGAGTCCTCTACTTTGGAGCAGATTCCCCGCTAGCAACGTTGATCGGGTTAATTGGATTATTCTTGTATGTATGGCTCTATACGGCATGGTTCAAAAGAACCTCAGTCTGGAGTACATTTGTAGGCGCATTCTCTGGTGCAACGCCACCAGTCATCGGTTACTGTGCGGTTAGCGGTACGGTTGATTTGGGAGCTATCTTGGTGTTCCTTTTCTTGTTCCTATGGCAGCCGCCGCATTTCTGGGCGCTGGGCATCCGCCGCATGGAAGAATATCGCGCTGCGGGATTCCCGCTTTTACCAGTCGTCAAAGGATCTTACGTTACTAAGATTTCGATGGTTCGTTATGTCGTTCTGCTTGTCCCGGTTACCGTTATGTTGACTGCTTACGGATATGTAGGTTACCTCTTTTTGATCGGCTCTACGATTCTCGGATTAATCTGGGTGTTCATGAGCGTGAAGGGGTTCAAAGCAACCGGTGAGGCTGAAGTCGTATGGGCGAAACGGATGTTTCTTTTCTCAATAATGTATCTAACACTTTTATCGATCCTCATGGTCATTGATACGGTGAAGATTAGTTAAATGAAGGACGGATGACGAAGATGAGTACATTTTTTGAAAAAAATTGGTTCAAGCTGGCGCTAGGCGCTATCTTGATTGCAATGATTGCTTCTTTTGCTTATAAGCTTTGGGTAAACAGCAGTGAACCGGATCAACGCTTAACGGCGATGAAGCAGTCTCCATCTTTTCAACTGCAAGACTTGGATGGGAAGACAGTTACTTCCGCTGATACGGATGGCAAAGTAAGACTCGTATATTTCTTCTATTCTTTTTGCCCTGACGTTTGTATGCCAACAACCTTCTTGCTGACACAAGTGCAGGATGCTTTGAAGAAAAAAGAACTGTTCGGTACGAAATCCGAAATGATTTCTATCACCGTTGATCCAAATCGGGATACCCCGGCTGTTCTCAAGGAGTTCGGAAACAAGTTTGAATCCAAGCCTGATCCAAGCGGGTGGATGTTCCTCCGTGGTGAAGAAGCGAAGATCCACAAGCTTGCCGAGGATTTCGGCATCATGGTCATTAAGGAGAAGGACGGAAACTTCTCTCACTCCAACGCTATTTTACTTGTTGATAAAAAAGGGAAATTGCGGAATTATTATGATGCGAGCAATCCGGAACTGGATGCCGACCATATTGTCAAAGATGTGGTGACCTTGTCCAAAGAGAAATAAGTGAACTACATAAACTATTTAAAAGCAGGATCTGGTGAAGGGTAGATAATATACTCCTCCAGACCTGCTTTTTCTAATTGCTGAATAAGGTATTCCTCAGGCGTTCCTTCGACACCGGCATACCCTCTGCGCGTATAAATTTGCTCAGCGTCCGGGAAGGTATCCCGCAGCAGAAAGCGTATCCTTTTTCCGGATGAATCATTATCAGTAAACAAATAAACTTGTTTGTCTCCGGCTTTTTTTCTAAGTTCCTCCAAGGTTTGCGAGCTAGGTGTTCCGAAGGTGCAGAGAATCTGGACGCTATCATCAACGACGCGTTTTAAGCGGCTTTTGTCGTTTTTGCCTTCTACAATGATTGTGATCGACATGGGCTATCCTCCATCAGGTATTTTTTGTAGTATAACCCGTTTCTGTAAGTGATCCAAGGATTCCATTCGACGTTTGCTCAAATAATGCACTGCCATTTCCCGGGAAATGACAGAGATTGACAGCACAAAGACGGCTTGAGCATCTCAAGCCGCCAGGAACTAGTAGTGCTATGTCGTAACAGGTGATTTAAACGTACGCAAAGGTAAAAGTGAAAGGGCGAGCATGAGGATGAAAAAGGCGATGAAATAAGAGGAAATATGGTCGCGAAGCTGCCCAGCCAGCATAGGACCGATAAAGGCGCCAACGGAATAAGAAATCGAGAGCAAAGAAAAGACACGGCCATAACGATTGCTGCTGGTGATACTGGCAAGCAGGGCTGCTAAAGCGGGATAGATGACACCTTTGGCCATTCCGATCAGGAAGAGGGAAACAGGCAGAGGGATGGGCCACTGGATGGCTAAGCCGAAGAAAACAACCGCTAACGACAAGCTTCCGCAGATGGTTCGGATAAATGGCGATACTTTATTAAGGAACCAGAACGAGATACTTAGCAGAGCGCCTAAGCTGATCAGTGTGAAAAATACGCCGGAGGTGAGAATAGATTCTCGTGCAGATTTCATAAGCGGCAGCTCAAAGAATAAAATGCCCTGAGAACAGGAAAGCGCCATTGGAATGAGGAAAAATAGCCAAGGGACCGACACGCCGGCAGGCAAGTCGGATTCCTCATTTGGCATCCCGTGGCCATGATGATCCAAGACTTGTAGTTTGCCAGCGGATTGGGCCAACAGCTGTTTTTCTTTGACGCCAAAGATAGCTAGAAATCCCGTTATAATCAGAATCCAGCCTAACACGGAAAAAGCAGTTGTAAAACCGATTTTGGCAACCAGAATTGCTCCTGCCGCAGGGGAAACCACGGAAGCTAACGTGTGAATCAGACCGTTCCCCGCCATCAGCTTACTCTGTTGAATGCGGTCTTTGGCGATACGAGCCAGCAGGGATAAGCAGGCAGGAGATAAGAAGGCGAGCACAAATCCGCTTATCGAACGAATGTAGAGCAGGTGCCATGGATCTTTTACATTAGATTGAAAAAGTAAGATGATCCCTGCTACAATCAGGCTAAAGACAATGAAAAATTTGCTGCCGTATTTGTCCACGCCATAGCCAGCAATGAGATTGCCCGGTAAGTGCGTGATTGAGTATACGCCCATGATTAGCCCTATAAAGGAAGGTGCGGCCCCTAAGGATAAGGCGAATGGAGAAAGAATCGGGTACTGTGCGTGCAAATCAAAAAAAGCCACAAACATAAATAAGTACAGCCAAAGGGCTGTTCGCATGTGCTGCTCACCACCTTGATTAGACTTGTCTCTTCTTAAGATGTACGCTGCTCGTCCGATGGATATGACCTTTCCGTATAATTGACACAATTCTGATGGAGGAAACGATGGATGCTTATGTGATTCTTTTACTTGCTTGTGTCGCTGTTTTTCTAGTATTCCGGCTCCGGCAGTCCTTTCGCAAAACGAGAGGCAAAGCCGATCAAATGGATGAAATTCAACGAAAACTAGCGTTGTTAAAGAAAAAAAGGGATGAAGACTAAGGATTCCCTGTAGTATGATAGGGATGGACTTTTAGATAAACAGGAGGGGTTCTTTTTGGATCAGTGGATTTCATTTGCACAGGATCGTTGGTATTTACTAGTTGCCGCTATTATTATTTTATTTATTGTTATTGGGATTGTGAAAACGGTCATTAAATGGATTGTTGTCCTTGTAGTTGTCGGTGCGCTCATCGTTTATGGAGCAAGTTATAAGGATAAAATAAAGGATATTGGGACAAGCGTGGTAACCCAGGTTGGCGATGAGGTCAAAGACAAAGCAATCAGCACGTTGACTGCGGAAGCGAAAGAGGCACAATTCAAGGCCAATCCTGACGGGTCCTTCATCGTTTCGACGAAGAGTCTGAAAGTGGAAGGCAAAGCAGGAACGGATGAAGTACAGGTTACTTTTCTTGGCAAAACTTTCAAAATGAGCGCGAATGCCGCAGTGAATGCTTTCATTGAGCAAGCGAGGAAAAACGCTGGCTAGTAGAAATAGGAGTAAGGATGGTAGCAGTCATGGATATTACCTGGTTCAAAGCCAATTCAATTAACTTCATATCCATTGTAATTGTGCTCACTTTCGCGGGCTCTGTCCTTCAAGGGTTTTTCCGAGGCGGGTCTGGGTCTGCGAAACATCTTCTGTCCATGCTCGTGGAAGCGATCGTCGTCATTGTGTCCATGTTCATTGCGTGGAAGGGTGTGCAACTCGTTTCGCCTTTGATTCAAACCTGGCTGAAAGGTCAGAATTTGCAAGTGCCATCCGTAGAGATTAGTGCTCTTAAGCAAGCCTACTATACAGCTTTAACTAGCATTCGAGATTTCCCGCTGCTTCGTTTCGGCGTATTGTTTCTGCTCGGCTATATGATTGTGAAGCAGCTCCTGAACCTGCTGATTGACCCATTAATCGGTCATTGGTTGGCGCATCGCGACCCTTATCGGGAACGCAGCAATTCATTGATTTCCTCGGTTTCTGGGGGAGCTATCGGCTCTGTAGCCGGTTTTGCGCGAGCGCTTATACTCATTGCCGTTTTGTTCATCTATGTGACTTTATTCCCACATTCCATGGTGACCCCTTATATCGAGTCCTCTCAGATGTATCAAAAAGGGGCGAAGGAAGTCATTTCCCCCTTCACTGGAGATTTCATTGCTGATAAGGTGCCGGTGTTTACCCGGGCGGTGGAGCAGGAATTCACGAACATTTTACAACGTAAATATGAAGTTCTGGATGCGAAGGTCCCTGGCAACATCGTAGATGCGGCCAAAGAGGTAACCGCCAGTGGATCGACGGACGAAGAGAAGGCGAAGCTGCTGTACAAATGGGTGGGCAGCCGGATCGAGTACGATTGGGATAAAGTGAAGCTGTACGAAGAACAGCGCATTTGGAAGGAACAGACACCGGAGGATACGTTCAACACCCGTGAAGGAGTGTGTATCGATTATTCAAGACTATACGCCCAAATGGCTAGAGCCGTAGGTCTGGATGTTAAGGTCGTAACAGGCCTTGGATATGATGGGCAGGGCAGCTATGGGCCTCACGCTTGGAACGAAGTGTACCTCAAAGAGTCCAAGATCTGGGTACCGTTGGATTCCACTTGGGTAGCTAGTGGGGGGAACTGGTTCAATCCGCCAAACTTTGACCAAACGCATATTAGAGATGTTTAATCAGGTTTAAGGTTAATAAAGGAAGTAAAATGCCTTCTCACGGAGATCCGGGGGAGGCTTTTTTGTGGTTTTTCTCATCCTTTCGTAAATGTGGTAAACTAATAGGGTGCAATTTTTGAGAATATGAAGGAGTTTGTATGTCTAAATCCATTCAGGAATATCCAATGATTTACTTAGATGCCGGAGACACGCTGTTAACGATTCCTGCAGCCCAAACGATTTTGAAGCAGTACCTGCAATTACGCTCTGTAGAGCGGGATGAGGCTCATATCAGTGAACTGTTTACAGAGGCTTTTCGTCTATTTTATTATGTGGATAAGCAAGATAACTTCATTGTGTGTTCGCCAGAGTCAGATCGTGAATTCTGGGTCAACCTATATAAATATGTGCTACATAAACTAGGCATTCATGAGGAATGGACAGAGGAAGAGATTTACGAATGTTGCCACGAGTTATACGAGATCTATACCGCTCCTGAGTATTATGAATTGTTTGATGATGTTAAGCCTTTTCTCGAACGCCTTCAAGCCCAGGGCTTTAGAATAGGGATTATTAGCAATTTTGCACCAACGCTGAAAGCTATTTTAGAGGATAAAGGGATTCTGCACTATTTTGATCCTGTGCTCGTGTCGACAGAGGTTGGTCTTGAGAAGCCGGATCCGGCTATTTTCCAACTTGCCTTAGAGCGCGCAGGTGTAGCGGCCAAGGATGTCCTCTATATCGGCGATCACGAAACGAACGACATTTGGGCGCCGAGTCAAGTCGGCATCGATGCGGTTCGCATTATCCGTTACGACTACTATACCGGGGAGGGTATCCGATCCCTGCTTGAGCTTTTTGATGATCAGCAAGCTATTGTGTAAGAAAGGATCTGAGTGTGATGAAACCATCCATAATGGATGATCCAAAGAAAAGAGAAATCACCAAGAAGCGGCATTTTTCGTTTCGGATCAATATCTTTTTCTTTATAACGTTCTTATTATTTTCCGTACTTATCGTGCGTTTGGCCATTTTACAATTCGTTCAAGCCAAAGATTTGAAGGCAGCAGAGAATACGAATACGAATCAGACGAATAAAATTGCTCCCATCCGCGGCAACATTTATGATTCAACGAAATCACCTCTTGCCTATACCATCCCGGTGCAGTCCTTATTTTTCCGGATCGAGCCGTCCCAGCAGGATAAAGATGAAGTCATTCGCATGGCGAATAAGCTTAAAACAGACGTTTTTGATAAATACGGCAAGCCGGATTCCAAGAAGCTGGAGCCCGCGGAAATCGTGCTCGCCATGGATTTAGGCTATGATATCAATAAAAATAAAGTGAAGGATCCAAGTTATTACTGGGTTCCGCGTAAAATCAAAACAGATTTATCCAAAGAAGAGATCGCTTATTTATTAGAGCACCGGGATGAATTCAAGTGGCTGGAAGTTACAGAAGAAAGCATTCGTACTTACGAAATGGACGATATGGACAATGATGGAATGCCGTCAACGATCGCTCCGCAATTAATTGGCTACCTCAAGAGCTACTCGACAGAAAAAGCCAAGGATATGTACCAAGATAATGAAAACAGCAAGGAATATCTCGATACCGAAAATGTCGGCTTCGATGGCATCGAGCGAATGTATCAGGACGAGCTTCGCGGGAAAAACGGGTATAAAATTTACCCCGTTAATGCCGCCATGAAAATTATCGGTCGCGCAACAGTAACGAAGCCGACGAAAGGGAACAATTTGTATCTGTCCATCAATAAAGATATTCAGAAAACGGCTGAAAAGGCGATCGCCGATCAGATTGCTTTTCTACATACACCCTATGCGCGGAATGATGCCTTTATTAAATATGGGGCGAATGCGCAGGCCGGTTATGCGGTTGCTATGGAAGTAGACACGGGGCGCATCGTGACGATGGCTAATTACCCTGACTACAATTCCAATGAATGGACAGGCGGAATCTCGCAAGCAACATTGGATGAAGTTGGCTCCTATATTGCTAATGGTTCGATTACTACAGCGTATCCGAAATACACAGACAAGGAGCGTCCGAAACATCCGTCTTCGATCGTCTTCATGGGTTCGACAATCAAACCGTTGTCGGTTCTGATTGGTTTAACTGAGAAATTGATTACACCTTCCAATCAATATTATTACGATTCGGGTACTTTCACGTTCGGTAAGGCGAATGCGTCAAGTTCGATTTCCAATTCAGGGAGAACGGCTTATGGAAACTTGGATGCTTCCAGCTCCATCGAACACTCTTCTAATACGTACATGTCGGCCAAAGTCGGGATTCCGTTTTATTCAAAATACGGCGGTGAAAATCCCGCAGTAACCGACAAATGGGCGGAATATTTAGCGAAGTTCGGAATAGGTGTCAAAACGGGAAGCGGTCTGCCAAGTGAAATTGCAGGCTCGAATGACTTTACCAAGAACGCCAAAAAAGACAGTTATCAGTCTGCCATGGTCTATGCCTCATGGGGGCAGAACGAGAAAACAACAACGCTGCAGCTCGCGCAGTTCGCCGCAACACTAGGCAGCCGCGGCAAACGGATGAAGCCGTTGTTCGTAGATGAGATTCGAAGCTTTGAAGGTGAACTAGTCAAAAAAGTGGAGCCTGAAGTGCTGGAAGATTCGAGCGCAATGTTCGCCAAAGGTGACTGGAACACCATCATCCATGGGATGAAAAGTGGCGCGGAAGGCATTGACGAGCTCCCCTATAACGTGGCTCGGAAGACAGGGACTTCGACGCAAGCCGTCGCAGGCGGAACCATCGACAACGCCGTGTTCATCGCCTTCGCGCCGGTTGAGAATCCGAAGCTAGCCATCGCGGTCGTCGTGCCTGAAGGCGGCTATGGCCGCTACGGCGCATCCCCGATTGCGGCCAAAATTTTTCAGGCTTACGATGCAGCCAACGAAGGTATATTGACCAAACTTGGCGGCGGCAAAAGGCCTTGGTAGAAGCAGTAAAGAGTAAAAAACCTTCAAATCCACTTCATAAGTGGGTCTGAAGGTTTTTTTATAAGCTTGTCTTAGTAATAAGCCAAGTTTTCCAAATTTTAGTGAACTTATTAAGGGTCCGCTTCGTCTGTTTCAGGATACATCCAGACACAGAAGGGGGTTTTACAGGGATGAAATCGCCGATTGCGGATGATCCGAAGAAAAAAGAGCTGGCTCAAAAGAAGCATTTTTCACTGCGGATCAATCTTTTTTTCTTTGTGACTTTTGTATTATTTTCCATACTGATCGTGCGGTTGGCCATGCTGCAGTTTGTTCAAACCAACATACATAAAGCCGCAGAGAACAGAAATGGCACACAAACGATCCAAATTGCTCCTATCCGCGGCAACATCTATGACTCTTCGAAATCCCCGCTTGCGTATACCATTCCAATGCAATCCTTATTTTTTCGAATTGATCCCAGCGTTCAAAAGTTAGATGACTTAATTGCTATAGCAGATCGGCTTAAAGTCGATGTTTTCGACAAGTATGCCAAACCAAACTCGAAAAGTCCGACCCCGGAGGAAATCATTCTAGCCATGGATATTGGCTATGATTACCATAAGAAGGAAATCAAAAAGCCGAGTTATTACTGGGTCCCGCGAAGAATAAAGGCGGACTTGTCCAGCGATGAAATCGCTTATATTTTAGAGCATAGAGATGAATTTAAATGGTTAGACGTAACGGAGGAAAGCATTCGCACCTATGAAATGGATGATGACGGCAATACTACAATTGCTACGCACTTAGTGGGGTATACGAACTCTTTTACTTCACCGACAGCCAAAGAAATCTACAAAGACAGCCCGATGGTCCAGGAATATTTGAGCTCGGAAAATGTGGGGTTCGATGGCATTGAGCGCATGTATCAGGATGAGCTGCGTGGCAGAAACGGCAGTAAGACCTACCCTGTTGACGCCGTTAACAAAATCATTGGGAGAGCCGAAGTCACGGCGCCAGTTAAAGGAAATAATGTATATTTGACAATTCATAAAGATATCCAAAAAGCGACAGAACGTATGCTGGAGGAGCATATTCGTTACTTGCGCAGCCCATCTCATGCCAATGATATGTATTTGAGTCTTGGGATGCAGGCGGCTTCCGGGTTTGCAGTTGCTATAGAAGTGGATACGGGACGGGTAGTTACGATGGCGAACTATCCAGATTATGATGCTAATGCGTGGACTGGCGGTATGTCGGCAAGCGTCTATAAAGAGATCGAAACCTTTATTCCCAATGGCAGCATTCGAACGGCTAAAGCTAAGTATCCAGATGAAAAAGAAAATGCGAAACATCCATCATCAATAGTGTTCATGGGGTCGACGATCAAGCCTATGTCCGTGTTGATAGGGCTTAAAGAGAAATTTTTCAGCGGCAATGGCACTATTTATTACGATACGGGATCGTTTAGCTTTGGCAAAGGAGGCAATAGCACCATCACCAATTCGGGGAAAGCAGCTTATGGGGCGATGGATGCTGCCGGGGCGATTGAACATTCCTCTAACACGTTCATGTCTGAAAAAGTCGGTATTCCTTTCTGGGCCAAATACGGCAGGGAGAATCCCGCTGTGACTGCCAAATGGGCAGAATACATGACGAAATTCGGAATGGGGATCAAAACAGGGAGCGGTCTACCGGGTGAGCTTGCGGGATCTAATGATTTTATCAAAAATGCTGTAAAAGACAGTTATCAATCGGCGATGGTCTACGCATCATGGGGACAAAATGAGAAAACGACAACACTGCAGCTTGCTCAGTACACAGCTACTTTGGCTAGTCGAGGGAAGCGGATGAAGCCGTTGTTCGTAGATGAAATTCGCGACTACCAGGGCCAATTGGTTAGAAAAATAGAGCCTGAAGTACTGGAGGACTCCTCCGCAGAGTTTGCCCAAGAGGATTGGAACACCATCATCCACGGGATGAAAAGCGGGGCAGAAGGAATCGAGGAATTGCCGTTTAACGTGGCGCGCAAAACAGGAACTTCCACTCAAAGCGTATCGGGAGGCTCGGTTGAAAATGCGGTGTTCATCGCCTTTGCGCCGGTTGAGAATCCGAAGCTTGCTGTCGCGGTTGTTGTGCCGGAAGGAGGCTTTGGGCGCTATGGGGCATCTCCGATTGCGGCTAAGATCTTTCAAGCTTACGACGCTGCCAACGACGGCATTTTGACGAAGCTTGGCGGAGGGAAGCGGCCTTGGTAGTCTGGCGAAATAGCGGAACATAGCTCCCATCAACCGCACGAGCAAGCACAAAGAGAGAGGCCGCTTCAGTCAGCAGCCTCTCTCCTCACGCATTTATTGACGTACCCGAATCCACACCGCCATCTCACCAACTCCGCGATTTCCCCATTGGAAATAGGGAACTGCCTGGAAGGCGACCCAGCCGTTGGCGCCCAACGACGATGAGTTCCATTTTCATCCGAATTACTTGAGTCGCTGTATGAAAAGTGTTTATGGCTGCACGCCATTAGAATATTTGCTCGCCTATCGAATCGAACAATCCAAGCTGCTGCTGCTCAAAACGCAGTGGTCTATTGAGCGCATCTCTGAGGAGGCGGGCTTCCATCATGCGGCTTGCTTTTCGAACTGTTTTCGTGCCAAAATAGGTCTCTCACCGCTCGCCTACCGGAAGCAATATATACGAGGTGGAACCGTTCTTCATACCTAAGCATATGTTGATGTAAGGAGGAAAACCCTTCTGCACCCAAAAAGTTGCGCGAGGTAAACTTTTGTGCACAGAGAAAAGAAAGGCGGGGGACAGCATGAAAAGGACACGATTTACAGCTTCATTAAAAAGACTGATCATTACCTTCATTTTTCTATGATAGACAGCTGAATGCGTACTTTCATCCTATTTCCAGTATGGCGGACGGATATGGTATACTAATGTATCGGTAGTCACGAGAGATAGTTTGATGAATGGTACGGAGGAGTGAGTTTCACCATGTGTGGTATTACAGGCGTGATGTATTTTGAAGATAGAGAACCAACAGTTTCCATGCTGCAGCAAATGACGGATGTGATTGTACATCGCGGACCGAACGATTCCGGTTTTTGGACGGATAATCGGATTGGTCTTGGCTTTCGCCGGTTGTCCATTATTGATATTCAAGAGGGGCATCAGCCACTAGCTAACGAGGATGATTCCGTGTGGATCATTTTTAACGGAGAAATTTATAATTACAAAGAATTACGCGGAATGCTGCAGGAACGCGGCCATCAATTCCGCACGCATAGTGATACGGAGGTTATTGTTCACCTTTATGAGGAGTTTGGAGAGGAATGCGTCAAGCATTTGCGCGGCATGTTCGGGTTCGTTATCTGGGACAAGAAAAAGAAGCAGCTGTTCGGAGCGAGAGACCATTTCGGCATTAAGCCGTTTTATTATCATGTCAACGACCGCCAGTTTTTGTTCGGCTCTGAAATTAAGAGCTTGCTTGCTGCGGATGGCATGAACCGGTTGATCCATACGGACAGCTTGCTGAACTATCTGACCTTTCAATATGTGCCAGAGCCGAACACGATGTTCCACGGCATCCACAAACTGCCGCCAGGCCACTATGTAAAAGTAACCTACGATGGTGATATGACGATACATAAGTATTGGGATCCGATGTTCGAGCCGGAGGAACGCCCTTTTGACTATTATGTGGAGCAAATTCGCGAAACGCTGAAGGACTCCGTCAAGCACCACATGGTCAGTGATGTGGAGCGGGGATGCTTCTTGTCCAGTGGGATCGACTCCACGGCCATCGCCACCCATATGCGGAACATTGAACCGATCCGCACATTCTCCGTTGGCTTCGAAGGCGCCAACAACGAGACGCCGATCGCGGCCCAGACGGCTGCGGCGCTCGGCACAGAGCACTACGATAAAGTCATCACGAAGGATGACTTCTTCAGTACGATGCCGAAGGCGATCTGGCACCAGGACGAGCCTGTCGCCGATCCTTCGGCCATTGCCCTCTACCATGTGGCGCAGCTTGCGCGCGAGCACGTGACGGTCGTGCTGTCCGGCGAAGGCGCGGACGAGCTGTTCGGCGGCTATCGCATCTATCGCGAGCCGCAATCCTTGCGGCCGATTGATCAGCTGCCGCATTCGATCAAGCGCATGCTGAACCGCTTCGCCCGGATGCTGCCAAGCAGCGTGAAGGGGCGCAATTATGTATTGCGCGGCACGACGCCGCTCGAGGAGCGCTTCCTTGGTAACGCGAAGATTTTCACGGAGGATATGAAAGCGGAAGTGCTGCGCCTCGATCATGAGATGCTGCGGGCTTATAAGAATCCGGTGCAGATCGCTGGGGATTACTATAACAAGACCAAACATCTCGACCCGGTCAGCCGCATGCAGTATATCGACATGAATCTGTGGATGCCCGGCGATATCCTTATGAAAGCCGACAAGATGACAATGGCGCATTCACTTGAACTTCGTGTTCCTTTTCTAGATAAGGAGCTGTTCGAGGTGGCACGCCGCATCCCGGCGAAATATCGAATTGCGAATGGAACGACCAAATATATATTCCGTAAAGCGATGGAAGGCATTATCCCGGATCCGATTCTGAATCGTCCGAAGCTGGGCTTCCCCGTACCTTTGCGCCAATGGGTCCAAGGTTCGATGGGTGATGTGCTGCTGGAGCAGATCAAAGCCAGCGGAATTGAAGATTACATTAACATGAACACGGTAGAACGGATGCTTCAGAAGCACCGGAGCGGTCAAGGCGATTATGCGCGCCGAATTTGGACGATCTATATTTTTGCCCTCTGGCATATGACTTTTATGGAAGAGCTGCCTAAGAAAGTGCTCGCTGCTTACTAGGTCTATGAACGACGACAACTGCATAGACAGGAGATGGGGAACGTGGGACTTTATAAGTTAATAGCCCTCGATATGGACGGTACCTTATTGGATGAGGAGAAGAAGATATCTCCGGAAAATCAATCCGCAATTCGACAAGCGACGGAAGCTGGCAAAATAGTCATCATGTCGACAGGTCGCGGGGCCATAAGCGCCATGCCTTACATTCAAGAGCTGGGATTGTCTACTCCTATGGTTATGGTGAATGGCGGTGAAGTATGGGAGTCGCCGAATAAATTGCTTCGGCGGACACTGCTTCCTGTGGAAACCGTGAGCCGGTTGCATGCATTAGCTGAGGAGCATGACTGCTGGTGGTGGGCTTACTCTGTCGAAGGGGGAGTCTTCAACCGTGAACGCGAAGGCCTGGACATCCCGAATGACGAATGGCTGAAGTTCGGCTTCTTCACGGAAAACGCGGAGAAGTTGCAGCGTATTCGCGATGTTGTAGAGAGCTGGGGAACACTTGAAATCACCAACTCTCATCCCTCGAATATTGAATTAAATCCGCTTGGGATTAGTAAAGCGACTGGCGTGGAGACTGTTTGTCAGCTGCTCGGGATTCAGATGTCGGAAGTCATTGCGATGGGGGACAGCCAGAATGATATCACGATGATTCGTGAAGCCGGTCTTGGTGTAGCGATGGGCAATGCGCAGGATGAAGTCAAACTGATTGCGGATGTTACGACGGTTACGAACGAAGAAAGTGCGGTTGCCAAAATCATTCATGCGTATATGTTGTAAAAGCCATAAGGCTTTTAGCCAGTACAATAACGGACGGAGATGAGTCCATGATCACGTTAGCCTGGAGCTTGGTTATTCTTTTGTTTGTCGTAGGTATGGTAGGCGCGGTTTATCCAGTGCTGCCTGGTGTTTTAGCGATATATGCAGCGTTCTTCCTATATGGCTGGCTGATCAGCTTTGAGCCGTTCGGCTGGGTGTTCTGGACCACGCAAACCCTGATTGTCATCATTATTATGGTTGCCGATTACGCAGTGAGTGCAATGGGAGTCAAGAAATTCGGAGGTTCGAAGGCGGCTGTGATTGGGAGTACCATTGGCCTTATTATTGGACCTTTCGTCATTCCGGCCTTCGGATTAATCATAGGACCTTTCTTAGGTGCTGTGATTGGTGAAATCATCATCGGCACCAAATGGCAGAATGCGATCACCGCGGGGATTGGCTCCGTGATCGGTTTCTTTGCCAGCAGTGCTGTCAAAATTGTGCTGCAGCTGGCGATGATTGTTCTCTTCTTCATTTGGGTTTTTTAATTGAACAGGATGTTGTTTGAATACGGGATTAGAGAGTAGGAACACATTTGACGAAGGAAACCAAAGATTCTCTTGTAAAAGGGACGCTCATTCTCACCGTAGCCGCGCTTGTAGCGCGGTTTCTCGGCGTTTTCCAGCGTATTCCGCTGGTTCACCTGCTGCATGAGGGTGGAATGGGCAGCTATTCGATTGCTTTTAATCTGTACTCTATTCTTCTTGTTGTAGCAACGGCAGGGATTCCCAGCGCGTTAAGCAAAATGGTATCAGAGAAGTACGCAATCGGACGACCTGCCGAGGCAGAGCGAATCTATCGCGCAGCCATTTTATTTGCTATCGTTGCTGGTGCGCTCATGACTCTACTGTTATATGTATTCGCACCGATTTATGCGGAACAAATTTCACGCGGCGGACCCGACGCTACGCTGGCAACTCGCGCTATCGCGCCGGCCATGCTGTTCTTCCCGCTAATTGCGATTATGCGCGGCTATTTCCAAGGCAGACAGAACATGATGCCTAACGGGGTATCGCAAGTTGTGGAACAAATTTTCAGACTGGTCACCTCGATTGGTCTTGCCTTTATTCTATTAAACATCAGCTTGGCCTGGGGTGTAGCAGGTGCATCATTCGGCGGAGTCATGGGAGGAATTGCTGCGCTAGCTGTCATGCTCTATTTTGCGATGAAGCTCAAACGCAGGGACGCTCAAAGGCTGAAAGAGAATGTATCTCATGCCGCGGCTAAGGAAACCGCAGCAGGACACTCCTCGGCACCAGCAACAGCGCCGGCAAAGTATAGCGAGATTTACCGCAGCCTGCTGAAGCTTTCGATTCCGATCGTCATCTTCTCGGTGACGGTTACGTTGGTCTATGCAATCGATACATCGATCATTATTCCCCTCTTGGAGGGGACAATTGGCAGCAGCGAGGCGCTAGGGTTGGTCGGTATTATCGGGGGCCGTGCGCAATCTCTGGCGGGTATCCCGATTATCTTGGCGATTGCGCTCAGTCAATCTGTCGTGCCAATCATCTCAGCGGCTTACTCCCGCAAAGATATGAAACAGGTAGGGCACCAAACAACCAGAGTGCTGCAGTTGTCTATTCTATCGGGCCTGCCAGCGGTGCTTGTGATTGCGATTGCTGCGCGTCCGCTCGATTTCTTCATGTTTGGACATGAGGATACAGCCTATGGTATGAGTCATGGGCCCTACATGATCTCCTTGTTAACTTTAGGCGCTATGTTCCAAATTGTCATGCAGACCTCCGGTGCCGTATTGATGGGCATGGGCCGTATGAAACCGCTGATGCTGCATGTGGCCGTTGGTATCGCGGTTAAGCTGGCAGGCAGCTTTTTGCTTGCTCCATGGTTCGGCATCTATGGCATTATCGGCTCCACAGGACTTTGCTTCATCGCCATGTCATGGCTCAATTTGCGCACGCTGCGCAAAGATGTGAGCTTCACCATTCTTGGACGGCGCTTCATTGGCTTAATGATTTCGATTGTGGTCATTGCAGGATTAGGTATCGCGGCTGAGTGGTTGACCCATACGTACGTACAACCAACTAGCTTGTACAGGATCAATGAAGGAATTAACGCTATACTCGTTTGCGGCTTCACGGCTGCTTTATATCCGTTGATGCTAATGGTGACGCGAGTGGTTACGAAGGACGATGTCAAGAATTTCCCGGCGCCTGTTCAGAAGCTGATTGGCAAAGCAAGTCGTCTTATCGGACGACGTTCATAGCCTGCGCAGCAAGTATGGCAAGCTCAATGCTATTTAGTCCTTCGCTCATGGCGTGGGTTAGATCAATGGTCTGCGGTATTGCGATAGGGCGCATATACCCCAAGGGCGTCTCGACCTCTTGAAACCAGTCGCCTGGTTCCACGGGCACTAGCGGCCTATCCGGCCAAACAGTCTCAAGTGTAGGACTATACAAAGGCGAGCTTCCTTTCTTAAGGAAGCAGCCATCCAGCCTCTCCTGATAGGGATTATCAGGGGGGGCTTTTTGTATAGGGGTAAATAAGTGGGGCCAATAGTCCGCGCGCGAACCTGTATGAGGCGTAGATGCGGCGAAGCGGAGTACGCCCTGCAGCACTTCAGGCACCCCGAATAGAAGAGCGTAGAGGTCTTTCCCAAGGGCTATGCGTTCAGCTAAGTTGGCAAAATTCTCGAGAATGAGTCCAGCTAAACGAGGCTGGGGGCTACCGGTTTCGGTGGTGGAATGGGACCAATAGGGGAAACCAATTCGATTCATTTGCAGCCATCCTTGGGCTTTGAAAAGTGTCTTGTTTAGCACGGTTTGTTGGAACTGTCCTTTTTGGACAATACGTGGTTCGATATAGTTTTGTTCATTCACAATAAGAGAAATTGTCAGCGCAGCGGAGTCGGGGTCTGTCCAAAATTCATGCCAAACAGGGACCATCCACCTGGAAATATCCAAATGGGGAAGCAAGTGAAACAGATTCGTATCGCGCTTCTTGCTTTCCTCGTAGAGCAACAATTGCGGATAAGCATCTTGAAAAATAAGACCGTTCGCGCGCTCCAGAAAAGCAAACAGGTGCTCCGCTTGATCACTGTCAATGAGGTGCGGCAGCAGCTCGCCTTGCAGGTCGGTCATGTTCCAGCCGCCGTTGCGGGAGACCATGTGCGCAAGCAGAGCCCAGTGAAGCTCAGGATACGCTTGGTAACAAGCCCAATAGGCCATTGTGCGCGTTATGTTATTCCGGTTCTCCTTCTGGGTACGTCCCCTAATCTCCTCCACGAGGCATGCTTCCTCCGATGTCAGAGGGAAAGGCTGAACACCGCCTCGAAGAAGCTCTACTTGTTGGATGAGGCCCTTTTCTAATCTTCCTGCGATATTTTTTGACAAAGGGATGATGTCCAAACTTGTTAACCTCATAATGACCTCCTCGATATTACCTGCGTCATCTCCTTATTGTTGGCCCATTTACTAGCAGGTATGTGAGTAAATTACCTGTTTAGGGCTGACATTTCCCATAAATGGGGAAGCACCTGATAATAATATCCAATTACTGTCATAATTTTGTCTCCGATTTCTGCACCTACAATTACGGTTGTTGTGTAAGACAGAAAAACATCCCTCTAGCCTAGGCTAGTAGGGATGTTTTTGTGTTACACAGCATTCAGTCCGATTCCTCGGGAGGGGGCTGACTTACGTTTGGCCGAGGCAACCGCCCTGCGCGCTGCATCGCTTCTCGAAGCAAATACTCAATATGGCTGTTGACGCTCCGGAACTCATCCTCCGCCCAGCGCTCCAAAGCTTCATAGAGCTTGGGATCGAGTCGGAGCGCGAAGTTTTTTTTAGGAGCCATAGCGGTGCCCGTTTAGTAAAGCGAGCCGGTATTAATGACCGGACTTGCTGAGCGGTCAGATACAATGGCTACTAGCAAATTGTTGATCATGGCCGCCTTCCTCTCTTCGTCCAAATGCAAACCTTCGGCTTCGAGGCGGGAGATGGCCATCTGAACCATGCCGACTGCTCCGTCTACGATCGTTTGACGGGCGGATAAAATGGCTGAAGCTTGCTGACGCTGGAGCATTGCGCTTGCGATTTCCGTTGAGTAAGCAAGGTGAGTGAGGCGAGACTCCATGACCTCAACGCCTGCAACGGAAAGGCGCTGTTGAAGTTCAAGGCTTAGCTCAGCGGCTACTTCATCGGCATTCCCACGGAGGGAATAGCCCTCACTATCGAAACGGTCGTAAGGATACTTACTTGCTACATGACGAAGCGCGGTTTCACTTTGAATTTCGACGAACTTCTCATAGCTGTCTACATCAAAGAGCGCTTTATACGTATCGACCACCTTGAACACGACGACGGCGGCGATTTCGATTGGATTACCCTCGATATCGTTGACTTTCAGCTTGACGCTGTTAAAATTGCGAACCCGTAAGGAAATTTTCTTTCTGCTTGAAAATGGAACAATGAGCCACAAGCCGCTCTTCCGAATCGTCCCTAAGTAACTGCCGAAGAAAGTAACAACGGAAGCTTCATTCGGCTGAACGGCTGTAATCGTCGAAACAAAGATAATGCCAAGTATGATTAAAATGATGCCTGGCAAGATTCTTTCCTGTGTAAGGAGTAAAACCCCTAATCCTCCACCAATAATAAATAACAAAATGCCAAGAAATCCGTTAATTGACCAAGCTTGTTTTTCATTCATGCAAGCAACACCCTTTCAAGTTGGAGTAGCAATTTCATTTAAATATTGTTTTGATATTTTTATGATATCACTTTTTACTAATAATGTAAATGTATTTGACAGGGAAGATGATGTCATTCGTAAATCTTGACACCTATTTTGGGGCATGCTATAAGTTAATAAATTCCTAACAGTGAGGTGCTCATGATGTTGAAAATTTCTAATGAACAAGTTTTTCAAGAACAAATCTCCCAACCCGGATTGACGGTCGCCGTATTTAAAGCTACTTGGTGCAAAGACTGCCACTTTATTGAGCCATTCATGCCAGCCGTAGAAGAGGCTTATGCGGGGCGGATTACTTTCGTTGAACTGGATCGCGACGAGGTGCCGGATTTGTGTGAGCATTTGAACATTCTCGGTATTCCCAGCTTTATCGCTTTCCGTGATGGCAAAGAGCTTGTACGTTTCGTCAGCAAATTACGCAAAACACGCGAAGAAATTGAGCAGTTCCTGGATCGGGCGCTCGAGGTGTCTGGCGCTCTTACCCCATAAACAGAAGGAGAAAACGGCTCAATTCAGAGCCGTTTTTTTACGTGTGGCAACCAGTACAGCTCTACTCAAACCGCGTGAAAATCACAACTTCGCCACGAGTTTAGTCGAACAACCGCGGTTTCGGAGCTTTGTAACAATTGCGAATGGATTTGCCAACTTTTTAAAGATATAATTGAAAACGAACAAATTTAATTAGGGCAAGTTCCACAGAAGTCACGACGTAAAAGTAGGTGCAATCATGCAAAAACTGATTCAAAGGCTAGCGAATTTGTCCGCCATAGGCATGTTTCTCATTCTCGCAATGGGCGCCTTGGTTACAAAGGCTGACGCAGGCAGAGGCTGCGGAGACGAGTGGCCGCTATGTCATGGGAAATTCGTTCCGGCGCATACGATATCATCGTTTATCGAATACAGTCATCGACTGGTCGTCGGTATCGTGACGCTAATCCTGATTGCCACATTCCTTCTTGTGTTTCGTTATGTTAAACGGAAAGATGCGAAATACTTCATCACTGGAACCGTAGTTATGACGTTGGTACAAGCTGTAATGGGCGCACTCGCCGTCGTTTGGCCGCAATCTTCACTCGTACTGGCGCTTCATTTTGGCTTATCCTTGCTTGCGTATGCGTTTTCCTTGCTGCTTGCGCTTGTGTTTACACCTTGGGGCCAATTTCAAAGAGATACAGCTATTCGCAGTTCCTTTAAGGCGATCGTATGGATAACAGCGATCTACAGCTATATTGTTGTTTATTTGGGTGCTTTTGTCCGTCATACGGTATCATCAGGCGGATGTTCAGGTTGGCCGTTGTGCAACGGAGAAGTCATCCCTGAGCTTAGTGGCGCGACTGGCATTGTTTTTACTCATCGGATAGCGGCTTTGCTGCTGTTTCTATGCATTCTGTTTCTTTACTTACAAGCAAAGCGTCATTACCAGAGCTCAGACAAATTGCGGTTTGGCAGCAAATGGGCACTAATCCTAGTTTCCCTTCAAGTTATCAGCGGAGCTGTTGTCACTTGGTCAATGGGGAATGAACTCGCCTATTTGTTGACTGGCATGGTGCATGCGGTAATCGTTTCCTGTATGTTTGGATTTCTATGTTATTTATGTGTACTTACGCTATATGATCGCAAAGCATAAGGCCCGGACGGGCTGGCTCTTGGCAAGATGACGGAGCGGTTTTGCGGGAGAAGAGGCCTTCTTATTTATAGAGAGGGCTATTTCTTTTTATTTATGCCTATACTTACTTCTATTGTCGTTCATACGTAAAGCTTACTAAAAAGGGGGTGTACCCATGCTGCGAGTATTGTTCCATGAACACAAACGGGTAGACAGCGGGCTTCTGCTGGAAGCCGGCAATGCCGTAAGATTGTTTATCAAGCATCTGGAATCGAAGGAAGGTCACCATACGGCCTCAGACTACCCCAAGTACCACCGGCAAGCGATCTGGAGTAAAGGGTTCATTGATGCACTGGACGAGCTTGAGCAGAGCAAATACTGCTGTGAGCGTTACGCTGAGCATATCGATAAACTTTTCCTTGAGGATATGAATGCGCAAGAGATGGAAGCCTATCGCCTTTTCGTCTATTTTTTCAAAAATGCATTTATTCGGCTCTTTTCCATTTTGGACAAATTAGGTACATTCATGAATGATTTATTTGAGCTGAAAACAGAGGTGCTGAAGACCCGGTATTCGTACTTTACGGTATTGCGCCGGATGCATGAGAAGAAAATTCACGGCGCGCTCGAAGTTCAGCTGTATACGCTCAAGATGGAATATAAATCACCGCTCGATCGACTGCGCAATCAACGCAATATGGAGATTCACTATATTAATGCCGAAATGCTGGATGATCTCATGCAAAAGGAACCTTATCCTGGGGATCGGATTCATGTCGAAAATGTAAAGTCGAATGTGGCCGATCTTCAGCAGGGATTTGACATGGTTTGCCGAACCTTAACTATAGCATTCTCTTATATTACGGCTAGTATTGCAAAGGGGTAAGAGGACCATGGAATTAAGAGGCCGAACGGTTCTTATTACAGGCAGCGCCAAAGGACTCGGCAAAATGACTGCGATCACCATGGCTAGACAAGGCTGCCAGGTGGCTGTCAATTATGTGAATAGTGAGAGGGAAGCCGCTGAGCTTGTCCATCACTTACAAGATCTTGGAGTTCGCAGCATTGCCGTCCAAGGCGATGTCGCTAAACGGGAAGACATTACACGCATGGTGGAACAAACAGCGTCGCAGCTTGGTCCAATTGATATTTTGGTGAATAATGCAGGACCTTTTTTCCGTGAGCGGCGATTCTTTGCTGACTATGGTGTCGATGAAATTGAATATTTAATGCGTGGCAATTTGCTTGGCGTTATGGAGCTTGATCACTTGGTTTTGCCGATGATGAGGGAGAAGCGGTGGGGGCGGATTATCCATTTTGGATTTGGAAAAGCAGCTGAAGCCAGAGGCTGGACACATCGCGCCGTATACGCGGCAGCGAAGGTTGGCTTGGTCTCCTTCACGAAGACATTGGCCGAAGAAGAAGCCAGCCACGGAATTACCGTGAATATGATTTGCCCAGGCGACATTCGAGGTAAAAATAAAGAACGAACGATGCAGGAGGCCCGCCTGGAGGTCGATGGCGAAACGCCGGTAGGCAGACCCGGGACTGGTGAGGATGTGGCTAGAGTCATCGAATTCTTATGCTTGCCGGCCTCTGATTTCATCACAGGCAACATCATGGATATATCTGGAGGGCTGGACCCGATTCAGCCACTGCCGGTACTTAATCAGCGCAAATAGCCTAACAAAAAGAGCTTACCCTAGAGGTAAGCTCTTTCTTATGATATAGTCGTATTAGAACACTTGCACGACTTCAGTTATACCTTCAACTTCTTCAACAAGTGCGCGTTCGATACCGGCTTTCAACGTAATCGTTGAGCTCGGGCAGCTTCCACAAGCACCCATCAGTTTCAGCTTCACAATACCGTCTTCTACGTCAACGAGATCCACGTCACCGCCATCGCGTTGTAGAAAAGGACGAAGTTTATCTAAAACTTCAAGGACTTCATCATAAATAGCTTCTTTTGTTTTTTCAGACATTTGATTCATCTCCTTTCTTCTAATATTATATTACAATAATGATTAAATGAAAATGGTTTTCAACTTGAATATATCGACATAAGGTGGAATTTTTATTATGAGACCAATCATAGAGTTTTGCGCCAGCAACATGCACAATGGAACAGAGAAAGTCATGAAAGCACTAGAACAAAATCCCGACTATGATGTCATAGAATACGGCTGTCTTGGTAATTGCGGACAGTGCTACATGGAGCCCTATGCGCTATTGAACGGCGAAATCATTGCCGCTGAGAACGCAGATCTGCTTCACGACCTCATTCTAGCGAAGATCAAAGAGATTGAAGCGATGTACGATCTACTAAGCGATTGAAGCCTGAGCTTACCCGAAGTGGCGTTTCGATTTCCAGAGAACGCCACTTTTTAGCATACGGGCAATTTTGCCTGTCATTAGTGTACGTTTGCCCATGATACCGAACCCGCTTTTTTTACCGAGTGAACCTAGTGTGCCTCTGAGCTTAATTTCACCAAGCCGCGGCGTTTCGCCTTTCCAAATCGCTTGCATCACTTCAGCAATCTGCTTGCCTTGCGCTTGTGCAGCTTGCGCACTTGGGGAGAATGGCAGGGAAGCACAGTCGCCGACAACGTATACGTCTTTATGTTCTGGAATTTGGTGATACTCATTTAACATAATACGTCCTTGACGGTCTTTGGGTACATTCAGTGCTTCAACAATTGGATTCGGCTGAATGCCAGCTGTCCAGATTGTCGCATCTGTTTGAATGATCTCATCCCCGTTGTGCAAATCCCCGCCGTCCAGACGACATAACGAAACATTTGGACGAAGCTCAATGTGATGCTGGGTCATCCACTCCCGCACATATTGCTGCAGGTTGCTCGGGAAGGCAGACAGAAGACTTGGACCGCGGTCGATGAGTCGAATGTTCAGATCTGACCGGCTTTCTCTTAACTCCGCAGCCATCTCCACACCGCTTAAACCGCCGCCGATAATGGAAACTTGCCCGTAAGGCGCAATGTTATTGATGCGTTGGTACGTAGCGCGAGTTTGCGCCAGCGTTTGAATGCTGGAGGAGAACTCTTTTGCACCAGTGATGCCATGATAGCTGTCTACACAGCCTAGACCAATTACAAGCCAATCATACGTTATAGGTTCTCTATCTTCGAAAAGAATTTCCTTTTTTTCCAAATCCACCGAGGCAACTTCTCCGTAAGTTAGCAGTAAGCGAGGATCATCCGGATAAGCGACTCGAATATGCGTTTCTGCAATTGTGCCTGACGCTAGTGCATAATATTCCGTTTTGAGTCCTTGAAAAGGACTCCGGTCGATCATTTCCAGTATGGTATCTTCCGGCAAATCTTTCTCCAGCATGTTTAAGGCTATGGTCAGACCGCCATAACCTCCTCCGAGAATCACAAATTTTTTCATTACACTCCGTATCCCTTCTTGACTAATCTCTCTTCTCTAGTATGACTAATACACTTTAATTTCATTATAAAAGGTGTCGCGCTCAACGGCTGTGCGTCCAGCACCTTGAATCAACCAAACAAGCTCGTCCCTTGTAAGACCTTCTGGGGATAAGGCGCCAGCTGCGTGTGAAATTTTCTCTTTCACGATCGTTCCATGTGCATCAGAAGCACCGAAAGTGAAGGAAAGTTGAGTTAATTTCGTACCAATATTAATGAAGTAAGCTTTGATATGAGGGAAATTGTCCAGCATCAAACGGCTAATCGCAATGGTTTTCAGCTCGTCCCAAGCAGGTACACGTCTTTTGAGGCCCGCGTTTTTGCTAGCAGGTTGGATGGAGTTCGGAATGAAGACCAAGAAACCGTTCGTTTCGTCTTGCAGTTCGCGTAAAAGCATCATATGGCGAATGCGCTCTTCCTTCGTTTCAATCGACCCGTACAACATCGTTGCGTGAGTTTTCATACCAAGCAAATGCGCGTTGCGATGAACGTCGAGCCATTCTTCCGAAGAGGCTTTTTCAACTTTCATTTTGGACCGGTAGCGTTCCGTTAGAATTTCGGCTCCGCCGCCTGGAAGTGTGGATAGACCTGCATCCATCAACGTTTTCAAGACATCTCGGTAGCTTAGGCCGCTAATCCGTGAGAAGAATTCAATTTCTGCCGCGGTATGCGCTTTGATTGTCACATCAGGGTAAGCATTTTTCAATTGGCGAATGCAATCAACATAATATTCAAAAGGCAGATGAGGATTATGCCCTTGGCTAATATGGAACTCTCTAATTTCTGGGTTAAAATGTTCAGCTACATACTCTAACATTTGGCTTGGCGTAAGCGTGTATGCACCTTCTTCGCCTTCATCGCGGCGGAAATGGCAAAAAGCACAATGCTCCTCACACACATTCGTGAAATACAAACTCATATTTTGTACAAAATAAACCTTGTTTCCGTTCAATCGCGTATTTACTTTGTTTGCCATTTGTCCTATGCTCAGAAGATCATCGGATTCATACAAAAATAATCCATCTTCCAAGGATAGACGTTGACCTTGTTCAACTTTGTCGGCAATTTCTGCCATCCGTTTGATCGGGTCTGTGGTGATTACACTCATCATTATTCCTCCTATGAAATCAAAATAAAGCACATAAAGAATCGACGCATCCATCTGCTGATGATCTCATGCGCCTTTGCGGTGTGAGTGGCTCGCCTACCTGTCAGCCAGTTCGGTTCAGGAATTCACACATATAGGGAGCTTTGAGTTTGGCTCAAAGGCTCACTACGGTTTTTCAATATACGTACAACCCATCGTAATCATTATAAACCTCCATGTGAGAGGGGGCAATATGATGAACATGGACATAAATTGACAATGTAAGGAATCTACAAATTTTACTATCAATTTCGTAAAAGGTTATTCCCAATATTAACAAATTCCTGTATACTATTGCAATGTGATTACGTGGGGTTAAAAGGTGATTATATCGTGCCAACATATTTCGTGACCGAATTGCAGGAACGATTAGATATAGCAATCGAACAACTTCGAGGCCAAATGGTGACTTTAGGCACTGAATATGGTTTCCTGCATCCTGAAGTGCAACAGTGTAGTAGAGAATTGGATCAGTTACTATTGCAATATTATGCGATACAACGCAAGCAGTAAGCCAATGGGAACAATGGCTAGGAATGTATGCGCACCTGCCCTTGAGCAATGCACCGAATAGGAGTATACTTGGTAGTAAGCATTACGAAACTTATGGATAATGCCAGTTTTCCACGATGGGAAACATCAAGGAGGGATTTCCGTTATGATCAACATTAGCGAATCAGCGAGTGATAAAATTAAAGAACTTTTGGCTTCTGAAGAATCACCGAACCTGTTCTTGCGACTAGGCGTCAAAGCTGGCGGTTGCAGCGGCTTTTCTTACGGTATGGGCTTCGACGATGATCAAAAGTCTGACGATAAAGAATTTACCATTCACGGCGTGAAAGTGGTTGTGGATGAAGAAAGCGCCAAGTATTTATACGGTGTCCAAATCGACTTTGAAGACAAGGGCATGGGCGGCGGTTTCACCATCAATAACCCGAATGCGGTAGCATCGTGCGGATGCGGCTCTTCCTTCAAACCAGCGGATTATGAGGGAACACCTGAGCCTTGTGATGATAAGGTTGAGGCTTAATAAGGATGAGAGCGGCTTATAGCTGCTCTTTTTTTTGCCCTTTTTTGGACAAGCTTTGAAAGATTTAATCTTATTTTCATAAAACTTTGCTGGCGAAGGAGTATAATTGAAGAAAGTTCACAAACTTGACGAATTTAGATGGGAGTGATTTTGGTGAAACTTTTCAAAAATTTTCTGCAAGGATTTTTTTATGCTTTTATCTCCATTGGCGCGCTTCCCTTCTTATTGGTGAAAAGTATCCTAGAATCATTTTACGGTTAATGTTTAGAAGCATCGCGACTTCTTCATTTATAAAAGCTAAGAAGCAGCAGATTTGCTGCTTCTTCTTTTTTGACTTTACGTATAGGCAACGTCCTCTATTTCGGCTAGAACGAGGTTTTTGGCAGGTGGGAGGGAACTACGGTCCTCTATTTCCTGATTTTCAGCCCAAATGAGGGTCACTAAGACAATTAAAGCCCTGTAGTTTCGCCAAAACGAGAAAATGGCTAATTTGTAAGAATAGCAACTTGTAGTTCCCCAACAACCATCAATCGCAATCGCGCAGTATGTCTCGAATCATTGGATGCATGTTGTGTTTGACCTCTAGCGCAGCCACCAAACCCCCGCGCACTCCGGAAGCTGTGTCCATCCTTCTCTAACAACTTGTTGAGCTAATTCTTCCCCAAAGAAAAATCTACTAAGCCGCTCAGCCTCTTCTAAGCTGTCAAATTGATAATCAGTCCGGATCCACATATGGGACATCCCGTATTCCTTTTCAAGCAAATCATAATAGGCACGCAAAAAACTTGGAGGATTGGGGACGGTTGATCCCGTTCCGAAATTCTCGAAAATAATGGCACAGCCGCCAGGGCGAAGCACTCGTTTTATTTCCGTCATGACCTGGTGGATGTTTTCTTTCCAACTAGGAATGCCTGTGCTCCCTAAATAACAGATGCTCCAGCCTGATACGATTAAATCGTAGCTGTTATCACAGATAGGGAGAACTCGATGATCGGCAACCTGGGTGCTCCAGTTATGTAAGCCGGCTTCTTGAAGTTTATCTGTGTTTACTCTTAACATGGCTTCTGATGCATCGATGGCCAAGATTGATTTGGCTTTTGGGGCAAGTACACGCGTCAGTCTCCCTGAGCCAGCTCCCAAATCTAAGATGTCCAGGCCTGCAACGGGGTGAATGTTTTCAATTACATCATAAAGACTTGGTTGTTTAGAAATGAGCAAATCATATGTTTCCGCTTCTGATTTATAAATTTCATCATGGTTAGGCATAGTTCAAGCTCCTCCTTAAGTTAGCGATACACATACATCGTAAGGAGTGACGTAAGGAGAAGGTCAATCTTTTAGTTAGCGGATTGGAACCGCATAAACCATCGTGAGCAGCTCATTCAGCAGTTTATGTTTCGTGATATAACCATTCTCATCAAACCAGCTAAGCAGCGAAGAACTCATTGCGTAGTACTCATTATGAATCAATTGGATGTCATCGGTTCTACCTTGGTGCTCTAATTCAGCTATGTACTGCTCTCGCGCTGCTTCATTTTCGAACATTAAATCCGTAAGGCATATTCGACCGTGCGGTTTCAATACGCGGCGCATTTCGCTTAGAGCTAGTATTTTTTGTTCATCAGAAATGTGGTGCAAGGCAAAGCTAGTTACAATGAAATCAAATTGTCCGTCTAGATAAGGGATGGCAAGAAAGTTCCCGAGCTTAAGCTCCATCTGCGGATATTTGCGCCCACAGTGCTTCAGCATTTCTTTGGATTGATCGATCCCCGCCATTTGAATGCCCTTATTTAGAAACTTCCCTGCTAAATTTCCTGTTCCTGTTCCAATATCAAGCCCGCGTTCACCAACTTTAGGAGCAACCAAATCGACTGTAGTTTGAAGGGCTTTCTCGTAGTCCTTATATTCTCTATCATTATTAGCTACATTGGTGTCATGCGTTATGGCTTGATGGTCGAAATTCCATTTATCGTTCCAATTTTTTCTGGTTTCTCTTAACCGTTTGGATCCTTCGGCGAGCAAGAAAATATCGTCTAAAGGAAGCGTTTGTTGATATTTTAAAAGATCGATCATCGAACCTGTAGTTTCAATAATTTGTTTCAACTCGAGCCACTGGGAAAAGATGATCGACCGCTGCATTTCCAAATAATACTGTAGTTGCTCGGTATTTTCGTCGTCAGCCTGAGGCAGCGCTTTTTTGATATCCTCAATCGTCATCCCGGCTTCTCTTAGGGAGATAATCGTTTGTAACCGCCATACTTCCTTTTCCGTAAATGTTCTATATAAGTTGTGCTCCTGTTTGTGAGGAGAAATCAACCCTTTTTGTTCATAAAAGCGAATGGTTCTTGGAGAAATGTTAAGCTTCTCTGCTAATTCTTTGATTTTCATCCTACAATCAACCCTCCTCCCCTTAATAAACCTTAACCTAAGGGAAAAGTAAAGTGGGTCTGAGTCCTCATAAGGGAACCTTTTGCTCATAGAAGAATAAAATAGATTGAAAGAGTACTAGCTTTAACTAGGAGAAGGGGGTGAGTGCATGGTAACTAGACAAGCATTTATCGAGCTGATTGCTCCGATTGCTGTCAAACTTCGGTTGGATAATTCTCCGATATTCCCGTCAGTTCGTATCGCGCAAGCGATTCTGGAGACAGGTGGGAACGTGAATGCGTGGAACAACTTGGTGGGTTATAAGGTCGGCAGCGGCGTGCTTACGTCTTATTGGACAGGTGACAGAGTATCGGCCTTGACATGGGAGATGGTAAACGGAGTGCGTTACGATAATGTGCCTAGTGATTTCCGCGCGTACCCGACGATTGAAGCAGGTTTTCGGGATCAAGATCTCCTCTTTCAGTTCCCCCGGTATATCCCTGTAAGGAACGCCAAAAGTCCAGCAGAACAAACACAAGCCTTGCAAAACAGCGGATACGCCACGGATATCGCATACGCAAGTAAGCTGAATAATTTGATACAAACTAATGGATTAACACGATATGATGAGGAGGTTGTTATAATGTTAGAACAGCTGCAGGCGCAAATAGCAGCCTTACAGACCAGAGTAAGCGCATTAGAGGGACAAGCGGCGCTGAAGGAAGTGCCCGTATGGGCCAAAAGTGCAGTTGATGCGGCGGTTAAGGCAGGTCTTATTGATACCCCCAAAAACGGGAGCTATGACTTCTACCGATTGTTAACGGTGCTCCATCGCAAAGGAATTATCTAAACCACATAGTCAAAAAAAAGAGCCGCATGTGACGGGGAATCACTCCTAGTACACGATGCGGCCTTTAATTTTTACGTTCTCACCATATTTGGCTTTCATAAGCTTTGTTTGATCTAGCATATACGAATAGATTTCTTTCAAGCGGTTCTTTTTAGGCTTAATCGTTTCTTTGATTTCACCATTCAGTACAATATCGTAGACGATCATGGCTATCACTCCTTTAATTAACTTTCTAATCCTATTGTATGCGATGAATATTAACGGGCGATTAAAATTTCTTTTCAAATTTGTGAACTTCGTTAAGGAAATATTAAGGATTACGCGGATTTATGTAAAATAAGTGATCAATTTTTTTTATCGATATTGGAGTAGTCTAGCATGTGTATAACTTTATACACAGTATCCCCCAAGCAATCATACCGTTTAGGGGGGATATCAACAATTTACCCACAGGATATACACAACTTTCTGTGGATAACGGAACAGTTGTTCTATTTTTAACCCCATGATAATATAATTACAAATTATAGAATAAAGGTGATTTCAGTGAGACAAATTAGCGACGAAACATTGATCGACTCTTATTACAAAGCACTGGATTTGAGATTAGAATCAGATTTTGTTGATCTATTACTCGCCGAAATCCAGAGACGGAACTTGAAGCTGCAGGTCTACATCAGAGATGAAGCTCCGCTCAATTAGCGTATTTACCTTTTACTTAATCTACGAGAGTTTATGCTCATAGATTTGGTATTTGGATGGTTAAACTGTGCATACAATCGGGGCAATTGAGCAAATGAAGGCATTCACCACCATGACCCGACAACATCCCGTCCGAATCGGACATCGCGTACACATCAATCTCCCGATAAGGGGAGTAGGGACCAAGGTAGTCGCTTAGTCTGCCGCCATCACACATAGCATGTGAACACACGGGGCATTCGGTGGTTAATTCCTGCAGGCCATTGCAAACCGGACATATAGATGACAAAGGGGTATTCCTCCTAATCCGAAGATTAGGTATAGAATACCCCTTTTTATGTAGAACGATTAAGTGTTAAAATTTCAAGTTCGAGCTGTGTCCCGGTGAAAGCTTAGCTGTTGGGTCAATGTAAACTTTGGCGTTATTAATCGCCGTAGGTGCTTCACCGAAGCCAACAGCAATTAATTTCAATTTGCCCGGATACGTTGTGATATCCCCTGCAGCGAAGATTCCCGGAATGTTCGTTTCCATTCTGGAGTCAACGACGATTGAGCCGTTCTCAATGTTAAGGCCCCACTCAGCGATCGGTCCAAGAGAAGATACGAATCCGAAGTTTACAATAACAGCGTCGACATCATGAACGGTTTCTTCGCCCGTTTTGATATCTTTGAGTGTAACTTGCTCGATACGGTCGCTGCCTTGAAGGTTCGTAATTTCTGTAGGTGTTACGATGTTTACTTTGGAGTTCATCAGGTTTTCAACACTGTGCTCATGAGCACGGAATTTATCGCGACGGTGGATAAGTGTAACTTTCTCAGCGATTGGCTCTAGCATTAGCGCCCAGTCTACCGCAGAATCGCCGCCGCCGCTGATCAATACTTTTTGACCGGCAAAAGCATTCAAATCGTTTACGAAATAGTGTAAGTTCTTTTTCTCGAATTGTGCTGCTTCCGGAAGTTCTAAGCGACGTGGTTCGAATGCGCCAACTCCGCCTGTGATAATAACGGCGCGGCTAGTGTGCGTACCTTTGTCCGTTGTGATTTCGAAGAGACGCTCTTCTTTCTTAACTACTTGATGTACTTTCTCTTCTAGGCAAACATCTATAGGAAAGTGTTTCATTTGAGCTAGTAAGTTATTGACCAAATCTTGCGCCGTTACTTTCGGGAATCCGGCTACGTCATAAATGTACTTCTCAGGGTAAAGCGCGGCAAGCTGTCCACCTAGTTGCGGCATGCTTTCAATAATTTTCACGGACGCATGACGCATTCCAGCGTAGAAGGATGCGAACATCCCAGCAGGTCCACCACCGATGACGATAATATCGACGATGTCTTGATTAGTTTCTTTCTCGATCATTGTTAAACTCCTCCGATTCATTTCCTTTGATGTGGCATTATTCTGAGAATTGCAAGAATTGCCACAATCATTATTTTATTATAAACGTCTCTTTTAATGAAAGAAACAGAAAAGTATGATTTCTTTATATAAATCGCTTATCAATATGATAAGTAATGCTTACAAAGGTTGGACAGACCTGAAGGGGCTGTAAGCTTGATTTTAAGCCAAAATAGCACTTGATCTTTACTAATTTAAATTATATTATATCATGAGAATCGGTTTAGCATGTTGTGACTAAATTCATGCTTTTTGATCATAAATCCCTGCGTGTGAGAGCAAACTAGAGGCAGTATACCAATTTTGAAGCTGTTTGTGTAAATTTTCACAAGATAGAGAAACCATGGGACAATAAAATCGGATATGGAAGTGAGAGAACATGAGTAGAATACCAAGAATCGTTATTCTAGGAGCCGGGTACGGCGGGATTCTTTCTGCAATTCGTTTGCAAAAAGAATTAAATTACAATGAAGCTGATGTAACACTCGTAAACAAGCATGATTACCACTACATTACCACGCATCTCCATATGCCTGCTGCTGGGACTGATAATCCTGAAAATGCACGCGTGAACATTCTGAAATTGATTGATGAGTTCAAAGTGGATTTCGTGAAATCGACTGTTACCCAAATCCGTCCGCATGAGAAAAAGGTTATTCTCGAAGACGGAACGCTTTCTTATGACTACCTAGTTATCGGTCTTGGTGGCGAAGCTGAAACGTTCGGCATCCCTGGTCTCAAAGAAAACGCGCTAAATATCCGTAGTATCAACAGCGTTCGCTTCATTCGCGAGCATATTGAATATCAATTCGCGAAATACAAGCGTGAGCCGGACCGCAAAGATTACCTGACGTTCGTTATCGGTGGAGCAGGATTTACCGGTATTGAATTCATTGGTGAACTTGCAGATCGTATTCCACAGCTTTGCAAAGAGTTCGACGTCGATCCTTCCCTCGTGAAGATTTATAATATTGAAGCTGCTCCAACAGCGCTGCCAGGTTTTGACCCCGAGCTGGTTGAGTATGCAATGAAGATTTTAACAGACAAAGGCATCACATTCAAAATCGGCACAGCGATTAAAGAATGCACTCCGGAAGGTGTTCTTATCGCTGGTGATGAGTTTATCAAGGCTGCAACTGTTGTTTGGACAGGCGGTATCCGCGGTAACCACATGCTGGATGAGGCTGGATTTGAAACAATGCGCGGCAGAATTAAAGTTGATGAGTACCTGCGTGCTCCTCAATTCGAGAATATCTATGTTGTAGGTGACTGTTCAATCGTCATGAACGATGAAGGTAGACCCTACCCTCCAACAGCACAAATTGCGATGCAGCAAGGGGAAGCTGTAGCTCATAACCTGATTGCTTCCATCCGCGGTTCGCAAATGAAGACATTTAAATTCTCCAACAAAGGTACAGTTGCTTCCTTAGGTAAAGGACAAGCTATCGGTATTGTTGGTTCCCGTAAACTCAAAGGTAATGTAGCAGCCATGATGAAAAAAGTGGTTGATATGAGATACCTCTACATTATCGGCGGAATTCCGCTCGTTATTCGTAAAGGGCGTTTCTAGTCATCATTCGTAAACGGGGGGATCGCTATGCGGCACTGCAGTGTCCAAGTAAGAGGACTTCTTACCCGGGATGAACTGGATCGTTACAATGGACTGATTGAAGTCGGTCATTTTCTGGAGACGGAGAAACGTTACGATCATGTAGCTGTTGTACAAAAGGAAATTGATATTCTCATCCTTCCAGCCATCGAACGGTTGAAGGAAAAGAGTCGACAGCGTGACCGTGATACCGAGGCGTATCTTGCACGCAAAGCGCAGATGGAAGCCGAACTTGCAGCTGCGCTCCGCGACGACGATGATGAGGATTAAACCATGAATAAATGATCAAGAAAGCTTGCTCTTAGAGGGCAGGCTTTCTTTTTTTACTAAAAAAGAAGGACAGACACGAGGTCCATCCTTCTACATTTCTATTATTTTAAACCATAATGAGTTTAGTAAATTTCTCTGGTGTAAGCAAGTTGCCTACATAGAAATCACCGAATTCACCGAAACGGGCGCTAACTTCGTCGAAACGCATTTCATAAACGAGCTTTTTGAAGTGCAGAGGATCATCGGAGAACAGCGTTACGCCCCATTCCCAATCATCCAGACCTACGGAGCCCGTGATAATTTGTTTCACTTTACCAGCGTATGTACGGCCAATCATGCCATGGCTGCGCATCATCGTTTTGCGATCGTCCGCAGGGAGCATGTACCAGTTGTCATTGCCTTCGCGACGCTTATTCATCGGATAGAAGCAGATATGCTTCGCTTTAGGCAGCGTTGGTTTCAAACGGGCTTGAATCTCTGGATCTTCCGCAGGATCGACGCCAGGTTTAGCTAGGTAACTGCTTAATTCAACGATAGAAACATAGGAATATACCGGGATTGTAAAAGCGGCGAAGCTGGATTTATTAAAAGCATTTTCCAAATCATTCAGTTCTTCTAACGTTTCGCGCAATTGCATGAATACAAAATCAGCTTTCTGTCCAACGATGCTATATACGGCAGTGCTGCCTAGTTTATCGTTTTCAATTTGCTGCCACTCGGATAGGAATGTATTCAGCTCTTCCGTTGCATGTTTACGCTCTTGCGGGGTTGCGGCATGCCATGCGTTCCAGTCAATCATACGGAAATCATGGAGCGCATACCAGCCTTCCAGCGTTTGTACGGCTTCACTCATGAGTGTTCCTCCATTCAAGGCTAATATCCCCTACATTGTATCCAATTCATGGGGAAAGGGCAAATGAACAAAGGGTGAAATGGAAAATGTTCAATTTGTGTACACTTTACCTGTGCGAATTCGTGGATTACAATGAAAAGAAAGCGGAAGTTGAGTTTCATAATTAGGGGGATCAGACATTGCTGCAGATGATAATTGCCACTGTCTTAATGATGGTGTTATTCTTTGGAATCGGTTTTATTTTGAACATGCTGATGAAGACCACATGGTTTCCACTCTATGCGTTTATCGCGCTGGTCATTGGAGTTGTGATTTACGGGTCAATGGGATCGGCTTCATTCCTATCAAGCGGGGAAAGCTTTACAATTGTTGATATCGTACCGGCTATCGGCGGCTTAGTTGGTGCTATTCTTAGCGGATCAGCTATTAAGGCGCTGCGCATCAAAGGCTTTAAAATGTTCTAGTGTAATAATAAAAGGCGAAGCGGGCTACGATAAGGTGAAGTTCTTGAACTTGACCTAACGGAGGAGACCACTTTGCCTTTTGCTCATTTAAAAGGGACAATTCTGAACTATGAGATTTCAGGATCCGGCACCCCTATTGTGTTCATTCATCCGCCTCTGTTGACTTCGGAGGCTTTCTTTTATCAAAAAAAGCAGTTATCTCATCATTTCCAGGTTATCACTTATGATATTCGTGGGCATGGGTCCAGTCAAGCATCTGAGCGCCCGCTCAGCATGGAGTTGATGGCTCGGGATGTTCGAATGCTGCTCGATGAAATCGGGATTGAAAAGGCTTATCTTTGCGGGTATTCAACAGGCGGGATGGTCCTGCTGGAAGCGCTTCTAGCAAATCCTGAGCGTTTCCTAGGGGGAATCGTGGTGAGCGGCATGTCCGAATTGACCGATGTGTATAACAAAATCAGAGTGTGGATGGCCTGTAATATGACCGGCCCGGTTCTACTCATGAATCTATTGAAAAAAGCGATCACGAATGGAAACGCAGACAATACCGCAACGTATCGCCAGTTGTACGAAAGCTCGCAGAAAGACACGTCTAATGATGTATGCATGTATTTTAAGCAAGCCCTTAACTACACTTGTACGCATCGACTCCGCAATATCCAGCACCCGGTCTTACTGATGTATGGTACGAAGGATCGTTCTTTTCATCGGTATGCGAATTTGCTTCACCAGGGTTTGCCTCATAGCTCGCTCTATTTCTTAAAGGATGCGAAGCATCAAATTCCCATCAAAAGCGCAGCCAAGATGAATGATTTAATCCGCTTATGGGTGGAAAGTCTGGAGGATCAGCACACGGATCGGGGGCTGCTCGATTTGTCGATCGCCAGGAAAATGAATCCTGCCATGTACGGAGAGGACTCCCGAGGAAATGAGGAACTGGGCGGCGTTTCCGCTGACTGAATTCAGCAAGGGGTTGTCCAAAGGTCGTAATCAGACCTTTGGACAACCCCATTTTATTTTTATTCAAAATGCTCCAGAACAATTTTACCTACGGTGCGGCCTTCCTCAAGCATGGCATGCGCCTTGCGCAGGTTTGCTGCATTAATTGGTGATAACCTCTCAGTCACTGTACTGCGAAGAGATCCGTTATCGATTAGTTGAGCTACTTCATTAAGCAGCTTATGTTGTTCGATCATGTCGGATGTTTGAAACATCGCGCGCGTGAACATGAGTTCCCAAGCGAATGTGACACTCTTGTTTTTCAGTAGATTCATGTTTAACAGCTGATCCGTTTCTACAATGGAACAGATTTTTCCTTGAGGGGAGATTGCATTAGCCATATTCTGCCAATGCTCAGCCGTACTATTTAAGCAGAAGATATAATCACAGCTAGTTAGGCCGATCTTAGTTAATTGAGCCAAGAAAGCGTCATAGTGGTTAATGATATGATCGGCTCCCATCTCCTTCACCCATTTTGCTGATTCAGGGCGTGAAGCTGTACCGATGACGGTTAGTCCGGCAAGTTTCGCGAGCTGAGTGGCAATAGAGCCTACGCCTCCGGCAGCGCCAATGATCAGTATGGTTTTGCCGGCATTGTCATCTGTATTCCGTGACACGCCTAGCCGCTCATATAGAGCTTCCCAAGCGGTTATGGCCGTTAACGGAAGCGCGGCAGCATCGGCGAAATTCAGCGATTTCGGTTTCTTCCCGGCGATGCGTTCGTCAACGAGGTGAAACTCGCTATTGCCGCCAGGGCGTGTTATGCTGCCGGCGTAATAGACCTCATCACCCGGCTCAAACAAGGTGCAATCCGGTCCGACTTGCTCCACGATGCCCGCGACGTCCCAACCCAAAATGCGAGGCGTGTCTTCTGTTTTCTCTTTCGGTGCACGTACTTTCGTGTCTACGGGATTCACTGAAATGGCTTTGACCTTGATTAGCAGATCCTTGCCGGTGGGTACCGGTTTCTCGACTTCAACGTTAATGAGGCTTTCAGGATGCTCAATAGTAAGATAGCGGTAAAGTCCTACGGCTTTCATGGTTTCTTGGGTAGTCATTTGCTCAACTCCTATGAATCATATTTATCATGTTGTTAGTGTAGCCCATTCATTCTAAAATAGGAAGTACGCACATTCGTGTGATATAGTATCAATTTGTATACTAGAGGAGGTGTCAAAGCATTATGCGCGATCGCGAAAGCGGCTATGGCAGCACAGGAGATCGGGAAGGCTGCCCAGTTGAATATACATTGGATGTTATCGGGGGCAAATGGAAAGGCGTCCTTCTCTATCACATGATCGATGGCACCAAAAGATTCAATGAATTCAAACGAATTTGTCCATCCATTTCACAAAGAATGTTAACCTTGCAGCTGCGTGAATTGGAGGAGGACGGCATCGTACATCGTGAGGTGTATCACCAAGTGCCTCCGAAGGTGGAATATTCATTGACGGAGTTTGGTCAAACTTTGACGCCGATTATTTTGCTAATGAAAGAATGGGGCGTTAGGTACCAACAGAATTCGGTATGTTCCATCGAAAGCTGAACGGCGTCTACAAAGCCAATCCCGCCAGCCGAAAGGTTGGTTTTTTCATATTAGGTAATATTATCTTTCTCTAGTAGATACCAAGCGTGTCGATTTTTGTGGTAGACTAATAGAGAGAAACCGAGATGCTGGCATTAACGGCAGGCAATCGGTTGAGCCTAGGCAGGATGGTGCTGTAATCGGATGAGAATGACGAATATACTGCATTTCACGGAGAATCACAGGTTTTGTGTAGGCCGTGAATTTTCTTTAAGCAGTCTGGATTTTAAAATGTTGGCGATGATGTATCAGCCGATGATCGGTGGTTTGGCAGTAAGCCTCTATCAGGCTCTCTACCAGCAAATGAGTGCGGAAAAGGTCGGATTTTCGCCGCTGGAGCAGCAGCGTAAGCTATTTCTGCTGCTTGACCTTGAGCAGGGAGAACGGGGCAGGAAGTATTTGATCGAGCAATCCTCCAAGCTTGAGGCCATTGGCCTCTTGCAGACAACCCGCAAGTTTTTGGCGGATGAAGAAGATTATATTTTTGTCTACACCTTGTTTCCGCCGCTTGGCCCTAATGAATTTTTCCGGAATCAGCATTTGACACTGCTGCTCCGCGACAAAGTTGGCAAGTTCATGCTGCTCTCTCTTCGGGAAGATTTGCTGGCGCCGGAGCCGGAAGAGTGCCGCGAAGCAAGCGAAGAGAATCTATCCGTTCCTTTTTATGACCTGTTCAGGCTTAATACCCAAGTGGTTGACTATGAATTGGAGCAAGCGCTATATGAAGCTTCTGCCAGCAAACAGGGCGAAGCTCGTATGGACGTCACGACCAAAGGCTTCCAGTATGCGGACATTATCATGAGGTTTCCGCGTGGAGCGAGTAATCGGATTTTCGTCGAGGCGCTCAAGCATAAGCCGGATCAGATGGCAGCCATTAATATCGTGGCAAAAAAGTATAATCTTTCCCTGCAGGAAACATGCCGGTTGCTTGATGAAGATGGCGTGTTCAGTGAAGACGGTGAGCTGCAGATGGATCTCATGCAGTACAATGCGAATCTCTTTTACAGGCAAAGCAAGAAGCGTGACGAGGATAGAGAGCGAACATTGTCCAGATCGGAAGAGGCTGGAGCCGGGGACTCAGCAGAACAAGCTGACGAGAAATCAGTTGAGATGGCGTATTATTTGGAAGTACCGCAGCAGCTGCGCGGCGAATGCACGGATCATCAATACAACTACATTATGCGTAACGAGCCGTATACAGCAGTCCTGAAAATGTTCTTTACACAGGGCTCTATTCCTGACGGCGTACTTAATATATTTGAGAAGATTGATTTGAATTATAAGTTAAACGAAGAAGTGATCAATGTATTGATTCATTTCCTGCACATCGACCGCCGCTCTTGGGCGAAGTCTTCGATTGAAGCGGTCGCCTCGGATATGCTGGGCAAGCAAATTATCACTTACGAGCAAGCTGTGGAGTATGTACGTGAGAAAATCAGCTACAAACAGAAAGCTGCCTCTAAAGTTGAGGCTGCCAAGGCCGGCGGCGGCTCGGTGACCAGGGGTCGGCAGGGCAAGACGCAAAAGCCTCACATCCCGATTGTGGTGCCGGATGCAGGCGCTGTTGCTTCTTCCAGACTGACGGAAGAAGAGCTGGAGGCTGCTAGAAGAATGGCGCAGAAGCTGGATGAGCGCTTTAATCGGAAGAGCTGACGAGCGCTAATACGAATATGAGATTACACATGTAGGAGGTGCCGCAATTATGGAATCGCTGTCGCACATTCTTAAATCCATGCCTAATTCGGAATGGAGACGAAAGGCGGAAGCCAAAATTAAGGCGGTCATGGATGACGCCTTAGTTCACAAGTTTCGCCAGAAGTATCCATTTGTCGATGATTATACCGTCAAGATTAATATGAATAAACTGTACCAATACGTGACCGAGTACAAAAGCTGCTCCAACTGCCCAGGCTTGGAGAACTGCCCGAATGATATGACGGGTCACTATACGATGCTAACTGCCGAAACGGATAACGACAGAGTGTATATTCACGAAGAAAAAGTGGCGTGCAAGAAATTTACTTCCAAGCAGCTGCAGGACGCGATTTCCTCTCGAATCCGCACCTTCCACGTAGATCCGCGTATGATTTCGCGCAGTTTCTCGTTTGGTGATATTCTTGAAGCAGATTTGGACCGGGCAAAAGCAGTCATGCAAATCAATGACTACGTCAACCAAACCATGGAAACCGGACTGCAAGCACGCGGGCTTTATTTAAGCGGGTCATTTGGTACGGGTAAAACGTTCCTGATGGGTTATATGTTGCATCAACTAGCCAAAGTTGGTATGACGGGCGCCATCGTCTATATGCCGGATTTTGCCGAGGATTTGAAAGGCATGTTCCAAGAGCCCTCTAAGTTGAAAGAGACGATCGATCTTCTGAAAGAAACAGATCTGCTTGTTTTTGACGATATTGGGGCTGAGAACCTGAATCCATGGCTCCGTGACCATGTGATTGGGGCGATTGTGAACCACCGCATGAACCGGAAGCCGACTTTCTTTACGTCGAACTATGCGCTGCATGATCTGGAGAAGCATTTCAGCTTCACGAACAAGGATGGCGATGAAGAGTACAAGGGACAACGGATTATGGACCGCATTCGTCCTTTTGTTGATGTGGTTGAAGTGACCGGCACGAATAAACGAGGAAGATCATAAAGGATGGGCTGAAGGCAAAATAGATGAGAAAACTACCGTTAATTTGCGCTGCTTAGTGGCAGGGAATGAAATAACGTTAGAAACTCCAGCTAAAACGTCGGTAGGCTACCCCAAATTGGTGGATTTGAGGAGATTAGCGGTAGAAACTTCCGTTATTTTCCATAAAGTGGATGAATTGCAGCAAATAGCTGGAGGAATCGGCGTTACTTGCAAGTAATCCATCTACTCAGTGGCAGTAATGAAATTTTTTGATGTGCTTTATGCAGGTGTTTGCTCAGAAAGTGAATTAAGCTTGAATTTGTTGTAGTTTTTACAGGAGTCGACGTCTAACTCCAACGAATAAAGACCCTTCTGCCACTGCAATGTGGATGGAAGGGTCTTTCTTTGATAAACGAATGTTATGATTTCTTTAAACGTTCCAATTGGGTGGTCACGCTCTCAATCATTTGAACGAATGAAGTAAGTTCTTGCGCACTAGCTGCTTGTGTACGCGCGAAGTGAGTCGTTTCCTCGGAGCCCTCCTGGACGAGTTCGAGCTTCTGAGTGATCAGCTTCAGCTTCTTCTGGATGGTGTCCAGCGCTTCCCGTGAATGCGTAGCTAGCTTGCGCACCTCATTAGCGACAACTTCAAAGCCGCGGCCATGCTCGCCTGAGCGGGCAGCTTCGATAGCCGCATTCAGACCAAGCAGATGCGTCTGGTCAGATATTTCTTTCATCACGGAACCCATTTTCGAGATATCTTTGATCTCATGTTGAAGCTCGTCAATGCGATGATTGGATAAATCTTGCGATTCCGCTGTTTTTATCGCTGTATTAGCTACCGTCTGACTGCTGCCGCCTAGTTCAACCATCATCGAAGCAAGGTCCTGCACAACAGTGGAGATGGTCGTCAGCATGAGAGCCTGCTCGTCCACTAGCGTCTGAATTTTCAGCTTCTCATCCTGCTCGTAGGCTTCCAAAACAAGTTGGCTGTCCAGGTTGAACATTTTGCTTAACGCATGGAGCACATGCATCCACTCGTCAGGCATGATTTCTTTGAAATGCTGTGTAGCGATGTCGGTATATTTTAAATATGTGCCCAAATACCAGGAGGTTGTCAGGCCGATGCGGGAGTGCACTTTTCCAATATATAAACGTTTCATTATGTATTCATCATCAATAAGGCCGGATGCCATGGATAGGAAATACCAACGCTGCGTCTCTTTCAGGCGCTCGATCGTGCTGTGCTGCTGAATAATCGCTACGAGCTCAGGAACTTGCGTGATATCGGCGTACAGTTGGTCGACCAGTTTCTCTACAATACGCTGGAAAGCTTCTTCTTTGCTTTTTAATAATCGCAAGTCTGCGTTCGCTAAGCCGATAAAAGAAATGAGTTTTTGACGTTCTGGATGAACTTTAATCATTTGAATCGCTAGTCTCCTTTGAAAATAGGGAATGATCGAATGAAAAAACCGCCCTACACAACAGTGCAAAGCGGTTGACTTATGGGCTTGTACAAGCCTACTTCATTACTTGAATAGCAGTTGCAACGGCTGCAATGATAAACAAGATGCCAAAGAACGCGCCAAATCCGATACCAACATCCATGAAATCGTTACGCGGTTCTTCATACACGTGAAGCTCAGGGTGTTTAGGATCGCTCATGTGGTTACCCCCTAACGTCCGACATTCTAAAGTTTAAACTTAGTATACCCAAATTCAGCGAAACTTGTAAAGCTAATGGAAGTGACAATTATGCAAACAATAACAGACAGCGGCGGAAAGAATAAAATAAGTCTTGACTCTAACATTAGTGTTATGGTTTACAATAAAACTATCCTTACTTGATCAAGGAAAAGGAAAAAGGTGAAAGCCATGCGGATTAGTGAATTATCCAAGCTTACAGGTGCCAGCATTCGTTCATTGCGGTACTACGAGGCCAAGGGGCTTATCGCAACGCAACGCGAAGAGAATGGCTATCGGGTTTTTAATCAAATGGTTGTTGAACGCGTGAAAACGATTCAGTTTTATTTGAGTCTGGGCTTTACGACCGAACAAATTGAAAGCTTTCTAAACTGCGTCATGAAAAATCAGGAGTCGCAATGCGATGATCTGCTGCCGCTCTATACGGAGAAGCTGCAGGACATTGAGCGGCAAATGGAAATGCTGCAGATGCTGCAAGCGAATTTGAAGGATCGTATTGCTTATATTGAGCAGCAAAGGCTTGAGGGGCTGCCAGTAGGCGTACCATCCAAGTAGGTTCCGGATCTTGCCAGATTGCTAACTTATGGTTTGGTTGAAATGGCCTATGGGTGTGGTATACTTTACATGTTGACGTTCATCGGTAGCAATTTACTACTTGATGTTATAAATCCATTCTTAGAAGGAGGAACTATCATGGCAATCGTGAATGTTTCTGATAACAGCTTTAAAGCTGAAGTTGAGAGCGAAGGTACAGTACTTGTAGACTTCTGGGCACCTTGGTGCGGGCCTTGTAAAATGATCGCTCCTGTTTTGGAAGAGCTTGATAAAGAAGTAGAATCTTTGAAAATCGCAAAAGTGAACGTGGATGACAATCCAGAGTCCGCTGCGCGTTTTGGCGTAATGAGTATCCCAACACTGATCGTTTTCAAAGACGGACAGCCTGTTGATAAAGTGGTTGGTTTCCAATCCAAAGAAGCTTTGAAAAATGTTGTAACTCGTCATCAATAAGTTGTTTCGAATTAGAAACAATTGTTCGTGAGAAAAAGCTCATTTTCTGCTATGCTGAAAATGAGCTTTTTTTGTGCGCGAAAGGAGATAGCAATCATGACGGAGTTTGAACATGAGCAGGAGGACGCGGCCGTCCGTGAACAGCGTCTAGAAATGATTAAACATAAGCTTTCTTTATTACCGGATAAACCGGGTTGTTATATTATGAAAAACCGCGAAGGCACGATCATTTATGTAGGGAAAGCCAAAGTGCTGAAAAATCGTGTGCGCTCCTATTTTACAGGAAGCCACAGTGCGAAGACGCAAAAACTAGTCAGCGAAATCCGCGACTTTGAATATATCATGACCTCCTCCAATGTGGAGGCGCTTATTCTCGAGTGTAATCTGATTAAGCAGCATCATCCGCGGTACAACGTCCTCCTCAAGGATGACAAGACGTTCCCGTACATCAAGATTACACATGAAGCGCAGCCGCGCCTGGAAGTCACGCGGCGGGTGTACAAGGATAAGGGGAAGTACTTCGGCCCTTATCCGAACGCTTTTGCGGCCCAGCAGACCAAGAAGCTGCTGGACCGGTTGTATCCACTGCGCAAGTGCAAGACGATGCCCGATAAAGTATGCCTATACTATCATATCGGGCAATGTCTGGCGCCTTGCGAGTATGACGTATCCGCTGAGCAGAATGAGCGGATGGTGCAGGAGATCACCCGTTTCCTCAACGGAGGACACGATGTCATTAAGGAAGAGCTGACGACCAAGATGCTGGCGGCAGCAGAAGAACTGAACTTCGAGCGCGCGAAGGAGCTGCGCGATCATATCATGAGCATCGACGCTTTGATGGAGAAGCAGAAGATCAATGCGGTCGATGCGCAAGACCGTGACGTGTTCGGCTATGCGGTAGATAAGGGCTGGATGGCCGTACACATCCAGTACATGCGCCAAGGCAAGCTGATTGAGCGGCATGTCTCGTTGTTTCCGTATTATGGTGATGAATACAGTGATTTCATCACCTACGTCACCCAAGTCTACATCGACAACCCTGCGCTGCCGAAGGAGATCTTCCTGCCTAGCATGCCTGAGGCAGAAGCTAGCATTACCCCTCCAGCAGACATTGTTTCGGCTGACCAACCCGAGCAGTCCTCTGTGCAAGCTGAGGCTGAAATGAAAGATGTCCGCGACGCGCTGGAATCGTGGCTGAAGGTCAAGGTCCACATCCCGCAGCGCGGACTGAAGAAGCAGATGGTCGATATGGCCAAGGATAACGCCCGGGGCGCGCTGGATGAGAAGTTTCGTCTCGTGGAGCGGGACGAAAGCCGGACAACCAAAGCCGTGGAAAACCTCGGCGAGTGGCTCGGTATGGGCAAGATTCGCCGGATTGAAGCGTTCGATAACTCAAACATTCAGGGGACGAATCCGGTCTCCGCGATGGTCGTTTTCGTGGACGGGAAACCCGACCGGAAGGAGTACCGCAAATACAAAGTGAAAACCGTCGTCGGCCCGGATGATTACGAAACGATGCGCGAGGTGATTCGCCGCAGGTATGAGCGAGTGCTCAAGGATAATCTGACGATGCCGGATCTTATTGTCGTCGACGGAGGCAAAGGGCAAATATCCGCCGCGGTTGATGTTTTGGAGAATGAACTAGGGTTGTACATTCCGATCTGCGGTCTAGTGAAGGATGCGAAGCATAAGACGGCGCAGTTGATGATGGGAGATCCTGCAGAGATCATTCCTTTGCCGCGGGACAGCCAGGAATTTTATCTGCTTCAACGGATTCAAGACGAGGTTCATCGCTTCGCCATCACGTTCCATCGGGAAACGAGAGCGAAGTCCATGGTTGCCTCACAGCTCGACGCCATCCCAGGGATCGGGGAGAAGCGCAGGAAGGCTCTCTTGAAGCATTTTGGCTCCGTTCGCAAAATAAAAGAGGCTGAAGTACAAGACTTCAAGCCTCTTGGTATAGGTGAGAAATTAGCGGGCGAGATTCTTAAAGCGCTCCAAGGTGAGGCGGCGGTTCCCCAGGAATAAGGGGACCTCGCCTTTTTCCATGCAGCCACATAAGGAAATAGCCGACGATTGCTGGAAGCAGGAGATACAAGATCCCGCAGAGCACATCGTTTACATGTCCTAAGGAGAAGAGTGACATTCCCATCAGGATGCTGTCCATGCAGGCATGAGCGAAGACCGCGGTAATGAAGCCGTACTTGAGGAACACATAACCAAGAATAATGCCAATAATGGTTACTTCAATTAACCGCGTATAGACCGGATAGATCGGATACTGGGTGTGGCTTGCAGCCCAAATCACGCTTGGAATGAGAATCGCAATAAAATGATTGCGGAACAACTTTTTGAATAATATGATGCCGAGCAAACGGTAAGTGGCTTCTTCCGATATCGCCGCAACCCATGCCATCAAAGGAAAGAGGCGGGGTTCCACCATATTAAGGACGGTATCGGTTGGATCATTAACAGCCCAAACATCAAATTTGACATCGCCTGTATAGAAGAGGACCTGCTGAATGCCGAGGATGAAAAGCGCTAGCAAGTAGCCACGCCCCATGCCATAAAATACATCTGTACCATAAGTGTGCTCTTTCCAGGTTGGCCACTTGGGCTGCCCAATCGAATTCCATAGGCCGTTGCCGGCTACAAGTGAGAAGTAGAGTGAAATGGCGAGTCCAACCGCCAGCACGTTCATGAAAATGATGGTTGCCCATGTCGCGAATTCACCACTTGGACCGCCGCCGCTTATCAAACGGAAGGCAGGGTACATATTAAAGTTATTAGCGATATAAATGGCTAGGAAAATACCTGTCAGCAGTAGGCCGCTGCGAAATCTCATTTGTTTTCGATAAATAATAACAAGAACGATGGCAGCAATGGTCATGAGGATCGAGAAGCCCATAGAAATCCAGGTCATCACGGAAGCGGAATGGTCCTGAGCATCCAGCCAATCCAGATGCGAAGGTGGTAAGCTGAAAAGCACCGAGTAGCCAACCAAACTCTTTTCATCGAATTGCGTGCGAACTTGTAATTTCGCTTCTCCCATAGGCTGAGATTGTTTTTCATAGTATAGAACTAAGCCGGAGTTTCGCTGCTCTGCCTCTTCCTTTTTATCAATTGCCTTCATGTCGTCTGGATCAAGACCGCGGGCCCGCATTTCCTGCTTAGCCATAATGTCAGCCTTCTGCTTGCTGATCAGAGCACTCTCACCTTCAGCGCGATAGATCTCACGCCATCCGACCACGGCACCGTCCGTATAGTTGATTTCAACTTCAAATTGACGGTTGTTCTTGGAATCACTGACGTTTACTTGATAATAGTCTAACGGATAGCGTTTGCCGAATGCCGCGTCATAGCTTTCGGATAAATGCTCTTTCTGCAAATAGCCGCTGCGTTCTTTTTTTGACTGGTACGCTACAAAAGTGTTGGTCCCCTTAATCGCATAGCGATCGTTGATAAAGGTAGAAGCATGCTCGGCAGCCTGCTGTTTGGTGATGGAAGGGTTCTCGCCCGCCGGCGCTTCTTCCGTTTGTAAGCCATATAAAGCGGTTATGCCTACATAAAGAGCTATGCCTATACAGGCTAGGAGGAGGAGAAATCGGTTTAATTTCGGCCTTGGCATCATCAAATTCCCTTCTGAATTCACGAGTATGTAACCTTCATTTCCACGTTACCATGAGTTTTATAAGAATGCGAATTTTAGGTGGAAATACAATCCAAACAGTTATATAATACCTGTATTTGCATGCAAAGCCGAATGACTTCAGATGAGCGGGGAACGCTACGGTTGACAGCATTTGGATGAATCATTTCTATCGTTTCTTTCGTATCGTAGACCAGGAGGTCCTAATGCGTAAAAAGTTAAGTGTTTGGCAGATGACACCCCCACAAATTCTAGTTCTTGGGTTTGCCGTCATCATCTTTATCGGAGCAGGGCTCCTCACGCTACCGATTGCCTCAGCGACTGGCCAATCCGTACCGTTTATTGATGCGCTTTTTACTTCAACATCTGCGACCTGCGTGACTGGACTTGTTGTTGTTGATACGGGAAGTACGTATACAATGTTCGGTCAGATCGTTATTGTCTCCTTAATTCAGATTGGCGGACTAGGGTTTATGACGATGGCTACACTGCTTGCCCTTGTTTTCCGCAAAAAAATTACCCTCAAGGAACGGCTAGTGCTTCAAGAGGCTTTTAATCAAGGGAGCATGGAAGGCATTGTCCGTTTGATCCGTAAAGTCATCATTTACTCCTTATCCATTGAAGCGATTGCGGCGGTTATTTTCACGATTCGTTGGAGTTTTGACCTCGGTTTCTCAAAAGCACTGTATTTCGGTATATGGCATGCTATCTCCATGTTTAATAATGCTGGATTTGATTTATTTGGGACCATCGATGCTCCTTTCGTTTCCTTAACAGGGTATGTGAATGATTTTGTTGTTAACTTTGTTGCAATGGCCCTCATTGTCTTAGGAGGATTAGGCTTTATTGTGCTTTCGGAGGCGATGGATTATCGCAAAACCAGGAAGCTTTCCTTGCACTCCAAGGTTGTACTAAGTACGACCGGCATTCTTATTGTTGCAGGAGCTCTTATCATTTTTATATTCGAATATACGAATAACAGAACTTTAGGTTCACTTGATTTAGGTGGCAAAATACTAGCTTCCCTCTTTCAATCTGTTGCGCCGAGGACGGCAGGTCCGAATACGGTAGATATTGGCGCACTTCGTCAAGCATCGCAATTTTCCATGGTCATTCTTATGTTTATCGGAGCCTCTCCCGGTTCCACGGGTGGCGGTATCAAAACAACGACTTTTACAATCTTGATCGCTGCCATGGTGACCATGATTCGGGGGAAAGAGGACATCGTCATTTTCCGCTACCGCTTGGCAAAAGACCGTATTCTTAAAGCAATTACCTTAACGATGATTGCCTTATTTCTAGTTATCATTGTTACCATGCTGTTATCGACCACAGAAGATTCGCAGCTGCTCAAAATATTGTTTGAAGTCACTTCCGCGTTCGCGACGGTAGGACTAACGATGGGATTAACGCCAGATTTAACGCTCTTCGGTAAAATTCTCATCAGCTTGACGATGTTTGCCGGTCGTCTGGGCCCGATCACGCTCGCTTATGCGCTTCAGCCGAAACAAGAGAAGGAACTATATAGATACCCAGAGGGTAAAATCACGATTGGATAGGAGAAGCCAAACAGATGAAGAAAACGCAATATGTGGTTGTCGGGCTTGGGCGCTTTGGGGCAAGCATTTCCAAAGAACTTGTTAAGCTGGGCAATGAGGTGCTTGGCATCGATAAAGATGAGGAAATGGTAGACGAGATGAGCCATGAGCTTACGCATGCTGTTGTAGCGGATGCCACCGATGAGGATGTGCTGAAGTCTTTGGGGGTACGCAATTTTGATTGTGCCGTCGTAGCGATTGGGGACGACATTCAGTCTAGTATTTTAACAGCGATTGTATTGAAAGATTTAGGGATCAAGAAGGTTGTAGCCAAAGCCTTGTCTGAGTTGCATGGTAAAGTTTTGCAAAAGCTAGGAGTTGACCGCGTCATCTATCCCGAGCGTGATATGGGGATACGCGTAGCTCATCAGCTCAATTCACCGAATTTATTGGATTATATTGAAATTTCTAAAGAATATACGATTGCAGAACTCTCCGTACCGAAAAGGCTGTGTGGACTCACGATTAAACAATTAGATCCGCGTGCCAAACACGGCTGCAGCGTTGTAGCGATTAACAAGCAAACTGGCGTTATTATTGCGCCTACGGCTACCGATGTCGTGAATGAAAATGATGTCATGGTGATCATCGGAACGAACGATCAAATTGAAGAATTTGAAAGCGAAGTTATTCGATAAATGGAGAATTCAACTTCCCAGCTCATCGAGCATGTCATCGTGCTGCTCGTGCTCATTTTCGGATTAGGGATGTTGTTTGGGAAGGCAGCAAGCTGGCTTAAACTTCCTGATGTTGCCATGTTTCTTGTGGCAGGTATGATTGCGGGACAAGCCTTCCACTGGATTTATGAGCCCAGCACTTCGTTTACGAATCAATTCATTCTCGTTATCGGTTCTGCGTTAATTCTCTTTGACGGGGGTCGCAACATCAAGCTCAGTGGTTTGCGGCAGGTCTGGCTTACCGTCGGCATGCTGAGCATCCCTGGTGTGATCATCACCTGCGCGGCCGTTGCGGCGGCTTCGCATGTTCTTCTTGATTTGCCATGGCTGTACGCTTTGCTGCTTGGCGCGATTATTGCTTCAACAGATCCGGCAACGCTCATCCCCGTGTTCAAACAAGTGAAAATCCGCACCAAGGTCAGAGAGACGGTGGAAAGTGAATCGGCCTTTAACGATGCGACGGCTTCCATTTTGACATTTTCGCTAATTGCTGTCATCTTAGGCACGCAGGAAGTTTCCTTGCTTTCAGGTACGCTTGATTTTGTTAAAACAGCGCTTGGAGGGCTGCTTATTGGAGCCATTATCGGGTATGCGATGGCCTTCCTAACGGCTCATCTGAAACTTGGCATCCTGAGGGATTATGCAACTATCGCGATGGTCGTTACATCGTTAGGAGCTTATATGGCAGGTGAAATCCTCGGCGTTAGCGGCTTTATGGCAACTTTCACAGCGGGGCTGATCTGGGGGAATGCAGGCACGTTCAAACTCGATATGGAAGGTAAAAAGCTCGAAATGGAGCATTTTTCTGAAAATATGACGGTTATCATGCGGATGCTTATTTTCATTCTGCTAGGCAGTCAAGTGAACTTCCCGGTCATCCTCGAGCATTTTTGGACGAGCTTGGGTGTCATCTTCGTCTTTGTCTTTATTGCGCGTCCGCTGACAGTGCTGATCTGTACGTGGCCAGACCGTAAAGCGAAGTGGAAGTGGAATGAGATCATGTTCATGTTCTGGGTTCGGGAAACAGGTGTAATTCCTGCGGCGTTATGCGGGATGGTGGCTGGAATGGGGATTGCACACAGTGATCTTATTGCGAGTGTCACTTTTATGGCTGTGCTAATCACCATCCTGTTCCAGGCAAGCACAACGGCTTTTGTAGCGAAAAAGCTGGGACTTGAAGTGAAATCGGACGGGCTGGAAGCTCATAGGTCCGAATTGTAAGTCTCAACGAGAGAATTTCGAGGCGAAGGTGGACTCCCGAATGTACAAAGTATTAATAATCGAAGACGATCCCATGATCGGCGATATGATCTCCATGTATTTGGGCGAAGAAGGCTTTGAGGTCATTCGGATGGAAACGGGGCATAAAGGGATTGAAGCTGTTAAGCAATTTGCTCCTAACGTCATTTTGCTGGATCTTATGCTGCCAGATATGGACGGACTTGAACTGTGCAGACAGGTGCGAACGACGTCAAGTGTACCGATTATGATTGTCTCGATGAAAAATAAAGTGGTTGAACGAGTGGGCGCTCTAGGGGCAGGGGCAGATGACTATATGTGCAAGCCGTTCAGCATGCATGAAATGAGTGCTAGAGTCCATGCTTTGATCCGTCGTTCCAATTTGTATCAAAATGCGGGCGAGCACACACGCGTGAACCCACCAATACGCCAGGATGCAAAGTCGGAAGCAGCAGAGGCGCTGCTCGCAGATAAGAACAAGATTACGCTGGATCTCCATACGCGTTCGATGATTGTTCACGGGCAGCTTGTCGAGACGACCTATTCGGAGTTTGAAATTATGAAATGTTTCGTCAATCATCCTGGCCGTGTCTACACGCGAGAGGATTTATTGCAAACTGTCCGGGGCTTCGATTCCTATGTCACCGATCGTGCGATTGATGTGCATATTGCCAATCTTCGAAAAAAAATCGAAGATAATCCCAAAGAGCCTAGGCGGATTCGAACGGTATGGGGTGTCGGTTATAAGTTTGTCTATTAGTTTACATAGAACCTCTATTCTTGCTCGACAGGCAGAGCGGATTGGAGGTTTATTTGTGTTTAGCAAAATAGCTGATCGTTTGTTCGATGAATTTGAGCGACTCCGGGCTATCCGTCGCTTGGTCGGAGTAGATCAGCGAGGTAGTCCTCTTCGTTTGCTCTAATTCCACTAGATAACGCAGAATTAACTCATTATTCTGAGTCAAATCTTCTCGCAGATACGACTTAGGAAGAAGTGTCGCGGTTTTGCAAGTAGATACGAGTCGGATGATCGCCTCGAAAGAATCGATTTCCATTTGGACATTAGGAAGAATGGTATACCGATGGAACAACTCGTCCATCAAGATGCGGTACCAGGTGCCTTTGGAGAAGAGGATCATTGGCAGATCGTTCAAGTCGCTCATCGTAATCTGGGCCCGATCAATGAAGGGATGCCCAAGTGGAAGCACCAGACAAAGATGATCATCGAACAACGGCTCGCAGTGCAGGCTCGATGCATTGATTTGGGAAGCGACGATTCCGATGTCGACCTTATTTTCCTTAACCATGGTCACGATTTCATGTGTTTTGCCCGTAAGTAGTTTGATTTCTGTGAGCGGGTAAACCTGCAGGTAAGCTGTAATGAGATCAGGCAATGTAGCTTGCAAGGTTGTTAAACTGGCACCAACCGTAATCGAAGAATGGGTGCCTGCGGCTTTGTACACTTGAAGGGTTTGCTTAAATTTACGTTCCAGATGGCGGAGCTCGAGCGCATGATCGTAGCAGATTTGCCCTGCTTTGGTCAGCTCAAGTCGCTTCCCTTTGCGAATGAATAGCTCAACGCCCAGCTCTTCTTCCAGCTTCATAATTTTGCGTGAAAGAGCGGGTTGTGAGATATTAAGCAGCTGTGAGGCTTTATTGAGACTTACTTGTTCGACAACAACGGCGAAAACATCCAAGAGTTCCATGTTTTTTTCAACTCCGCATTCGTTTGTATATGCAAATTTGTTATAAGTATATATAAAAAAACGGCACTTCCATTATAAGCGTATTAGAGGTACGATGTACATGTCACTTTTTATTCACATTTATTGGACGATAGTGTATATTCGCTCACTAATTAGGCGTAAAATAGGCGTGGATGATTATGGGTTGACGCTCGTTTGCGGCGAGAGTAGAATGGTATGTGGCTTGTTTTGTCAGAACATGTCGGATGGTATTCATGAAATTTTGTTGAGGGGGGAATTGGTTACATTATGGGTAATTCGTATTACTTTCGAAAGATCCACTCATTGCTTGGTGTAATTCCAGTGGGCTTCTTCCTTATTGAGCATTTGCTCACTAACTATGAAGCAACGAAGGGTCCTGAAGCATTTGTGGATCAAATTAACTGGTTGAACGGTCTGCCGTTGGTCCTGCTGTTAGAAATCGTGGGAATCTGGCTTCCGCTTCTTTATCATGCCGTTTATGGACTTTATGTGGCTTACCAAGCACGTAATAACGTCTCGAACTACAGCTATTTCCGCAACCAAATGTTTATGCTTCAACGGGTAACTGGCGTTATTACGTTCCTGTTCGTAGCGTGGCATTTGTTCGAGACTCGTTTGCAGGTTGCACTAGGCAATGTTGCACACGAAAATCTCGGTATGACCATGCATGACATTGCGACGAATCCAGTTATGTTTACGATTTATGTGATTGGTATCGTTTCAGCAACATTCCATTTCTGCAACGGTTTATGGTCATTCCTTGTTAGCTGGGGAATTACGGTTGGACCTCGCGCGCAGCGCTACTCTTCCGTTATTTGGATGGTCGTGTTCGTAGTGATGTCCGTGATGTTTATAATGTCTTTGACTGCATTTACAGATACTCAATTTCAAGTTCCGGTAGAAGCGCGTACGGGGCATTAAGGGAGGGTGAACAGAAGTGGCTAATTCGAAAATCATCGTCGTCGGCGGAGGCCTTGCGGGACTCATGGCGACAATTAAGGCAGCGGAGGCCGGAGTTCACGTACAATTGTTCTCCTTGGTTCCTGTTAAACGTTCCCACTCCGTATGTGCGCAAGGCGGCATTAACGGTGCGGTGAATACAAAAGGTGAAGGTGACTCCACATGGGAGCACTTTGACGATACCGTTTACGGTGGAGATTTCTTAGCGAATCAACCGCCAGTTAAAGCATTATGTGATGCAGCTCCAGGCATCATTCACTTGATGGACCGTATGGGTGTTATGTTCAACCGTACACCAGAAGGTCTTCTTGATTTCCGTCGTTTCGGCGGAACGAAATATCACCGTACGGCATTTGCGGGTGCAACGACAGGGCAACAGCTTCTGTATGCACTTGATGAGCAAGTACGCCGCTGGGAAACAGCAGGTCTCGTAACGAAGTTCGAGCACTGGGAATTCCTCGGTTCCGTCCTGGATGACGAGAATGTTTGCCGTGGTATTGCGGCTCAAGATCTGCGCAGCATGGAGATTCAAACGTTCCCGGCTGACGCTGTTATTCTGGCAACAGGCGGCCCTGGTATTATCTTTGGCAAAACGACGAACTCCGTCATTAACACAGGTACGGCAGCAAGTGCTGTTTACCAACAAGGCGTTAAATATGCGAACGGTGAAATGATCCAAATTCACCCGACGGCGATTCCAGGCGATGACAAGCTTCGCTTGATGTCAGAGTCTGCACGTGGTGAAGGCGGTCGTATTTGGACTTACAAAGACGGGAAGCCTTGGTACTTCCTTGAAGAGAAATATCCGGCGTACGGAAACTTGGTGCCTCGTGATATCGCAACGCGTGAAATTTTCTCCGTATGTATTGATCAGAAGCTCGGTATTAACGGTGAAAACATGGTTTACCTTGACCTTTCTCATAAAGATCCAAAAGAGCTTGATATCAAGCTTGGCGGTATCATGGAAATCTACGAGAAATTCATGGGCGATGATCCACGTAAAATCCCAATGAAGATTTTCCCGGCGGTTCACTATTCCATGGGCGGTATGTGGGTTGACTACAACATGATGACGAACATCCCGGGCTTGTTCGCTGCGGGTGAGTGTGAGTATCAGCATCACGGTGCAAACCGTTTGGGCGCGAACTCCCTTGTTTCGGCTATTTATGACGGTATGGTCTCCGGTCCTAAAGCGGTTGAGTATATTCGCGGCCTAGAGAAGCATGCGGATGATACGTCTTCCATCGTGTTCGATCGCGAGAAGAAACGTCACCAAGACCGCTATGAGAGCTTGCTCAAAATGAACAGCGGGACAGAAAATGCTTATGTTCTGCACAAAGAACTAGGCGACATGATGAATGCGAATATGACGGTTGTTCGTTACAATGATCGTCTTGAAGATACAATCAGTAAAATCAAAGACATGAAAGAAAGATACAACAACATCAACATTACAGATACAGCTCGTTGGAACAACCAAGGGGTTGCGTTCACACGCCAACTCTGGAACATGTTCGAGCTTGCTGAAGCGATGACGGTTGGTGCCTTAATGCGTAACGAAAGTCGTGGCGCGCACTACAAGCCTGATTTCCCAGAACGTGATGATGACAACTTCATGAAAACAACAATTGCCGATTGGACGCCAGAAGGTCCGAAAATCAGCTATGAAGAAATTGATGTATCTTTGATTGCACCGCGGAAACGTGATTACTCCACGGAGAAGAAAAAGGGAGGACATTAATCATGGCTGAGACACTAAGCGCACAGAAAACCGTGAAGTTTATCGTGACTCGTCAAGAGAGTCCGGATTCTAAGCCTTATACAGAGGAATTCGAAGTTCCTTATCGTCCGAATATGAACGTCATCAGCGGTTTGATGGAAGTGCAGCGTAATCCTAAGAACGCGCGTGGTGATAAAACAACGCCAGTATGTTGGGAGTCCAACTGTCTGGAGGAAGTTTGTGGAGCTTGCTCCATGGTTATTAACGGTAAGCCGCGCCAAGCTTGTTCGGCTCTGATCGATAAGCTGGAGCAGCCAGTTCGCGTAGCTCCGATGAGCACGTTCCCTGTTATGCGTGACCTTGTCATCGACCGTGGACGCATGTTCAACGCTTTGAAGAAGGTTAAAGCATGGGTTCCGATCGACGGAACGTATGATCTTGGACCAGGACCGCGTATGGCGGAATCGAAGCGCCAATGGGCATACGAGTTGTCCAAATGTATGACATGCGGCGTATGTCTAGAAGCTTGTCCGAACGTAAATGACAAGAACTCTTTCATCGGGCCATCTGCGCTTTCCCAAGTTCGTTTGTTCAATGCTCACCCAACAGGTGAAATGAACAAAGACGAGCGTTTGGACGCGCTGATGACAGATGGCGGTATCGAAGGCTGCGGTAACTCGCAGAACTGCGTACGCTCTTGTCCGAAAGGCATTCCGCTCACGACTTCCATCGCAGCATTGAATGCAGACACAACGAAACATTTGTTCAAGAAATGGTTAGGCGTGTAAGAATAAGAACAAAGCCCGATACCCTGAGCGACAGGGTGTCGGGCTTTTTGGCATACAGGGGTCAGTTTGCTGGGGGAAGCGCGTTCGTCTCCGCCCAATCAGCGTTATCTATAGGGGAGTTCTGGAGAGGATGATTAGTTGTCGGCTGTTCCACGCTTGATGCCGTAGAGGGAAATGGTTCTGTTGTGGGCAGAGCAGTCATCTTAATATCTAACATACTTAAGTGGAAATGAATTGAGTACATCGCCTGCACCTCCATATTAGCTGTTATTATGTAATATATTATTACACCACAGAGGGGTTTGACAACAAAATAATTATTTGTGTTATGTATATTGACATAAGCTTAGGATGTAAGTATGATAAAGACAAATGTAAGAGTTGGTTACAACCTCATAGCAAACTTGTTTTCTAGGGTTCCGCGGCAGATGAAGGCTGTCGGTCTGGTCCAAGAGAAGACACACGGTGAAGGTCATCGTGCACACGGAGGGATAAAAGCCCGGGAGGATATCAGAATATGATATCGTTCCGGGTTTTTCTTTTTACCAGTTTAAATGGAGAGGGAGAATCAGAATGAGACAAAGAATGGTATTTCTGATGATGGCGTTGTTACTCGCTTTTACGGTAGTGAGCGGATGCTCGAGCAAAGAGGCAGCAAGTACGGCAGCAGGTGGCAGTGATCAGCCTATCAAGTTGGCGCTAAGTCCATGGCCGGGTTGGTTTGTTTGGTATTTGGTGAAGGAAAAAGGGTTCTTTGAGAAAAATGGCGTGAAGGTTGATCTAGTTTGGTTCCCCGTATACAGCGACTCCTTATCTGCCCTTGCGTCAGGCAAAGTCGATGCGAATAGCCAAACCTTAAGTGACACGCTGGCTCCTGCAAGCAAAGGGATACCGCTCAAGGCAGTACTTGTAAACGATAACTCTAATGGCGGAGACGGCGTCGTAGTAAAGCCTAACATCAATTCCTTGCAGGAGTTAAAAGGGAAGAAAGTGGCAACGGAGCTAGGCACGGTTGATCATCTGCTCATGCTAACGGCGTTGGAGAAGGCTGGTCTCGCTGAGAAAGACGTCTCTTACACCAACATGACGGTTAACGATGCAGGACCTGCTTTCATCTCAGGCAACCTGGACGGTGCCGTACTGTGGGAGCCATTCCTAAGCAAAGCGATTCAAGAGGGCAAAGGCAAGCTGTTATTTTCCTCGAAAGATACGCCGGGACTCATTCCTGATCTGCTCGTGTTTAAAGAAGAAATCACCAAAAATCGTCCGGAAGACGTGAAGAAAATTCTCAATGCCTGGTTCGATGCGTTGGACTACTGGAAAGCTAATCCGGAAGAGTCTCTACAAATTATGGCGAAGGCGGCAGAGACACCAGTAGACGAATACAAAGCTGGAGTCGACAGCGTGAAAATATTTCAGCTTGAAGATAATGTGAAAGCTTTCCAAAAAGCGGATTCCTACAGCTCCCTGCATTATACATCGCAGAAAACAGCCGAGTTCTTGAAAGGCTTGGAGATGCTGACGACTATCCCGAAAGCAGAAAGCTTCTTGGACGGACACTTTGTCGAAGAAGTGATGAAAGAGCGTAAGAAATAACAGGTGAGTGAGAGGTGCTCTATGGAAACGGCTATGAAAAAAAGACGCAAATCCACGTTGTTTGCCATACGAGGCGACATCAATCGTAAAACGTATGTTTCAGGGATTGTTCTTATTATATGTTTGGCAGTAGCATTTTGGAGTGTGCTCAGCTATGGCAATATGGTGAATCGAACATTTCTGCCTACACCGGATCAAGTACTTCGCCAATTTGCCATCCAGCTGCAGAGTTCCATATTTTGGCATCATGTCGGTATGAGTATTTTCCGTGTAGGAGCGGGCTTCTTGCTTGCTTGTATGCTTGGCATTCCGCTTGGAATTCTGGCGGGTACGTTTCGCTTTGCGGAAGCGCTGCTCGTTCCTCCGACTGAATTTATTCGCTATATGCCGGCAACGGCGTTCATTCCGCTGATTATGGTTTGGGCTGGAATTGGGGAATGGGCGAAGGTTATCGTTATTTTCATCGGCTGCTTCTTTCAGCTCATGCTGATGGTGGCTGACAATACGCGATCGGTTTCTAACGATTTGCTGCAAACCTCGTACACCCTTGGCGCGAATCGCTGGCAAGCCATTGAGAAGGTGCTAATCCCCGCATTGCTGCCTGATTTAATGAACACCTTACGATTGATCATTGGCTGGGCGTGGACGTATCTCGTCGTGGCAGAGCTGGTTGCGGCCAGCAGCGGACTAGGGTTCTCCATCATGAAGGCGCAAAGGTTTCTGAATACGGATCAAATCTTCGTGGGCATCATCGCCATTGGTTTGCTTGGATTGATGACGGACCGGACATTTGCTTACTGTCACCGCAGATTTTTCCCATGGCTGGAAGGAGGACGTTAACTAATGCGAGCACAACAAGCCCTACATGTCCAACCTTCTCATGAAAAAGAGATGAAAATGAGCAAGATTACAGCTTCTGATGTTACGAAAGTATATAGCTCAAAGAAATCGCAGTTCGTTGCGCTAGATAGAGTTTCCTTCCATGTGGATGCGCATGAGTTTGTGAGCTTCGTTGGTCCCTCAGGCTGTGGGAAGTCTTCTCTCTTGCGGATTATTGCAGGTTTAGAGACGATGACAACGGGATCTCTGCGTATTTCGGGGCATGAGATTGATGGTCCTGGCGCTGATCGCGGAATGGTGTTCCAATCCTACACGCTATTCCCCTGGCTTTCTGTGCGGGAAAACATTGAGTTCGGACTGACGCTGAAGGGTGTTCCTATTTTCGAAAAAAGAGCCATTTCCGATCACTTCATGGAGCTTGTCGGCTTGCAAAAGTTCGCCAGAGCGCTGCCGAAGGAGCTCTCCGGCGGGATGAAGCAGCGGGTGGCGATTGCAAGAGCACTCGCCAACAATCCGGAAGTGCTGCTGATGGATGAGCCCTTTGGGGCTCTTGACCCGCAGACCAAGAATTCGATGCAGGAACTATTGCTGCGCATCTGGGAGAAAGAAAAGACGACCGTCGTCTTCATCACGCACGATATCGAGGAGGCGATCTTCCTTTCCCAGCGTGTGTATGTGATGCAGGCGCATCCGGGAACCATCCGTAAGGAAATCGTTATTCCAGCCGGTCTGCGGGACGTGGAAGATGTGAAGGATTCAGAGTCTTTCCTGAAGTTGAAAAAGCAGATTATATCCCTGATTGGACATCATGAGGAATGAAAAGAAACTTGGCCGTTACAACGGTCAAGTTTTTTTGCTGGTAGCTAGACATTCCTTGGAAAATTTACTTTTACTGTTCTAATTGACGAGAGATTGGCTTATCGATAGAATAAATGAAAGTGATCCATAAATGAGGGAAGTCATGTGAATAGAAGTAAGCAGCCCACAATTGTCGATGTAGCCTCGGAAGCCGGTGTTTCCATAGCTACCGTATCGAATGTTATTAATCGCAGAAAGGTGCCAATGGCGCCTGAAACGATTCGCAAGGTGGAAGAGGCCGTAGTTCGGCTAGGCTATCGCAGGAATGTGATGGCGACGAATTTGAGCCGTCGCAGGTCCTATGAGCTCGGGTTGATTATTCCGCATTTTGGCGGCTATTATGGCCGTTTTGCGGAGAAGCTGGAGCAGAAGGTGCATCATTTTGGCTACCATTTATCGATCTTTTCAGCGGCTGGTATGGATCCGGAGATTGAGCAGCGCCATCTGGAGCACTTATTACAGCGTAGAGTAGACGGCTTGGTGAGCCATGGATTGGCGATGAGCATGCAGTCTACGCAGCAGTTGGTCGGAGAGGGCACACCCCTTGTCATCTTCAATGGGTGGGGATGGCCGAGCGAGATCGTCAAGTTGGCGGTTAATTTGGACTTTGCGAAGGCGTCTTCAGAAGCTGTTCAGCATTTTCTTGAGAATGGCTGCCGCTCCGTGATTTATGCAGGCAGAAGCAAGGGAATGGGAGCTAACGAACAGCGTATCCAAGGATTTATGGCTGGGCTATACGAGCATGGAGAATCTACCGAGCATGCGCTTTTGGATGCAGGCGAGCTTGGGATTGCCGGTACGCTTGATGAAGCGCTTCGCTTAAGCGGTGATTTGCGCCCTATCGGGATTTACACGTTCAATGACGCGTTGGCTCTTGAGCTGCTGGCTATCTGCCACGAACGAGGGATCTCTGTGCCCGAAGAAATACAGCTCATCGGGATGGATAATGAGTTTTACTCGAGGTCAAGCTTCCCGTCCATCACTAGCTTCGAGATGCCCGTTGATTTGCAAACGAGCTTGGTAGCTGCTTTCCTTATGCGCCAGATCGGGGAAGATTTGGACGAGGAGAACACACAGCTGCTTGAGGAATATTTGCCTCGTGTGACGGGGCATGAGCTGTTCATTGATCTAGAGATGATCAAACGGAAATCTTCCGGAGAATAAGAATGACCATTGATCACTTAAAGTGAGGGATCGATGGTCTTTGTTTTTTTGGATTAAAGCAGCGGTAGAGAGCTGGAAGCGGAGTTAACGCGGTTTTGATGCTTCAAGAACGCTTTGCCGTACTCTCCGTGAGGATTTATTTCGGCATGCTCAATTTGAATAGTGGCATGCTCGATGCCGTATTTACTTTTGAGTGTTTCATTGATGGCCAGAATCACGCAGAACGGTTGAATGTTGGGACTGATGAACACATGAGCTGTTAAGGAATAATGATCCGTCGATACGGCCCAAAGATGCATTTCATGCACATCCTCTACGCCCTCGACAGAAGCAATCTGCTTGCGAATTTCGTCCAGGTTATAACGCTCCGGCACGGATTCCATGAGAATCAGATACGATTCACGAATGATTTTGCTGCCACCGATAAAAATAATGCCCCCAATCACCATGGAGATGAGAGGGTCGAAAATGAGCAAGCCAGAATAATAAATAACAACGGAAGAAACGATGACGCCAACCGAGCTGAGCAGATCGCCAAAAAAGTGCCAAAGGGCGCTTTTGACATTCAGATTATCCTCTTCCTTCACGCTGTTATGGAGCACCAAAGTGAGCACCAGATTGACGATGAAACCGATTGAAGCGATCCCTAACATGAGGCCAAGCTGGATCGGCTGGGGATGAATCATACGCTGGATGCCTTCAATGAAGATTCCTAAGGCGATTACGCAGAGGGCGAGGCCGTTAAGGAATGAAGCGATAATCTCAAACCGTAGGAACCCAAATGTGAATCGTGCATTCGGCTGCCTGGTTGCGAGTTGCAGGGCAATCATGCTTAAGCCCAGAGCGATAACGTCCGAGATCATATGGGCCGAATCGGAAAGCAGCGCGAGTGAATTGGAGAGCACCCCGCCGACAATTTCTACAATGGTGAAAAAGGCAGTTAACAGGAGGGTAATCCACAATGTTTTTCTTGATTTTGTCTGTTCTTTAACGTGATGAAGATGGTGGTAGTCGTATTCCGTATTCATACGATCCCTCCTTATTTATAATAATTCTAATTTAATTATTATTATATGCTAGAGGGAGGGAAGGTGCAACACTTTTTGGGTTATTTACAGATTAAACACATTTTCTGTGGAGAGTACAAGATAAGTGAGGAGCGCATAGGAGCGTTCAGGGGCGTATAGAAGCGTATAGAAGCGTATAGAGGCGTATAGAAGCGCCCAAAGAGGGAAGAATGAAGCGTTTTCTATTTTGTAATATAAATGAAATAATTCTGTTATGGTTTCATAATGTTTGGCGGGTATTATAATAAGCAAGACCCCCTTTTTAATATAAACTTTTTGAACCCGGCCCCGTTGGCTGGGTTCCTTTTTTTGTTTAGGGCAAATAACTCTTTTGGGGGAAGGGGTTACTAGGTATTGAATTTGCTGCGTCTTGATAGGTTTGGCAAAAGAAACGATATTACGAACACAATCCAAGTGGTTGTGTTTTTTTGTTTATGAGAATGTCGATGGCTTGTGGAGCAATAATCTCCTTAAGGAATCAAGAAGGTTATGGTGAGAATAACATTTGTATGATATTCTTTACAAAGAACAATAATGTTCTTAAATAAGAATTAAAACAAGGGGGGATGTACGAATTGAAAAGATTACATGTCATTGAGTGAAACAAAATGGTTAGAAAAGGCCTAATCAATCTGTATCTACTATCAAGGAGAGTGGCATAATTTGCTATTAACAATCAAAAAAATAGTTCAAATATTACTTCTTGTAACATTATTCATTCCTTTGCTGCCTGCAAAATTTGCTAATGCTCAATTAAATACGTTTAGTGTCAGTGCCAAGTCAGAGGGATGGCAAAATCCAAATTATATGGCATATGCTGGACAAGCAGTGCAAATTTTTAGTGCTGGAGTAGCTCAATTTGCTCCTGATGTTGCTACTAACCCTGATGGTTTTTTTTATGACAACAAAGGAGCTATTACGGGAGCCACTAAGTATGACCCCATGTCGCTTGTTCCTTCGGCTCCAGTTGGTGCTCTTCTAGGTGCGATCATAAACATGGAGGATGGTAGTTTAAGTGAACCTTTTGTTGTGGGGGCGAGATACACGTTAGTTAGCCAGACAACTGGTTTGCTGTTATTGGCCTATAATGATGTCCCTGGCGGTTATTATAATAACACTGGAGGGTACGACGTAAGCCTAAGCGACCAAGTAAAAATAATTGGATTTAACTTCAATGATTTAATTCTCAATCAAGGTGAAACCTATCAATCACAAATTTCTTTAACACATTTGGATACTAATAACAGTTATGACATTACGAAAGAAGCGAACATTTCGTTGTCTAGTCCTGGGGTTATCCAAGTCGATGCTCATGGACTTATCACTGCTGTCGGCGAAGGCACCGTAAATATCATTGCGGCGTATGAAGGAGTTACTGGCGAAGGAACAGTTACAGTGAGACATAAGTTTCCCCAGATTGAGTATATCTCCTTGGATCATACAGAATATGATCTTAACATTGGTGACAGACATCAGACTGTCGTAACAGCCACATATAGCGATAATTCTTCTGTTGATGTAACAGGTGCTACAATGTATTCTCTGTCAACAAGTGGGATTGTGGAGGTCGGCCGTTTTGGAGACATTACGGCAGTTGGTGAAGGAGAGGTGAGCGTCACTGCGCAATTCGCCGGAAAGACAGCAGTTGCTAATGTCAGGGTATCCAAACCAATTATAGCCGAACAAGGTGGCATTACCGGACAGGTCATCGATACCAATGGTAACCCGATTTCCAACGCAGAAATTGGTTTTGTTGGGAATAGCAGTTCATTAACGATTACGGATAATAATGGCGTATATAACTTACAAAATCTTGATGCAGGAATGTATAATGTCTGGGTTCGAGCAAATGGGTACTCAGATAACAGGCAAGATCATGTTCAGGTGACTGCGGGGAAAACAACGACCGTCAATTTCCAGTTGAATAGTTCTGGAATACCTGATGGAAAAGGTAAACTCGAGATTTCAATAAAAGATGGAACGGCAACTGCAATATCCGGTGTATCCGTCTTGGTTCAACTTGAATCGGGTGAATCTCAACAATATACATTAAGTTCAAAGACGGATGGTACATCTGAGCTTCTCGTAGATCCTGGAAAATACAAAATTTATATGTATAAAACAGGGTTTACACCTAAGGTTTTGGACACTGAAATTGCAGCTGGAGAAAATGTGAAATTAAGTGTTGCCTTAACAAAAGGTGAATTGGTAATCGGCGATCCATCCGTGAAGCGACTTAGTCTAGAGGAAATCGAAGCTTTGCATATCGATCACAATGACCCTGCCAATTCGTGGGTATATGAATTTGAAATTCATTTGGGTTTTCAAAATAAACCTGCGCCTCCTAAGAAGATTTACATTAATCGAGATGCGAAAATATTGACAGAAAGCTACTTTACCTTTTTTGAGCTACCTTCGGAGGACGGATTTACGCTTAATGCGTACCCGATTCCAATAAAACTCAAAGAAGATCAAGCTCCAATGTTGGCTTATCTTATTGTTCCGGGTAAAGCAAGCTTCTTAAAAGAATTTTTCGAAATCAGCCTAGTCATTCAAAATACAGCAGCAGCGGATTTTAGTCTAAATGATTCCAGATTGTCTCTCCAACTTCCGGAGGGGTTAACCTTTATTCCTACACCCGATTCAACAGATGTATCGGTCGTGCTTGGAAATATTGAAGGAGGCAAACAAGCTGCAGCAAGCTGGATTGTCCGGGGCGACCAAAAAGGCGAGTATCATGTACAAGCAGATTTTACAGGAAATCTGTACCCATTCAACGAAGAAGTTCAGGTAAGTTTTAACACCCCTGCTCCAATAAAGGTTTGGGGTCAGGACTCCGTTATCATGCACATAGAGGCTCAAGAAATGGCTGATTGGGGATATCCATATCTCGTTAGAGTAGGTTTAGAAAATGTTTCTGATGCTCCAGTTTATAACGCAAGTATCGAACTAAAAGAGGAAAACAAAAAAAATTATGTGTACGCTCCTAATCAAAAATTAGTGCAAATGATACCTGAACTGGGGTCATCACAATCAGGAAGTAGCATACAATGGTTCGATTATTGGCTGATTCCAACGGTGACTGGAAAAATCGACTTGTCTGAATCGTTTGTATTGAAAACTGGTGGCAACGCTGAACTGCACACTGATATGACGAGTGTGCCAAGGAAAGAAAATTCAATTCGAGTGGCACCGAAATTAAGACAGATGCATGATGAACAAAATGGAAAAGTTCGATTGTATTGGGACCCGGCTGCAATTGATATAGCCAAAGAGCCCAATATCTCAATTAAAGGATATAAGATATATGAGCTTAGCGGTGATTTAAAGATGCCTGAGGAAGCTATTATCACATTGCCTCCTGAACAAAACTATGTGGAGCTGCCGGAGTCTCGACATAAAGATTATATCTTAACAACGGTCACGAGCCAGACAAGGACCGATGAGGTATTAGAAACAATGCGGCATGCCGTTACATGGTTTGATTCAGAATCAGTTGGGGGCCGAAGAGTAAGTACAAGCCCTGATACTTTAGAATTAGTTAAACTTAGCCAATTTGCATATAGCGATTTAAATTCAGGTGAATTTGTTGTGAATATTTTTAATAAACATTTTTTTCAAAATATTAAAGGGCTCATTGAAAAATCTATCACAGAAGATATTGATCCGAGTGACCTGGTTACCAAAAATGACCCATTAGAAAATATTAAAAAGTTTTTTCTTAACTTTGGTGTCAAACAGAAACTATACAATCAAGAACAAAGATATGATTTAACAGAAAAGTATAACATTAAAAATAAGGTTATTAATATCAATGGTATGAAAGACTGGGCTGTTCTTGCTACCGCTAATGATAGAGATTATATTAATGAAGGCTTTCAAGGGACAGCGTTTATTAACATGCTAAGCAATGAAGTAGTAATTGCCTTTAGAGGAACAGAACCAGACAAAGATTTATTTGATTTAACTAGTGATGCCCTGATGGTTGCTTTGGCTGACCAAGGACTTCACCAAATAGGTCCCGCAAGAAAATTTGTAAAAGATGTATTAGCAAATAGTCAAGTTAACGAAAATACAAGGATTACTTTAACCGGGCATTCGTTGGGTGGTTGGTTAGCGCAGAAGATTTATTTGGATATGAAGAATACTACGAATGATCCGATTCAACTTAGAGAACTTGGAAAGGTGATTAATTTAAAAAGTGCAGTAACATTTAATGCGCCAGGCTTTTGGAAACCTTCCATTGCACTACAAGCAATTAGTACTATGCTGCAATCATTATTTGATACTAAGGTTATAGATGCTGCAAAGAATGTTTTGGCTAATATGTCTGGATCCGGACAAATAAACTATCTAACCGATGAGCAATGGGAACAAAATCGGGATGGAGAAAATGACGAATTTGTTTACAATTATGTAATAAATTCCGATAAAGTTGGAGGCATATTTTTTAATGATCATATTGGAAAAAGTATTTTACTTCCATACTTGGGTGATGAAACCTCTGGTTTACTAAAGAAACATGGAATTGATAATTTCTACTTTTACGATTATATTAATGGGGAAATTATCCAAACCGAGCGTCACGATGAGGACATGGATGGCATTGGATTATTGATAGGTGGAAGGGATTGGATCGATGGAAGTCCTGCCACTAGCAGAGAGTGTATCTTCCAATCTAGTTGTTCGCCTATATTTAAAGGCGGGAAAGGGAATGATGCTTACATCTATCGCTATGGGTACGGTAGGCAGACAATTGATGATTTCGCTAGTTTAAGCGGAAGTGATACCATTAATATGAATTTTAGCTCGAAGCAAGTCCAGCTTTCTCAAGGATGCGAAGAGGAATTGACATGTACAGATGGTTCAACTAAAGATGACCTTCTCCTAACGTTCAATGAGAATCCTATTACAGGGGACAAATTGATTTTAAAGAGTATATTAGACCTATTTAACGAATCTTATCTCAAGAGATTCCAGTTTGTCGATAAGTCATATAACTTTGTTGAGTTGCTAGCCTCTAAGAATCTTACTTCTTTGTCAGAAAAAGATATCAATGTTACTGACCATAGGATTCTTCTTGGTAAGGAAGGTGCCTATATCCGACTTCCGAATGAAATCAATATTCCAACAGGTGCCAAGCTGAAGATACTGCCGGCGTCTGCTGCTTTCCAGACAGGAACCTTGCAAATTACTGGCGCAGCTGCAAACTTCTTTTTTGAAGGGGTGAATGTGGATCGGCCTTCGGAACTTGCACTTCCTCTTTGGGATACGGAAGTTGATTTGGAGAAAGTTTCTATTTATCTTCTAGATGAACTAACTGGGAAATGGATCTTACAACCTTCGAACATTGTAGATGGATTGGTAGTTGCGACAGTACCTCATTACTCAACTTACGGTGTATTCAGTGATAACACGGCACCATCGAACAGTTCTATTCTGAAAACAGAACAAGGCTTGCAATCAGTTAGCTTTTCTTTAAGTGCTGAGGATGACTCAGGAATTAAAGAGTATCAGATTTATCGTGATGATGTTTTAATCGCGACTGTGGCTCAGAATGTATATAATGATATTTCGGTTGAGCCAGGGAAAACGTATTTGTATAAAATGAAAGCAGTTGATAATCTCGGCAATTTATCTGATTTCAGTCAAGCGCTTGTCGTACATATGAATGGTGGTCCTGTATGGCAAGACGGAAGCAGCATGACCACGACGAATATCACGGATACAGGGTTACAACTAAATTGGTCTGCAGCCTTTAATGATTCGGGAACAATTCAATATAAAGTGTACAAGGCCCTGGCCTCAAGCAATGACTTCACTTATTTGGCTACAGTTACTGGAATTACTTATCATGTGACAGGTCTTCAACCTGGTACTTCCTACACATTCAAAGTAGAAGCTGGAGATGCCGCAGGAAACTGGGCTGTTGGAGGACCAACTGTCACATCAACGACCAATCAATCTGATGGTATAGCACCTGTGACTAAATATCATTTAGATCCAATCTATGCAAAAACAAGTACAGGTAAACAATATGTCGCGGGATTTACCGCTTCCCTCAAAGTAACTGATAATCAGAATGGGTCTGGGGTTAAAACCATTCAGTACCGTGTTAACGGTGAGGCTTGGAAGACATACACACAACCGTTCACTGCCTACGCAGGAACAACTCATACAGTAGAATACTTCTCTACAGATAATGCAGGTAATGAAGAAAATCCTATTAACAAAATGGATTTTGATAAAGGCATATTCTCGGGAGCAGGAAGCTACTAGTATTCAACTGATTCAATTACTTAACAAAATTAGTAAAGGTGGAACTTTCAATGGACAACTTTAAATTAGAGAATGAAGAAGTACAAGTGAAAAGAGTTTGGAAAAAACCGGAGTTGGAAGTGCTGTGTATTAAACATACAACATATTGGGAATTTCAGATGAGTGATGATGGATTTTGGAAAAATGTATGGGTTGATGACGTGGGTTCTTTTAGTTAAATGATTCTCGAAAAAAAGAAGCTAGCAATGTGGTTTTGAGTCTTGGCGAGCTACCACACGCTGATGAAGTAAACAAAGAAAAGCCCATTTTGATGGGCTTTTTTTGCTAACCAAACTGAATATCCAAAGCAGTTCCTAACTGATAGAGTGTTCAAGATTCTGTACTAGCAACTATTGCAAAAAAATTGAGGCCAATAATAACAAAATATTATAAAAAATGGAATAATTGGAACTTAATTATCATTTGGTGTTTTATGGTCCTTCTATAGCAATAATCTAAGGTAGTCATAGTGTTAATGCAATCAACAATAGCCATAAAGGATGAAAAGGTGTCGTCAGAAACAGATACAAAGTATATGCAAAAATTTAAAGGTGCCGATTTAGAGGCGTTCATGAATGAAGTTACTATCGCTGCCAAGAATAAAAAAAGAAACGAAATTTATAATCAGTAATAAATAAAAAGCCCATACAAGGGCTTTTTTTACTATCCAAACAATATATCTAATACTGTTCCTAGTTGGCCGCGCGACTCACGCTTGAGAATATTGCACTCAGCATACGGGAGGAGCATTCCATTATATGTTAACTTCTTTCTTCACGAAGATTTATATGGCGATGTCCGGATTCAAAAATAACGTGCTTCAATTATCTGGAAATCCTGATATTCTAGAGGATGAAGCCGTAGCTGGGACGAGGATCGAAATGGATGAGCTCCCAGATTTGCTGCACGATATTTCGAACATTTTCGAAAGAGGGTTGAGTGAGCAGGAGATTATAATTGCTCAACATACAATTGAAGGCTTAAGTATCAATGGAACAACGAAGTTTCACTATATTGTGCGTATGAACACTGAAGTCTTGGGAATGACCATTATTGCGGTTCGCGATCGACCGACGAGTGCTGTCCTGTGTTTTGTAACAGAGGAGAAGGTTGCTTATCACATTCAAGGGGTTATTTCCGTATTTCATTTACCAGAAAATCAAGTGCTGCAGTAGTTAGATACGATACTTATCGAGAGGATGATCGGATTGACTTATCCAATTCGGGTAAGAGCGTGTGCGCTTATTATCGAAAATGAGGCTGTTCTGCTTGTTGAGTTTCAAGACGAAGATGGGATTCATTACAATCTTCCGGCAGGTGGTGTTGAGCCTGGGGAATCTGTCATAGAGGCAGTGAAGCGAGAGGCCTGGGAAAAAACGGCTGTGGATGTGGAAGTGGGTCCACTCGCTTTTGTTTCCGAGCATGCTCCGCATTTGATTACAACTTACGAAAGTAATTCACCGCATGGTTTAAGCTTGATGTTCGATTGCAAGATAAAAGAAGGCTCCAGACCATCTCTTCCAGCTATTCCAGATGCCAATCAGGCGGGAGTCAGATGGGTTTCGTTGTCTGAACTAGCGTTAAATTGATGCTGATAAAAGCCGCCGATGCATACCAATGCTCGGTTTTTTTATGTTTTGAAAAATATTTGGCAATCTATGTTTCTAGTGGAAATAATGCGATGTTCTTAATCATATTAACATGTGAAAATAATAGCCTGTATGATAAGCTTTACTAGTCATCATTTTAATTTTCGAGAACGTTGAGGAGGGATAATTTGATAAAAAATCTACAAAGAGTAGGTATTATGCTCATTTGTTTCTTGCTCGTTTTTGGAACGGTGCTGGGGCAAAAGACAATGGCCGCAAGTCAGCAGCCAGGCGATCAGCACAGCTTAATTCCTAACGAGCCTATTACAGGCGCCGCTTATGGAAACAACGTGTATGTCGCGGTGGGCTACTATGGCAAAATTTTGAAATCTAGCAATGGGGTCGATTGGCAAATAGCCGCGGATAAATCGCGTCTTGACATCACGTATACTGGCGTTGCTTTCGGAGGCAGTCAATTCGTTGCTGTCGGGGATCAAGGGACGGTAATGACTTCTCCTGACGGAGACCTATGGACGCAGCGCGATTCTACGATATCAACCAGAATTGATAGAGTTACTTATGCGGGGAACCCGAACAACAAGTTCTTCGCGGTTACAACTGCTGGCACGGTAATCACCTCTACGGATGGTATTGCATGGTCGTCGACGACGATCGAGACAAGCAACAATTTGACGTCCATAGCAGTCAGCAACACTGCAATCGTTATTGGTGATTCTGGCGGTAATGTACATACGTCAACAAATGGAAGCACTTGGTCTGAACACAAGCTTCCGGATGCTTTTTTCATTAATTCTGTGCTGATTCTTAAAGATCGCTTCTATGCCAATGATGCTTTGGGATGGAGTTATACGTCGACGGATGGAACAAGCTGGAACAAGTTAGGTGCACCGTTCAAGACATCCGACACTACGCCGAATCAAATATTTGGAGGCCTATACGCGAATTCCAAATATTATTTGTTTGGTTGGGATGGGACGTCTTATGGCGGTATTTTTACGTCGACGGATGGTACTAATTTTCAACAGCAAGCCAAAGGGTCCACAATGACGTCCCAAAATGCCTTCTATGCTAATGGCGTATATATGCAGCTTGGTAATGATGGTATTGTGGTTTCCACCGACGGCACGTCTTGGCAATATCCTTATGGCGGATCATTTACGAGCATGATTTATAATGGAAGCAAGTATATGGCTGTTGGGAAAAATGGGAGTGATGGCTTCATTAAAGAGTCACCTGACGCCATTAATTGGTCTTCGGTCAATACAGGGCTTATACCTGCCTTGCAGTCAGTGGTGTTCGGCGGTGGCAAATATGTTGCCGTGAGCACTTCCTCAGGAGCTGTTTTGACGTCAGATGACGCGGTCCATTGGTCAATTAATGCTACAGCTGTTAAAAAGCAGGGGCTCACTTCGATCGCCTACGCGAACGGTGCTTTTATTGGCGTTAGCAAAATTGGGTCCATTTATAGAGCAACAGATCCGGCAGGTACATGGACACTAGTTCGAACGGACCCAACAAATTTTTATGCTTTGCAGTCTGTTGCGTATAATAACGGTAAATTTTATGCTGCGGGAGATAATGGAACTTTTCTTGAATCCGCGGATGGAATTGCATGGCAAAATACAGCATTTCCTTTGGTACCTACGGCTGCTGCATTTAATATTTCTTCCTCCCAACAGGTTGACATCGGAGTGAGTTTGAACACCAGTATGCTGAAAAGCATCAGTGTAAGTAATAAGGGTAATCTTTTAAGCCAAGGAACGGATTATACGCTGGGTGAAAATAATATCACGCTCAAAAAAGAGTTCTTAGCTCAACTCGCTGTTGGTTGGCATACGTTTACGTTCCATTTAAATGATGGCGCATCGCAGACGTTTGCTGTGAAGGTAAGCAATTCATCTTCCGAGTTGAGTCCTCCTGCAACGAATTTGAAACTGTCGAGTGCAGGAATTGCGAATTGGGATGCGGTGCCAGACGCAGTAGGCTATGAAGTGCAGCTTTACCGCAACGGATCGGTGTGGGGCAGCGCAGTTTCTGTGAACTCAATCCCACGGAGTACGGATTTCTTGACGGCCATGCAATCAGCAGGCCCTGGCAATTACACGTTTAAAGTAAAGGCAAAAGGGGATACGGTTAACTACAAAGACGGGCAGCAATCAGATCCTTCTAATATTCTTTATAAAGCGCCAACTGAGGATGGGACGGCTAACAAAGCGGGAACTGCGCAAAATGCGAACTTCGACATCCTAGTGAATGCATTAAATGGAACAGTTGTGACAGCGAAAGTAGGCGGCACCAACGTTCTACAATCAGGAACGAATGTGACAGCTGCAAACGGCAAAGCAACACTTCCCATTGACATCGCGAAACTACCAACAGAAGGCAGCAACGATATTGTGATTGTTTATACCGATGCAAATGGCAATTTTTCGCAAGATTTAACGGTTTCGCTCACGAAAGATACGATTGCACCTTCTGTACCAACGGAAGACGGAACGGCGGTGAAAGCAGGGACAACTCAGAATACGAATTTCAGTATTGTTGTCAATGCCGAAACTGATGCAAAGGTAACAGCGAAAATAGGCGCTACGAATGTGCTGCAAGCTGGAACTGAAGTAAAGGCTGCAGGCGGTAAAGCAACGCTGCCGATTGATCTTACGAAGCTTTCTGAAAATGCCAATCAGATCGTCATTGTTGTGACGGACGGAGCAGGAAACGTATCAGGAACACTGACGGTACCTGTCACGAAAGATACAATAGCGCCGACTAAACCGGCCGAAGACGGATCAGCAGACAAAGCAAACACGACGCAGAAAACCAATTTCAACATCATCGTAACCGCAGACAACGGGACAACGTTGACGGCGAAAGTGGGCGCCACGAATGTGCTGCAGTCTGGTACGGAAGTAACGGCGGCGAATGATAAAGCGGTGCTGCCAATTGATGTAACGAAGTTGGCGGAAGATGCGAACAGTATCGCAATTGAGTCGAAAGATGCTGTTGGCAACACATCCGTTGCCTTGACGATTACTGTCAATAAGGATACGAGTCCACCAACTGCTCCAGCGGAAGACGGAACGGCAAACAAAGCAGGAACAACTCAGAACGCGAACTTCAGCATTCTTGTAAACGCAGAAGAGGGTTCAGAAGTGACAGCGAAAGTGGCAGGCGTGAACGTTCTACAGTCAGGAGCGAGTGTAAAGGCTGTTGGTGGCAAAGCAACGTTGCCTATTGATTTTAGAAAGCTTGCGGAAGGATCTAATGTAATTGAAGTTGTCGCAACAGATGCCATAGGCAATGTTTCTAGTGCTTTGACCGTTACTGTAGTAATAGACACGACTGCGCCAGCTGATCCAACGGAAGATGGTACAGCTAACAAAGCAGGTACTACCCAGAACGCAAACTTCAACATCATCTTAAATGCAGAATCAGGAGCAGCGGTAACAGCGAAAGTAGGCGGCACCAATGTCCTGCAATCAGCAACGAGTGTGACAGCTGTAAATGACAAAGCGACGCTGCAAATTGATATCTCACTCCTCGGAGAAGGAGTAAACAACATTGAAATTGTTGTGGCAGATAGCGTGGGAACTGCTTCCGGCACATTGACAGTACCTGTAACCAAGGATACGTCACCGCCTGCGGTACCTGCCGAAGATGGGTCAGCAGACAAAGATAATACCTCACAAACGAATAATTTTAACATTATCGTTGATACGGAAACGGGCGCTACGGTAACGGCGAAAGTCGGAAGCACGAATGTCCTACAGTCTGGAACGGATGTAACAGCAGTAGGAGGCAAAGCGATCCTTCCTATTGACCTGTCGAAGCTGGCAATGGGCGACAATGTAATTGAGATTGTTGCAACAGATGCCATTGGCAATTCAGCTGCATCATTAACGGTCAAGGTAACCCGCGATTTAAGCTCAAATGCTGATTTAAGTGCTTTGGGTGTTAGTATCGGTAACTTGAGTTTTGCAGCTGACACGACAAGTTACACGTTAAGCGTAGCAAACAACGTCGAGACGATGACGGTTACGCCAACGACGGCAGATGCCGGTGCGAGTGTGAAAGTAAACGGTATTGCGGTTGTAAGCGGCCATGCAAGTACAGATATTCCGCTTAACGTTGGCCTGAATCCTATCGAAGTTGTTGTGACTGCAGTTAATAATTCGGTAAAAACCTACACGATTGATGTAACGAGAATTAGTAACAACGCGCTGCTTGCAAACTTGTATGTCGATCAAGGGACACTAACACCGAATTTCTCTGCTTCACAGCTTCAATATCAAGTGGATGTACTTAATATGGTTTCAAGTCTCAATATGTCTTTAGTAAAAGCGGAGCCTAGTGAAACGATTACTGTAACGGGTGCAACCTATTCAACTGTAACAGGCAATGTTTACACTTTCAGTGCTTCTAATTTGAACGTTGGTTCTAATACGATCAGCATTATAGTAACTGCGCAAGACGGAACGACAAGTAATGCGTATAGCCTAACGATTGAACGCGCACCTGGAAACGCGGACTTGAGCAGTTTGGGACTTTCGAGCGGAGCGCTAACGCCGGTATTTGCTTCCGGACAAACGAGTTACACAGCCAATGTTGCAAACGGGATATCCAGTCTTACGGTAACTGGAAGTTTGGATGATAGCCATTCTACTATGACTGTAAACGGAACACCGGTCTTGAGCGGTCAACCCAGTGGAATTATCCATTTAACTGTCGGGGCAAATACGATCACGATGATCGTGACAGCGCAGGACGGGACATCGAAGACTTATACAATTACTGTGAATCGCGCTTCCCAGGATAATGATAGTGACGATGATAATGGAGGAAGTTCAACACCAACTAGCCCTTCCTTTGTGACTGGAACAGACGGTCAATTAACGCTTCTTGTAGGTCAATCAGGAGAAGTTAGTTTAGGTGAGGCAGTTACCATTTCCATTCCTGCGGGAGCAGCAATGAAAGAACTGAAATTATCGATTGAAAAATTAGTAAACACTCAAAATTTGATTTCGGATAAAGATGTTCTTGTTAGTCCGATCTTTGAGATTTTGAAAAACTTCTCGGAGAGCTTCAGTAAACCGGTCACGTTGAGCTTTGCTTTTAACCCATCAGCTGTGCAAAAGGATCAAAGACCCGCTATCTTCTACTTTGACGAAGTGCAGAAAAAATGGGTGGAAGTTGCTGGAGGCACCGTGAATGGGGATCGAATTACTGTAGCAGTAAATCACTTTACGAAATATGCGGTATTCGCTGTCGGACAATCCGAACCAACGAAGGAGCCATCGGGCAACACTGCTTTCCGTGATATTGCAGGACATTGGGCAGAGGTTATCATTAAAAATGCAGTTAGCGGAGGCGTCGTAAGCGGATATCCAGATGGCACGTTTAAGCCGGATTCAACAGTAACTCGCGCTGAATTCGCGGTTATGCTCATGAATGCGTTGAAACTGCAAGGAGAAGGAGCACTACTAACCTTCACAGACAATGCCAAAATCGGAGCTTGGGCACAGCAAGCTATCGCAAAAGCAGCCAAAGCAGGCATCATTCATGGTTATGAAGACGGCAGCTTCCGTCCAGACGCACAAATAACACGTGCCGAAATGGCCGTGATTATCGCAAATGCGATGGGAGCATCCAGTACGACAAGTGCGACTACGGGCTTCTCAGATGATGAGAATATTCCCGCATGGGCCAAAGGCAGCGTTGCTTACGTGAAGCAAGCGGGTATTGTGCAAGGCAGAGACAAGAATACGTTTGCTCCGCAAGCTAATGCAACAAGAGCTGAATCTGTCGTGGTTTTGTTAAAAATGTTGGAACAAAGGAACAAGTAGCATGAATTGAAAGAACTTGAAAGAGGCTCTCCCTCGATCATTCGATGACTGAAGGGACAGCCTCTTCGTCTGCGTAGTGAGCGCTGAACCGTTCATGTGAGAGGTACTTGCCACGCTATACTTAACGGAAAAACTCCCGTTAATTCAAGCGAGTCCTGCACAATTAAATGGAAAAAATACCGTTATTCTGCGCTGCTCTGTGGCAGGAAATGAAATAGCGGTAGAAACTACAGCTAAATCATCAGTAGTCGCACGAAATCTGCTAAATCTGGTGAAATTAGCAGTAGAAATTCCAGTTATTTGGGAAAAAGTGGATCAATCACTGAAATTAGCAGGAGGAATCGGCGTTACTTACAAGTAATCCATCCACGCAGCCTCCCCGTTCCTAGGAGATGATCCATTTAGCTGCCTTAGCTGGTATTGATAGAGAAACTCAGGCTGTCGAGAAAGCCAAGTGGGCGAGAGTATTTCCCGTTAATCTGAAGAGGCTGTCCGATAAGTTCAAAAAAGAGGCTCTCCCTCGGTCATTGGATGACTGAAGGGACAGCCTCTCTTTGTCTCGTGCGTAGATAAGAGAGCGACGTAATAACACTCCACTTATAGAACTGGTGTTCCTATATGGTGGAAGATCCCAAATTCGCGGACGTCGTCCCTCCAATCCAGAGCTCCCCCTGGATACGAATATGCTCACACGGCAATGTAGGATTCGCGATGCGCCAGAGCATGCGATCAGCCGCCCGGTAGCCAGTCTCGCGAACGGACAACAGCGGCCGGGTGAACTCCGGCAGGGAAGCGGGCTGCTCATTGAGCATGCCGATGAGCGATATGTCCTCGGGTATGCGCAGCCCGAGCTCGGTGCAGAGCTGATACACAGCCGGCACCTCGCCGTCGACGCCGCAAATCAAGGCGGTGGGCGCGTTGCGAAGCAGCTTGGCGCGCAGGTCTTCCAGCCAATGCGGATTCGTATTCCGCGCATCAATGGAGTGCTGGCGGGGATCGATCGCCGCCTCAAATTCATTCATGGCATGCTGGAATGCCTGCCAGCGCAATATAAATCCACGTTGTTGATGCGTATCGCCAACATACATGATATGGACATGCCCGATGGACCGCAGGTAGGCAACGGCTTGGAAAGTCGCTTCATAGATGTCCCAGATGACGCTGTCTACTTTGGTGCCGAGCGGTGGATAGCTCAGCAAGATTTTGGGGATTGGCAGCTTCAGGAGCTCATCCTCCCAAGATTTGGGAGTCAGGCTGGGAGCGATGAAGATGCCGTCGGTGTAGGCAACGCCACGCTCTTCCAACCAGTCGGACATCTCGCTGCTGCGGATGGAAGTCGGCAGCATACAGACTTCGATGTGGTGGCCGAAGGAGGCGAAGCGATCCTGCAAGCCGCCAATTAAACGCGCATGATAATTCAAGGATGCCTCCGTTTGAACAAGCAGGAATCTCATTTTCTCCACAGGGTAAGGCGAGATGTGCTCGGCGCGCAGGCTGCGAATTTGATCCTTGGTAAAATATCCTCGCTGCTCCATGGTTTCAAGAATGAGCTGGCGGGTCGTTTCGGACATGCCGGGCTTGCCTTTCAAAGCTTTGGAGACGGTTTGTACGGTTAGTCCCAGCTCTTTGGCAATTGTTTTCTGTGTGACGTCTTTACGTATAGGCACGGGATTCCACCTCGTAGTTGGCATGTTGCATCTTGGTTTCTATCGTACCATGATCGCTTTTTGGATTAAACTAAAATTAAACTAGTTTCACTTTCAGGCCGGATTATAATGAAGGTATTAGATCAAGTGGAGGTAGAGCAAATGGCTAAACAAACGGCACAAACCCTTACAATTTCATCAGAACTTCCGATTTCGTATACACCGGACGTCGTCGTTGTTGGAGGCGGGGCAACGGGTGTTGCCGCTGCCATGGCAGCAGCACGCAATGGCGCAGACACACTGCTGATCGAGCAGCGGGGCTATTTGGGCGGCATGGGGACAGCTGCATTAGTGCCTGCATTTTGCCCATACTCGGATGGCGAGAAGCCGATCATTCGCGGGATTGGTCTGGATCTTTTGAACGAAATGAAGCGGGCGGCAGGAGAAGCGTTCCACGAGCGGTATAAGGAACAATTGGACTGGGTGCCTATCGATGTTGAAACGCTGAAGCGCGTATATGATCAGCAGGTTTTGGATAGCGGTGCCAAAATCTTGTTCCACACCGTTGCTGACCAAGTTCTGCTGGAAGGCGATCGCATTAGCGGACTAGTAATCAGCAACAAATCAGGACGCTCGGTCGTTCAAGCTAAGCTGTACATTGATGCGAGCGGGGACGCGGATTTGGCGGCGCTAGCCGGAGTACCGTTTCAGACTGGCGGAGAAAATGGCGAGCTACAGCCGGGAACGATGTGCTATCTCGTGACGGGAGCAGATAAAGCGCGTTTCGATCAGTTCTGCCAGGACTCCGGGCAATCCAAGCAGCTCGACAAAACGATTGTGGAGGCCCAACAAAACGGAGATCTCCCAGAAGGCCGCAAACGCGTGTCCGGTATCGCATGGATTACAGATGCTATTGCCGGATTTAATTTTGGTCATATTTTCGGCATAGATGGTACGAGCGCAGAAGATTTGACGTATGCGGCTATTGAAGGGCGCAAGCTGATTGATGTACAAATTAAATTCCTGCGCAAATATGTGCCAGGGTTCGAGAATATCCATCTTGTGCACTCCGGCGATCAAATTGGCATTAGAGAAACACGCCGCATAGCGGGAGATTACACGCTTGTTGTGGATGATTTCATCTCCATGAGGACCTTTGAAGATGATATTGCGCGTAATGCCTACTTTATCGATATTCATCTTGCCAATGCCAGCAGTACCATGGTTATCAAGCATTTGCCGAAAGGGAAATCGCATGGTGTCCCCTACCGTTGCATGTTGCCGAAGGGCAAATCCAATCTTATCGTTGCCGGGCGCTCTGTTTCGTCGGACCGTCCAGTTCAAGGCTCGCTGCGTGTAATGCCGAACTGCTTTGCCATGGGGCAAGCGGCTGGTACGGCTGCGGCAATGGCGAGCGTGACAGGCGGCGGTTTCCGTGAGGTGAACATTCCGGAGCTTCAGCGCAAACTGGTCGAGCAGGGGGCTTGGCTGGGCGAAAATCCTGGCAAAGTAGAAGCGGTTACTGTGGCCTCGGGTCACATTGAGTACGACGAGGAAAGCAATTAACTCGAGGAGAAGATCGTCCCAGACCTGCCGTTGGCAGCGGGGACGATTTTTTTTGATCACTTTCTATTTCGAACACGCAGACTAGCAAGTATACTAGAATAGCAGGATAAGGGAGGCGCATAAAACATGTTTCGACTCGTAATTGTAGATGATGAACCTACTGTGAGGCATGGATTAATGTCCTATTTTGAATGGGATAAATATGGCATTGAGGTTGTTGGCGAAGCTGATGATGGAGACGTGGGTCTGGAAGTGATTGAGAGCCTCAAACCGGATATTGTTTTGACGGATGTTCGCATGCCGCAGATGGATGGAATTCGTCTTTCACATGCCATTAAAGCGCGTTTTCCAATGATGAAAATTGTGTTTGTGAGCGGGCATGACGATGCGGATTATTTGAAATCGGCACTTAAGGTCAATGCGGTGGATTACATATTTAAACCTGTCGACCGATTGGAATTAGCTGCTGTTGTCGAGCGGGTCGTAGGTGAACTTAAGGAAGCGGAGCAAGAACGTACTTATATCGTTGATATGCAGGTAAAACTAACCCAAAGCATGCCTTTGCTGCGCGAGAAATTTCTGATGTCATTAATTAGGGACGGGATTCCGCATCCAGGAAGGATCAAGGATCGGCTAAATTTTCTAGGGCTTGTGCTGCCTAGCGAAGCGGTGTATTGGACGATTGTTGTGAAAATTGATGATAGCGATCAAGTTGTTTCGACACGCTCGGAGAGGGATCAGCAGCTGCTATCCTACTCGATTTTGAATATTATCCAGGAAATTATCGGGAAATATATGCAGGGTTATGCTTTTGAGAATCGCAATGGCGAATATGTTGGCATTCTGAGAATGGGCGAAGAGGATACCCAGGAGGAGATGCTGCTTGGTGTTGCGGAAGACATTCGGGATAGCTTGCTCAAATGGTTGAAAATAAGCGTTACGATTGGCGTAGGCGAGCGAATTTCTGAGTTGGCTGCTTTGCCGCAATCCTATAATCAGGCGCAAGAGGCTGCTGACCATCGCTGGTATTTGGGGAAAAATCGCATTATTTCCATTGACCATTTGGAACATGATAATGAAAGCGTATACCGTTTCGATGCTGCGCAGGGAGAACGTATTCTATCTGTGGTCAAAGCATCGGATAAAGCTGCGCTGCATGCTGAACTGGACGATGTGTTTATCCCGCTTTCTCAGAACCGCAGGTTAGGATTCTCGAACGGGCGAAACGTGAGCTTGCAATTAATTTTGCTGACAAGCCGGCTTTTGCAAGAGCTGAATATGCTCGGACCCGACATGGAGAAGAAGGAACGAGACTTGTGGGAACGCATTTTTAAACAAGAGCGCATGGCAGATTTGCGTCAAATTGTAGAAGAGCACCTTCTACAGGTTTGTGAAAGTATTGAGGAGAAGCGCAAAGGGAAGCCGAAAAATGTCATTGAACGTATCCACGCCTTAATCGAGCAGCGTTATGCGGAGAATTTGCAGATCGGGGATATTGCCAAAGAGGTCTATTTGTCTTCCACCTATATGTGTTTGCTGTTCAAGCAGGAGACAGGTGAGACCATTAATGAGTTTCTGACCAAGGTGAGAATTGAGAAAGCGAAGGAGCTGCTTAGTGATCCCCGCAATAAATTTTATGAGGTTTGTTTCTTGGTAGGTTATTCGGACCCCAGCTATTTCAGCAAATTGTTCAAAAAATACGTCGGACTTACGCCAAGCGCATACCGTGACCAGATGATATAAAGAAGGTGCCACTCGATGAAACGGCTGCTTATTAATGGTTGGAATTATGTGCTGCTGCTCGCAAACGGTATGATGGCTGCAAAGTATTGGCTGCTAGGTTATGTGCTGTTTATCCTCATTCCTGCGGCCGTTCTGCTTGTCGTACATACCCAGAGATCCTCGCACATCTTAGAAGAGGAAGTAACGAATACGATGCTGCAAACGCTTAAGCAAGCGAGCATCAACTTGGATTTTCAATTCGATTCGGTCCGAGACACGTCCAATACGTTATTTATGAATCCGAAGCTGGCGGAATATTTGAATCGCAAAGCCACGATAGATCAGCAGCTGGACTCTCTTAAAGAGCTGCGCATTTTGGTAGATAGTGCAGAGACGAATACCAATGTGTTCCGGGTTCGTTTGTTCGTCAATGGGGATCGCATGTTTACGGGCGAGCGAGTTAACTTTTTTACACAGGAGAGTCTGAAGAATTGGTCTTGGTATGAAAAGGTAATGAATTCAGGAGGCGCCATCGTGTGGTCGGGCTCTTATCTGGAATCATTTATCGATCAAGGTCCAGCCTATATTTTCTCTGCTGCCCGCATGCTTCGGGATTTGCATGATTATGATCAAATTTCCGGCGTTCTGCTGATCGATGTGGCTGAGAAAACGATAACCGACATTTTGAATAAAATTAAGTTAACCAAAGAGGGCAATATTTATTTGATTGCAGACGATGGCCAAATTATTTCGCATAAAGATAAGTCGTTGCTTGGTCAAAAAATGATGGAAGGCGAGCCGTTGACCACGATCGCCCAAAATGATGAAGGTGTCGTTCGTCTGCTCGATGATAAAGATCCGAGATTTGCCATCTATACGAAGGTTTCCTCAACAGGGTGGAAGTTGGTTGCCGAAGTGCCGCAATCGGAGATCAGCTCGCGGGCTGTAGCTTTGAACCAGTTTTCTGGCGTGGCGACGATTTCGACGGTGACGATTTTGTTTCTTCTGCTTGTGTTTATCCTGCTGGCGATGATTGTTCGCAACATGAATCGGCGGATTCAAACTGTCATCAGGACGATTAAAAGAGGCGGCATTGAAAGCCTGGATGATCGTACGTTTAATGCTGGAGGCGACTTTAAGCTGCTTGAAAATAGTGTGGATCATCTCATTCACAGAGTGCATGGTTTGATGGAGGAAACCTATCAATCCAAAGTGCAGGAGCGGGAAGCGCAGCTTCGAGCTTTGCAAGCGCAGATTAATCCGCATTTCTTGTACAACACACTGGATACGATTAATTGGATCGCCATTGGTCATAATGCGCCGGAGATTTCGAATATGATCAATGGTTTGGCCAAATATTTCAGGCTTAGTCTCAATAAGGGCAGAGACTTGGTTAGCGTGACCGATGAGCTTAATTTGGCTAAAGTTTATTTGGAAATCCAGCAAAGTCGGTTCCCTAAGAGCTTTGAGGTGCATTTCGACATCGCAGATGAGCTCAATGATTTGGAAATGCCAAAGCTAACGCTGCAGCCGATTGTCGAAAATGCGCTTCTGCACGGGATTCGCAAATCCAAGGGCAAGACGGGCATCATCCTCATTGAAGCGAAGAAAGAGGACGGTGTTCTGGTTCTTTCCGTCAAGGACGATGGCATCGGCATGGATGAGGAGCTCGTGCAGAGCCTGCTGACGAAACCTCGTCCTTCCATGAAATCGGACGGTTCTGGAAGCTCGTACGGGCTGTACAACGTCAACGAAAGGATCAAGCTGTTCGCTGGCGATCACTTTGGGCTCAGCATTCACTCCACGCTGGGGGAGGGAACGACCGTCACGGTACGCATCGCGTGCCAGCCGGGATAAAGGAAGTCGAGCAACCACTTCCACCACCGATGACGCTTGCTCCTCGCTTCAGCGCGCACCTGTACTGCAAGCTGCATCCACCTATTAAGCTGTACCCAGTTTGCAAGCCGCCCCCCTCTCTGCAAGTCGTACCGTACGTGGCAGAGCAGGGTAGGGGATGGCGGTACGGATGTGGCAGGGTAGGACCGGGATGGAATGGCGATACGGAATGCCAGAGCAGACCGGACGGAGCAGGGCAGACCGTGCGGGGCAGACCGTGCAGGGCAGACCGTGCAGGGCAGACCGTGCGGGGCAAGACCGTGCAGGGCAGACCGTGCGGGGCAAGAAGCCTGTTAGCGGAACTACGGTCCACTATTTGTTTCGAAAAGCTGGCTTTTGGCCAGCGAGGGGAACTGTGGTCCTCTATTTCCTCGTTTTCGGCTGAAAAGCGGGGTAAAATGGGGAAATAGGACCCTGTAGTTCCGCTAAGCCAGCCAGAAAGGCGCTTTTCCCTGAAATAGGGGACCACAGTTCCCTTTCAGGTGGGGGAGCGTGCGGGGGCAGGCCCGGAAGCCTTCAGGCGGAACTACGGTCCACTATTTGTTTCGAAAAGCTGGCTTTTGGCCAGCGAGGGGAACTGTGGTCCTCTATTTCCTCGTTTACGGCTGAAAAGCGAGGCGTAATGGGGAAATAGGACCCTGTTGTTCCGCTTAGGCAGCCAGAAAGGCGCTTTTCCCTGAAATAGGGGACCACAGTTCCCTTTCATGTGGGGGAGCGTGCGGGTTAGCTCGGGGAGCTGATGTCCTTCTCATCTCACCATCAGCCCTTCCCCCACAAGCCTATTCACCAAACTAACCATCTCACCCACAAGTAGCCCCGCACCCGCCATCGCCCTTGCCTAATCCTCCCCGCACGGCGGCCAACTTGCCCCTAATGTCCTCCAAGCTACTCCTCCCCAGCACATTTCCTCAAAAACCATAAGATTGCACCAGAAACAGAAATATTACCACCTACATTTCATTTGTGCCCACCGATATAATTGTCCTATAAGAACACGGAGGTGAGCCATTCATGCGTACAACACGAGCAGAGATAGAGCTGCAAACAGCTCACGCCAAGCCAGTTGCCAATGGTAGTGGCCGTTTGAAGCTGATCCTGAGCAATTATGATATGTACCTGCTGCTTGTGCCCGGATTGATATTTTTGTTGCTGTTCAAATATGCGCCGATGTACGGCATTGTTATTGCTTTTCAGGATTTCAATATTTTCGACGGGTTTGCCGGAAGTAAATGGGTAGGGCTGGATCAATTCGAGAAGCTGATGCATTCGGAAGAGTTTTATCAGGTGTTCATGAACACACTGCTGATCAGCTTGTACAAAATCGTGCTGCTTTTCCCGATACCGATCATCATTGCGCTTTTCTTAAATGAGGTGCGCAAGGTCTTTTTCAAAAAGACGATTCAGACGATTATTTTCCTCCCGCATTTCTTATCTTGGGTGATCATCTCGGGGCTGTTTATTAACATCCTGTCCCCGTCAGGCGGTCTGGTGAATAATGTTATCCAATGGTTCGGAGGCGAGCCGATATCATTCTTCCTGGACAACCAGTTTTTCCGCAGCGTCGTCGTGTTTACAGCAGGTTGGAAGGAATCCGGATGGAATGCGATCATCTTCATCGCTGCAATCGCAGGAATCGAGCAAGAGCAGTATGAAGCAGCTTCCATTGATGGTGCCGGCCGCATTCGACAAATGCTTTATATTACGCTGCCTGGCATTTTGCCAACCATCATCTTGATCTTGATTTTACGATTGGGATACTTGCTTGAGGCGGGTACGGAGCAAATTTTGACCATGTACAATTCGGTTGTTTATTCATCCGGCGATGTCATCGGCACTTTCGTGTACCGGCAAGGTCTCGGCCAGCAGGACTATAGCTTTAGTACAGCAGTCGGGCTGTTCAACTCCGTTGTTGGGTTCATCCTGATCGTAGCCGGCAACGAACTGAGCAAAAAGTTAATCAAGCGCAGCATCTGGTAGGAGGCGTAACAAACATGCACAAAAAAACGATTGGCGACTGGTCGCTGGACTTCTTCATTTATCTCGTATTACTAATTTGCGGTTTAGCTACTCTGCTGCCGTTAGCCAATATTCTAGCCAAAGCTATTAGTGACGAATCAGCCGTAGTTTCCGGTAATGTTGGTATTATTCCGATTGGCTTTCAACTGGATACGATGAAATATGTTGTTTCCTCCAGCCAGTTCCTGCATTCGATCGGTATTTCGCTCTTGATCACGGTAGTGGGTACGTTTCTGGCGATTCTGATCACAGCATTAACAGCCTATCCATTGTCCAAAAGGCATCTGCCAGGCATCTCCTTTATTATGCTGCTGTTCATTTTCACGATGATGTTCAATGGTGGTATCATACCGAACTACTTGCTGATGAAGCAGCTTCATCTGATTAATAACCTTTGGTCCATCATGCTGCCGGCCCTGATTAGTGTTTTTAACATGCTGGTGATCAAAAGCTACTATGAATCTTTGCCGGAAGCGTTGGAAGAATCGGCCAAAATGGACGGCGCCCGCAACTTCACGATTCTTTTCAGAATCATTATTCCGTTAAGTGTCCCAGTTATCGCGACGATTGCGCTTTTCTATGCGGTGTATTTCTGGAATGATTATTTCCATCCGATGCTGTACATCAATGACGCAGGTTTGAAGCCTTTGCAGCTTTACTTGAGGGATATTGTTATGGATGCGGACAGCTCCAGTGCAGTGAACAAAAGCGTAGACGACATGATGAACGTTTCACCAGAAGGCATTCGTGCGGCAACGGTTATCGCTTCCATTATCCCGATGTTGTTAGTGTATCCGTATCTGCAAAAGCATTTTGTCAAAGGCGTTCTAATCGGCTCTGTAAAAGGGTGAAGTTGCATTAATGCCCTTGATGTTAGCGTTGAGGGTTTAATGATATAGTATATACAATTACTAGGGAGGTTTGCACATGTTAAAAAGACACAATAAAGTCATGCTTTTAACGCTCGCAGCAAGCTTATCGGTTACTTCACTTGTCGCTTGTTCTTCCAAAAGCAGTACGCCGGCAGGAAGCAGCGCAGCCCCGGCAAGTGCAGCGCCAGCGGCAACAACAGCTGGGCCAAAGCCAGAATTGAAATCGCTTCAAATTTGGCAAAAGGATGATTATAACACGTACCCGGTAGCGAAATTCCTTGAAGAGAAAACAGGCTACAAAGTGCAATATGATATGCTCCCTCAGGATAAAGCAGCAGACAAACTAAACATTCTCATCGCCTCCGGCGAACCCTATGATGCTGTTACAACAGGCGGAAGTACAGACTTCAAAGCCTTATATGCCGATTATGCGAAAAAAGGCGCGTTAACAGATCTAGGACCTCTAATTGATAAATTCGGACCGAATATTAAAGCATCCGTTGATCCAGCAGTTATGGAAGCGGCTAAAGTAGACGGCAAGCTTTATGCGATCCCGACGAAGACGATTCCCTTTGTAGCTGAAAGCTTGTATGTGAGACAGGACTGGCTCGATAAAGTAGGCATGAAAGCTCCGACAACATTGGACGAATTGGTTGCTGTTTTGAAAGCGTTTAAAGAGAAAGACCCCGGAGGAAACGGCGATAAAAACATTCCATTAACGATCAAAGGTGAAGCCATATTTATTAATAACATCGCTGGTGCCTTCGGCATGCCGACTTTCTGGAACGATGTGAACGGCAAGCTGACGCCACGTGTTCTGGACCCTGCTTTCAAAGATTATGTGACATTCGTGAGTGACCTCTTTAAACAAGGCCTGCTTGATAAAGAGTTCGCAGCTAACAAGGATGCTACCGCAAAAGAGAAGTTTACTAGCGGTAAAGCGGGTATGATTATGCTTCACTGGGCCGATGTTCCTGTCATTAATGATGCACTTGTAAAAAATAATCCTAATGCCAAAGCGAACTTCATTCCTTCGATGAAAGGCAAAGACGGCAAGGCTGGTTTGAACGCTACGACAGGTTTTGACCGCATTACCTTCATTCCTAAAGCGTCTAAACATCCGGAAGATGCGATCAAATGGATGAATGCGAAGCTGGAAAGCGCAACATTTAAAGAGATGGCGATTGGCCAAGAAGGTAAGCATTACACGTTCAAAGACGGCGCATATACGCCAATTCAACCGATTTTTACAGATGAACGCAACCAAGCGAACAACTTCTTGACGGGTACTGATGATAAAAACTATCCGACTTACTGGCAGGCACGTGTACGTAAAGATATGCGTTTGTTCGATGCCTGGAACTTTATGAACACAATTGAACCAGCCAGTACAAGAATTAAAGATCCACTTGGTCTCGCTCCATACTTGCCTGAGTTCTCGAAAAACTTCCAACAATTGAACACTATGGCGGGAGACTACACGACCAAGCTGATTTTCGGGGCGGAACCGATTAGCGGAATTGAGGCATTCCAAGCGAAGTTCAAATCGTCCGGCGGAGATGCCAGCTACAAAGAAGTGAATGATTGGTATGCGACTGTAAAAAAATAAACAAAGCAGGAAGAAAAATGGGATTCAAAGATCAGCCCAAATGGCAGGGGAAAAGCTGGTGCACATTAGGGGACAGCATTTCAGCTGCTGGTGGTTATCAACTGTTGGTAAGTGAAACGCTTGGTTTCTCCACCGTTCAGAATGAAGGCAGAAGCGGATGCCCGCTCACAGCGGGAGGAGACCGCGATTACGGGGCGACCGTGCATGTCGGCAGGCAGATGGAGCCCGTGTATGATTGTGTGACCATCTTTGCGGGAACGAATGATTTTCGGCTGGATAAACCGATTGGACGCAAGGTCGAACGGGATATTCATACATTCTATGGTGCGTATGTTACCTTAGTGGAGGATATTTTAAGCAAAAATCCGGCTTGCCGCCTCAATTTATGGACACCGCTGCAAAGGGATAAAGACGGCTTCGACATTGATTCCGTGAATGCAGAAGGCCATCGCTTAGTAGACTATGTCGAGGTCATTCAAGCCATCGGGCTCGAATATGCGCTTCCTGTGCTGAATTTGTACGCGGAAAGCGGCTTTAATCGCTTAACGCTGGGCTTTCTAAGCAGTGATCGGCTGCATCCGAATCAAGAGGGATTTAAGCGGATTGCCGCTATGGCGATTCCTTTTCTTGAACGTATCTAGCGCTGGCTGGTATGAGCGCTGTGGCGACAGAAAGGCCTGAGGATTTGTTTCCTCAGGTCTTTTTTTTGGTGGACACAGCAGGCGGCGGCAAGTGATAGGGGATTACTTTAATTAACGCCGATTCCTCCTGCTATTTTCCGCTAATGATCCACTATTTTCCAATTTACTGGACTTTCTCCCGCTAATTTCGCCATATCTGGCGTATTCGTCCTTCCACCCACGATTTAACTGGAGCTTCTACCGTTATTCCGTTACCTGCCACTGAGCAGAGTGGATTAACGGTAGTTTTTCCATCTATCTCGTCTGAGGTGCAGTCGAGGATCATCACGAGTAACTGAGTAGGGTAGATTACTTTTAATTAACTCCGATTCCTCCTGCTATTTCCACAATTGTTCCTCTTTTCCCCAAGTGAATGGACTTTTTACCGCTAATTTCGCCAACATGCCAGATTTCGTCCAGTTACCGAAGATCTAACAGCAGTTATGCGAAATGTCATCTATCATCCACTACCTTCGCCAAACGGCGAGCGGGACTTTTTTTGCCTATAAACATAGAAAAAGCTGCCCATCATCTGCAATTTTACACATGTCGAACAATGTCATCGTGCACTATAATAAAATAGGTAGAGTCTATATTCACGCAACAGGAAAGGTGCTAAGCCGCCTATGAATACATTGTGGTCGCTGTTTCCACGCCTATTTCATTCGTTTTCTTTGAAGCAAAGAATTTGGTTAACGTTCGTCGTGCTGATTACTTTAGGGTTGATGGCAACAGGGAGCATCGCGTACTTAATCGCATCCAAGGAGATTCAGCAGAGTGCGCTTCAATCCAGTCAAGATACGGTGAATCAATCGTCGCAAATTGTGAATGAAAGGCTGAAAAATATCGGAATCGCCATCCGAGCGCTGATGTTCAACGATGCCTTTAAGCAGCTAATGAAGGATGTTCAGAATGGGGACACCAGCAGCTACTATAAGTCGCTGACCGCGCTGCAGTACGTTTTTTCCCAAGTTAAATTTAATGATTCGATGATCGATAGCATCCTGATTGCTACGCCGACAGGCGATTTTTACCCGACCTCCAGCGTGCGGAATACCAGCAATTCTTTTTACCAATCTGAGATGTATGAGCATTTTCAGAAGTTGAACCGGGGTTTCTGGAGCAAAGGGCATATCGACCCGTTTTTCAAAGGGAATCAAAAGGTGATTTCGCTCGTTGTAGAGGGCGTAAGTGAATATTCCTTTATGGGCTATGAGCCGACCAATGTGTATGTGGTGGTCAATGTGAAGGAAGAGGCGCTGCGTGATCTCTATATGGCCAATTTGTCCAAGACGAACAAAAGATACGCGTTAATTGACGCTGCCGGCGAGTCCGTCATTTTCGGGGATCAAACGGGGGAAGGGAGCTTTAATCGGGACCCCGGCTTCATGGCACAGTTCAGCGATGAGATGAAAGGCTCCTTTTTCTATAGCCATGATAACAAGGATTTCTTAGTGAACTACTCGCGACTTGATGTGAAGGACGATTGGATGATGGTCTCGATTGGCATTCCGTCATCAATACGTTCATTTATGCAGGCGGTAAGCTCATTATTACACTGCCTTTATGCCTGGTTCTAGCCGTTATTCTTAATTCTAAGCTCCGGGGACGCAACTGGCTCAGAGCGATTTATTTCATGCCAACGATTATTAGCTCATCTGTGATGGCTGTCGTGTTTTTCATTATTTTCAACTCCTATAACGGGATCTTGAATCAATATTTGCTGAAGTTTCACATCATCTCTGAAAGATTCGACTGGCTCGGGCCTAAGCACGCCTTGCTGACGACGATCATTATTGCCGTGTGGGGAGCTGTGGGCAACTATATGCTGCTGTTCTTGGCCGGTCTTCAAAATATTCCAAACGATGTCTACGAAAGCTCGTCGCTGGACGGCGCGAATAAATGGCAGCAATTCTGGTACTTAACCATTCCGATGCTAGGGCCGGTACTGCAGATCGTGATCATGCTTGCCATTATCAACTCGCTTAAAGGGTATGAAAGCATCATGGTACTGACGGAGGGCGGTCCCGTTGGCAAGACAGAAGTTATGTATTTGTACGTATACAAACTCTTTTTCCCAACCCCTTCCGGGTCTCTTACGGATCAACAGCTCGGCTATGGCAGCGCGGTCGGTTTCGTTACGGCTGTCATTGTAGGCATCATTACACTCGCTTATCATGCGATGTCTAGACGCCTGAACAAACTTCAATAGGGGAGGAAGCTGGTATGATGGAAGTTACGGAAACGGTATCTAATTTTCAAATTAAGAAGCAAGCACGATCTTTTTTAGTTGGAAAAATAGGCGGCACCGTGCTGCTCTGGATCTTTTTGCTGGTCACAGCCCTTCTTATTGCTTTTCCAGTCATCGTGACTTTTCTGGGTTCGTTCATGTCCAATATTGAGATTACAAAAGGGGGAACTATCTTCCCCTCCTCCTGGCACATCGAGAACTATAAGGAGGCTTGGGTGCAGGCCAATTTCGCCCGGTTTACGTGGAACTCCTTATTCTTGAGCGGAATGACAACGATAGGAATGCTGATTGTCGCGTCGATGGCAGCGTACGTCGTGGACCGGACGAAGTTTCCCGGCAAGGCGCTTTTCATCGGCATTCAAGCCTCAACGATGTTCATTTCCATCGGCGCGGTCGTCATTCGGCCTCAATTTGAGCTCATGGTCAAGCTGCATCTGAATACGAGCTTATGGGGAGTCGTGCTCATTCTCGTGAGCGGGCATGCGTATATCTTCTTTATCTTGCTAAGCTTTCTACAGGGTATTTCCCGGGAATTAGATGAGGCTGCGCGCATTGACGGCTGCTCTAGCGGCGGCATTTTCTGGCGAATTATTTTGCCATTGATGCGTCCAGGTTTGGGCGTAGGGGCTTTGTTTACTTTTTGCGGAGCTTGGAATGAGTATTTACGACCGCTTGTATTTACGATGACGAACCCTAAACTTCAAACGCTGACAGTTGGATTATCGTATCTCCGATATGGCGCATCCGCTGCTGTGCAAACCCACTATATGCTGGCAGGGGCATGCCTGTCGATTCTTCCATTGCTGGTTGTTTATATGCTGGCGAATAAATCCTTCATGCAAATGACGGCAGGATCGCTAAAAGGATAGTGGGGGGCTTTTATGGAAAAAGATAGGTAGCCATTGGCTCAGCATTTACCATATGAGCACTGAGCACTTCTACTGTTAGGCTGAGGAGGAAAAGACATGGATAAGAAACGGCTGGAACGGCTCCGCACGAACGCGGGACAGCCGGAGTTTCGTGAAGCACTCGCGCTGCTGCGGAAGGAATCGGAAGAAGCCTCACGCATCACATACACGATTCGAGTGAACGAACACGGGCAATGGACTCACTATTACTACTGCCATGAGGATGGGACCGAGTTAAGCTTTCAGTGGGATCTCCCATTCAGCCATCAGTGTCCAACCTGCGGCAAGGAGCGAACCGGTGAGCCCTTCGATTCCGCATGGACATCGATAGCTCATACGCAAATAGGACACGCTGTCTACCATATTGCGTTATTAACCTTGATCGAACCGGATACGCAGCGTATCGACATGGTGAAATCGTATCTCAAGGCTTATGCGAACCACTATGAAACGTATCAGACACATGGCGACATTCCATACAATGGCCCAGGCAAATTGTTTGCTCAAACGTTGGATGAGGCGCATTGGATCATAGATCTAGCCATGGGTTTTGATGCCATTCGGGGACACTTGACTCCGGAAGAAGAAGCGCACATTCGCAGCGGTTTGCTGGAACCGTGCGCCCGTTTTCTCATCCAGCACAAAGAGAAGCAGATTCATAATCATTCGGTGCTGATCACCTCGGCCATAGCATCTATCGGGCTGCTGCTTAACGATGAGGAGATTATTCGAGCTGGGCTTGAGGGGGAATTCGGTCTCCTGGACCAAATTGCGCGTGGCATTTTTGAGGATGGATTATGGTACGAAGGCAATGTCCAATATCACTTTTATGCTTTTCAATCTCTGCTGCATTATGCGCTTATCGCAGAAGGAACGCAGTGGGATGTGTGGACAAACAAGGCGCTGAAGGCGATGTTTGATTTTCCTTTGCATGCTGCGCTTCCGCTTCCGAGTGGAGATATGCCGACGTTGAATGACGCGCGCTTGGGTCACAACATAGGGACGTATACGCGCTATTACGAAATCGCACTAGATATCTATGGCGATGAGATTTACCGGTCGCTGCTGAATACCGCGTATGGCACAGCTTGGGCGGATAAGCAGTTTATAGATGTAAAGACAGTCAGCAGGGACTCCGCGTATGCCTTAATGTTTGGACGGGAACTTGAGCCGGCGGAAGGGAAGAGCTTATCCTTGTGGGACACCGCGCACCGGACGCAATCTCTTCCAGCAAGTGGGTTAACGAAATTAGTTAACCGTGCCGGGTGGCAAGCGATCATCAAGCACAGCCGCTTCGGGGGCGAGCATGATCATATGGATCGGCTTGGTTTATCGGTCATTTGCGGCAGCGTTCCTTTATTCATAGATCCAGGGACTACGGCTTATGGCATCCCCGCGCACTATGGGTGGTTTAAGCGCACCTATTCGCACAATACAGTAAGTATGGCCGGTGCGGATCAGCCTCCTCGTGACGGAAGTTTGATTCAACTTTCTGAGCAGCCATGGGGCGTTTGGGTGGAGACGGCCGTGGATTGGCTTGCTGATGATTTTTATATGAAGGATCACATTATTTTGCCGCCAGAGCTTAGTCCATGGGACTTGGAAGCTTACAAAGGGGTACAAATCAGACGCATTAACGCGCTGGCCGAGGATCACATGCTGGATATCGTTAGCGTGACTGTGCCGGAGCAACGCGATGTGCATCTGACTACGCACTTCAGCGGTGAAATGTGCAATACGGAGGCAGCATCATGGGCGCCTACGGATGAGCGTCTCGGCACGTTGGATCAGAAATGGCTGAAGCACAAGCAGCGTTTGCATGCCGGCGAGCGCTCCTTCAGCTATCAAATGCGCGCAGGCTCGCTGGAGCAGCTGACCTGGTGCTCCAAGCCAGCGGATATTTACTCGGCGTTAACGCCGGATAATCCGCCAAGCGGGAACCGTACCGCCTTGATTCAACGGGTGGATGTGGAGAACACCGTCTTGTTCATACAGGCGTTGATCTATGACCCTAACAAAGACTGTGGCCCGCGATCCATCGCTCCGGCCAAGCTCGTCGTAACCGAACCCGGGGGCGATCGTTATCTGATCGAATTGATGAAGTCGGGAGAGCGGCTTCCGTATGTGCTGGATCTCAGCAGATCTTCGGCTGAGTTTAGTAGGGAGTGATTGCTGGGAGCAGCGCAATCACAGGTAGCTTCGGCAGCTAGAAAGGTTCGTCGCCTAGCTGCGCAGCTATGTTGTACGTTGTACAACATTTTGCCCTGATCTAACGCGTTAAGCTTGGCTAGGTTGTACAATGTACAACCTTTTCGAGCGTTTCAGGGCAAAACACTCGTTTCTCAGAGAAATGAGTGTATGAAATACAATATAGGCATGCTGAGGCTGCAATTGAAGGGCGAATCGTTGCACATTGTGCAACGGGGAGACTTCCCGCAGCCCCGCCTGGCCGTACACGGTAAGACCCTCATAGAAAATACAGCCCCGCCTGCGGGCAAAGGTGTGAACATGAATGAATAATCAGTTGTCATTTCTTAGTTTTTGGTCCATTAATGACGCTTTGAATCTGAATGCGCTCAAAGATCAGCTCGACGAGCTTCGACTCGCAGGCTTAGAGGGCGTGATCTTTCATCCGCGATTCTATCCGAACGTTCCGGCCTATATGAGCAATGAGTATTTAGAGATTGTGTCTGACTTGATTCTCTATGCCAAAGCGACGGGGATGATTTTCTGGATTTATGATGAAAATGGTTGGCCCTCTGGCACAGCCAGCGGCGAAGTCATGAGGAGACTCACAGATGCTACCTGTAAGTGGGTGGAATGGGTACAGACGCCAGATCACGGGAGTCAAATCGAGTTTGGCTCGAAAAATGCAGTCTCCTCTCTAGACCCGGTAACGACCCAAATGTTCCTCGATATTACATACGAAGGGTACCGCCTAGGCCTTACGCCTGAAGCGTTTGATTATGTAACTGGCTTCTTCTCGGACGAAGTCGCGTTTCTCGATGGTCACGGCATTACGGTCAAAACAGGCGCTATTCCATGGGATGATCGATTTGCGCAGCAGTACGAAGAGCAGTATGGCGAAGTCTTGCTGCCGCGCTTGCCGCTGCTATTCACCGAAGGTGAAGGTCATGAAGACTTTCGGGTCCGATACTGGGAGCTTCTGACCGATGCGATCGTTGAAGGTTTCTATCAGCCTGTTGCAGCATGGTGCGAAACCTACGGTAAAAAATTCACAGCCCATTTAAAGGCGGAAGAAAGTCCGTTCTTTCAGCTATCCTACAGCGGCTCTGGGTTTCAGGTGTTAAAACGTGTAGAAACCCCTGCGATCGATGCGCTGGAGCGCTATCCAGGCAACAATTTCTACCCGCGAATCGCGCATTCCGTTGCTATGCAGCAAGGACGGAGCGGTTCGCTCGTGGAAGCTATGGGCGGGAGCGGCTGGGGCGTAAGCCCCGAATCCTTCACGAACTATTGCCTGTGGCTGGCTAGTCACGGCATCCAGCAGTTCGTGCTTCATTTGAACCAGCTGAAGCTGAATACCAAAGCTGTACAGGACTGGCCGCCTTCCATGCCGAGCCATTTGACATGGAAGGACGCTTTCCCGGCGCTGCTGGCTTCCATTAAGGCGCAGGCGGTGCTGCTTCCGGATTTGAAAGCGAAGCCGGATGTTCTTATTGTGACGCCGACTCGGGGCATCATGGCGGCTTTCGACCCTGTGGACAGCATGCAAATGAATGAGCATGATGGCTCCAATATCCCGGCTTCTGTTGCCGGGGTAATGAATGAGCAGCTGCTGGCGCTTGTAGAAGCTTGCTATGCAGCTGGTTTGCACTATGAATTAACCGAGGAGCGGGTTATCGAGGAGGACGGTCTGATCGAGAGCGGCTTTCTGCGTATCGGAAAACGTGATTATGATTGTGTACTCGTGGCTGACGGGTGCAGGTGGAAGGAAGCAGGCATGCTGGATAAGCTTCGTGCCGCAGGCGTCAACGTGTGCGAAACGCAGGATTGGCAGCATGTGCTTGCCGAGAAAATACGCGCTAAATCGAGCGAAGAGCTCCCTGCTGCAACTGAATCGGCAGTCGAACAAACGCGTTGGTCCATACAGCCTCCAAGTACAAACCAAGTGTACGTTGAGCTTCAACCCGTACATGAAGGCAAGCTTGAAGCGCAAATATCGCTTGAGGAGCCCGTATCCATAGGGGGCTTAACCTTCGTTCTTCTCGATCCGGTGGAGGAAGTTCGCATAAACGGAGAAGCGTTTCCTTTGCATTTTAAAAATGGCGGTGTTGAAGTTCTTATTCCCGATGAGCGGGTTGGACTAGACCACTTGCTGTCTATCGAAGTAACGCCTATCCCTGGAGGAGAAGCATGTCCGATTGCTTTTCTACGCGGTCGATTTGCTGTTATGAGTAAGCTACCTCTGCGTGAGAAGGATGAGCGGCAATGGATGGCGGATGGACCTTTCCACTTAGTCCCAATGACTGCTGTTATCGACGCTGCTAACCTGATCTCCGCTGGTTTTCCATTCATGAGGACGCCTGTCATAGCGAAGAAGACGATCTCGCTGCGCGCGGATCAACAAGGTAGATATACTGGTTTGCAGCTAACGGATGTTCAAGGAGATGCGGCACAGATTTGGCTCTCCGGCGAAGAGTTGGGCTGGTGCTGGGGTCCCCATTGGACAGTGGATTTACCGCAGGATCTTGCGGCAGGTTCCTACGTGCTGGAAGTCGCGTTGTACCCGAGCACTTATAATGCCTATGGTCCTCATCATCATTATGAAGGTGACCGCTACCTGACCAGCCCTGATCAATATGTTGGGACCAAAAATTTCGCTGATTGCCCGGGCGCCCCGGAACAAACGAAGGTACAACATGCGCATTTCGTCAAATGGGGGATTTCTGGGGATGTTCAGTTAATGTGAGGCGTGCTTGCGTAACTTGGAGCGGGCGGGCATTCGATTAAAGGAAGTGCAGGGCTTTATTTAGCTAAAAGTCGGTGTTTCGGCATACGAAGAGGAACTATGATCCGCTAATTTGTATTTTTGAGCATCAAATGGGGGGATATTGGTTAGATAAGACTCTGGAGTTCCTCTCCTCCGCTCAATTGGATTATTTCAGCAAAACAGCGAACTGTAGTTCCCTTCGGCATGACGCATTAAGGCGCATCGAGCTGAACTGTTAAGTCGGGTAGTTTGGGATATTAGGGTTTCCTCGGTCGGTCATCAATGGCTTAGAGGAAGCCCTTTTTCTGTGCAGAAAACGATGATTCGCAGTATCGCGGACTAAGTCCCATTCACGGAATGGATTAAATTGCCGCTTGCATATTGATTTATATTGAAAATGATTCTCAAAATCATTGACATTGGTTTTCATCAACTATACACTAAATAAATAAAGTTTGGATTCTACTTACCTCACATACAAAGACGAATATGCACACTTTCGTTTGATTATATAGCCAAGGAAGGATTGATGACCGATGCACGCCATCGAGGCCCAACATTTAACGTTAACTTATGGAGAAAACAGTATCTATGAAGATTTGGATATTGCGATCCCGAAAGGGAAAATCACCGTGTTTATCGGCAGCAACGGCTGCGGTAAATCAACGTTACTTCGTTCATTGGCCAGGTTGCTAAAGCCTACAAATGGCAGCATCATGCTAGACGGGCAAGCAATCGCGAAGCTTCCGACGAAGGAAATTGCGAAGCGTTTGTCCATTTTGCCACAAGGTCCGGTTGCTCCAGAAGGATTAACGGTACTCCAGCTTGTTAAGCAAGGGAGATATCCATACCAGAGCTGGCTGCAGCAGTGGTCCGCAGAGGATGAAGAGATGGTAACGAAAGCGCTGAAGGCTACGAATATGCAGCAATATGCGGATCGTACTGTCGATTCCTTATCGGGCGGGCAGAGACAACGAGCTTGGATTGCGATGACGTTGGCACAGGGAACAGATACGATTTTACTCGACGAGCCGACAACTTATCTGGATCTGTCGCACCAAGTTGAAGTGCTTGACTTGTTGTTTGAATTGAATGCCCAGCAGCAACGCAGCATCGTAATGGTCCTGCATGATATTAATCTAGCTTGCCGCTATGCCCATCACATCGTGGCTATTCACAACAAGAAGATCGCCATCCAAGGGACGCCGGAAGATATTATTACCGAGGATACGATCCGTACTGTGTTTAATATGGACTGCCAAATTATTCAGGATCCGTTGTTTGGTACACCGCTTTGCATTCCTTTCGGCAAGGGCAGGAAGGTTAATGAGCAGGAGCAAGACGCCAGAAATCTTAAAGCCGCTGCATTGGTTGTTTAAGTTTCTACATAAGTAACCGAAGCCTCTATTTACGCTTATAGCGTTTATTGGGGCTTTTTCTGTTGTCCGCCACAATCGCCGCCATGGCCGAATGAGACGGGTACATAGTTGGGAAAATAAGGACAAGATAAAAGACCTTGTCATTCGCAGAAGCACTTCATACAATAGTAGTATAAAGCTTTAACCTCAAAGGATTGGAGAACTGCATGATGCGCTTTAAAGATGTGTTTTCCATCATCGGACCTTCCATGATAGGTCCATCCAGCTCCCATACAGCGGGAGCCGTCCGTTTAGGACGTGTTGTCAGGCAGCTGCTCGGCGAGCAGCCAACCAAAGCTGAAATTACATTGTATGGCTCTTTTGCGGATACATACCGGGGGCATGGTACCGACCTGGCGCTTATAGGCGGCTTGCTCGATTTTGAAACGGATGATCCGCGGATTCTGGAAGCAGCCGAAGAGGCGGAAGCTCGCGGGGTGGAGATTGCTTTCCTCACGAGTAAGGATAAGGCCGATCATCCAAACACGGTCAAATTTACGATTTCCGCCGGGGCCAAAGAAGTGAGTATGATCGGGGCATCTATCGGTGGGGGCAACGTTGAAATTGTGAATGTAAATCAGTTCGATGTGAAATTTACCGCGGTATACCCTACGTTAATTATTTCCCATCACGACCGTCCGGGGATGATCGCAGACATTACCACCTTGCTTGGCCGCAACCAAATCAATATCGGATTCATGGATTTGGATCGGAAAGGCAGGGACCGCGAGGCGATGACCGTCATTGAAACAGACGTCTCCGTTCCGGATGCTCTAATCGAGGAGATTAGCTCCTTAAGCATGATTTTTGATATAAAAAGAGTGGATCTCGCAGAAAGAGGCGAATAACATGAGATTCCGAACATTAAAACAACTCACGGAAGTATGCGCCGTAGAAGGAATGACGATTGCGGAAGTCATGCTGGCCGATCAAAGCCAAGAATCAGGCAAGACGCCGGAATATGTATTTGAAAAAATGCGGGCTTACTATCAGATCATGAAAGAAGCCGTGGCAAAGGGGTTGACAGAAGATACAACCTCCCGCAGCGGACTGACGGGCAAGGACGCTCAGCGCGTTGCCAGCTATATGACAATGACAGAGGCTTCGCTCGGTGAGGAAGCTTGTAAGGCAATGGCATACGCGCTAGCCGTGTCTGAAGTTAATGCCTCCATGGGGCGCATAATTGCTACTCCGACGGCTGGCTCTTGCGGGATTATCCCCGGCGTTTTCATCAGCAGCCAGCAGCGCTTCGGCTGGGATGATGATCACATGGTGCGGGGATTGCTGAGTGCGGGCGCGATTGGCTATGTCATCGCGAACAACTCTTTTGTTTCTGGCGCGGAAGGCGGCTGCCAGGCTGAGGTGGGCTCCGCAATCGGGATGGCAGCGGGAGCGTTGGTTGAGCTTCGCGGCGGTACGCCTGAGCAGGCGATGCATGCGGTGGGACTAGCGTTGAAGAACACGCTAGGGCTTATTTGCGACCCGGTCGGCGGACTGGTCGAAATTCCCTGCATCGTCCGCAACGGCTTCGGCGCAGTAAACGCTATGGCAGCCGCCGACATGGCACTGGCAGGTGTCCGTTCCGTCATCCCATCTGACGAAGTCGTGCAAGTGATGTACGAGGTGGGCACCGCGATGCCCGAGAAGCATCGGGAAACCGCCAAGGGTGGCTTGGCTCAGACGCCGACAGGCCGGCAAATTATGAAAGAGCTTAATTTGGGCAAGAAGCGATAGAAGTAAGGTCCGCAGGGTGACTCCTGCGGGCTTTTTTATTGTGGTGCCTGTTGAGCTCCACGCTCTGTTCCCCGTGTGCCCCTTGCGCCTAACGTGCGCTCACCTCTCGCGCCCCGCGGTTTGTTTTAACAAAAATTTGGCATCCTAACAACATCACATGCCAAGGAGTTTGATCATGCGCATATTAGCAATGAGCATCGTGCTAGCCTCAACGCTCACACTTAATGGATGCTCCCACCAATCAAAGATTAAGCAGCTAAGCACGGGGGAACAGGTGCAACTGACACCCGAGCGGGAGACGGATAACCGGATGTCGGACTGGATTCTAACCAGCAGTGATGCAGAGCTATACATTGGAGATTTGGGCGTGGAACAGCTCTATGGCTCAAATCAAATAAGGAGCATGGCTGCCCAGAATAAGAAGCAGGCACTTCTGCCAAACGGTTTTCCTTTGATTCAAGCGTTTCCTAATCCGGGCATCGTCCCGAAAAAAGGAGGTTACGTCGAGAACGTAATCGAGACAGCCAAAAGCTATCTCGGAACCCCCTACGTGTATGGATCGGACCGGTTGGACCCAAAGTCCTTTGACTGCTCGGATTTCACACGTTGGGTGTATCTGACTGCGCTCGGGATGGATTTGCCCTGGGATGCGAAAAATCAGGCTGCTTATGTCGAGGCCCTATCCAAACGGAAATACACCGATCTTAAGCAGGCGAAGCGCGGGGATTTACTGTTCTTTACGAGCTACAGGGGCAATCGGCCTTCCGATTATGCCAATCTGGATCCCTCTCAGAAGCCGATCAGCCACATGGGCATTTATTTAGGCGATGGTAAAATCATTCATTCCGCTTCCAAAAAGACAGGCGGCGTACGGATCGACCATATGTTATTTAAGCATCTGCAGTATCGTTTTGTTCTAGGGGGCAGCATCCTTGAGTAGCGGCAATAAAAAGACCCACTAAGGCTTTAAATGGCCTTGAGTGGGTCTTTCTATTAAGATCCGGTTTGGGCTAACGAATCATTAGGCTGCTTCTTGCGAGTTACGCTTTGCCTGCCGTCGATGCTGACAGGAATATCGCCGTCTACCGTGACGCGGCGCACAATCCGGTGCTGATCGCCGTAGTCATTGATAGCGTAATGCTGCGTGGCCCGATTGTCCCAGATCACGACATCACCGGCAGACCAGCGCCAGCGAACTGTGTTTTCAAGTTTCGTAATATGACTTTGAAGTAAAGCCAATAGTTGAGCCGAATCCGCTGAGGAAAGCCCTAAGATTTTCTTCACGAAATGACCGAGCAGCAAGGTACGCTCACCGGTTTCAGGGTGTACGCGAACGATCGGATGTTCTGTTTCGTACACCGTGGAGGCGAACACTTCGCGATGGTGGCGTTCCTTCTCGGCAGATACTTGGGGACGCTGAGCGGCATAGTCGTAATCATTGCTGTGCAGCGCCCATAGCTGATCTACCAGATTGCGCAGCTCAGCGGGCAAGTGCTCATACGCTGCGGCTGTATTTGCCCAGACGGTATCGCCGCCTGAAGCCGGAACGACGACGGCGCGGAGAACGGAAGCCTGCGGATAGGCGTCTACGAAGGTAACATCTGTGTGCCAGGAATCGGCGCGCCCGCCATGAGCAGAGTCGAGCTCCAGCACATAGGCAGTGCCTGACTTGATAGGGACTGTTGGATGAGCGACAGGATCACCGTGCAGTCGGGCGAAAGCCTCCTGCCCTGCGTCATCCAACTGATGCTGTTCACGAAAGAAGAGGACTTTATGCTTGAGCAGGGCAGCACGAATTTCCGCAAGCGTCTGAGCATCAAGATCTGCTTGCAGGCTCACGCCTCGAATTTCTGCGCCGATTCGGCCTGCAACCGGGAGAATCTCAATGTTTCCAGGAACTGCTCCAATTTGTTCATTTGTACTCATAAATAAAACCTCCTCCATTTTATTGGAATGCGCCGCTAACGGCAGCAGTCGCATACTGATTAACAGGCTTTGCTAATCCTAGATGTCCGCGAAGGGTAGACCCTGAATACGCTGTTCGGAACAAGCCTCTGCGCTGCAGTTCTGGAATAACGAATTCGGCAAATTCTTCTAAACCTGCTGGCAAATAGGGCGGCATAACATTAAAACCGTCACTGCCTCCGTGCAAGAACCATTCTTCGAGCTGATCGGCAATTTGGATGGGCGTACCGGCAAAGGTGCGATGGCCGCGTCCGCCAGCAAGTCGATGAAGCAGGCCGCGTATAGTCAGGTTCTCGCGTTTTGCTAAGTCAACAACAAGCTGGAAGCGGCTTTTATTGCCGTTGATGTCAGACAAGCTAGGCAGTTCAGGCAGAGGCCCATCCAAAGGGTAAGAGAATAGATCGACATTTAACATGTTAGATAACTGATTTAAGCCATATTCAGGGACGGTTAATTCGTTTAATTCCTGTTCCTTCTCTTTGGCTTCCGATTCGGTTTTGCCGATGATCGGGCAGATGCCCGGCAATATTTTCAGCTGCTCCGGGGAACGGCCGTATTGAGCAAGTCTCCCTTTGACATCCGAATAAAACTGTTGGGCTTCTGCCAGCGTTTGCTGTGCCGTAAATATCGCTTCAGCATACTGCGCCGCGAATTCTTTGCCGTCCTCGGAAGAACCGGCCTGAACCAGCACGGGATAACCCTGTGGAGATCTGGGGATATTCAATGGTCCTCGCACTTTAAACGTATCGCTCACATGATTGATTTCCCTGACCTTGCTGCGGTCTGCGAAAATACCGGACGTTCGGTCAATAATTAACGCTTCGTCCTCCCAGCTGTCCCATAGACTGGTTGTTACTTCCAGAAATTCTTTGGCCCGCTCATAGCGTTTGCTGTGCTCCAAATGGACTGCTTTGCTAAAATTATGAGCTTCAAAAGAGCTTCCGGAGGTCACGATATTCCAACCTGCGCGTCCTTTGCTGATGTGGTCCAGAGAGGCAAACTTTCTCGCAACATGGAAAGGTTCGTTATACGTCGTTGAGACCGTGCCGATAAGTCCGATATGCTCTGTGACTGAGGCAAGTGCCGATAACAAGGTGAAAGGCTCTAGTCCTACAAACGCGCCATGCTTAATATTTTGACTAACCGCCAGCCCATCCGCCAAAAAGAGGGAATCGAACTTCGCCTGCTCCGCAATTTGCGCGATCCGTTGAAAATACCGAATATCCGTAATGTTTTCCGGCTCCGTGTTTTTGTGCCGCCAGGATGCTTCATGATGCCCAGTATTCATAATAAATACATTCAAATGCAGCTGTCTTTTCGAATCGCCCATGTTGAACTCACACACCTTAATTAAATTTGTTATTCACTGTACGTTTGCTTCCAACCTGTTAATCGTTTCTCCAGCGCGACAAGCAGATAGTTAATAATTAAGCCAATGACCGAAATGGAAATAATGCCGGCATACATATTCGTAATTTGAAAGCTGAACTGCGCGTATTGAATTAAATAGCCAAGTCCTGACTTTGCGCCGACCATTTCAGCTGCAACCAAAACGAGGATGGAGCTTGCGCCAGCCTGACGAATGCCTACGAAAATAGTCGGAATAGCTGCAGGGATAATGACTTTGCGAAACAAACTTACAGGCGATAAGCCCATAGACCGTGCAGATTTGATTAAAAGAGGATCGACATTCTTGACGCCGCTTATGGTGTTTAGCAGAAGCGGGAAGGCGCAAGCATAGAGCACAATGGCGATCTTCGAGGTTTCACCAAGACCGAGCAAAAGGATGAAGACAGGCAGTATGGCAAGGGCCGCCGTATTTCGCAGCAATTCAAGAAGCGGATTGAGATACTCCGATACCGGTCTCCACCAACCGATCGCGAGGCCGAGCGGAATGCTGATGAGTATCGCCAACGAGAATCCACCAAGCGAACGCAATAAACTTGCGCTCGTATGTTCAGCAAGATCACCCGAAAGGAGAAGCTGCCACCACGCAGCCGCAATTTCGGAGATAGGGGGAAAGAACGTGATGTTCACAAGCCCCAAACGGGGCGCCACTTCCCAAACGAAGAGCAAAGCGATAATGACGATGGTATTCTTGAACAACTTTCTCAGTTTCGTTAAGGAGCCGAAGGCATGGATACTGCCCTTTTCACGCAGCACCAAAGCTTTCCCGGCATTTACGCTAGCCATTGACAAATCCCCCTTTTAACGGTGTTTTGCTGTGATCAAAACTATCCAGCGTTTTGGCTTTTTCTTGCTCTTGGGCTTTGGAGACTTCATCCTTCAAAAGCTCCCAAATCTCATGGCGCAGCTTGACGAAATCCGGGTTAGACCGCAGATCTTCTTCACTTCTTCGCGATTGGAAAGGGATATCAATCACTTGCTTGATTCTTCCGGGACGGGAGGTCATCACAGCGACCCTCTGCCCTAAATAAACGGCTTCTTCAATACCGTGAGTGATAAAAATGATCGTCTTTTGGGTAGCCTCCCAAATGCGCAGAAGCTCACTTTGCAGCGTTTCACGGGTTTGCGTATCCAACGCTGCAAAGGGTTCATCCATCAGCAGCACTTCGGGATCGTAAGCCAAGCTTCTCGCGATTGCCACCCGCTGTTTCATACCTCCGGAAATCTCGTGAGGATATCGGTTCTCGAAGCCTTTTAACCCGACAAGATGAATGAATGCCAAAGCTTTTTCACGACGTTCTTTGCGAGGGATGCCTTTGGCTTCCAACCCGAACTCCACATTGGCGAGTGTTGTTTTCCAAGGAAAGAGCGCGTACTGCTGAAACACGATTCCTCGATCCAGATTAGGTCCTGTAATGGCTTTGCCGTCTAATAAAATCTGACCGCTGCTGGGCTTCGTCAAGCCTGCGAGTAAATCCAGCAAGGTTGATTTACCGCAGCCGCTAGGCCCTACGATGACCATGAACTCCCCTTGCTTTACATCCAAATTAATATCCTTCAGAGCAGATATAGGTTGTAAATCTTCTTTCAAATGGCCTAGATTTCTTTGAATTCGAAACGTTTTCTGAACATGCTGAATACTGATTTTGGTCGTCATTTGCTCTACCTCCTCATCCTTTCTCATTGGCATACGGATTAAATTCATTCGTGTACAAGCCTTGAAGCTTCAGCTGGCCTTCCTTCATGACGCCTTCATCGACAAGCCAATGAATCCAAGTGTCGAACTCCTTGTCGGAGATGAGCCCGCCTTTCCCGGCTACTCCTGTGCTCTTCCAGAACTTCACGGTCGATGTATCTTCCTTTCTGCCGCGCTCGTTGATGATTTTCTCGAAACGGGCGACAACTTCTTCACGCGGTGTGGTACGTGCCCATTCAATCGCTTTGGCGGTAGCTTCTACAAATTTACGCGACGCATTAGGATTGGCTTTGATGAATTTGTCTGTCAGCACATAGCTGCCGGCGCTAAAAATACCAAACAAGTCGGAATCCTTGAACAAAGGATGAATGCCGCCGCGCTCCAGCGCTTTGTCACGCAATACGCCGCCAAGTGCTGCAACATCGATCTGCTCAGCTCGCAGCGTTTGCTCCGTTGTTACAGGTGGAACGACAACGAGCGTTACCTGCTTAATTTCTTCCGCCGTTAAACCGGCTCTGTGCAAATACTCTTTAATAACGAATTCGTGATGTGCGCCTAGCGTATTCACTGCGATCTTTTTGCCGATTAAATCTTTCGCCGTTTTAATGGGGCTGCCGTCCAAAACGTAATATCCCGTCCACGTGTTGTCATCGACGCCGTAATAAGCAATGACGGGCTTAATTGGAGCTTTCGCTGATATCAATTTCACAATAGCTCCATTAAAAGCTCCGCCAAAATCCGTATCGCCGGTTACAACGGATTGAATATCTTGAGGTCCGCTGATGGTGTTCCCGATAAACTTCAACTTCAAGGGAGCTAAGTATCCCAAATCCTCGGCTAATTCCGGATAAGTAACAGAACCAATTCCGCCTTGATAACGAAGCTCGGAGACTTCCGGTGCGCCGCCATTTGCTGAAACGGTTTGCTCTTTGCCGTCGCAAGCCGTTAATAAGAGTGTGCAAGACATAAGTAGTGTGATGACGATTGTAAAATTCTTTTTCCTTGAATTGCTCATCTTCATCCCCCTTTATAAACTATAATTCCTATATACTTACTATGAATTTTTTTCTATAATGAAATATAATCTCGGCCCAGAAAACTGTCAATAAATTGGAAACACATGAGCATGAATGATAATGAATGACCATATCGACCTAGGCAGGAGGCGTGAAATCATGTCCTTACAGCGATTCAATCTTATTTCTTTACATGAAGCAGTCGACTTGCTCGGTGTAAGCCGCTCAACCTTCGATCGATGGCGGAAATTGAAGCAGCTTCCTTATGTGAAAATAGGAAAAGAAATCTTAATCGATAAAGGAGAGCTAGAAAAGTGGGTTCGTCATCACGCTTCAAGCGCGAACAATCCGGTGTTCACAGCAGGGACGGCATCGATACGAACGCCTCAGGAGCAGCAGGTGATTACGGTTGGTTATCAGAGCGGCACGGCCTCCATGTGGACCTCGCTCCTCATGAAGGAGCTAGGTTGGTTTGAAGAGGAACTCGCCTTAGCAAATCCGGGCCGCATCGTTCGTGTTGACTGGTTCGATGCCGCAAACGGCACGGTGCTGTTGCAGGGTATGATCGGGGGAAGCCTGCAGATTGCTTCCTTAGGCGATTATCCAATCGTGCTATGTCAATCGCTTAGGCGGACGCTGCCTGCATTTAGACCGGTATTGCTGGCTTTCGATGGAAAAGCCCCTAGCGGGAAAGGAATTTCGCTGGTTATCCGCAAAGGGCTGGAGATCCATGACATGTCAGAGATCTGCGGGTGGACGCTTGCCACTGCTGCTCAATCCAGTGCGGGACGCAGATTATCGAAGCTTCTGCAATCCCTCGGCGGCTTCGAACATCATTTTGTTCATAAAGAGATGGATGAAAGCATGGCGGGAATCATGAAACGTCAGCTGGCCGGAAGCGTTATGTGGGAGCCTTATGTCAGTTTGGCTCGTCACCAGGGAATTGGGCACATCTATTTTCAAGAGGGAATGGGGGAAGATTATTTAACCGGAGTTGTGGCTGAAGAGAACTGGGTGCATCACCATCAGGCGGATACGGTGGCTTATTTAAAAGCACATGTACGTGTGCATACCTACATTCGAAATCATCCTCAAGCAGCTGCGGAGCTCGTTGCTCATGTCAAAGGAATTCCATTGGCCATTGCAGCTCGTGTTATCAGTGAAGTTAGATGGGATGCAGCCTTTTATAAAAAAGATATGAAGGCTTTGCAGCTGCTGCATCAAGAGAATAGTGAATCGAACGTGATCGCAATGGCCCCTGCCTTTTCCAATGAAATTAGTTTCAAAAGCCATTATTTAGAAGAGGCAGTTAAGGCGTTAAAGCTTCCTCATCTCGGCAGTGAGTTATTAGAAGGGGAATGGGCAGATGAGCAGCTGTATTAACGCGCAAATGTTTCCCTTCCTTTCAATTCGTTATATAGTAAAGAAGTTGAATTGATGGAAGGGAGCTAATAGCAGATGCACTCATCGATGATTGAGCAAGAAAATGGCATTTTTCCAGCCGTATGCTCACTGGATTGTCCAGATCAATGCGGTTTGCTGCTTCATAAGGAAGCGGGCAAGATCGTTAAAATAGAGGGAGACCCCAACCACCCGGTGACACAAGGGGCAATATGCAATAAAGTTCGGAACATGACGGCACGACTTTATGATGATAAAAGGCTGGAGTACCCTATGAAGCGCATAGGTCCGAAAGGGGAGGGCGGCCGCTTTGAAAGAATGTCCTGGGAGGAAGCGATCGAAACGATCACCACCCGCTGGAAAAAGCTGATCGCAGAAGAAGGCCCCGAGTCCATTCTGCCATACAGCTTTTATGGCAACATGGGGCGGATTGGGACCGAGGGGATGGATCGCCGGTTTTTTAACCGGATGGGTGCAAGCCGCTTGCTGTACTCGATTTGCGAATCCGCAGGAACTGAAGGCTACAAATACACGATGGGCGGCAGCTTTGGAACCGATCCGGAGGATACGGTGCACGCCAAGCTCATCATTATGTGGGGGATCAATGCTGTCAGCACGAATATGCATCAGGTGATGCTGGCTGAGAAGGCGCGCAAAAACGGTGCGCAAGTCGTCGTCATCGACGCTCATAGAAACCAAACCGGCCGCTGGGCAGACTGGTTTATTCCGATTATGCCGGGAACAGATGCTGCGTTGGCGCTGGGGATTATGCATATTTTGTTCGCCGAAGATAAGGTAGATGAGTCCTTTCTACGGCAATATACGGTTGGCCATGAAGAACTGAGGGAGCATGTTCGGCAGTATGAACCTTCTGTGGTATCTGCCATAACCGGAGTTCCAGTCGAAGACCTCTACCGCTTAGCTAGATTATATGGCCAAACTTCACCCTCTTTTATTCGTATCGGTAACGGGATTCAGCATCACGATAACGGCGGGATGTGCGTGAGGACCATTGCCTGCTTGCCGGCATTAACGGGGCAGTGGATGCAACGTGGAGGCGGCGCGATTAAAGGGAATGGCGCTTATTTGGAGCACAATATTCCGGCCTTGCAGCGACCTGATCTAAGGGTGAAAGAGGCGCGGCAGATTAATATGAACTTGCTTGGCAGCGCTTTGCTGGAGCTAGATCAGCCAATTCGTTCGCTGTATGTATACAACTCTAATCCGGCGTTAGTTGCCCCTCATGCCAATAAAGTGAGAGAAGGGCTTCGGCGAGACGATTTGTTTACAGTTGTGCATGATCTGTTTCTGACCGAGACGGCGAAGTATGCCGATATCGTGCTACCAGCTACTTCATCTTTTGAAAATACGGATTTTTACCGTTCTTATTGGCATCACTACGTACATCTTCAGCTTCCTGTGGCGCGCCCTTATGGTGAGAGCAAAGCGAACGTCGATGTGTTTCGACTGCTCGCAGCGAAGATGGGCTATGAGGATGAGGCTTTGCAGGATACCGATGAAGATTTGGTGCGCCAAGCCTTGAATCATCCGGGAAATCCGGCGTTAGCGAATATTACTTATGATAACCTGCTGGAGAAGCAGTTCATGAAAGCGGAAGTGAAGCCGCTGTTTCCAGGGGAGTTACGGACGCCGAGCGGTAAAATCGAACTTCTCTCTCGTGAGATGGAGGAGAAAGGCTATCCGGCTTTGCCGACGTATATTCCGCTTCTTGATGAAGACGATTTGCCGTTCCTGTTCATCCCTGCGCCGAATCATAACTTCCTGAACTCGACGTTTGCTCATAATGAGAAGCATGTCCGCATGGAAAAAACGCCGAAGCTGCACATGAACGAAGCAGATGCTGCCGCTTTAGGGGTAGCGAGCGGCGACAAGGTTCGCGTGTGGAATGCCCGTGGCGAATGCGAGTTAACCGCAGCGGCGGGCTTGGACGTGCTGCCAGGTGTTGTCGTGAGCCAAGGGCTCTGGGCGGATTCGGCGGCTAGCGGCAGCAAAGCCTTGGTTAATGCGCTTACGCCGGATCGCGTGGCAGATATGGGCGGAGGGGCAACCTTTTTCTCCGGTCGTGTACGCGTAGCCAAGCTCGAGAAGTGAGCCGAACTCCTAGGCGCCTCCCCGCATAAGGTAATGCAGGAGGTGATGGCCTATGTCATTACAGCAAAAAGCATATGCTTGGATGGGCAGCCCAGTAGGTGTATCCCTAATGGACGGAACTGGAACTTCGGGAATTCTCTGCAGTGTGCAAGGCGGATCGATTTACCTAATCGAATACTTATACCATACTCAATTTGCAACGAAGCATTATGCCTTCAATCAAATTCGGGATATCTATCCTTTCCCGCAATGCCCGCAGCCGCAAGTGCTGTACCAAGCGAAGCCGATGTATTAGTTTGTGAAGAAGCTGCCCCTGAGGGGCGATTTTTTTGCCGTTGGGTGAGCGAAAAAGACGGGATTGTTGAAGAGTTGACGCCTTTGTGAAGGGAAGGGAACTACAGGGCGCTATATCCCCGAAAAATGCCCATTTAGCTGTGGGAGGGAACTATGATCCGTTATTCAGAAGCTACAAGCTGATAAACAGCTATCCTAGCTTAATTAAGACCCTGTAGTTCCCCGCGACCGCTCAAACTAAGTTTTTTCACCAAAATAGAGGAATGGAGTTCCCTCAATGGGCATTACCTTCATCTTGGATCACAATTCTCGCCAAAAAGAAATGGTTTCCCAATAATATCCCTCCAACACCTAAATAAATGACAATGAAAGTTGCCTAAAAGGGGGTAATATGATTGAATTGCAGATATTTGTATACGCTTACAAAACTGCGAGACTAAACTGAGTAAGGAGCATGGCTACATGAAAATTCACTTTTTACAAAAAAGACTAGCATTGTTGGTACTGTTCTCCATGGTCTTTTCGCTACTCCTCGTTCCTGCGGCAGGCAGGGCAGCGGATGTTGAAGTAGATGTTGCTGCTCTCCCAACCATTGCAGACGCTGCTATTGTTACAGATAACAGCAAGCCTGAAGTGGCGGATACGAACTACGACAACAGAACGAATTTGGGGAGTTCGACGCAAGGATTATACAGTCTTTCAACCAGCAGCTCGAAAAAAACAGAAGTCTACTTCAAGTTTGATGTGTCTACCGTCTCTGATAGTACATACAGATATTATTTGCAAGTGTCTGCCAAAAAAGGCAGCAGCGACATTGACACAGGCCTTCAAGTGTATGGTTTGCTGAATAATTCATGGCAAGAATCAACGATAACTTGGAATACGGCTCCTCAAACGGATTTGTCTGCCATGAATCCATTAGGACAATTTATCGTGAATCAGGCTAATGCAGGTAAACCGATTTTATACACCGTAGACGTGACGGATTATGTCAGGCAGCATCTCTCCGATCAGGCAGTCTCTTTCATCATTGCTTCAAATTCTACCAACTCCGTTAACGTGTATTCAAAAGAGAACACTTCGGCCTCCAACCCTGAGCCGCAACTCTTGGTACGACGTGTCGTTCAAAGCGACAATACCCCTCCAACATGGGGGCAAAACGCAGCCCTAAAATCAATTAACTTGGGCATGGATTTCGTTCAATTAACGTGGCCGGCCGCGATGGATGATAGTGCAGTGTCCAACTATAAGCTTTATCAAAATGATGTACTGCTTAGTGACGTAAAAGGAAATACCTACACCGTACAAGGATTAGCTCCAAATACGAGTGTTACTTATAGCGTTTACGCAGGAGATGCGGTTGGTAATTACTCGCTGACACCGCTGACCTATCATGTAACTACATTGTCCGCTCCAGTTACACCTCTGCAAGTCGTTGAAGTGAATGCGAGCAGCAGCGATGGAAACGTAGAAAGCAACACGCTCGATAACAACTTGTTCAGCCGCTGGTCAGCATCAGGTGACGGGCAATATGTCATGTTTGATTTGGGGCAATCGAAGAACATTGGCTACGTTGGCATTGCCTTTTATAAAGGCGATCTGCGTACGACGCTCATTGATATTCAAACATCAAACGACGCGCAATCCTGGACCAACGTTTTCACCGGAAACAGTCGTCCGAACATGGTAGATATGCAGGCTTTCGATATCCCGGATACGCAGGCTCGCTTCGTTCGAGTCATTGGACACGGTAACTCAGATGGCAGCACATTCACAAGTTTAACGGAAGTCATGATATACCCACCGTTCCCTTCAGGGGACACGCCGGTAGCGATTGTTCCCAATATTACACCAACAGCGCCGCCAGGGACGTTACCTTTTACAAAGCCGGGCTTAACGAATCCAGACGGGTCTGAACACGCGCTCCACACGCCTAATCAGGTAACTGGCGTTACACGTAACGTGCTCGATTATGGCGCAAACCCAGCGGATAATGCCCAGGATGATCGTATCGCGCTCCAAAATGCAATTGATGCCGCAGCAGCAGGCGACGAAGTTTTTATTCCCAATGGGGTTTATAACTTAATGACTTCCCCAGATGGGTTCATCAACTTAAAGCTGAAGTCAGGCGTCAACCTGCGGGGGGAGAGCGAGTCACAAACGATTTTGAAATCAAGCATTGATGATGTTAAAAATAGTTCTGTCCTGAAATCATCGAGTCAACATGATATTCTGGTTTCAAATCTGACCGTTACATCAACATGGAATCGTACTTTTTCATTAGATCATGTTATGAACAATCCGGCTGCCGGAGGGCCTGACAGCATGATAGCAGTCGCTAATTATGGCGAAATTCCTTCGTATAACGTGACCATTGATCATGTCACTGTGGAGCGTTTTCGTCGGATGGCGATTCGGGTTGAAAATAGTCATGATGTCGTTGTTCGTCATGCGACATTCCGAAATGCAACTGATTTAGGCGGCGGCGGTGCTGGATATGGCACTTCCATTCAAGGGATGCCGAAGGTTGATAGGCTCGGTTTTGATAATGATACGTATTGGAACGTGGTGGAAGATTCCACCTTTGAAGGACCGTATTTACGCCATGGTTCCCTCATTCAAAACGTAGCGCACAACAACGAGCTGCGAAATAATCATTATAAGAATACAAAGCTAGATGCGATTGATCTCCACGGTGAGTTAGAATATTTGAACGAAGTTTACGGCAATACGGTTGAGGATATTTTGACAGGCGGCGGCGTAGGACTTGGTAATACAGGCGGGACGGCGCCAAGCAATCATAGTAAAACAGGACCTCAAAACTACATTCATGACAATGTGATCCGCAATGCGCGTGAAGGAATTGTCGTAACAATGGGCACTCCCGATACCTTGATTGAACACAATATCATTGAAAATACAACGACTGTAAACAATGGTGTAGGGATCAATATTTTAAACGGGCCAGGAACACGTATTGTGAATAACATGATTCGTAATAACACGGCTTCCGGCTATTGGGGTATTCTACTTGAACACGACAATGGGGATCAAAACGCAGGTAATATTGGCGCTGGGGACCCTCAAAATGTACAAATTATAGGCAATACCATCACTGGAAACACGAATGGGATTCAGCTTCAAAAGGGTACGAACATTTCCGTCACCAGAAATATTTTAGATAATATAGGCACTAATTATTTGAAAGCCAGTGGAGTAACGGCTACCGAAGTATGGTTTTCTACGGATAATACGTTGAGCAGCCTGACAACAAGTGCTGGAACATTAAGTCCTGCATTTGATGCGAATATCACAGCTTACACAGTACAAGTACCGATAGGAACAAGTAAAATCACTATCAAGCCGACTACAAGCGATAGCCTGGCAAAGGTAGCTGTGAATGGTGCACATGTTGTAAGTGGTACAACATCTCCTGTTATTCATTTGAAGCAGGGTGAAAACATGGTAGAGCTTATGATTACGGCTGAGAACCAAACAGTTAAAGTTTATAAGCTAACTGTAAAGAGGGGTAACAAGGGCGATAAAGACAAAGATAAGTAAATAAATTTGGTGTAAAAGTCGGGGATCCGAAAAAGCTAGTGGCATTCTGGTATTAAAAGATAAATCAACTATGACAGGAAGGCTTCGAAAGAGGTGCTTCCGTCATAGTTTTTTTATTTTACGGGATTTATCCAGAAAAAACCAATGGTTAAAAAAGGAAATATCCTATCTTTTGCAGAAGTTACAAGGAGTAAGAATTTGAATGGCAGTAGGTGTAGGAGGAGCTATGTTACTAGAGAAATTATTTCTGAACATCCTTATTGTCCTCGCTCCTGTTTTATTGCAGAGTGTGTTTGGCGAACGCTGGAGTTATGCGAAATCTCCCATTGCGATGGGCCTGTTGTATGGAGCTGCCTCCTCTCTTTGTCTGTTGTTTTCTTATGAAGATCTTAATTTGTTTTGGGATTTGCGCTACGTTCCTACGGTCATAGCAACTGTGTATATGGGGCGGAAGGCAGGCTTTATTAACTATGTGATGATCATTATGACGCGTACCTACCTTGGTGGCGATGCGCTTTTGTTCGGATATATCAGTATGACCCTTGCGTTCTTGATTCCCTTTCTGGCTTCGTTCAAAATCAACGCTTTGACAGGGAATTCGCGGATTAAGGCCACTATTTTGGTTGCCCTCGGTCCTCTGTTTGTCATGCTCACGATATTAATATCGTACTCGCTGTTTAGCGGCGAGCCCCTGGATTATAGGATGATTCCCGCCATCATTGCGTTCGGAATCCTCACTATCTTGGGAACATGGTTTTCAACTATGCTGCTGGAATTGAACGAAGAACATGCCAAAATGAAAGCGGAAATTCAGAAAGCCGAGAAAATGAAAACCTTAGGCGAGCTTGCTGCATCTATCGCCCATGAGGTTCGTAATCCGCTTACGGTTGTGAAAGGCTTTCTCCAACTCATGCGTCCGAGCGAACTAGGTAAGAATCAACAGTACCTAACCATTGCCATGGAGGAGCTGGAACGGGCAGAGACAATTATTAGTGATTACTTAAATTTCTCGAAACCCAAGTTAACGAAGTTGGAAACCTTTTCTTTTTCAGATGTGCTAAATAATATCCTGATTCTTCTTTCGCCGATGGCGATGAAAAATGGGGTAGAGCTTTCCTGTCATGTCGACGAGCACATCTATATTCATTCCGATAGGGGTCAGCTGCAACAAGCGCTGGTGAATGTGATTAAGAATGCGATTGAAGCTACGCAGGTGAATGGCGAAGTGAAGGTTCGTTTAACGGGTTTGACAGGCGAAGTGCAGATCCGAATTTGCGACAATGGCAAAGGAATGAGTAAAGATCAGCTATCCCGCCTCGGCCATCTCTTTTATTCCACGAAGGATGTCGGGACGGGACTTGGGACAGCTGTTACGATCCGAATCATCGAAACGATGAACGGCAAGATTATTTATGAGAGCGAAGAAGGCGTAGGCACGATAGTGACAATTACCTTACCTCTGCAGCAAAATTAGCGATTATCGATTTTTTCTGGGTACATATCGTGATTCATCAACCGGTGTTCAGCCATCGCTTCAAACTTCGTGCCAGGCTGACCCCAATTGCAATACGGATCGATGGAAATGCCGCCGCGCGGAGTGAATTTCCCCCAAACCTCAATGTAGCGGGGCTCCATAAGCTTGATCAAATCATCCATGATAATGTTGACGCAATCCTCGTGGAAATCGCCGTGGTTACGGAAGCTGAACAGGTACAACTTGAGGGACTTGCTCTCTACCATTTTGATATTCGGAATATAGGAGATGTAGAGGGTCGCGAAATCCGGCTGTCCAGTGACGGGACACAGGCTTGTGAATTCAGGGAAATTGAATTTTACGAAATAATCCCTGTTCGGATGTTTGTTGTCAAATGCCTCTAACAGCGTCGGATCATAGTTGAACACATATTTCGTTCCTTGATTTCCGAGCAGGGTGATCTCTTTTAAATCTTCATTGCTTCTACCTGTAGACATGATGAATCCTCATTTCATAGTTTTTTTCCACATAAGAATTTAAGAAGTTCCCAAGATCTCGGAGAGAACAAATTCTTATTGGCGATAAAAACAACCTCTGAACGCGGTCGCTCAGCTTCGAATGGCTTCGATGGAAGTTTTTATCATAGAGGGAGTTTGCGAACCTCTTTTATAGAAGCAAATAGTACCATATACGGCGCGAAAATGCATCTCTAAGGGATTGGGATTTCGTGGAGAAATTGTTTCACAGATTGTTGATATCCTAGATGGAGTGGGAATGGTAAAATAGATAGATATGCCTTTTATTACGGGATGGAGGTTCGTTAGCTTTGAAAGCCTATCAGGAATTACTACAAGACATACTTGCAAATGGGACTAAAAAGGAAGACAGAACGGGGACGGGGACGATATCCGTATTTGGGAGGCAAATGCGTTTTGACCTTTCGGAGGGATTCCCGCTCGTAACGACCAAAAGAGTGCCTTTTCGGTTAATCGCCAGTGAAATGCTTTGGTTTATTAAAGGCGATACGAATATTCGTTATCTGCTGCAGCATAACAACCATATTTGGAATGAATGGGCTTTTAAAAAGTGGGTGGAAAGCGCAGATTATACAGGACCGGATATGACCAATTTTGGTCTGCGATCCCAGCAGGATGAAGCATTCAAGGTTCTGTATGACGAGCAAATGGCAGGTTTCGTAGAAAGAGTGCTGAATGACGAGTCATTTGCCAAGCAATACGGCGAGCTCGGTGATGTGTACGGCAAGCAGTGGAGAGATTGGACGACAACGCAGGGCGGTACGATTGATCAGCTCAAAGAGGTCATCCATATGATCAAAACGAATCCGGATTCCCGCAGGCTGATCGTCTCCGCATGGAACCCCGAGGATGTGCCGAGCATGGCGCTGCCGCCTTGTCACACGATGTTTCAGTTCTATGTGGCAGATGGCAAGCTGAGCTGCCAATTATATCAGCGTAGCGCAGACACGTTCCTAGGCGTTCCTTTTAACATTGCAGGCTACGCGCTGCTCACGCACCTTATCGCACAGGAGTGTGGACTAGGCGTAGGGGAATTTGTCCATACATTTGGAGATGCTCATATCTACACGAACCATATCGACCAGATTCATACGCTGCTGAGCCGTGAACCGAAGGAATTACCGACGCTTAAGCTGAATCAAAATGTCGATTCGCTATTCGATTTCGATGTAAGCGATATTGAATTGGTCGGATATAACCCGCATCCAACGATCAAAGCGCCAGTAGCTGTATAGACATGTTACAAAAGGAGGTTTCACCAGCTATGAGTATATCATTTATTTTTGCCATGGACCGCAACCGTGCCATTGGTGTGAACAATACATTGCCATGGCACTTGCCAGGCGACTTGAATTTTTTTAAAGCCGTAACAATGGGGCACCCGATTCTGATGGGCCGTAAGACTTACGAATCCATCGGAAGGCCGCTGCCAGGCAGACGCAATATGATCCTTACGCAGAATACGGAGTTTCAGGCAGAGGGCTGCGAAATCATTCACTCGGTAGATGAAGCCGTTCAAGAATTCAGGGACCAAGAGCTTTTCGTCATCGGCGGCGCGGAAATATTTCGCCTGTTCGCGGAGACGGTTGATCGGATGTACATAACGTTCATCGAGCATGAGTTTGAAGCAGACACGTACATGTCGGAGCTGGACTTGTCCGAGTGGACCTTGGTCTCCAGCGAACAAGGTGAACGGAACGAGAAGAATCCGTACGAGTATTACTTCCGGATTTATCAAAGAAAACAAGCCTAAGAAAGGCCTTGAGCTCGGCGTCAATCGTGACGGAGAACTCAAGGCCTTTTCTTATGGCTGTATTAGCGGCGTTTTCTTGTGAACGAAACGATCAAGGATAATGCCCCAAGCACAACAGCCGCAATGGAGAGGTACAGCGGTGTTTTGGATGCTGAGCTGGCACTAGCTGGAGCAGCGCCTGCAACGACATTTCCGTGGCTGTCAGTCACAGCGCCTGCTTTGGCTTTCACCGTCGTAACTGAAGCAGGCTTGTCTGAGCCGTCTGCGCCGACCCATTCCACGACGCTGCCGTCTTTGTAGGTTTGGTAAGCTTTCCAAACGATTTGGGTAGCTGCGTCCGCTACTTTGCCCTGCATATTGAACTCCCCGAATTCCGTGCTGGCTAGTCCATCTCCACTGGCTGTCCAAGTAACGCCGGTAATTTTACCAGCGGAATCTTTGGCAAGTTGGTACGTCCAGCCTGCTTTTGGCTCAAAACGGGAAACCGCAACGGAGTCCATCGGGAATTTCACTTCCACTTTCACCGTAGGAATATCTTTCTCGGATGGGACACGAACCGTAAACTTCTCGTAGCTGCCTTGTGTAGCTTCTTTGGGATAAACCGTTACGTGGGCACTTGCCACGCCAGCTAATAGCAGCATGGAACCAATCAGCAGGATACTTGCGTTTAACATCAATTTTTTGAACATGGAACATTTTCCCCTTTCGAATCAACTCTTCTCATGTTGTCCATGTTACCTGTTTGGTAAGCGTCTGAGTATGACTCGAGTGGGCTATTTTTTCGACTAGTTTTGTCCTTTTCGTGTCAAGCCGTGTTTGATGGCGAATCCCGTTAGCTGAACCCGGTTCTCAAGTCCGAGCTTAACCAATATATTTTTCATATGATTTTTGACGGTATGCTCTGAAATCAGCAGTTTCTCAGCAATCTGCCGATTGTTGTCCCCCTGGGCGACATAAGCGGTAATTTCCTGCTCCCGCGAGGTTAGCATGTTCGGTGTTGGACCTTCGTTTGAATTCCCTACCGGTGCCCGAAACCGTTGGAAAAGCTTGTCCGCCATCCCCCGGGCGGCATCGGAATTGTCGTCGAGCAGCGCTCGCAGATAGGTAAGCCATTCGTCGGGATCCATATTTTTGAGCAAATAGCCCTGAGCTCCGAACTGCAGGGCTGTGAAGAGGTCGGCAACATCATCGGAAACCGTAAGCATGACGATTCGGATCGTCCCATAAGCTTGTTTGATGCGCCGTGTCGCTTCAAGTCCATCCATAGGAGACATATGAATATCCATCAATACCACATCGGGCGCGACTTCACCGCACTGCACAATCGCATCTTCTCCGCTGCTGACTTCACCCACAATTTCAAAGTCGGCCACAGGCTCCAGCATGCTTCGGATCGCTTTTCGCGCCAAGGGATGATCATCTACAATGAGTACGCGGAATGGTTGCGTGATATCCAAGGTCAGTCCCTCCTGTCTGCGGCTTGTACGGTAAGCTCGGTTCCGGCTGTGTTTCCACTTCCATTTCCTGTTCCTGTTTGAGCCTCACCAGCGCCCCTTGCCTTAAGTTCAAGAGTGGCGCCCAACTCAGATGCCCGTTTCTGCATCAGTTCGATGCCGTATTTGGTGCTTGCAGCTTCAGAATGCTGAAGTCCACGGCCGTTATCCGTAATATGCAGCTTCCAGGCATCAGGCTGAGCTTCCAGCAAGATCGCCGCTTCCGTTGCCATGGAATGCTTGCGAATGTTCGTAAAGGCCTCTTGAATGATGCCAAAAAGCTGAACCTCCTCTGCGGGAGTGAAGCTGTTCTCATCAATCTCCAGCTGCTCTTGCAGCTCGATGCCTGTCACCAGGTGCCAGTCGTTCAGAAACTTATGGATACGCTGCTCAAGGCCAGTCCCTTCTTCAGGCGGCGTGCGAAGATTGAAGATCGCCTGCCGGAGCGAATTGTCGATTTCCGAAACGGCCGCTTTGGCTTCCTCCAAATCCCCTTGCTTCAGCTTAACGTTGAGGAAAAAAAGCGTCTGAGCCAAGTCGTCATGCAGCTCTCTAGCGAGGCGTTCCCGCTCTTCATAGACCGCTCTGCGGGCTTCGCCCATGGTAAGCTGCTCATTGCTGCGTTCAATGCTTTGAAACATCCATGAAGCAAAGAGGTAGGAGAGCAGCAGCGTTATAACGGTAATGGAGAAGTTGCCGGCTTCCATCGTTAAGTAATTTAATAGGAATTCATGGCGTATATATTCAAAGCCGCCGATGATGACAACAGGTACGAAAATCGTAAAAAGTTTAAAAAGACGAAGAGACATAATCATTTCCACTCCTTACATTGCTCATTATTTGGAACGGATACTATTATATCAAATAAATGTTAGATTTCTTCACAATAAATTAGGCAAAAGACTTCTCAAGTCATGCACACGTGTGCTACATTATTAATAAATCGTGTTACGAATGGGAAGGGTGTGTGTTTACCACATGTGGAAATCATTGCTGGAGCAGCGAAAAAGCTGGGGCGGATACGTAGGCTTTATCTTGCTTCTTCATGTATTAGGACTTATTGGACTTTATACGGTAGCCAAATCGTCTCCTGCCTTTTGGGGGATTGGACTGCTGGCATATACACTAGGCATGCGGCATGCCTTTGATGTCGATCATATCGCGGCCATTGACAATACGGTCCGTAAGCTTGTTCAACAGAAACGCAATCCGTTAGGCGTCGGTTTTTATTTCTCACTGGGTCATTCTTCTGTCGTCTTCCTGATGGCGATTGTGACCGCTTTTTCGGTGACATGGGCGGAGCGGGAGCTTCCTTGGATGCAGCGTTTTGGCGGCGTCATTGGCGCTTCGGTATCCGGACTTTTCCTTGTTATCATTGGTATTATCAACTTGATTATTCTAATAAGCTTATATAAACTGTTTGTCAAATTTCGCGGCGGCAAGCAGGATGACAATGAGTTTGAAGAGCTGTTGGAATCCCGTGGTTTTATTGCCCGCATGATTAAACCGTTGTTCTCCTTCATCAGCAAAAGCTGGCATGTATATCCGTTAGGTTTTCTCTTTGGCCTAGGCTTTGATACGGCTAGTGAAATTGCGCTGTTAGCTATTTCTGCCCATGCGGCAAAAGATGCCATACCGTTCATCGGCGTCATTTCACTCCCGCTGTTATTTGCGGCAGGGATGAGTCTATTTGACACAGCCGACGGGATGTTCATGACCAAAGCCTATAAATGGGCTTTCCATACGCCTGTTCGTAAGCTTTATTACAATTTGACTGTAACTGCCTTGGCCGTCATTGCCGCTTTAATTATCGGTGTCATTGAATTGGGGCAGGTGCTCTCGGAGGAGTTCGGCATGGAAGGCTCCTTCTGGACTTGGCTGCAGGACATTGATTTCGGCACCTTAGGCTTCATCCTCGTTGCGCTATTCGTTATCGCGTGGATCGTCTCCATTGCGGTGTGGAAAGGGATGAAAATCGAGGAGCGCTGGCGTGCTAAAATATAGTTCTAAATCGACTAGCCTCGGACCAAGATCCGGGGCTATTTCACTATAATGGTGAACAATGGAATATGAATATTTTCTAAAGGTTATCATAGAAAGAAGGATTTTGCCGAAATTCGTTGAATTAGTTTGGTCTGATCTTTGATATTATTTAAAGAAAGTAGGACTTATATGATTGAGTTTAAACATATTTCCAAGGTGTATCCTAACGGAACTGTGGGTCTGAATGACATTAATTTGACTATTAAACCGGGAGAGTTTGTTGTAATCGTAGGCCTCTCAGGCGCAGGGAAATCAACTTTATTGCGTTCGATCAATCGCTTACATGAGACGACAGACGGTGAAATTTTGATAGATGGAAAGTCGATCACCAAAGCCAATGGTGCTGAATTACGTCGGATGCGCAGAGATATCGGGATGATTTTCCAAACCTTCAATCTCGTTAAGCGTTCCACGGTGCTTCGCAACGTGCTATCTGGTCGCGTTGGCTATCATTCCACATTGCGAACGGTTCTTGGTTTGTTCCCTAAACATGATATCGAGCTTTCCCTGAAAGCACTGGAAAGAGTGAATATTCGGGAGAAGGCCTATTCACGTGCCGATGAATTGTCCGGTGGTCAGCAGCAGCGTGTCTCCATCGCGAGGGCGCTTGCCCAAGAAGCCAAAATCATTTTGGCGGATGAGCCGGTAGCTTCCCTGGATCCTCTAACAACAAGACAGGTTATGGATGACCTGAAACGCATTAATACAGATCTGGGTATCACAACGGTCGTTAACCTGCACTTTATCGATCTTGCACGTGAATATGCAACGCGGATTATCGGGCTTCGTGCAGGTAAAGTCGTATACGACGGACCTGTTGCTGAAGCAACGGATGAGGTATTCTCCGAAATTTATGGCCGTGCCATTAAGAAAGATGAGCTGTTGGGGGTGCAGGAGGGATGAGTGTGACGTCTGTCAAAAGACCTCCTCGGACGAAGCTATATCTCACAGCCATCATCATGGTGCTGTTCCTGATCGGGAGCATTTACCAGACGGATGCGACGCTCACGAAGCTGGTTACGGGTACGCCGGAAATTCTCAAATTCATTGGGGAAATGTTTCCGCCGGATTGGGCCTTCTTCGCCGATATATGGAAACCGATGGCGCAAACCATCCAAATGTCCATTATTGGTACAACCGTAGGAGCTCTTTTCGCTTACCCCATGGCGCTTCTTGCCGCACGAAACGTAACAACGACGCCGTGGCTTTTTTATCCGGCTAGGCTGATCATGAATCTGCTTCGTACGATTCCCGATTTGCTGTACGCTGCACTGTTTGCGGTGTTAGTGGGTTTTGGCCCAACAGCAGGTACGCTCGCACTGATTTTCTTCACGTTCGGTATTTTGTCCAAGCTTTCCTATGAATCGACGGAAGCGATTGATCCAGGTCCTCTGGAAGCGATGACAGCCGTTGGCGCCAATAAGCTGAAGCTGATTCGTTTCGGAGTCCTTCCTCAGGTTGCACCTACGTACCTCGCTCATTTTCTATATACGTTTGAAGTCAGTATCCGCGCGTCCGCCATTCTTGGTTTGGTTGGAGCCGGTGGTATCGGCTTGCTGCTCAAAAACACGCTGGATCTGTTCCGCTACGATCAGTCTTGTGCGATTGTTATCTACACATTGCTTGTTGTTGTCATCATTGATCTAGTAAGTACTCGATTCCGTTCCTACCTGCTGAAAGGCAGCGCGAAGCCAGTGTCAGAATCTCGTGCGCTTACTTACAAAATCATAGGATGGGGCGCTGTTATCGCTTTGTTCATCTGGTCGTTGACAGGTCTGGAGTTAACAGGATTTCAACCAACGACTTGGATTTTGACGAAAGCGATGATTTCCGGTTTGTTTCATCCGGATTGGGCGTATGTCTATATTCCAGAAGGGGAAGATTTACTTCGTTCCTTGCTTGAAACGTTATCGATTTCCTACTTGGGCAACTTCGTTTCGGCGATTGTATGTTTGCCGTTTGCTTTCTGGGCTGCAGCGAATATGAGCCGTTTCCGCGCTGTTTCGGGAACAGGGAAATTGTTCCTGAGTGTTGTTCGTACGATTCCTGAAATTATTATGGCTTTGATCTTTATCAAGGCTGTAGGACCTAATGCGTATGCCGGGGTAATGGCTCTAGGATTGCACTCTGTCGGGATGCTCGGAAAGCTGTATGCTGAAGCCATTGAGAATATGGATATGGGGCCTACAGAAGCGATGACCGCCGTTGGTGCCAATATTTGGCAGCGGATGGCCTTTGCCGTCATTCCTCAAGTCATTCCAGATTTCATCTCCTATACGTTATATCGTTTCGAGATCAACGTTCGTTCAGCAACCCTGCTTGGAGTCATTGGTGCTGGAGGGATTGGTACGCCGCTGATTTTTGCGCTTAATGCGAGACAATGGCCACGTGTAGGGATTATCCTCATCGGGATTATTATTACCGTCTCAATCATTGACTACATTTCAGGATCGCTTCGTAAAAGAATCGTATAAAGCAACAGACGCCGCAGCTGCGGCGTCTGTTTTGTTATGTAAGTTCTACGTGTCTGTTACACTTGATGTGAAAGCCTCTCATGGACAACTAAGCGAAGTGAACCGCGGCGAATCTTTGATAATGCTGCAGAGCTGCTTGGCGGCTCCAAGACTTCAATCTGTTCGATTAGCTCTAGGGGAATCATGATGTTACTTATTTTCAAAAGTTGAAAGGCTGAATAGTAATTCGTAATAACTCCTCTGATCTCATCGTTGCCGCACCGGATGGAGACTTCTTTTTTGCTGCTAATAAGCTTTTCGAACATTCCAATTTCACCCCACTATGATATATGACAAGTCCAGGTAAACGTTTGTCATGCAAAAGTAAAAAAAAATTTACCGGACGTGCCACATCCATAGTATGCAAGCGTAGAAATGCGTAGAATTGAAAAAAAGAAGCGGTCACAGAAGTTCAAAAAAGAGGCTTCCCATAGTCATTAATGACTTTTGGGATTGCCTCTTTGCCTACAGAGCTAATGAATATGGCGGTTAAGATCCGCAATGATCGCAATGATGAACTAGAAACCGTTCACGCGGCACGCTATCTGACTGAACATTTAACGGGAAATTCTCCCGGTATTTCATGTAAGTCTTGGCTTAGAAAGCCTATTAACAGGAAAAACCTCCGTTAATTTGCCCCGGTAACCCTGCTACCTGACTTAATCATCCCCATTAACAGGAGAAAATCCAGTTATTCATGCTATAGTCGCGTTACTCCACGAAATAGCGGTAGTAGTTCCCGTTAAAATGAAGTGGCGCTCACAAAAATTCAAAAAAGAGGCTGTCCCTCGGTCAATTAATGACTTTCGGGAGAGCCTCTTTCATTTCGAAAAGACTTATTTTAAGCCCATTTCTTTGTTTGCATCACGAACGATATTGAAATCTGCATCATTAGCAACAACATAACCTTTGTGTGTGTAAACATCAAAAATTACTTTTTGACCTTCTGGGTCATTACCAAGTGCTAGGAAAGCGTCTTGGATTTTCTTTTTCCATGCTGCATCCATATCGGAGCGAACAGCGATCGTATCGTTAGGGATTTTATCGGAGAAAGCAAGAACTTTTGTTTGTTTGAAAATGTCCGGGTAATCTTTGATCATGTTCGTACGAATATCTTGGAATACGCCGACAGCATCAACTTGGCCGTTAAGAAGCGCGATAACCGCTTTGTCATGTCCTTGGAATTGTACGCCTGTTACGTCTTTCACTGGATCAACGCCAGCTTTTTTCAACAACAATCCTGGATAAACATAACCAGCCGCGGATGTAACACCTTGCCAGCCCATTTTCTTGCCTTTCAAATCAGCAACGGATTTGATCGGAGAATCTGCTTTAACAAGGATCTCGGATTTATAGAAATTCACGAGGTCTTTCGTTGGTTGGCCTGTTGCATCGTCAACCCCGAAACGTGTCGCTTGTGCAAGCAGATCAGCCGCTTTGCGGTTATCGTGGGCAACTACATAGTTACTTGGAGGCAAGAAGCCAACATCAACTTGTTTGGAAGCCATTGCTTCGATTACAACGTTATAGTCAGTTGAAACGGAAACTTTAACCGGGATACCCAGCTTGTCCCCGAGAAGTTTTTCAAGTGGTTTTGCTTTCGCTTCAAGTGTCTCAGCATTTTGGGAAGGAACGAATTGAACTTTCAATTCTTTTGGAACAAAGCCCGTTGCCGCTGCTGGACTAGCTGAAGCTGCTGCTGCACCAGCTGAAGCTGATGGAGCCGGTGTTTCTTTCTTTGCGCAGCCAGCAAGTAGACCTGTAGCAACAACCATCATGGAAAGGGTAATAACTGTTAATTTTTTCATTTCTTTTTTGACCTCCGTTTAAATTAATTTGCTATTTATCTAAGGTGTAATATAACATTAACATAAAGGATATGGAAGATAGTGTGAAGTATTTGTTAAACTGCCAATAGTTATGTAAGGAATTACAAAATAAAAGTTGTGGAGTGGGGAACTTGACTCAACCTGGTAAGGTGCTCAAAAGTACATTAACCATACTGGAAACAAGCGATTTACATGGCAATATGCTGCCTTTGCATTACGCGAATAACTTGCCCAATGAAGTAGGTTTAGCCAAAATAGCAACATTGGTAGCAGAGGAACGGAAGAAGGAAGCCAATGTCATTGTAATCGATAACGGGGACCTAATTCAAGGCACTCCCCTCGCCTACCATCATGCTAGATTGGATAACGAGCCAATGGACCCGATGGTCCTTGGACTCAACTATATCGGCTATGATGCTGCTGTCATCGGGAATCATGAGTTTAATTATGGTCTTGATGTGCTTGGTAAAGCGGTCAAGGAGTCTGAGTTCCCATGGTTGTGCGCAAGCATTGTAAACGCAGAAAGTGGAGAGCCTTTCATAGGGAAGCCATACATCGTCAAGGAACTCCCTGAAGGTGTACGTATCGGAATTTTGGGTTTGACGACGCCATATATTCCAAATTGGGAAAATCCTGCGCATATCGCAGGTTTGCAGTTTGTGGATGCTGTAGAAGCAGCCCACAAGTGGGTGAAAGTGCTAAAGGAAGAGGAGCAAGCGGATGTCGTTGTGGTCTCTTATCATGGCGGTTTCGAAAGGCATCTGGAGACAGGGGAAAGGACTGAACCTTTGACAGGTGAAAATCAAGGCTATCAGCTTTGTATGGAAGTCGAAGGGATGGATGTGCTCCTGACAGGGCATCAGCACCGGAGCATTGCAGGACAAGCCATCAATGGCGTTATTGTTGTTCAACCGGGTACGGCTGGCGTTACGCTTGGGAAAGTGAAGCTGGAGCTTTCGATGGTTGAAGGCAAATGGCGGATCGACAACAAGACATCAGAGTTGCTCTCGGTAACGGGAATTGAAGCGGATAAGCAGCTCGTAAGGCTTGTAGGTACATATGAAGCCAAAACACAAGAGTGGCTGGATCAACCAATCGGTAAGCTCACAGGCGATATGCTCGTGAAAGATCCGATGCAGACTCGCTTAAAAGACAGCGCATTGATCGAATTCATCAATCGAGTTCAGATGGAGCTGTCCGGAGCATCTATTTCGAACACTGCTTTGTTTGATAACGTGTCGCCAGGCTTTCCTTCCGATATTACGATGAGAGACATCGTATCCAACTACATTTACCCGAATACATTGAAAGTAATTCGGATTTCCGGACAAGACATCAAGGACGCCTTGGAACAGTCCGCGGAATATTTTGAGTTGACAACCGAAGGGGAAGTTCAAGTCAGCAGCAAGTATAGAGAGCCGAAACCGCAGCATTACAACTATGATATGTGGGAAGGCATTACGTATAAATTGAACATTTCCCGTCCGATGGGAGATCGAGTCATACAGCTCGATTATGAGGGGAAGCCGCTGGACCTTGACGCATCCTACGATGTAGTTATGAATAATTACCGAGCTGCTGGCGGAGGGAACTACGCCATGTTCCAGGATAAGCCGGTCATTAAGGATATTCCGACGGATGTCGCGGAGCTGCTTGCCGGATATATTATGGAGCGGGGCACGATTGAAGCTAGCGTGAATAGGAATTGGGAAGTCATCTGGGATACGGAGCGGAAGTAACAAGTGAAAGGCGGTGCAGGGTTATCCTGTACCGCCTTTTTTTGACTGATGATTAATTGAAATCGTATTCGGTGGAACTGTGGTCCCTTATTTTGTAGGAAATCGGATATACAGCAAGTCGGGGGAACTATGATCCCTTATTTAGCCGAATTTAGGCGAGCTGCGCCGATCTAATGGCAGATAAGGCCCTGTAGTTCCGCAATACCCCGGAAATCAGATGATTACGCTGAATTAGCGCCCTGTAGTTCCCTTTCCACATAAGAGTCGAGGCGTTTTCTTGTTTTTTTGTAAAATCCTACCTATGCGAACTAGGGGGGATTCGATATGATTAGCATAGCACATAAATGAAGGAGGGTTCTTGAGTGAATACCGCAACCACTATTGAATTATGGCCCGGAGCATCCAAGGATAGCATCGGTGAAGAAAACCAAGGATGTCCGAGCTTGAGTTTGTATCTTGTAGCAAGCGAAGGCTTGAGCTCTGCCGTTATAGTATGTCCCGGAGGCGGCTACGGTAGGCGCGCGCCTCATGAAGGGGAGCCCGTTGCAGAATGGCTCAATGGACTTGGGATTTCAGCCTTTGTTTTAAACTATCGGGTAGCTCCATATGAACATCCGGTTCCACTCCAAGATGCCCAAAGAGCGATTCGAACGGTAAGACATCATGCTCAGCAATGGGGGATTGACCCGAACCGGCTGGGCATTCTTGGTTTCTCTGCAGGCGGACATCTGGCTTCCTCGGCGGGTACATTATTCGATGCTGGGAACCGAGACGCAGCGGATCCTATCGAAAGACAAAGCAGCCGTCCGGATGCTTTAATCCTTTGTTATCCAGTTATATCCTTGTACGAATACGGACATGTGGGTTCCAAACGGAATTTGTTAGGCGAGGCACCAGATGCAAAGCTGGTTACCCTGTTATCCACAGAGAAACAAGTGTCGTCCGACACACCGCCGACTTTTCTCTGGCATACCGCGGACGATGCTGCCGTTCCCGTAGAGAACAGCTTGCTTTTTGCTGGGGCGCTTAGCCGTCATAAAGTGCCGTATGATCTGCATGTATTTGAGAGTGGACGGCATGGTATTGGTATGGCTAGTGATCATGATGAAGCCTATTTGTGGCCTGAACTTTGCGCAAATTGGCTGAAAAAGCAGAAGTTTGCATGACAAAGCTCCATTACGCATGGCATCACCTTGGAGATTCGGCCATCGTACTTACATTGGGCACGAGCATCGAGCTGTCCACCCTTGATTTGGTACGGCAAGTAACAGCTTATCTGGAGAAGCATCCTTTTGCAGGTTTTATAGAAATGGTACCCGCCTACACGACAATCACGATTTATTATGATCCGGTCGCGGTTTATCAGCACTTTTCGGAAGCGGAGGTTCATCGCAAACACGAGCATCCTGCTGGAGAGAACTATTTGCTTCCTTGCGGCAAAGTACTTCAACATCTTCATCAGTGCTTAGACGGATTCGAATTCGAAAATGAGAAACAACTCCATCAGACGGAGGAGCTTATCGAAATTCCCGTTTGTTATGGTGGGGAGTTTGGTCCTGATCTTGCGGAAGTTGCGGCTTATCACAGTCTGAATGTGGAAAAAATAGTCGCGCTGCATACTGCACCAATCTATCCGGTGTATATGATTGGTTTTGCTCCAGGTTTCCCATATCTGGGCGGATTGGATGAGCGGTTGACTACGCCAAGAAAAGCGGTGCCTCGGCCCCGTATTCCGGCGGGTTCGGTAGGGATTGGCGGCGCACAAACCGGCATTTATCCGTTTGAAACACCAGGCGGGTGGAATTTAATCGGCCGGACGCCGCTTGCTTTATTTCAGCCGCAATCCGCTTCTCCGTCATTATTGCAGGTAGGAGATCGGGTGAAATTCGTCGCCATCACGCCGGAGCAGTTCCATTCTACCGTTGAAAGGAACCAGGGATATGGGCTTTAAAATCATCAAACCGGGAATGCTGTCGATCCTGCAGGATCAAGGGCGTTATGGATACCGCAAATATGGCGTGATTGCATCGGGTCCTATGGACTTTTTTGCCCATCGAGCAGCTAATATCCTTGTAGGGAATACGGCCGATGCTGCTGTTTTAGAAATAACGCTGAACGGACCTAGCATGGTCGCGCAGTTAGATATGCTGATAGCCCTTTGTGGAGCTGATCTAGAGGCGGATGTGGAAGGCAGGAGAGTGCCATTATGGCGATCTTTTCTCATCCAAAAAGGGGAACAGCTGAACTTCCGCTATGCGGTGAAGGGATGTAGAGCCTATTTAGCCGTGAATGGGGGCTTTGCGGCAAATGTTAGCATGGGCAGCACAAGCACTTATCTGCGAGCTGGGATAGGCGGTCATGAAGGCAGGGCGCTTCAAGCGGGAGATGAACTGAAGCTAAGCAATGCCAGGAAAGCAGCCGCGAACATTGGCAACCAGTCTCTTTCAGGTGCCGTGACTCCTTTTATTCGTCCGAATTACGAAGACAACCCTGTTGTGGGCATTGTGTGGGGCAAGGAAGCTGACCATGTTGCGAAATCGGTTAAAGCGAAGTTCCTGACTCGGAGCTTCACGGTCACACCACAATCGGACCGGATGGGGTATCGACTGGAAGGAAAACCTCTTTCGTTGAAACGCGGTATCTCCCACGAGATGATCTCGGAAGCTGTTGTCCCAGGGACGATTCAGGTGCCACCTAGCGGTCAGCCTATTCTTTTACTGGCTGATTGCCAGACAACAGGCGGCTATCCGCGAATTGCCCATGTCATCACGGCCCATCTGCCGCTAATCGCTCAAGTGAAACCTGGGGGCAAGCTGCGTTTTCGCGAGGTTAGCTTGAGGGAGGCTCAGGAGCAGCTTTTACTGCAAGCTATGGATATGCGGTTGTTGGAAGCTGGCGTGCTGGCTTGGTTTAAGGATCGTGGGTGAATGGGTGAGGAGGTAGGGGACTGGGGTCGAGAGATGAGATTAGTGAGCGGAGAGCAGAGATCAGAGAGCAGAGGGCGGAGAACGGAGAGCAGAGAGCAGAGAGCAGAGAGCAGAGAGCAGAGAGCAGAGAGCAGAGATGAGACTAGAGAGCAGAGAGCGAAGAGCAGAGAGCGAAGAGCAGAGATGAGACTAGAGAGCATAGATCAGAAACCAGAAACCAGAAACCAGAAACCAGAAACCAGAAACCAGAAACCAGAGAGCAGATAAGAGATAATTGGATTTACGGAAGGTGATGGGAGAGTGAACATGCTGCGTATAGATTTGAATTGCGACATGGGCGAAGGCTTCGGCGCTTATCGCCTCGGACGCGACGAGGAGCTGCTCGACTTCGTCAGCTCCGCCAACATCGCCTGCGGGTTTCACGCAGGCGATCCAGCCACCATGCGCAGCACCGTGCAGCTGTGCATGCGCAAAGGCGTTGCGATCGGGGCCCATCCGGGCCTCCCTGATCTGCAGGGCTTTGGCCGACGCGAGATATCCATCTCGCCGGCCGAGGCTTACGAGCTGACGTTGTATCAGCTCGGGGCGCTGCAGGCGTTCGTCCACGCCGAAGGCGGACACCTGCAGCACGTCAAGCCGCATGGAGCGCTCTATCACATGGCGGCTAAGCGCCATGATCTCGCCGCGGCCATTGCGGCTGCGACACGCAGCGTCAGCGCGGAGCTGACGCTGTTCGGCCCGCCCGGCAGCGAGCTGCTGCGGGCGGGCGCCGCCGCGGGGCTGCGGACCGCGAGCGAAGCTTTCGCGGACCGCACCTACCAGCGGGACGGCACGCTGACGCCCCGGGATCAGCCCGGGGCGCTGCTGGAGAGCGCCGCGGATGCAGCGGCGCAGGTCGTGCGCCTCGTCCGCGAGGGGAAGGTCCTCTCCCAGGAGGGGGAGGACCTGAGCATGCGCGCGGACACGATCTGTATCCACGGCGACGGTGCTCACGCCGTGGAGTTTGCGCGCGATATCCGCGCGCTGCTGAACCACAGCGGCATCGCAGTTATGGCGCTGGGGGATTGACCCCTGTGCCCTGTGCCACTGCCCTGTGTCAGTGCCCAGCTATCTGTCCGACCTCACCCCACCTTCCCTCACAATACACCCGCCTAGGAAAGAATCCTTATAATGATTCTTTCACTTGAGAACGGGCAAGCATTATGAGTAAATAGAGAGGTAGCCGGCCAGCTAATAACTTCGGAAAGGAGTGATCAAGGTGATTACAACAAAAGCGGAGGTGATCTCTGCGTAAGCAGAGGTCATCGTTACAACCGGGGGCCCGCTGGGCTCCCGCATATTTTTAACTTACGAGTAGACAGCGAGAAGCTTTTTACATATAATGAGAATTGTGAACACGAAGTGAACACACAGGCAACACAGGAGAGACTTAGCTCTCCAACCCCAGTAATAAAATTCCAATATTAGGTGAAAGGAGTGTTTTTTAATGAACACAATGACAATGACAGTAGCGATGAGTGTTGCGGCCGCCGCAGAGGTAATCGTCTCCTAACTGAATATCATTCGTGGAATAACCGTTCACCTGAATTTGTATAATTGCATATACAACCGACAGGCACGATTATGGTCGTGTTTTTTTTATTCCATTTTGATAAGAATGGTATGAGGTTTAGGGGCGATGAGATTACTCTCTGCAAATCCGAACAAAGTTTAATCTTTGCGACAATTTGAGGAGGTTTTCATCCATGAGTTACAAGAACGGGAAAGACGTTCTTCCCCCTAACCTATTAAAACAATTACAAGAATATATCCAAGGTGAAATCGTATATATCCCTAAGAAAGAGCAGAAACGCGCTGGATGGGGAGAAAATAACGGAACACGCATTATCATCGAGCGTAGAAATCAAGAAATTTTCCGGTTGTACCAAACGGGCTCCACGGTGATGGAGTTAATCAAGGTCTTTCATCTATCGGAAGACAGTATCCGCAAAATTATTGTGAAAACGCGCGAATTAACAGCTAATCAAGCATAGAAGCAGCATCCATTGCGATGTTGCTTTTTTTCTTTGCGCAGAATTGTAAAAGGTTGGATGTTTTCAAAAAGGGATCAGGGAGATGGCTAGCGAATTTAACATGAATATGGCAATTACATAATTCGACAGGAGGAGTTTTCATGGTATCTGTATTCGTCTACGGCACATTGCTTGTTGGAGAGGGTAACCACTTCGTAGCTGCTCCTTATGTACAATCTGTGCAATCGGGCACGATTTTTGGACGTTTATTTGATGTTGGGCCCTACCCTGCACTCTTGCTAACGGAAGACAATGCGGAGCAGCGCGTTGTTGGAGAATGGTTGGAAGTGACGGAAGAAGGCTTGCGAGCGATGGATGTCCTGGAAGGTTATTATGGTCCCGGCGCCTCCGATAATGAATATGACCGCGTTTGGATCCGAGATGTGGGCGGGCAGCGTGAAGGTTGGGTTTATATCTACCCCTCCGTGGAGGGGCTTAAAGAAATTAATGGCTCATCATGGAAAGAATATGACGCTGGGCGAAGTTTGTAATATATTTTGACTTATTTCGACAAATTCCTATCCTGCCTATGAGCATAATGCTATAATTAAAGTCATATTTTAATAGAGGAGACCCTTATGTCTGTTTATAAAATATTGCTGGCCGACGACGAGCTTGCACTCCGCTTTTTACTTACAGAAACGCTATCGGATGAAGGGTATGAAATCACGGAAGTGGAAGACGGTCAGCAAGCCATCGAACAGCTTCAGAAGGAATCGTTTGATCTGGTTATTCTTGATTATATGATGCCAGAACGTACAGGTGTTGAGGTATGTGAGTGGCTTCGTCAGAGCGATAACACCAATCGGGAGCTGCCTGTTATTCTTTTAACAGCTAAAGCCTTGGATAAAGATAAAGAGAAAGCCAAAGCTGCAGGCGTCACCACCTACATTGTTAAACCATTCAGCCCGCTTCAACTGCTAGATACAGTAGGACACTTATTAGAGAGTTGATTCGAAACCTATAGATAATAATTTTATTTGTAAAAAGGGTGATTGTCCGTCATGCATAATACGAATCTAGAGCCCAAGAGCTCCAGGTCAGAATCGGATAAAGATGCAAGAATTCTAAGACAAGGCAGAAAACTGTTCATTCGCGAGTTTGAAAAGCAGCTGAAGGAGCTTGAAGCTCTGCTTGATGCCATTCGCGCTGTGACGGCAGTAGAGGACTTGAATCGGTTCTATCGCATTATCCATACGCTGAAAGGCAGTGCGCCGATTTTTGGATATAACAGGATTGGCAGGCTGGCGGAGGAGTTGGTGCGCCTATGGGAATGGACGCAAGACATCGATCAGGAGCAGAATACTTCCTTAGCATCGACGAACCCGGTTCAAGAAAACGCAGACCGAAGCCTCAGACTCCTTCGTGATATGAACATGGAATACGATATCGGCCTAACGGAGATCCAGATGGACGAGCAGAAGGATCCCACCGGAGATTCTATGCTTCGAACTTTGAAGAGCCGGTTGCTGCTTGTTGATGATGACGAAGTGCTGCGTTCGTATTTGACCCGGCGCCTTCAGCTTGATGATTGTATTGTTGATGAGGCCTCCGATGTAGAGTCGGCTATTAAATTATTGCGTACGCATACTTATGATCTTGTGACTTTAGATCTCATGATGCATCCGCAATCGGGGTATGAGCTGTTTGAATTTCTCAAAGAAGATCCAACGTTGAAATGGCTGCCTCTCATTGTTTTGTCAGGGCGCAATGATTTGAACGATAAAGTTCGCTGCTTCCATCTAGGGGCTGATGATTATGTGACCAAGCCTTTTCAGTACGAAGAACTAGCCGCTAGAATTTATGGTTTGCTCAAAAGGACGAAAAATTTCGAGCAGCTGGCCTTCCGTGATCCGCTTACCGGCGTGTTCAACCGGCGATATTTTGATCTTCAGATTGGTATGGAACTGCAGCGGATTGAACGGTATCCAGCACCGATATCGCTTGTATTTATTGATATTGATTATTTTAAGAAAGTCAATGACACATATGGTCACCACGTGGGAGATTTGGTGCTGCAAGGCTTAGCTCATCTTCTGCAAACCAATTTGCGCTCAACCGATTTACTAGCCCGTTTTGGCGGTGAAGAGTTCGTGATTGCCCTTCCGAACACATCCTTAGAGCAGGCGCACTCAACTATGCAGAACATTCTGCATATAATTAGCTCTAATCCGGTTGCCCAATATGAGGGAAAACCTTTCTCGATCACGTTCTCTGCAGGAGTTGCCGAGTGGCAAGAAGGGTTGTCCGTGGCAGATTGGGTTTCTAAGGCAGACGAAGCGATGTATCAAGCCAAACAACAAGGCCGGAACCGGGTAATCTGTGCTTCTACAGAAAAAGAGAGCGACCCAAACAAATCGGCTGCACTGCCACTTCCTGAGAAGAAAAATTTGCTGATCGTTGACGATGATCCGATATTAAGGGCGATTCTAACTTCTCATTTGGAGCACTTGCCGATTGCCATCACACATGCTTCCGATGGTGAAGAGGCGCTCAGCTTGCTGCAGGAGAAGAGCTATCATGCGTGTATTCTGGATGGCATGATGCCTAGGTTGGACGGATTTTCCTTGTTGGATCAGATCAAGAAGGATGATCGCTTAGCGAATGCGAACATGAAGGTGCTTATGCTTTCAGGCAAGAAGAAGGAAGACGATATGCTCAAAGGCTATCAGATGGGCGCTGACGACTATATGACGAAACCTTTCTCACTCGTTGAGCTGGAAGTTCGTGTGAAAAAATTAATGAACTTTATCTAACAAGTAAGGGAGCTGGACTTATGTCCGCTCTCTTTTGCTGTTCTTATCATTTTCGCATAGAATAGGGGCAACACATTTTGCGACACCACCACTTTCTGGTAGAGTATGGTTAGAGGACAAGGTTTAGTTAGAAAGGAGCGTGATCCCATGTCGGAGAAAGAAACGCTTGTACGTTTTGGCATCTCTATGCCGCAATCGTTAATTGAGCAATATGATCGGCTTATTGCCATCCAGGGCTATAACAACCGCTCTGAAGCGATCCGAGATCTCACACGCAAAGCGTTGTTAACCTCCAGCAGCATGCAGTTGGACGAAACGGTAGCCGGAACCATCGTGATGGTATATGACCATCATATTAGCGATCTGCCCATTACGTTGATGGAGCTGCAGCACGAATATCACCATGCCATTATTTCAACGATGCATATTCATTTAAATCATCAGCAATGCTTGGAAATATTAGTTGTTAGGGGCAAGGTACAGAAGCTGAGAGAACTGCAGCAGCGGATTCAAGTGCTTAAAGGTGTCGGATATGCCGAGTTGTCTGTGACTCATGTGGAAGAGCATGGACCCTCGCACGAGCACCCGCATGCTCATGCGTAGAATTCGAAGTTGCACTCATTTTTTGTTAAAATTAGGCATGGAGGTGCGAGATGTCTGATAAAAAATATTTTAGCTTGGAAGAAGCGAATGAAATGCTTCCGTTGGTCGATCAGGAGTTAAAGAAAATGCAAATTCTGAAGCGAGCTTTTGAGGAGAAATACACAGAGCTTCGCGGGAAGAAAAACGAGTTGGCCGAGAAACCAAGCGCGGAAAAGGATCCGTTTTTTATGCAAGAAGCTGAACTCGAATTTATGCAAATCGAAGCGCGCGGGCTGATTCAGCATTTTCAGCAAACGGGTATCGAGCTTAAGGATATAGAAACAGGTCTTGTGGATTTTCCGTCGATGTTCAGGGGTCAGGAAGTACTGCTTTGTTGGAAACAAGGAGAGGATAAGATCCGTTATTACCACGGCAAAGAAGATGGTTTTGCCGGACGTAAACCCATAACGGATTAGAGGAACTTATCTATGTATAAAGAGAAACAACATGTTCGTCAGCGGTTTTGGTTCTTGCCTGCTGTTTTTTTGTGTATATTATCTATGATGCTCTTAAGCTCATTCGTCGCCCCACAATCTGTTTCTGCTCATGCATCACTGGTACAGGCAATTCCGGAATCGGGCGCTAAGCTGGAAAGCTCTCCGCCCCAGATCGCGATTACCTTCAATGAACCCTTAGATGCTGGGCTCTTTTATATCAAAGTTTTTAATCATGACGGCGACGAAATGACAAGCAATAAAGCTTATTTGAACAAAGAGCAAACAGGTGTGCTCCTTGATCTGCCTAAGCTGACCGAGGGCGTTTATTTAGTTAGCTATCATGTCATTTCGGCTGACGGCCACCCTGTTGGCGGAAGCTACCCTCTGACGATCGGCAATCCGCCGCAAGAAGATACGCTAGATCTTCCTTCAGCCCATGCTAATCACGAGCACGGTTCAGGCCCGCTAACGACGAAGGTTCTACTGCAGTATGCGTCTCGCGGGCTATGGTATCTCATGCTGCTCGTTTTGACAGGATGGGTCATATGGTTAAGAATGCTACGTACGGATAGCGGCAAAGAAACAAGAAAATCTTTATCTTCATGGACGCTGAATTTGCAGCGTGCTCAACTCGTTGCACTCCTCCTGCTTATATTTACTCATATCGAGGATTTACTAGGCGGCGGCGGTGTGGAAGAAATAGCGAAGCTTTTTAGTGCGACGAATATCGGGATATCCTGGCTGATTCTACTGGCTCTATCTTTCCTTGGGTTCGTCCTTATCGGTAGATGGGCATGGTTAGACTGGATATGGCCATTAGGCTTGCTGGCGGCCAAAAGCTTTAGCGGCCATGCGGCATCCTTTTCACCAGTGTGGGCGACGATCGGGCTCGATTGGATTCATTTGGCGGGTGCAGCCATGTGGGTGGGCGGCTTAGTCCTTCTCTACGCGAAGTGGCGTCAGAAGAACAGTGACCTTGCCACGTACATGCGACAATTTTCGAATATGGCTCTAATTTCCATCGTCGTGCTCGCGATATCCGGGTCTTTATCTGTGTTGTTATTCCTACCTAATTTGCACTATCTGCTATATTCCGGATGGGGGATCTTGCTGCTAGTGAAGGTTGGCGCAGTTATTCTCGTCGTGCTTACAGCATTTGTTATCCGTCTCATGATGCGCAAGAAGAAGGCTGTTCAATCCTTCCTATGGGTAAGGGTGGATTTAACGCTTATGGTGATCATTGTGCTGCTGGTGGGCATCATCACTTATGTAGCGCCAATTCCGGCCAACGAGCCGCTGCAGTGGCATCAAATGGGAGATAAAGTCCATGTATCTGCGGATATTACACCGAAAATCCAAGGGACCAACTCTTTCACGGCCAAAGTATTCCTTCCCGAAAATTCAGGGAAACCGAAGCAGGTTCTTATGATTCTTCATTATCTGGATGACAAAGAGATCGCTCCGATTGCAGTGCCGATAACGGCTTATGAGGATAAGGAAGAAGAGGAGTCATACGGCTTTGCCAAGTTCAGCTATCGAGCGGAGGGTGCCTATCTTCCATTCAGAGGGAACTGGGAACTGGAAATGCGTGTGATGGATTCAGAGGATAATGAAACGGTGTACAGTAAAGAATTCATCGTCTACTAACACATTGACCGAAAGTAGGTGCCGTCATGGCTTGGATTAATATGCTCGAAAGAGAACAATTGTCTGTTAAATTGGATGACAAGGATGAGGTGGCCTTGCTGGAGATCAACGACGGGGGAATTTCACCTAACTATGTGACGGTTCGCCTGAACGAAAACGAGATTGATGAACTAATTGAAGTGTTGCAGCGAATTAAACGAGCCATTCAATAGCTTGCTTTATATAAGAAGTAATTATCCCATAAGTTTAAAAGAAAGAAGCTCTCCCTCGGTCATTTGATGACTTCTGGGATAGCTTCTTTTTCTGTGGAGTCATTTGATAACTCCCCAGTCCATTTGGCCTACTCAGCTGATATAGATGGAAAAACTACCGTTATTCTACGCTGACTTGTGGTAGTGAATGAAATAGCGGTAGAAACCCCAGCTAAATCATCGATTGCTGCACGAAATCTGCTAGATCTGATGAAAGTAGCAATAGAAATTCCAGTTATTTAGGAAAAAGTGGATCAATTACTGAAAATAACAGGAGTAATCGGCGTTACTTACAAGTAATCCATTCACTCAGCCTCCCAGTTCCAAGGGGACAATCCATTTAAACGAAATAGCGGGAGTATTTCCCGTTAATCTAAAGAGGCTTTCCCTCAGTCACTGGATGACTTTGGGTCAGCCTCTTATCGTTAAAACAAGCTCCAGTCAAATTCCTGCGAAAGTTTCCCCAGGAGGTGAACACCAGCAGTGCTATTGCCTTTGCGGTTGAGGGCAGGGCTGACAAGACCGATTCCATATCGTCCAGGCACCAACGTTAGAATACTGCCGGATACACCGCTCTTAGCGGGAAGCCCTACGTTCATGGCGAATTCGCCAGAGGCATTATACATTCCGCAGGTAAACATGAATGTTTTAGCGATTTGTACGAATCGCCGCGGAATCAGGCGTTGATTGCGAATCGGATCGACGCCGTTATGGGCGAGAACCAAAGCCATTCTGGCCAAATCCGTGCAGTTCACTTGGATGGAGCAATGGCTAAAATAGACCCGTAGGACGTCGTCCACTTCACGGTCCAGAACGCCGTTATGTTTCAGGAAGTAGGCAAGCGAACGATTTCGGTGTGCGGTATCCGATTCCGATTTGAATACATCCTGATTAATATCTAGTGCCGGATTGTCCGCAAGCTCCCGGAAAAACTGCAGAATTCGCTGCGTTTGTTCAGTCGGCGTGTCACCTGCAATCAAGGACGAGATCGCGATAGCTCCGGCATTGATAAGCGGGTTAAACGGAATGCCAGGCTCTACCAGCTCTAGCTTCAGCATCGAGTTGAAATCGTCACCTGTCGGCTCCATACCTACCTTTGAGAACACCGTCTCCTCGCCGTTATCCATTAGAGCTAGAATAAGCGTGAATACTTTGGAGATGCTTTGCAGCGTAAAATGATAGTCGGTATCGCCTGCAGCAACCGTATTCCCTTCTGCATCCATGATGCAGATACCCAAAATATCAGCTGGAGCATTCGCAAGTTCAGGAATGTAGGAAGCAACATGTCCATCTTCGGTACGGTCTTTGCTAGCTGTAACCCATTGCGCCAAATGGTCATTAAGCTGCTTCCAAGTTGTTGTATGCTCGTCCAAGTTCATCTAGATGTTATTCCTTCCTATTGCTCAAGCTTTCCAGGCTTGTGGGTGGTTATCGCTGATAAGCTCCGTTGCACTTGCATTAGCAATCACTTGCTCAGGGTTTTTGCAGCCCGGAATGACGCTTGTTACGGCATCATGCTTTAAGCACCATGCGAGCGCCCATTTCGCCATATCCATACCCTCTGGGACTTCTTCCTTTTGAATTCGCTGTACTTCCTCCAGCTTTTGTCTTACGTTTTCCGCATCATGGCGATGCCGGACATCGGTATCGCTAAATACGGCACCAGGCTTGTACTTGCCGCTTAAATAGCCGCTTGCCAAGGGCACCCGTGCCAGTACGCCCAGATCCTGCTTCACACAGGAAGGGAATACTAGCTCTTCTGGCGCTCGATCCAAACGATTATAGACGACTTGAATCGCCTTGGAATTTACTTTCGTAGAGGCTTCGGTCTGATGGATATTGGCATTGCTTCCGATGGAAGTTCCCAGATGTCTGATCTTTCCTGCCTGTACTTGTTTATCTAAGGTTGTCCATAAGTCATCGTTATCGAATACGCTATCTGGTCCGGAGTGAAATTGGTATAAATCTATGTAATCCGTATGCAAAGCTTTGAGCGAAGCATCCAACTGCTTGATGACGCTCTCTGAGTTAAATTCATCGGTTCGGGTAAATAAATCATGGAAATGGTGACCGAATTTCGTTGCTACAACCCAATTCTCACGATTGCGTCTAGATAAATAAGTGCCGATAAATGATTCCGAAAGATGGTCACCATAGCATTCCGCGGTATCTATTAGGTTAATGCCAAGATCAGCGGCTTGATCCAAAATAGCATCTGCTTCAGCTTGTGTGTACGTAAGTCCCCATTCTCCTCCGAATTGCCAGGTTCCAACACCAACGATTGAAACTTTTAAGTCTGTTTTCCCAAGTCTGCGATATTTCATGGTAATCACTCTCCTTTTATAGTATCCAACCTCATTAAACGCTATTGATGGAATGATGTCAAAAGAAATGAAGGAAGCAATTACATAAAAAAGCCCCCAACCTTCGGAAGAAGGAGGGAGCATGGATGATAGATTAAGCGAGTCCAGCGGAAAGGTCTTTTTCACTGTCCGTACTTGTCTTCTTCGATTTACGGCCATTTACTTTAATGTTGCCGATAAACAGTGTAAGAACCGCCCCGAGTAATACGAATACTAACCCGATAACGAATACTTGATGTAGGGAAGATACAAGGGCATTTTTCAAAATAGGAAGCATGTGCTCTACGAATTCTTTCGGCATTTTCGCCATCGTTTCAGGGCTTAACAGGGAAGAATATAAGCCTTGCGGATTCGAGTGAATCATATCTGTCATCTGATTAGATAGCTGGCTTGCTTCTGCAGGCAACTGTTTAACAACAGGTGTTAAATCTTGCTCGAGCAGAACCGATGATTTATGGTTCATAATTGCGCCTAGAATCGTCATACCGAACGTACCACCGATTTGACGGAAAAATTGGCTGGAAGACGTAACTACACCAAGCTCAGATTTCGGGAAGCTTTCTTGTAAGGCAAGGGTCAGAATCGGCATTACAAGACCCATGCCAAGACCTAAGAGCAGCATATAAACAGATGCTGTCAATTTTGTTGTATCTATACCCATCGTGCTAAGGAAATAAAAACCAACGGCCATGATGATCATACCGGTTAACATTTGTTTACGTACACCGATTTTATGAATAAACTGACCGGAAACTACGCTAGCAGCAATCATTGTAAGCATGAGAGGCATCATCACCGTACCGGACGCGGAGGCGCTGATCCCAACGATACCTTGCATGAAGAGAGGTACGAACATAATAGCACCGAACATACCAACGGCCATAAGGAACCCTACACCATTAATGGTTGTAAAAGTTCTATTTTTGAACAAACGAACAGGAAGAATTGGTTCTTGCGCCCTGCTTTCAATAATGACGAAAGATACCAGAGATACAATCGCTACTGCAAATAGACCAATGATTTGCCAAGATAACCAAGCATAATCTTTACCGCCGAAAGTCAAAGCTAGAAGCAAGGAAACAACACCGAGTACCATAGTGGCAATACCCGGGATGTCGAATTTCACTTTACCGATCGCTTTATGTTTCGGAAGAGCAATTGCGATTAAGACAACAGCAAGGATACCAACGGGAAGGTTGATGTAGAAAACCCAACGCCAATCTAAAGCATCAACGATCCAACCGCCGATTTGGGGGCCGACAACAGAGGAAAGACCGAAAATCGCACCGAACACACCTTGCCATTTGGCACGCTGTTTACCTGTAAATAAATCCCCGATAATAATCATAGCCATTGGCATCATGATACCGCCGCCTAGACCTTGCAAGCCGCGGAACAAGATAAGCTCTGTGATGTTCTGGGCCATACCACAAAGCGCGGAGGCTCCGATGAAAATGATAAGACCCGTTACATAAATAACGCGGCGACCCATTAAGTCAGCCAACTTACCGGCGATTGGTACAATAACAGTTGAAGTCAGCATGTAAGCTGTTGTAAGCCAAGCCATTAGGGCAAGACCGCCTAGTTCACCAACGATACGTGGCATGGCCGTTCCGACAATGGTACCGTCGAGAGCACCGAACAGCATGGCAATAATAAGTCCTGTCAGCAGGAGGCCGCGATTTTTGAGCGCTGGCGCGGCTGACTCGGGAAGGTTGTCGTCAGAAATCGTTTTTTGTATAGTTTCCACTACAGTTCACTCCTTTTAAATAATAATGAATTTTAGTAATAGGATGTTAGTTTTTCAAAAGCACTTACGAAGACGTTGAGTTCATCTAGCGGGAGCTTAGATAAGCCTCGAGCAATCACTTCTTTCTGAACATTTTGAGCTGCGGTAAGGACCTCATGGCCAAGCTCTGTGTTTTCTACCAGAACAATGCGCCGATCTGTTTCATGATGCTTGCGTATGACATGTCCGCTTTGGACAAGACGATCAATCATGACAGTAATCGCACTTGGTTTTACACCCATTTTCTCAGCAAGAATGGTCTGTTTGGGGGTTCCCTCCTTGGCGATCATGAACAGCATAAATAACTGCGGTCCGGTCAACTCTGATTTCAACTCGGCGAGTACTGCACTGCTAATTTTTCGATGAGCTGTTTCAAACGTTGTCCGAAAACGAATGGTATAAGCCATCAAGTCATCTTCCATTGAAACTCTCCTTCCGGTTAATTACATCATCTAAATGTTAAATAATAAAATATTTATATAAATTAATGTTTAAACTGTTTAAAAAAATATACGCTTATTCGCTTTGCGAGTCAACTGGCAAAATGCGAGATTTGAGGGGCGCGTACTTGCATATGAACACTATCTTGCATATAATAACTGGTACATATACGTAAAAATGCTTTGACGGAGAAGAGTACGCAGTGCTTCTTGACAGGGAGGGTAAGCCGTTGATTGAGAGCTGGCCCCGAGAATCAGGCTGCTGAAGTTCGCTCCCGAGCAGTCCTTTGAACAGAGGCAAGCTTAATGGGCTTTCTTTAAGTAGAGGGAACCGGACACATCGTCCGTTATCTGGAATGAAGTGAGATCGTTTTTTTGCCTATTGGCCAGGAAATGTATCTAATTAGGGTGGTACCACGGCTTTTCGTCCCTTGCGAGGGAGCGGAAAGTCTTTTTTGTGTTTTCATTTGGTTGATTCAGGGCCTAATTCAGGAGGGATTGCAATGAAAGAGCGGTTAGAAGCTTTGAAGCAGGAAGCGCTGCAGGAGCTAAGCGGCGTACAAAGTCAGCAGGAGCTGAACGATTTACGTATTAAGTATTTGGGTAAAAAAGGTCCATTAACCGAGGTTCTTCGCGGCATGGGAGCGCTAAGCGCAGAAGAGAGACCGATCATTGGGCAAGTGGCGAACGATGTTCGCACTGCAATTGAGTCGGTGATCGAAGAGAAGCAAGCGGCGTATCAGCAGCAGGAAACGGAAAACAGACTTCGAGCAGAAATGATCGACGTTACGCTGCCGGGCCGTCCTTCTGAGCAAGGCGCGGTACACCCATTAAGCAAAGTAATCCAAGAGATTGAAGATATTTTCATCGGAATGGGTTATACGGTTGCGGAAGGACCGGAGGTTGAGCAGGACTACTACAACTTCGAAGCGCTGAATCTGCCTAAAGACCACCCGGCCCGCGATATGCAGGACTCCTTCTACATCACAGAAGAAATCTTGATGCGTACGCAAACTTCCCCTGTTCAAGTGAGAACGATGGAGAAACGTAAAGGCGAGGTTCCGATCAAAATCATTTGTCCGGGTAAAGTATACCGCCGCGACGACGACGATGCGACACATTCCCATATGTTTACGCAAATTGAAGGTCTAGTTATCGACCGTAACGTTCGGATGAGCGATTTGAAGGGTACTTTGCTGCAATTCGTGCAAGAAATGTACGGCAAAGAAACAAGAATCCGTTTGCGTCCTAGCTTCTTCCCTTTCACTGAGCCGAGTGTTGAGGTTGATGTGAGCTGTGCGATGTGTGGAGGCGTTGGCTGCCGAACTTGTAAACAAACAGGTTGGTTAGAAATTCTCGGGGCGGGCATGGTTCATCCGCGCGTTCTTGAGATGGGCGGCTACGATCCGAAGGAGTATACAGGGTTTGCATTCGGTATGGGCGTTGAGCGTATTGCCATGCTGAAATACGGAATCGAAGACATCCGTCATTTCTACACGAATGATCTGCGTTTCTTAAAACAATTCTTACATCTGTAAGCATCAGGAAAAGGAGGGGTTAAGCATGAATGTTTCATACCAATGGTTATCGGAATATGTAGATGTAACAGGCTTCACAGCGGAAGAATTAGCCGAGAAATTAACCCGAAGCGGCATCGAAGTGGATATCGTGGAGGATCGGAATAAAGGTGTAACGAACGTAGTTGTCGGGTATGTGAAATCCCGTGAGAAACATCCGGACGCAGATAAATTAAGCGTGTGTGTCATTGATGCTGGTCAAGGCGAAGATTTGCAAATCGTCTGCGGAGCCAAAAATATTGATGCCGGTCAAAAAGTACCTGTCGCTATGATCGGTGCTGTTCTTCCTGGCGGACTGCAAATTAAACGCGCCAAACTGCGCGGCGTTGAGTCGCAAGGGATGATTTGCTCAGCCAAAGAGCTTGGCTTGAACGATAAATTGCTTCCTAAAGAAATTCAGGAAGGTATTCTAGTATTACCGCAAGAAACGGAAATCGGAAGCTCCGTTCTTGATGTTCTGGCCATTAATGACAAAGTGTTGGAGCTCGATCTGACACCGAACCGTTCCGACTGCTTGAGCATGCTCGGAGCCGCTTATGAGATCGCAGCGATCCTTGGCCGCAGCGTTAAACTGCCGGATGCAGAAGCAGCGCTTGGGCAGGCTGGATCAGCCGGTGTGAAAGCCGCTGACCGCATCAGCGTGAAGATCACAGCGTCGGAGCAATGCTCACACTACGCTGCTCGCCTGATCGAAGGCGTGCGCGTAGGCACTTCTCCGCTGTGGATGCAAAACCGTTTGATGGCCGCTGGTATCCGTCCCATCAATAACATCGTAGACATCACGAATTTCGTGATGTTGGAGTATGGTCAACCGTTGCACGCATTTGATGCTGAACAGCTGAACAATGGCCACATCGATGTACGCCTTGCTGAGGCTGGCGAGAAGCTTGTTACGCTTGACGATATAGAGCGTACCCTAGAGCCGCACATGCTGCTTGTTACGGACGGTACGAAGCCTGTAGCGATCGCTGGTGTTATGGGCGGCGCGAATTCCGAAGTAACGAACGATACTACGCGGATTTTGCTTGAATCCGCTAAGTTTGCAGGCTCCTCTGTGCGTCGTACATCGCGCCAGCTTGGCCTTCGCTCTGAAGCGAGTCTTCGCTTCGAGAAAGAAGTGAACCCGGAAGCGGTGCTTCCGGCATTGAACCGCGCCGCTGCATTGATTGCTGAGTATGCAGGCGGTAAAGTCGCAGACGGCATCGCCCAAGCTGTTGCCGGCTCGCACAAACCGGTCAGCATCGAGCTGGCTGCTGACCGTGTGAACAACTATCTCGGTACGACGCTTACGCTTGACGAGATGGGACAAATCATTGATCGCCTGCACTTCACGTTCGAGCAGGCGGGAGAAGGCAAGCTGCTCGTGCATGTGCCGAGCCGCCGCGGAGACATCACACGGGATGTAGATTTGATCGAAGAAGTGGCACGCCTCTTCGGCTATGATAACATCCCGACGACCTTGATGACTGGCGTGACGACGCCAGGCTCCTTGTCCAAAGAGCAGTCGATTCGCCGCATTGCGCGGAATCTCCTGACACAAAGCGGGCTGCATGAAGTCATTACCTATGCCTTCACGCACCCGGACCAAACGGCTTCGCTGCCTGGTCTATATCCAGCGGCTAAACCGATCTCTCTCGCAATGCCAATGAGCGAGGATCGAAGCCAATTGCGCACCAGCTTGCTTCCGCATTTGCTGGAGGTAGTGAGTTACAACCGTAACCGCACCATGGATGACGTGGCTATTTTCGAAATGGGCAAAGCATTTATCACAGACGAGTCAACACTCACTACGCTGCCGCAAGAGAAGCTTCTGCTTTCTATTGTGATGACTGGCAAACGCCGAGGGGCGCATTGGGCGCAAAAGTCTGAAGCCGTTGATTTCTATGACATGAAGGGAATCTTTGACCGTCTGATCAGCTACTTGGGCATCAAGGGACTTACTTACACATCAGCTTCCCCAGATGGATTCCATCCTGGTCGTACAGCAGAGCTTCTGCTTACTTCCTCCGAAGGTCCGAAGGTGATTGGCCGTGTGGGTCAGCTGCACCCAACCGTTCAACAACAGCGCGATCTAGATGACACGTACGTGCTTGAGGTTGAGTTAGCTCCTATCCTAGACGCTGCCGGAGATGCGATTGTGTATAAATTGCTGCCGCGTTACCCGTCCATTGGACGTGATATTGCGGTCGTTGTAAATGCAAGCGTACCGGTTGGACTCATGGAGCAGTCGATTGCGGAAATTGCCGGGGATTTGCTTGAGTCTATCCAGGTTTTTGATATCTACACAGGGGAGCGTCTTGGTGCAAATCGTAAGAGCGTAGCTATCGCTCTGGTGTACCGTCATGCGGAAAGAACTCTGTTAGATGAAGAGGTAACGGAACTCCATGCCAAAGTGGTTCAAACCCTTGAACAGCAATACGAGGCAGAGTTAAGAAAATAGAGCAAGTTTCTCATAAGTTGCAGGAGAACAGGCTGGTCTTATCGAAATTAACGTCGATAAGGCCAGCCTTTTCATCTAAGGGGGAAATAATATGACTGCAGAAGACAAAACGAAAATAACTGTTGACATATATGGAAATCAATACAAGTTAAAAGCGGATACCAGCACCAATTACATGAAGCGTGTTGCGGAATATGTGAATGATCAAATGTTTCGTATTGCCAAGGGCTATCCGCGACTGGATTCGCAAAGAATTGCTGTACTTGCTGCCGTGAACATGGCCGATGAATGCTTCCGAATGAATGAAATCATGGAAGAGCTAAGCGCAGCCCAGAAAGAACAAGAAGCGACCAAAGCTGCCTTTGAGAAAATGAACGTTACATACAACCAATTGAAGCATGATTATGATAAACAGCAAACATTCGTGACTGAACAAAAAGCTAAGCTAGAGCAAGCTCAAACGCAAAAGGAGCAGCTCCAGCAAGAAGTGCAAAAGGGCAAGGAAGAGCAGGAGCTAACCAAACAGCAATTGCTGCAAGCTAAGCAGCAGCAAGACCAAGCCAAGCAGCAGCAAGACCAAGCTAAACAGCTTCATGAACAAATGAAACAACAACTCGAACAAGAAAGAAAGCAAGTTACACAAACGCGGCAGCTGCTTGATCAAGAAAGACAGCAGCATCTACAAACGAAAAAGCAAATTGACCAAGGCAAGCAACAGCAAGAGCTGCTTAGGCAGCAATTGCAGCAAGTTAAACAGGAACAAGATCAAGATAAACAAGTTCATGAACAGTTGAAACAAAAGTTTGAACAGGAGAAAAAGGAGCTTACGCAAGCGAAGCAACTGCTTGAACAGGAGCAACTTCAAGCTAAACAGCATAACGAGCACATCCAAAAACAACTCGAACAAGAGAAAAAACAAGTGCTAGATGCCCAGCTATTGCTTGATCAAGAAAAGCAGCAGCAATTAGAACTGCAACAACAGCTCGAACAAAATAAGCAAATTCAAGAACAAATACAGCAGCAGTTACAACAAGCTGGTCAACAGAACGAAGAAGTCACTCTTATTCAAAAGCAAATTAAAGAACAACTCGAACAAGAGAAGCAGCAGCACTTGCTAGCCAAACAGCAAATTGAACAAGGCAAGCAACAGCTCGAACAGGAAAGACAGCAACAATTAGAATTGCAACAACAACTTGAACAAAATAAGCAAATCCAAGAACAAATGGAACTGCAGTTACAACAAGCTGGCCAACAGAATGAAGAAATCACTCTTCTTCAAGGGGAAATTGAACAACAGCTTGAACAGGAGAAACAACAGTACTTGCTAGCCAAACAGCAAATCGAACAAGGCAAACAACAACAAGAGCAGCTGAGACAGCAATTACAGCAAGCCAAACAGCAGCAAGACCAAGCTAAGCAGTTTAACGAACAAATTAAACAACAACTCGAGCAAGAGAAAAAGCTAGTTGAGAAGACGCAACAACTGCTAGAACAGGAAAAGCAGCAGCAACTAGCGTTGCAGCAACAGCTTGATCAAGAAAAAGAAGCATTAGCTCAGCGCTATTTGGAGGAAAAAGAATCAGCAGATACGCAGTATTTAGAGGAAATTGAACTTATGGAAAGCAAACATAAAGAAGAACTACACGCAAATATTACCCGAGTTGAGCTAGAAAAGGTTGATATTGTTGGTAAGTTCCAAGAACAACAAACTAGCATCGTACAACAATATGAAGATCAAAAATCAACGATTATCCAGCACTATCACACTCAACTGGAAACTTTAATTCAGCAGCAGCAACTGGAGAAACAATTGTTAAATCAATATTTTGAAGAGGAAAAAGAGCGCCTTCAAGATCGATTTGATAGTGAGCAGGAAAAATTATTAAATCAGAACTTGAATGACGACGCGCTGCAAAAGGAGCTTCAAAAACTTAAAGAAGAGCATAGAGAACTGCGTGAGGAATACGCAAAGCTGCAGAACGAGTATAATGAATGGATTGAATTAGTCGAAACAGACAGCCCGGTCCGGTAATCCGAGTGATCATGAACAAATTAGATTATATTTTATTGGCTATAGTCGTTTTGGGATTACTGATTGGTTATTTTAGAGGTTTTATCGCTCAGATTGTCTCAGTCGCTGGTTTTGTGCTTGCTTACTTAGTAGCCTTTTATTTTTACAAGGATTTTGCGCCGCTGCTTCGCAATGCTATCTCGTTACCCGCCTATCAAAGTTATCAGAAATACGAATTTATCGTAAAAGGGCTCAATCTAGATACCTATATCTTGAATGCCATAGCCTTTGCCATCTTGTTTTTTGGCGTTAAATTCGCCCTGGTATTCATCGGAAGAGCACTAAATATTTTAGCTAAAACGCCAGGCTTGAATGTCATTAATCGTTGGAGTGGGGCGTTACTTGGCTTAGCAGAAGCACTCTTGATCGTCATTATTGCCGTGAACGTCATCACGATCATTCCATCGGATGGACTTCAAAAGCTGCTCTCGAGCTCAGTAGTAGCTCCTTATCTCATTAATGAATTAACCAACGTTGCAGGGAAATTGCAAGAGCTCTGGAAGCAAGCAATTCCCATATGAAAGCTGCCGATTTCTATTTTTGTAGAAAAAGGCGGCTTTTACTATTTCCGTAACATAAAAATAGCTTTACCGCGTTTGCCGCGATAAAGCATAGGACATTTTGTTATTCAACAATCAATGTTGTTTTCATATTTGCATGGCCGTTTCCACACATGATCGAGCATGTAATCGGAAATGAACCCGTTTTATCCGGTGTAAAAGTAAATGTCTTGTTGCTGTTGTCAAGTTTAACGTTGAATTCTTTAATAGAAGCACCGTGAACGCCTTGCGAGTTATCAAGTGTGATGGTTACAGGCTGACCTTTTTTTACGCGATATTCAGCTTTATCAAATTGGAAGTTAGTTGCTTTCAAATCCACTTTTTGACCATCAGCGGCTTGTGCTGTTGCAGCAGGAGAAGTCGTTGCTGCCGGCTTGGCCTCTTTACTTCCACATGCAGTGATCGCAATAACTATAGCAACTCCCAGTAAAAGAACGAGTAGTTTTTTCATAATACCCTCCGAATAAAATGTATTTGTTTTCCTCTTAATTGTACATCACCTATTTAGAAAAAACAGTGACAAACTAGTGAAAGAGTCGGAGGGGTTGGACAGAAGGAAAAGATCGGCCCGGCGATTGGATACGCAGCAGACCGATCTTTTTTGGGCTTTATCATGGCTATCAGGACTACAAACTGATACGGTTATCGACGATCTTCTCTTCCTGTGATCCCTTGTTCGAAAGGGGTCTTCACAGGAATGAACAAGTCGATGATTCCAATGACTAAAGCGGCTAAAATCGCACCTATAATGCTCGTTGAAACATTGCTTACGACAAACTGGGCCGCCCAAATGACCAGCGCGCTCACCAGAAAGCCTACGATTCCTCTGCCAAAGGGAGTGATTTGCTTGCCAAAAATTCCTTCAATGATCCATGCCGCAATGGCAATGACCAATGCAAGGAAAAACGCGCTCCAGAATCCGCCGACTTGAAATCCTGGCACTAACCAACTTACAAACATTAATACCAAAGCAGACACAATAAACCTAACCAGATGTCCTAGAAGATGCATTCAAGAACCTCCTTTTTTCTATTACGAGACTAACGCGCTCTCATCCATAGAAAAGATGTTTTTGTTGAATTTTGCTTGGTGTGTTTGACATTTATTTCGTTCCTTTGGCAGAAGGAATAGGTGCACAAATTAGTGTATCCAACTTTAGAGCAGATTATGGTAGGCAGCATCTTCCATATAACAATTGTCTCCGTAGCTAATCGTACTCAAAATGGTTTATAATATAGGATAGAAAAGAGGTTGGGACAGTTGAATAAAAAAATTATTAAAACATTAGAATATGGTAAAATTTTACATAAACTAACTCATCATGCAGCTACATCTCTCGGTAAGGACGCTGTCCAAAATCTTGAACCGATCGGGGATTTTGAACTCGTTAAGCTGCGGCTGCAAGCAACCGATGAAGCAGTAAATGTAGAACGCTTAAAAGGTAACGCTCCATTTGGCGGGATAAGAGATATTCGCTCTTCCTTGCACCGTGCCAGAATTGGCGGGATGTTGAATCCGGCGGAATTGCTGGACATATCGACGACGATGTTTGGTACCCGAAGGTTGAAACGATTTGTCCTGGCCGTTCACGAGGAATATTCGGTTCCGATGCTCAAGGGGCAGGTGGAATTGCTTACGGAGAATAAGTCATTAGAAGATAAAATTAATAGCTGTATTGATGAGAATGCTGTTGTTGTGGATAGCGCAAGCGTTGAATTAGGACGTGTACGTAGTGAACTGCGTACAGGCGAGAGCAGGGTACGTGAGCGGTTAGAGCAAATGCTGCGCAATTCGTCGGTACAAAAGATGCTGCAAGATGTGCTGATCACGATCCGCAACGATCGTTACGTTATTCCGGTAAAATCCGAATATCGTTCTAACTTCGGCGGAATGATTCATGATCAATCGGCATCGGGAGCAACTCTATACATTGAACCTGACGCTATTGTTCAACTGAACAATAAGGTTCGTGAGCTTAAGTTCAAGGAAGAAGCGGAAATTGAGAAAATTTTGCGTGCCTTAACTGAACTTGTGGCTGAACAGGTAGACGTCCTTGTTTATGATGTAGACCAATTGGCTGAGCTGGATTTTACGTTCGCCAAAGCAGGTCTGGCTAGAGAATTAAAGGCAACTATGCCAAGGTTGAACGACCGAGGCTTTATCAAGATCAAGCGCGGACGTCATCCGCTTATCGCGGCGGAACTCGTTGTTCCGCTTGATTTGGAGTTAGGGAATGATTTTTCACAAATTATTGTGACCGGACCGAATACAGGGGGGAAAACAGTCTCTCTCAAAACGGTAGGTTTATTAAGTTTGATGGCGATGTCAGGTTTGTTTGTACCCGCGGAAGAAGGCAGTCAATTATGTGTATTCGATGCTATTTATGCCGATATTGGGGATGAACAGAGCATCGAGCAGAACTTAAGTACATTTTCAAGTCATATGACAAATATCATCAGCATATTACGGGATATGACGCCTAAGAGCTTGGTGCTGCTTGACGAGCTTGGAGCAGGGACAGATCCTGCTGAAGGATCTGCGCTCGCTATCTCGATTCTTGATTATATACACCAAATTGGATGCCGTATTATTGCGACGACGCACTATTCGGAGCTTAAGGCTTACGCCTACCAGACAAAAGGCACAATAAACGCGAGTATGGAATTTGATATCCAAACATTAAGTCCAACTTATCGTTTGCTCGTGGGTGTTCCAGGGCGAAGCAACGCGTTCGCAATTGCAGAACGGCTTGGCTTATCACGCCGGATTATTGAGCATGCGCGCACGCAGGTCGGCGAAGAGGAGAAACGCGTCGAGTCAATGATCGCTTCCCTCGAAGAGAATCGATTAGTCGCCGAAGCAGAGCGCGAAAGCGCCGAGAGGCTGCGTCGCGAGGCGGAGGAGATGCGCCGAACGCTAGAGGCGCAGCAGCTAAAGTTCGACGAGCAGCGCGATAAGCTGCTCGAGAAAGCCGAACGCGACGCGCGTGAGGCTGTCGCCAAGGCGCGCCGCGAGGCGGACGAAGTGATCGCCGATCTGCGGCGCATGGCGCAAGAAGAAGCCGGCGGGGTCAAGGACCACCGGCTGGTTGAAGCGAAGCGCCGCCTCGATCAGGCGGCGCCTGAACTGCGCGAGAAGCAAGTTCGCGCGGCGAAGAAACGGCCTGAGAGAATCGAGGCCGGAGATGAAGTGCGTGTCGTGAGCCTGGGTCAGAAGGGTCACGTTGTCGAAATCGTTAGCTCTACGGAAGCTACCGTGCAGCTGGGGATTATGAAAATGAAGGTTGAGATAGCCAACCTTGAGAAGATAGGCAGTCCTGCGCAGAAGAAGCAGGCTCATCAGGTGGCAACCATCGTCAAACGAACTAGGGATGACAGCATTCGAATGGAATTGGATATGCGCGGGATGAACATGGAGGAAGCGATGATTGAGGCAGACCGCTTCCTTGATGAATCTTTCCTTGGCAATCTGGGGCAGGTGTACCTGATTCACGGCAAAGGAACAGGCGTGCTGCGCACAGGCATGCAGGAGTATCTGCGCCGTCACAAACACGTGAAAAGTTACCGTATGGGGAACTACAATGAAGGCGGAGCCGGAGTAACAGTTGTGGAATTGAAATAACTTTTAAAAATATTTTCAACTTTTTGAAACTCATTCTTTGGGATTGCGTATTTAATGTGTGTAAGCACCGGTGATTAGAAAAGAAAACGTAATACCAATTATAAAATAAATAAGGATTAACCTTAGGAGGAATTCAAGATGGGTATTTTTAAAAGATTACGTGACATGACGATGGCTTCGGTGAATGATTTGCTGGACAAAGCAGAAGACCCAATCAAAATGTTAAATCAGTTCTTGCGTGACATGGAAGAAGACATTTTGGAAGCAGAATCCGCAGTTGCTAAGCAAATTGCCATCGAGAAGAAATTCAAGCTTCAATTCGAAGAAGCCGAAGAAATGGTTACCAAACGTACAGAGCAAGCGATGAAAGCTCTTGAAGCCGGCAATGAAGATTTGGCCCGCCGCGCGCTCGAAGACAAGAAAGAGCAGCAAGTTCGTTTCGATGAGTTGAAACGTCAATATGATCTTGCCAAAACGAATGCGGATCAACTTCGCAGTCAATTGTCTGAGATGAAAGACGAGTTCAGCAAAATGAAAAACAAGAAGGATTTGTTGATTGCACGTGCTGAAACAGCGAAAGCGCAAAAACAAATCAATCAAGCGATGTCCGGGTTTGGTACAGACAACGCAGCCAAAGGTTTTGACCGCATGAGCGAGAAAGTACTTCAAATGGAAGCTGAAGCGCAAGCAAGCGGCGAGATTCGTTCCAAAAACCGCAGCTTGGATGATGAACTCGAAGGACTTGGCGCAAGCAAAAGCGGCATCGATGATGAATTGGCAGCCATGAAAGCAAAGCTTGCTGAAAAAAAACAATCTTAATGATATACTAATAGTACCTGCGAGAGACTGAGCCTAACTCAGTCTCTTCTACCGTATATAGGGATTTTTAAATCAAGATTTAAACTCTCTACATGGAAGGAAGGCAGGAGACGATATGAATGAAGAGGTGGATGTGTTGCTGAGTAATCCGTATTTATCGACGCTTGCATTTTTTGCAGTTGCTGTCATCGCGCTTGTGGTATTTTTAACGATTTTCGAAATGGTCACGAAGTATGATGACTGGGCAGAGATCAAAAAAGGCAACCTCTCTGTGGCAATGGCGACAGGCGGGAAAATTTTTGGGATTTGTAACTTGTTCCGGTTTGCCATATTGAATAATGACACGATGATTCACTCTCTCATTTGGGCAGGCTACGGATTCTTGCTGTTGCTGGCAGCCTACTTCATTTTTGAGTTCTTAACGCCTTATTTTAAAATTGATGAAGAAATCAAAAAAGATAACCGCGCTGTAGGTTTCTTATCTTTGACGCTATCTGTCTCCCTTTCTTACGTAGTGGGCGCATGTGTAACTTAGAATCATACATAGTCTTGGAGGCTTGAACATGAAATACCTGTGGGGCACCTTGTTTGCTATTGCATTTGTATTTATGGCGGCAGGGATTTATTATTTAATGAAATTTGCTTGAGTGCAATAGATGGAGGAATTACGTCATGAGTGCGAATGAAGAAGTTGTTTGTCCTTGGTGTCAAACGGAGATCGTTTGGGATCCCGAGATTGGGCCGGAGGATGAATGTCCGCATTGTTTTAACGAGTTGAATGATTATCGCAGTATTGATTTGAAGGTGAAATTAACGGGTCAACCGCTCCGTTTTCAAGAGCAGGAGTTTCCTGATGCTGATGAGGATTTGTCTTTGGCATGGGATGACTCGGATGAGCCGCTTGATAAATATGGAGAAAAGGTACAGCATATCACAGATGAGCAGGAAGAAGCGCCTGAATGCTCGAACTGTCACGAACTGCTGCTGCTTGCCGGGAATGAAGTTGTTAACGAAACTTCCTTCACGCCATCCATTCCCAAAACGCTGGGCAGCGCATTCCTGACGGCGCCATTCACGATGAATGTGTATGTGTGCCCATCCTGTTTTAAAGTTGAAAAAGTGTTGTCCGATACAGACCGATTACTGATGGTTGAACGCATTAAATCGGAGTAAAAAGCAAACCGAGTCCTCATGGATTCGGTTTTTTTATTATGGAAATACCTCATACTTTCACCCGAATAGGGAAGCTTAACTAGAACTATTTCTTATCCGAGGGGAAAGGTGAGGGAAGTATGCATAATGATGAGAGCATGCAGCGAATGCATCTAGGTAAAGGGAAAGAACGACAGAAGGGCAATTATTTTGAGGATCGCGATAAGCAACCTGCTCAGGATAATAAGTCGGGAGCAAAAAAAGGCCGATTGGACTCGCAGGCGATTCTGCTGCTTATTGTTCACACGCTATTTGGCAGTGCAAATGCGCTGTCGGGAACGTTCGTTGGCGTATATTTGTGGAAAGCCAAAAATGACTACGCTTTAATTGGTTGGTTCACATTAGCGACTCATTTGACGATGGCTATCACCTTCTGGTTAGCAGGGAAGTGGGTGAAGGAGCATAATAAAATGAATTGCTTGCGCATTGGCGTAGCCATTTCGGCAGTCTTTTATATGCTGGTTTTGTGGCTGGGAGCTAACAGCTTTCAATATTTTGTTTGGCTGGGCATCGTGCAAGGAATTTCAGCAGGGTTGTTCTGGGTAGCTTTTAACGTTGTTTACTTTGAAGTGACGGACCCTGACAATCGAGATCGGTTTAACGGTTCTGTGGGGCTGCTTGGAGCTGGAGCGGGCATCATTGCGCCATGGATTTCAGGTTTATTGATTGTGAGCTTGGGGGATATCAAGGGCTACCGGTTAATCTTTTCGATTTCGCTCGGCATCTTTCTGTTAGGTGTTGTGATTAGCTTTTTTTTAAAAAAGAGAAAAGTACAAGGTACCTACGAATGGATGTTTCCTATTCGAAGCCTTCGGCAAGCGGAAACGCCTTGGAAGCGAGTTAGCTTGGCCTTGGTTTTTCAAGGCGTTAGAGAGGGTGTCTTCGGTTTCATGATCGCTCTGCTTGTTTACATTTCCACATCAAGCGAAGCGAGTTTAGGGAATTTTGTGTTGATTACGTCAGCGGTTTCTTTAGTTAGCTTCTGGGCGGCAGGCCGTTTTATAAAGCCTCGGTTCCGCAAGGTTAGTATGTTTATCGGTGCAGCTATGGTGGTAGCGATCATTCTTCCTTTTTTCTGGAAAATGGGATACAGCACTTTGCTTATTTTCGGATTGGGGTCAGCGCTTTTCTTTCCCATGTACTCCGTACCGATGGTATCGGCTGTATTTGATCTGATTGGTTCGACGGAAGCAAGCGCTAAGCAGAGAGAGGAGTATATCGTGCTTCGTGAGCTTGCCTTGAATGTTGGCAGGGTCTGCGGGGTTCTGCTGTTCATTTGTGTGATTTCGTGGAGCAAAGCGCCACTTGTCATTAATGCGCTTTTATTAATCATAGGCAGCTCTCCGCTTTTTAGCTGGTATTTTATGAAAAAGCAGTTATCTGTAATTAAAACTTGACATCACTTAGAGTTCCCTATAAAAATGTGGATAGTGTTGGTTATTGGGAAGAGGAGGGGGGCAACCCTTGACACATAAAAAAATGGTGAACAGCATCACAGAGCTAATTGGCGATACGCCTGCAGTCCGAATTCATCGGTTGGTGGAGCCTGGCGATGCAGAGTTGTATGTAAAACTTGAATATTTTAATCCAAGCGGCAGTGTAAAAGATCGGGCGGCATTTAATTTAATCGAGCAGGCGGAGAAAAACGGTCTGCTCCGCCCCGGCGCAACGATCATCGAGCCTACCAGCGGCAATACGGGTATTGGCTTGGCAATGAATGCTGCAGCCAAAGGCTATAAAGCCATTCTCATCATGCCGGACAATATGTCGAAGGAACGGATTAACCTGCTCAAGGCGTATGGCGCAGAGGTCGTCCTGACGCCTGCCGCGTTGCGGATGCCAGGTGCTATTGCCAAAGCACAGGAGCTGAGGGATCAAATCCCGAATAGCTACATCCCCCAGCAGTTCGAGAATCCGGCTAATCCGAGCATTCACCGGGTTACGACAGCCCCTGAGATTATGGAGCAGATGGAAGGGCGTCTGGATGCTTTCGTTGCTACTTCAGGAACTGGTGGAACCATCACAGGAACGGGCGAGGTGCTCCGCGAGAAGCTGCCGAACATACAGATTTATGTGGTGGAGCCAAAGGGGTCTCCTGTTCTATCAGGAGGAACCCCAGGACCTCATAAGCTTGTTGGCACAAGCCCGGGCTTTGTACCGTCTATTTTGAATACGGGCATATATGATCAGATTGTACAAGTTACGGATGAGGACGCGATTGGCACGATGAAGGACTTGGCTAGTAAGGAAGGTATCCTCGTAGGACCATCTGCGGGCGCGTCGGTTTGGACGGGATTGCAAGTCGCCCGTAAGCTTGGAGCGGGTAAAAGGGTGCTTTGCATTGCACCGGATACAGGTGAAAGGTATTTAAGTATGGACCTATTTTGAATAAAGGATAGGCAACGAGTACGGCTTACTGGACCAAATCGTCCAGAAGTCGTATTTTTTATAAAAAATATTGAATAAAAATTCATTGTTGAGTATAATTATAGAAGTAACGAAGCGATTGCAGAGAGGTGGATTTACCTTGAAATTAGCCTATATTAATGGACATCCCCAAAATGATCAACTCAATGAGTTTATACAGGCATATACAAATGAATGCATAACAACAGGTGCTCAAAATCAAGTAAACTGGAATCAGCTGGAATCCCAGAATGTGATTGCGGTGTACGATGAAAATACGCTTGTCGGAATCGGTTGTATGGCTGGCGAACCGAGTATCCATGTACGACCTACGTATGAACACCGTGAAATTGAACATATGGTTGCTAAATTGCTGAAAGCTGGAATCTAGGTTGGTCGTAAAAATGATAAGCTGCCTGGTTCAGGCGGCTTTTTGTTGTTCTCCTGTAACAAACTTCGTTTATACACAAATTATCTGAAAATTTGATGAGCGGAGTAATTGAATTAGGACAGCAATTCATTGTAAGATTAAAGGATGAATGAATACGATCTCAGAAAGGTTGGTTAACCATGGATGCTTTGAAGCTTAAAATTCTCGAATTACTGAAAGAAGACGCCCGCCGGAGTGCGGAACTCATCGCCACAATGTTAGGAACGGCGGAGGACGAGGTGGCGCGAGCGATAAGCGAGATGGAAGCGGATAAGGTCATCGTCAAGTACGCCACAGTTGTTAACTGGAGCAAAGTAGATGACGAAAAGGTTACCGCCCTAATTGAAGTGCAAATTACGCCTGAACGCGGACGCGGGTTCGACGCTATTGCGGAACGGATCTATTTATATCCAGAGGTCAAATCAGTGTATCTCATGTCTGGCGCATTCGATTTACTTGTAGAAGTCGAAGGTAATTCCCTTAAACAAGTCGCTTCTTTTGTATCTAACAAGCTATCACCCATTGATCGCGTGCTTTCAACGAAAACGAATTTTATCTTAAAAAAATACAAACAAGACGGCATCATTTTCGAGGATCAGGCAGATGATCATCGGATGCTTGTCTCTCCGTAAGGAAGAGGTAACGCCATGATCAAAAATGAGACAATTGTAGAGCCGAACAAAGTGAAATCGATGCAGGGTTATCTCGCTCCTGCCGTACGAGAAATGAAGCCCTCAGGTATTCGGAAGTTTTTTGATCTTGTAAACAACAGCAAGGACGATATTATTTCACTTGGTGTGGGGGAGCCGGATTTCTCAACGCCTTGGCACGTCCGTGAAGCAGCCGTTTACTCTTTAGAGCGCGGCAGAACGAAATATACGCCAAACTCAGGGATTCCTGAGCTTCGTGAAGCGATAGCAGATTATTTGTACACGTCATTTAAAGTGAAATATGAACCGTCGAATGAAGTTCTAGTGACAGTCGGAGGCAGTGAGGCCATTGACTTGGCATTGCGTGCATTAATTACTCCGGGGGACGAGATTCTGATTCCAGAACCTTGCTACATCTCTTACTCGCCTATTACGAGTATTAGCGGCGGCGTTCCTGTCGGAATCGAAACGTTCGCTAAGGACCAGTTCAAGCTAACGGAGAAGGCGCTTCGCGATGCCATTACGCCACGCTCCAAGATTTTAATACTATGTTATCCAAGCAATCCTACTGGCGGTATAATGACTTACGAGGACTGGCTGCCGATTGCCAAAGTTGTGGAAGAGAACGATCTTATTGTGATTTCGGATGAAATTTATGCCGAATTGACTTATGGTCAGAAGCATGTGAGCTTTGCAGCTGTTCCTGGCATGAAAGATCGGACGATTCTAGTGAGCGGCTTCTCCAAAGCTTTTGCGATGACTGGTTGGAGAATGGGATATGCATGCGGTCACCAAGAGTTAATCTCGGCAATGACCAAAATACACCAATACACGGTGATGTGTGCACCCGTTATGGGTCAAGTTGCTGCACATGAGGCTTTGACGAATGGTTTGGAAGAGAAAGACCGCATGATAGAGTCCTACAATCAACGCAGGCGTCTGGTCGTCAAAGGATTCCGCGACATTGGGCTTGAGTGTCATGAACCGCAAGGTGCATTCTATGCTTTCCCAAGTGTAATTGCCACAGGACTAACTTCAGATGAATTTGCACAGCGGCTTTTATTCGAAGCTAAGGTGGCTGCTGTACCGGGAGATGTGTTTGGGTTAGGGGGAGAAGGTTTCTTACGTTGCTCTTATGCGTATAGTGTTTCTCAACTGAATGAAGCATTGGAGAGAATCGGAAAATTTCTAAGAAATTTGTAATTCAATACGAAAAAATCTATGTTAATTATTCACGAAAACTGGTATTCTGGTAATAAGGAGGGATGAGCATGGCTTTTATGGAATACCAACTATCAACCTATCGAAAACATCTGCAAATTAATGAACAAGATTTCGAACAACGTTGGTTGACTAAGCGTGCTAAGAAACGTAACTCCCTAAACTTATTAGAAGAAGAGATTCATTCTCTGCGGCGCAGGTTAGAACAGATGGTGCTAGACGGGGAAGAAATGACATCGGAATCCGTCGTGGAGCTCAGTACGATACTTGATCTCAAAATAAATGAATATATGAATAATTGGAAGAAAAGTCGGTGAAAACCGACTTTTCTCGCGACTATCGATATAGGAAGATCGTATACGGAGGTACTTTTACAACATGAAATTGAAATTGCTAATGGTAATGCTGGTGTCGGCGCTTATGGTGATGTTCGCGGGTTGCGGAGGACCAAAGCCGGATGTTTCAATATTTGTAATGGGTCAAAATGGTTTCCCAAGTGATGCTGGTGAGAAGCTGGAGGCATCCTTAAAATCAAAGATCGGCGAGGTTCCTACCGTCAAGCTGAATACATCCCCTATTTTCTCCATGGAAAAAATGATCGTTGAGCTAGCAGCAGGAGGAAATGGCATCTTTATTCTTGCGGATGAGCAATTTAAAGCATTAAGCCAACAAGCTGGATTTTTATCTTTGGATGAGACGATTAGCCCTTCTGATTATCCAGATGGGGTTATCGAAATCGCGGAAGAGGGCAAGCCTGCAGAAAAGCATCTGTATGGGATTCCGCTCACAGGGAACAAGTGGATGAAGGAGCAAGGATTTGAAGGAAAAGGGCTTATTGCTTTTATTCCTGTCAATGCCCCGAAGCAAGAGGAAGCCAAGAAAGTACTTAAGGTTATTGCACAAAAGTAGCAAGAAGTCTATAATCGACAATTAGATTGATAGTCAAATATGCAGCCATTGGTGTCGGCAACGAATTCAGAAATGAAGATCATTGCCGCTTAAAAGGGAAGCCGGTTAAAGTCCGGCGCGGTCCCGCCACTGTAATCCGGAGGTTAGTGTTGCCGGAGAGCCAGGATACCTGCCATGGTGCCGTTACGACATCCTTCGAGGAAAAGGATCGCGTTAAATCAGGAGGCAACGGATTCGTTGCTGAGTACCGCGATTTATCGTCCCCTTTGTTCCTTAGGAACAGAGGGGCTTTTTATTTTGGGTCAATTGAAATCATATGTTTCAGAGAGAGAGGTTCTATCATGCAAATGAATAAAAATGGGATGAAGAGGGCGCTAATCCTAACGGTTGCCTTAGCAACGGCGGTCAGCTTAGCAGCTTGCGGTAAGCAAGAAGCGGAAATTACCAATCCATCTAAACTTGGCGGAGAGGCAACAACAGCGCCTGCGCCTTCTGCATCAACAGCTGCGACATCCAAAAAGACGGCGTATCCGCTGAAAATTAAAGACGCAACGGGAAAAGAATTCACTTTTGAGAAGGCGCCAGAGCGGATAGCATCTGTTTCGCCCGCAGAAACGGAAGCCCTTTTTGCACTTGGTTTGGACGCTAATATTGTCGGCGTATCCGATTTCGATGATTATCCGGAAGCAGCGAAGTCCAAGCCCAAATTAGGCAGTATCACAAAGCCAAACCAGGAAGCTTTGATCGCTACCAATGCGAATATTGTATTTACAGGCGTCTCAATGAAAGCTGACACGGTTAAACAGCTGCGCGAATCGAACATCAACGTGTTTAAAGTGGAGCCCAAAACGTTAGATGATGCTATTGCGAACATTCAAACGTATGGTTTGATTACAGATCGTCAGGAACAAGCCGAGAAAATAGTCTCCAAGATGAAGGCGGATCGTCAGAAGGTTGTCAACGCCGTGAAAGACGTAAAGCAAGAAAATAAGAAAAAAGTATACATAGAATTCAGCCCGGGCTGGACAGTCGGAAGCGGCGAATTCATGGATGAGCTGATCACACTTTCCGGCGGTATTAATGTAGCTGGCGACGGCAAAGGCTGGTACCAAATCAGCGAAGAGAAAATCATCGGACAAAACCCGGCTGTTATTCTCTTTGCGAACGGTGTCGTAGATACCAAAAGCAAGAAATCGCTGGATGAAATTATTCGCACGCGAAGCGGCTGGGATGCCATTGAAGCTGTGAAAAACAAACAGGTAATCGGTCTTGACCAGAACCTGCTGAGCCGTCCAGGACCGAGATTGACCGATGGACTGCTCGAAATGGCGAAAGGCATATATCCTGAATTGGTGAAATAAATGAAAAAAAAACTAATGCTGTGGGGAGGAGTAGGAGCTATACTCCTTCTTCTTTCTATTTTGGCAAGTTTATCGCTGGGAACAGCCAATCTCCCAGTTCTCCAAATTGCGGGCATCCTAGGAAAGCATATTCCTTGGGCAGGTGACTATATTGACGTCACCTGGCAGCAGTCTGCGGAACAAATTATAAATAAGGTGCGTTTACCTCGCGTATTGCTGGGGATTCTCGTAGGGGCGTCTCTTTCCGTTGCTGGAGCCGCTTTCCAAGGCGTGCTGCGCAATCCGCTTGCTGATCCCTATGCGCTAGGAGTTTCTTCAGGCGCTTCGGTCGGGGCGGCGTTTTTAATCTATTTTGGGCTGCAAATGGCTTTGTTTGGGCAATGGTCGATTCCGATTGTTGCTTTTGTGACGGGACTTATCTCGCTTTTCCTCGTTCTTAAGCTGGCTCAGATCGATGGCAAGCTGAAGATGGAGACGCTTATCTTGTCCGGCGTTGTCATGCAAGCTTTTCTTGGCGCTATTGTTTCCTTTATGGTTTCGATTTCCAAGCAGGTGATTAATGAAATTGTATTTTGGTTAATGGGCAGCTTGGCGATGCGGGGCTGGCCGTACATAACGATTATTTCGCCTTATTTAGTCATAGGTTTAGTAGTATTGCTTAGCTATGCAAGATCATTGAATTTGCTTGCGCTAGGAGAGCGACAAGCCTCCCACTTGGGAGTGAATGTAGAACGTACGAAGCTGATTGTGTTAATTGTCGCTACATTTATTACGGCAGCAGCTGTCTCTGTAGCAGGCGTTATCGGGTTTGTTGGACTAATCATTCCGCACTTAGTACGTCTTATCGTCGGGCCAGACTACCGTCTCATTATCCCTCTATCCGCCATTGGTGGCGGTATCTATGTTCTGTGGGCGGATACGCTCGCTCGCACATTGCTAAGTCCGACGGAGATTCCGCTTGGTGTTATCACAGCGTTTTTGGGCGCGCCATTTTTTGCCTATTTGCTACATAAGGATAAGAAAACGTTAAGAGGTTGAAAAAGATGATTAAAGTGCAGCAGCTTTCCCAAAGCTTTCATGAACAGTCGGTACTTGAAAATATAAGCTTTGAGGTCCAACAAGGCGAGTTTTTTGGTATTATTGGGCCAAATGGCAGCGGGAAATCGACGTTACTACGCCTGCTTTCCGGGATTGATCCGGTAAAAAAAGGCTCAGTAGAGCTGGAGGGTCGACCAACATCGGCCTATTCAAGGAAGGAACTAGCCAGATGGCTGGCGGTTTTGCAGCAAGATGCACTGCCACCCGTTGGTTTTACGATTCGCGAAGTTGTGGAAATGGGCCGCTATCCCTTTCAGAACTGGCTTGGCGAGGATATAGCGGAAGCGGAGCAATTAATCGAAGCTATCATTCGGAAGCTGCATCTGGAACCGCTTGTTGAACGTACGATTGAGCGTCTCAGCGGCGGTGAGAGGCAGCGGGTAGCGCTTGCGAAAGTCATGGCCCAACAACCGCGATTACTCATGCTAGATGAGCCTACAACTTTTTTGGATATCGGATATCAAGTACAGATGATGGATTACATTCAGGAATGGCAGCGTGAATCGCAGTTAACCGTTGTTGCCGTTCTGCATGACTTGAATTTGGCCGCGCAATACTGCACAAGGCTGATGGTGATACATAACGGAGAGTTGGCAGCGATAGGAACGCCTGAAGAGATCATCACAAGCAAGTTAATTACAGAGGTCTATGGAACAGAGCCCATTGTTCTGCAGCACCCTGCGAACCAAGCACCACAGATTTTATTGCAGCCAGGAAAATAATGAACTTGGTAACGGAGGAATGGAAGATGAGTAATTTGCAGGCGATTATCGGGGCCATCACACCTATTCATTCAGATGTGGTAGAACAAGCGAATGATCACTTGAATCAATTGACTAAACCGCAGGGAAGCCTAGGCAAATTAGAAGATATTGCGCGGCAAGTGGCTGGGATTACCGGCGAAGTGAAGCCGCTTTTTGATAAAAAAGCAGTCATCGTGATGGCTGGCGATCATGGTGTTTGTGAGGAAGGCATTAGCGCTTTCCCGGCGGAAGTTACGCCGCAGATGGTGCTGAACTTCCTTCATGGCGGAGCAGCAGTTAATGTGCTTGCCAGACACGCGGGAGCAGACGTTGTTTGCGTTGATATGGGCGTTAACGCAGATCTCGAGCATCCGAACTTGGTTTCACGCAAAGTGAGAAAAGGTTCGCGCAACATGGCGCGTGAAGCGGCACTTACGTTGGAAGAAACCGTACAAGCGATTGAGGCAGGTGTCGAGTTAGTGGATGACCTGGCGCAGAAGGGCTATCGTCTTTTCGCGACCGGTGAAATGGGGATCGGCAACACAACGGCTAGCGCAGCGATTCTATGCGCATTGGCTGGCGTAGATGCTGAAATCTCCGTAGGCCGCGGCACAGGCATTGACGATGCGAAATGGCTGCATAAGCGGTCGGTTGTCAACAAGGCGCTCCACGTGAACGGGCTTCGCCCGGCGAAGGACAACGCCATCAGCACAAGCGGCGACTTCGCGCTTGAGGTGCTCAGCAAGGTCGGCGGATTGGAGATCGCCGGACTGGTTGGCGTGATTCTTGGCGCAGCGAAGAATCGCTGTCCCGTTGTCGTCGACGGCTACATCTCGTCGGCGGCAGCGCTCGTGGCGAGCCGATTAGCCCCGCTAAGCGCGTCCTACATGCTCGCCTCGCACTTATCTCAAGAGCAGGGACATACGAAGATGCTCGAGGCGGTCGGCCTCTCTGCGATGCTGCAGATGGATATGCGCCTAGGCGAAGGAACAGGAGCGGTGCTTGTCTTTAACTTGATCGAAGCCGCAGGCAAGATCATGAGAGAGATGGCGACATTCGAAAGCGCAGGCGTGTCACGGGAGTAAACAGCATGAGAAGGAGGGCGAAGACATCATGGCGGTGTTGGTAACAGGCGGCGCGCGCAGCGGCAAGAGCTCTTTCGCTGAGAAGCTCGCGATGCATGGCGGCGAGCGCGGGGTCTATATCGCGACCTCCCACATCTACGATGAGGAAATGAGGGAGCGGGTTCGTCTGCACCAGCAGACGAGGCTCAGTTCGGGGTATCCCTGGGATACCCGTGAGGAGCCGTATGGGCTGTGCGAGCTCTTGACGCAGCTAAGCGAGAGCGGCGCGGAGGCCGTTGTCTTGGTCGATTGTTTGACACTCTGGCTAAGCAACTGGCTGCTTCGGTTTGAGGGAGAGCAGGATGCTTCCGCGTTGGTGATGAAGCAAGTTGACCAGCTGGTGGATACGGTGTCGGATTACCGTGGACAGCTCATCTTGGTTACGAATGAAGTCGGCGACGGCATTGTGCCGGAATACCCGCTTGGCCGCAGCTTCCGCGATTTGGCTGGAAGAATGAATCAGCGGTTAGCTGAGGTGTGTGAGCAGGTGTTCCTAGTAACGGTCGGAATACCCGTAGAACTAAAAAGATTGGCTTACCGGCTGGATGAAAGCAAGCAGCCTTAAGAGCATGGAATGAACGGTGCGGTGATGAGTTATGTGGATTTATTCCTGGCAGGAGATCGTCAGTATGACGGCTGCTGCCATTGTACTAGATTGGCTCATTGGCGATCCCAGATGGCCGACACATCCCGTTATCCTTATTGGGCGTTGGATACGCTGGATGGAAAGCTTGCTGCGCAAAAAAAGCTACTCGCCTTTGCATGAAAAGCTTAACGGAGTCTTGCTTACAACTACTACTTTAATAGTCAGCACGGGGAGCGTGTTCATCCTTATTCTAACCGCACGCTCGATTAACGAATGGCTCGGCTATGCCGTCTGTACGTGGTTGATATCAACGACGATTGCGATAAAAGGGCTAAAAGATGCTGCTTACCTCGTGTACAATCCGCTGCGCAAAGGCGAACTTGCCGACGCTCGCAAGTATACGGGCTACATCGTCGGCCGCGATACGGAAGCGCTCGACGAAGAGGAGCTAACGCGCGCGGTCGTAGAAACCGTGGCGGAGAACATCGTTGACGCGGTGATCTCGCCGCTCTTCTATGCGCTGATCGGCGGTGCGCCGCTCGCTATGCTGTATCGGGCATCGAATACGCTGGATTCGATGGTCGGCTACCGAAATGACCGTTACCGTCATTTCGGCTGGGCGTCGGCCCGCTGGGACGACGCCATGAACTGGATCCCGGCCCGGCTGACCGGCCTCCTGCTGATCCTCGTCGCCCTGCTGCAGCCGGGCCTCTCGGCGAAGCGCGCAGCGGCGGCGATACGCCGCTTCGCTCACCTGCACCCCAGCCCGAATAGCGGAATTCCGGAGTCGGCGGTCGCCGGGGCACTCGGAATTGAGCTTGGCGGGCTGAACATCTACGGCGGCGTCCGGAGCGAGCGCGCCCGCCTGGGCTGGCCGCTGCGTCTGCGGACGCAGCAAGATATCGTGTACGCCGTGAGAATGCTCTACGGCGTTAGCTTTGTAGTGATGGGAGGATTGCTGTGCATACTGCTCGTATTGTTCTAGATTGGCTGCGTGCTTGCATTGCAGCCTTTCAATTTCTAACGCGTTTGCCGATTCCTGTGCAAATTACCTATACAGACCTTGTCTTCCGGCGCAGCGTGATCTTCTATCCGTTAGCCGGCGGTGTGATAGGTCTCTTGCTGCTTCTGGCGAGTGAATGGCTGGGTCTGATCCTGCCCCCACTCCCAGCAGCTGTGCTGCTTCTGGGACTTTGGGTCGTCTTAACAGGCGGGCTGCATCTGGATGGACTCATGGATACCGCGGACGGGATCCTTAGTCACAGGCCGCGCGAGCAAATGCTGGAAATCATGAAGGACAGCCGTGTTGGAGCCATGGGTGTTATTGTTGCCTTCCTTCATCTGCTTCTCAAGTTCGCGCTTCTCTACACGCTGCAGGAGTCCAATCAGTGGGATGGAGCCACCGGTAGTATGGGATACTTGCTGCTTGCGATTGTCCCCATTTGGAGCCGATGGTTTATGACCGTGGCTATTCAGGGATGGCCTTATGCCCGGAAAGAATCGGGTTTGGGTAGTTTTTTTCAGGGGATAACGAAGTTGCACGCGGTTATTTCGCTAATAGTAGCCCTGTTCACAACCACTTTATTCGTTAGGTTCAACAATACAGACCTCGGCACTGCGATTTGGCCTGTCCCTATCTACTTTGCTTGCGGCACCTTCTTGGCAGGATGGTTAATTGCCACCTATATAAGCCGTAAATTAGGAGGACTAACAGGAGATACCTATGGTGCTTTGAATGAGCTGCTTGAAGCGGTTCTCCTGCTTGGCGTCGTTATTTGTGCAACACCATAAAGGAAGGAGTGACATTCATGTTAGAACGCTACGGACACGGAGGGGATCTCTGGACGGCTGAAGAAACGTTCGGCCGGCCTAGAGATCAATTTCTCGATTTTAGCTCAAATATGAATCCGCTTGGTCCACCTCCCGTTGTAAACCAATTATTGATGGACGCATGGCAAGATATCGTGAAGTATCCAGATCCAGCTGTCCGTGAATTGCGTTACAAGCTGGCTCATAAATATGAAATCGGGGTGGAGAGCATCCTGGTTGGCAATGGGGCGGCAGAGCTGATCGATTTGACAGCGAGAGTATTAAAGCCATCGGTGACGGGGCTTGCGAGGCCGTCTTTTAGTGAATATGAGGAAGCGATTCACAAAACAGGGGGCAGGATTTACAATATCCCGCTGAGGCCTTCTCATCAGTTTGAGCTGCAGCAGCAGGATATGGAAGCCGCAATTTCGGCTGTGGATCTCTTTTTCCTAGGCCATCCCAATAATCCGACAGGTCGGTTGCTGCCACGCAACATCGTAGATAGTCTCTTAGAGAGTGGTTGCAGCTGTGTGCTTGATGAGGCCTTCATGGACTTTGTTCCAAATGAGCAGGAACACTCGCTGCTTAAGCTGGCTTCAACGAGCCGGAAGCTCATCGTTATTCGTTCGATGACGAAATTTTATTCGATTCCGGGGATTCGGCTGGGGTTCATGGTGGCGCATCCGGATGTGATTCGGGAAATCAGGCAGCAGCAAGTGCAGTGGAGCGTTAATTTCTTAGCTCAGCGTGTCGGTACGGCTGTATTGGATGAGGAAGAATTTGAGCTGGCGAGCCATCATTGGCTGCAGGATGAGAAGGTGTGGCTAACTGATCAGTTGCGGCAATTGGGCTTAGATGTAGTGCCTACGGAAGTGAACTTTGTATTATTTTCTTTTCCTACAGTGCTAGGCTTAACCGTGAAACAGGCACAAAAACATATGGGGCAAATGGGCATTTTGATAAGAGATGCCTCGCTTTTTGAAGGCTTGAGCGAACACTATTGCCGAGTCGCTATTCGGCTTCGCGAGGATAATGAGCGGTTAATCGAAGGGCTGCGGCAGACTTTGGCAGTTGTGGCTCAGAATCGAGGTCAATCTTATGACTAAAGCAGCAACATTAATGATTCAAGGCACAGCTTCAGATGTTGGCAAAAGCATTCTAACGGCAGCGCTTTGCCGTATTCTCGTACAAGATGGCTGGCAGACAGCGCCGTTCAAATCGCAAAATATGTCGCTCAATTCCTACGTTACCTTTGACGGGAAAGAAATCGGAAGGGCGCAAGGTGTTCAGGCGGATGCCTGCCGCATTTTAGCTACAACGGATATGAATCCTATTTTGCTTAAGCCGAAGCAGGACATGGTCGCTCAGGTGATTGTGCACGGCAAGCCTTACTCTGATTTAGATGCAAGGACCTATCGGGAATCGTACCTGCCGAAGGCGGAAGCGATTGTCAAAGATGCCTTAGGTCGACTGCGCAGCGAATACGAGATTGTAGTGCTGGAGGGAGCGGGGAGCCCTGCCGAAGTGAATCTGAAGGATCGCGATATTGTCAACATGCGTTTGGCCGGATGGGCGGATGCGCCTGTGCTTCTTGTCGCTGATATTGATCGCGGTGGCGTGTTTGCATCAATTGTAGGGACGCTGGAGATTTTGACGCCGGAAGAACGAGATCGTGTGAAGGGCTTTATTATCAATAAGTTCCGTGGGGATGTCAGTCTGCTGAAACCAGGCTTGGATTGGCTGGAAGAGAAGACAGGGAAGCCTGTGTTAGGAGTTATTCCTTATTTGCCGCAGCTAGGAATTGAGGATGAAGATTCCGCTTCTCTAGATTCCAAATGCATGCTGAAGAGGGCCCAAAGCTCGCCTGACAAATCAAAAGATCAACTGGATGTTGCGGTAATCCGCTTGCCTCGTCTTTCTAATTTTACGGATTTCGATCCGCTTCAGGAAGAAAAAGATGTTCATTTCAGATACATCACCCATCTCTCCGATTGGGGAGATCCCGATGTCGTCTTGCTGCCGGGAAGTAAGAATACGATGGATGATCTGCGGCACTTGAACGAGTCCGGCTTGGCGGAGCGAATCAAAGCATTTGCACAATCCGAGAACGGATGGGTCGCCGGTATTTGTGCAGGTTATCAAATGCTTGGCGTAAGGCTGCTTGATCCGCAAGGCTATGAATCCGATCATCCTGAGCTTGAGGGAATTGGGCTTTTGCCGACAGAGACCGTGTTTACACCGGACAAACGTACAGTTCAGGTGCAGGGAAGCTCTTCGCTTTTTACAGATGACGACAGCCGGATGTTTGATATTGATGGGTATGAAATCCATATGGGGCGGACACGGTTTTTGGAAGATGCCGTCATGCCTTTTCAAATTAAAGCGTATACCAATGATGAGGCCTTCTCCTTGGGTAATGAGCTGCACGGAGACGGAGCAGCCGTGAATCAGGGACGTGTTTGGGGGACTTATGTGCATGGGATTATGCATAATGATGATTTCCGGAGAGCTTGGTTGAACCGCATTCGGACAATGAAAGGGCTCACGCCTATTGACGGGGGCTTGCGCTTCAAAGAACGCAGAGAGTCCGCGTTCGATAGGCTGGCTGACCATGTTAGAAGTCACTTGGATATGCAGCGCGTTTATGAGATGATGAAAGTATCACAGCCTTGTCAAAGGGAGGACGTCAAAGAATGAAAATTTATACGCGTACCGGGGATGCCGGGCAGACAGGCGTAATTGGCGGTCGTGTGGATAAAGATGATGCTCGCGTTGAAGCATACGGAACGACGGACGAATTGAATTGTTATGTGGGTCAGGCGATGAGCTTTATGGACCCGGCCAAATATCCGGATTTACTGCCGGACTTGCTGCAAGTACAGCATGAGCTGTTCGATTGCGGCTCGGATCTTGCGCTGTTGAAGCAGGACTTACGCCCTTACAAAGTTACAGCAGCTATGGTGGATGCACTTGAGGCTTGGATTGATAAATATGATGCGGAAACGCCGGATATTACGCGATTCATCTTGCCTGGCGGCGGAAGCGTGTCCTCAACCCTGCATGTATGCCGCACGGTTTGCCGCAGAGCAGAACGCAGGGTCGTCACACTCGCACGCACGCAAGCAATTAATCCGGAAGTACGCAGATACTTGAACCGATTGTCCGACCTGTTCTTTACAATTGCCCGCACAGCGAACCACCGCGAAGGGATTGCTGATGTGGAGTATGTACGCAGCGCCGAGGTGTTTAGACGTAAATCATGAGCTATTATGAACCGCTAGTATATATGGTGCCGCCGGAGGATGAAGGTTTTCTTCTTAAGACGGTGCTGCAAAAAAGATTGATGGTTTCTCGCAAACTGCTGTCCCGCATTAAATTGACGGAGCAAGGGATTACTGTGAATGGCGTCAGACAGTACATTAACATCAAGGTGAAAGCGGGAGACCGCGTAGAGATCCGCATGGAGGAGGAAGCGTCCGAGGATATATTGCCGCAAGACCTTCCTCTGCATATTCTTCATGAAGATGAGCATCTGCTAATCCTGGCCAAAGATGCTGGGATTATCGTGCATCCCACGCATGGACATTACGTGAATACGATTGCTAACGGCGTTGTGTATCACTGGCAGCAGGCTGGCATTACATGTCGTTTCCGCCCTGTACATCGGCTTGATCAAGAAACATCCGGTGTACTGGCGATCGCTAAGACGCCTTATGTGCACCAGCAAATATCCGAGCAGATGATTGCGCATGAGGTGAAGAAGGAATATTTGGCCTTTGTATGGGGACGTTTCGAGGAAACGAAAGGAACGATTAATGAACCTATCGACCGCGATCCCGAACAACCGCATGTGCGTATCGTCACTCCAGACGGGTATTCGGCAGTCACCCATTATGAGGTCGTGGAACAATATTCGCAGGCAGCATTGGTTCGTATTTGGCTCGAGACCGGGAGAACGCACCAAATCCGCGTACATATGCGGCACTTAGGTCACCCGCTTATTGGGGACAAAATGTATACATTGCCCGAATTTGAGACGAGCCCGGCTGCAGAAGAGGCTGGTAAGCGGCTGAATCGTCAGGCACTGCATGCTTTTAGACTTGGATTTGTTCATCCTGGGACAAGGGAATGGGCAGAGTTTAACGCTCCACTGCCTGCAGATTTAGCTGGTTTACAAGCGTGGTTACAAAAAAATGACTAGTTTTACAAAAACCATCCAAATTCTAGGGTGGTTTTTGTTTGGAATAACTTGACTTTCCAATTAAATTAGCCCAAAATTTTAAGTAATTATGGATTAGCTTCCCACATACATAAAGGAGTCCTTACATCATGGGAGTAAAAGTATATTGTTATGATAAATGCGGCACGTGCCGCAGCATGTTGAAGTGGCTGAAAGCCCATAACGTCGATGTGGCAGAGAACGTACCGCTATTCGAAACGCCGCCTTCTGCAGGCGAATTGGCCAAGCTGATAAACGATAGCGGACTTGGCATCAAGAAGTTTTTCAACACCTCTGGTGAAGTGTACAAGGAGATGAATTTGAAAGACAAGCTCCCTGGCATGACGCAAGAGCAAATGCTGGAACTGTTAGCTTCTAATGGCAGATTGATCAAACGTCCTATTGTCACAGATGGTGCGAAGGTTACGGTTGGCTTTAAGGAAGCTGAATTTGAGGAAGCATGGGCAAAGGGGTGAGGTGAGGTTGGATGAGAAGCAGAAACCACCACGCAAAAAATCACCGCTAGCCATAGGCGGTTTCCTCGCGGTTTTGCTCTCGCAAGGAAAGCTGCTGTTGGCAGCTTTGAAGTTAGGCAAGGTCGGCGGGGCTGTCATATCGATGTTTATTACGATTTGGGCTTACGCTTATCTCGCACCGCTTCCGTTTGCTATTGGCATAGTGGTCATGATTCTAATTCATGAACTAGGGCATGTTTTTGCGGCAAAGTTGAAAGGGCTTCCTGTATCGGCACCTGTCTTTATCCCCTTCCTTGGCGCATTAATAACGATGAAAAAAAATCCGACCGATGCAGTAACCGAAGCTTTTATCGGTATCGGAGGACCTATTTTAGGGACGGTAGGGGGCGTTGCTGCATTTGCATTGGGCATATATCTGGATTCTCCAGTCATTGTTTCAGTAGCTTATGCTGCGTTTTACCTGAATTTAATTAACTTATTGCCGATTCATCCGTTGGATGGCGGTCGAATTGCAACTGCTGTCACCCGTTGGTTATGGATTGTGGGTTTAATTGGTGGTTTAGTTTTTATTTTTTATCTGGACCATTATGTCAATCAACTTATTTTCTTTGTCATCTGGGCGATGTTTGCCTGGGATTTGTATAAGAAATTTGTGAAATACAGACATAGAGAACAGTTGGTTTCAGTTTCCACCCGTTTTGAATTTGCTGCCGACCATTTACTACAGCAAGGGTATATCATCCCAGGTGAAAATCACACGCGTGATTTGGATTTTACGACTTACTCGGATTTACAGGGTGCAGGTGACGGCAGGCAAACAATTGTCATGTACTGGCAGGGAATTGGCTTTGAAGGTCAAGCTTATTTGCCTCAGCAAGCCTTGATTCGAAGAGTGCAGCTTGTCAAAGTAGACCGTTTGCAGAAAGAAAGCGGGTTCTATCTAGGACTGCAGGTACAGGTCGATTTTTCACCTTTAGGTATTCAGGAGCGATACTATGAGGTTCCGGCCAAAACTCGTTGGAAATTCGGAGCAGCTTATTTTGGGCTCATTTTGTTTTTACTTTATATGATAAGACTGGTTCATCAAGCAGGAATTATGGATTGACTGTTTAATACAACATAATGAGGATAACTATCATGACATTTATTGGATCAAAACGGCTTAGTCAGCTTGGATCGGCTATTTTTTCGGAAGTGGCAGATTGGAAGAGAGAGGTTATGAACCAAGGGGTAGACGTCATAGATTTAGGTATAGGAAGTCCTGACCTACCGCCGTCTGAACGCATTATTGAAGCCATTACAGAGGCAGTGCGTAACCCGTCTCACTATGGATATCCGACATCAGAAGGAAGCTTAGCTTTCCGTGAAGCGGTAGCTAGGTGGTACTATTTTCGATTCGGTGTAGAGCTTAATCCCGAGAATGAAATTTTAACGTTAATGGGTTCTCAAGATGGTCTTGCTCACTTGGCGCTTTCACTCTGTGATCCTGGGGATATCGCAATTGTTCCCGATCCAGGTTACCCCATATATTCGGCAAGTCTCGTGCTAGCGGGAGTTGAGCCTTACTTGCTGCCCCTGCGCGCTGTAAATGATTTTTTGCCCCAATTAGATGACATCCCAGTAGACGTGGCTGCCAAAGCGAAATTCATCCTGTTAAACTATCCGAGCAATCCGTTGTCTGCTGTTGCAGATCGTGCTTTCTTTGAGCATTTGATAGTCTATGCCAAGAAGCATGAATTGCTTGTCGTACACGATCTAGCCTACTCTGAAATGGCTTTTGATGGTTTTAAGCCGATCAGCATTTTAGAGATCGAAGGCGCTAAGGAGGTTGCTGTCGAGTTTCATTCTCTGTCCAAAAGCTTTAATATGGCAGGTTGTCGGATCGCGTTCCTAACGGGAAATGCGGCTGCGGTAAAGGCGCTGCGAACGCTCAAATCGAATATCGATTATGGCGTATTCGGTGCCATTCAAGCGGCTGGAATTGCAGCATTAGAGGAAGATATGGAACACGATCATTCCGTTGCCGGCGTTTATGAACGAAGACGAAATGTATTTATTTCGGCTTTAGCAGATGCCGGCTGGATCATACCGCCACCCAAGGCAACCATGTTTATCTGGGCACCCATTCCAAAAGGATGGACATCTCGACAAATTTCCCGGGAAATGCTGTTTCGTGCTGGCGTCGTTGTTATACCTGGAGACGCTTTCGGAGCAGAAGGAGAAGGCTTTGTACGAATTGCTTTGGTGCAGGATGAAGCCAGATTACTTGAGGCGGCAAGACGCATAGGCGATTGGCTTCGAACCGTAGAATGAAAATTAGAGATATTGGTAAAAATAGGAGAATGAGATATATATTAAATTTTTGCGCAAAATTAAACCTTAATAGTTGAAAGGGGTAAGCATATGGACGCCATTTCCTCATTATCAGAGCTCTTAGCCGAGCAGAAACCTTCATCGTTTGTAGAAATTCCTGGAGTCCTGGGACAGACGTTTGGGCAAGCGACAATTGCAGCTACATTACCTATGAGCAAATTATTTTCACTCTATGAAGTTGATTTAGAAGTTCAGCGTGCGATTATTCCACGCAATCTTTCTAAATTAATCGATTATGTTAATCTGTATTTGGAGAATCGCCAACCGATCTACTTCCCGGGCATTATCTTCTCGGCAAGAGGCGCGGGTCAATATGACGATGAGCAACAAGCCCTTCGTTTGCAGCCGATTGAGAAATTGTACGTGGTCGATGGTCAGCACAGACTGGCAGCGTTCCAACGCATTATGGAAACGTTGCAAAGCCAAATGGCACGTGCCAAAGATCGTCGGGAATATGAGAAAATGGAAGAGATCACAGAGAAGCTTCGTCGCTTATATGCCTTCCCGATTTCCACAATGACGTACTTGGACATTAACGCTCGTCAAGAGCGCCAATTGTTCTCGGACATCAACAAACTTCCTCGCAAGCTAGGCGGTAACTTGGCTGTGCTTCGGGATCAACGCAGGTTTTACCATGTTGCTGCAACGGAGCTTGCTTCCAAAGCCCCGGCTATGCAGAAGCTTACAGTCGATATGTTCTCTGAACGCGGCAAGTCGCCTGAGTATTTGTTCTCTTATCACTTGCTGATTGAAATTTTGGTTGCTTTGTTCGAAGGCAGGATGAAGTCGGCTGCCCGGAATAATGGTTACCAATATGAGGACAAAGATCTGCAGGATTTGGTCTCCTTAGCGGGAACCTACTTTAACGGTTTGCTGAATCATTTGGACGAACCAGCCAAAGGTGAAATTGTTTGGAGTGAAAATATCCAAATTGCCCTTGCTTTGTTTATCCATGAAGAAGCTACGAAAACAGGTAAATTCAATAGGTATGCGCTTGAGCATGCTTTGAAAATACTTCCTCATGTGAATTGGAATGGGATCTATGCGGGAGACGAGAAGGATCGTTTGCCTAGACGTACCCGTATCATGAAAGCTTATAATTTCATCAAAAATTTCTATACGGAACAGAATGCTTTCCTAATCAGCGATAAGGAGGATGTGAGCTAATGGAAGGATTACGACTTAAAATGACGATTCATCCGTTTTGCGAGAAATTCGGGCTTTCAACCGTAGCCTTGCGCGTTCAGGATTTGCTCAATTATACGATGATCGACCCTATGGTACAGCGGAAGCTCAGCAATATGCAGCGGCGCAAAATTTCCACGTATTTGCAAGAACGCGAGCTGGATCATGTCTTTTTCGGTCCGGTTACGCTCTCACTGCGTGAAGTGAATCAATTGTCCAAAGGTGAGAAAGAATTTTTGCTGAAGCATGGCTCAAAGCTTTCTATCTTGGACGGACAACATCGAATCCTTGCGCTTGGTTATGTGAATGAGCAAATGCAGAAGGAAGTTCGACGCTACGAGAAGAAGCTGGTGCTTCTGAAAATTAAGCAGCGCAAGATGCCGCAAGATGCGGATATTAAACAAGAAGTTGAAGAGACGGAAGGCACGATCAATCAACTGGAGAGCAGACGTCTTGATTTAATGGAGACACAGCTTGCCGTGCAAATCTACATTGGTTTGACGGAGGAAGAGGAGCAGCAGCTGTTTGGCGACATCAACTCCAAAGTGCAGCTGGTGAGTAAAGAGCTTGGACACTCCTTCGATTCCATTGACCCTCTTAACCTGGTCATTCAGCAGGTTGTTGATCATAACGTGTACCTCAAAGCTGTCGGCGTAGAGCGACGCAGCAACTTGACGTCATTTAACCGCAATTTCACTTGCTTCAGCTGGTTATATGCGACAGCAACAATGTTATTTTCAGGCAGAATGCAGCCGTCTTATGAGCTTCAGCGCAAGATTCGCCACGATCCTTCGACGTATGTGGAGATCCTGCACCAGTTCTTCAATACGTTATTGCCGATGATGCCGGAGCAACCAGGTCTCGCGCAATACACTTCAGCAAATCGGGTTATCCAAGAAAGCATCGCGCTCTATTCGAACCGATTCTTATTCCCGAACGGGCAATATAATGAGGAATGGACAGATTGCTTGCAGATTCTTGAAGGGTTTGACTGGTCCCATGAGAATGAGGAATTGATTTACGTCTTTGGCGCATTGGATAACGGTAAAATCAACCTGATTCACGAAAAATCATTGAAAAAGCATGTAAAGCTCGTGCAATTTTTCCTCGAAGGCACAGACTCAGACAGTGCGTCGGAAGAAGAATCAACAGCCTAATAGGCTAGAAATAGAGCCTTTCTCTCTCAACAGATGTTGGGAGAGGAAGGTTTTTTGTGTTTTTGGGATGTTCGTCCAATCCAAAAATAGAAGAATAGAATTATATAGAGTAGATAGATTGAAAGGAGGGAATTACGATGGGTTGCAACGTTTATGCTATTTTGGCTAATGTAGGACTTGGCACGGTAATTACGATTCATGCAGGTACTACCCCGAATCATACGGGGAAATTTGTTGGGATACAAAATGGTAACGTCGTTATCGTTGCTAGTTGTGGAACCGTTTATTACTATCCGGTTGGTAGAATATCGGTTATTCATATCCCATAATCTACGAAATATACGAATAGCTACCATCAATCGTCTATACCAAAAAGAGTCGCTAGAATACTATATACTATAAAGTTTGAAAGGAGGAGAAAACGATGAGTTGCTCCGTATATGCTACTTTGTCTCGAATCAGCCTTGGCACAGTCATCACGATCCATGCAGGTACTACTCCAAACCACACAGGTAGATTTCTAGGTATTGAACATGGTAACGTTGTTCTTGCAAGTAATAATGGTACTGTATTCTTTTTCCCAGTTGATAGAATCTCCGTTATCCACATTCCTTAATTAAAAAAGTTTGAAGAGACTGTCTCGAATGGTCAGAAATGATCGGATGGACGTCTCTTTATTTTTTATAAGAGCCCGCTTGTTTCAGCGCTCCCAACTTTGTCCATACTGCATAATGTTAGCAGCTTATCGAGCAGGAGGGTCTGGGAACCATGTTGGCCGTTCATCAACGCATGGCGGAGTTATGGACATTACGCAGAGCGCGGGAGTTAACGCGAGCAGAGCAGGATGAGTTAATGCTGTGCATGGAAGCTAACGCGACATATGTTTGGAACCGATTGAAACTAGAAAATTTATCGCTTTGCGCCTCGCTTACAGGAGATTACGAATGGCTGCATGATATATGCGAGCGCATTGAAAAGATTGAACCTAAGCACTGACCAAAAGGGGTCGGTGCTTTTTTCCTTTTCTGCTAGAGAGTGGACGAGTATAATGGTAGTAGTCTAATTTCTAAGGAGATGCCTCATGGTAAGCTGGATCAAGCAAGTGGGCGAAGCGCCCTATAAATTCTTACTTCTGGGTTTACTGCTACTGACAGCGCTATTCATAAGACTATATCTTGCACCGATCTGGATGGGCTATGATACGGATGTCCGAACCTTCCTGGCTTGGTCCGACCGTGCCTATACGGTTGGTTTGTCCGGCATGTATACCAACGCCAAGGAATATTTCCTGGATTACCCGCCAGGCTATATGTATGTCCTGTATGTTGTAGGCATGCTGCACCACAAGCTCTCTATTCCTTGGGAGAGCGGTCAATCGTTATTACTGCTGAAATTGCCTGCCATTCTGGCTGATATCGTTACCGTTTATTTGTTGTTTCGTCTTGCGTCAAGTCGGAAGGACGGAGCGCGAACATGGCTGCAAGCCATTGGGTTAGCTGCGTTGTTTGCCTTTAATCCTGCAATTTGGTCGAACTCCGCGATTTGGGGGCAGGTTGATTCGTTTTTTATGCTATTTATTGTGGCGACATTTCTGCTGCAGCAGCGCGGGAAGCTGCCTCAAGCTTCCGTGTTTATCGCCTTAGCCCTATTGCTTAAGCCGCAGGCGCTTCTTTTCGGCATTTTTCTGCTCATTGATGTTATTCGCAAGCGCAATCTGATGGTATTTCTGCTGAGTGTGCTCAGTGGCATGACGACGATAGCGGTCGTTGCACTTCCTTTCGCCATTGGAAGAGGTTATGGGTGGTTGATTGGGCTTTACTCTGGCACTTTGGCCTCTTATCCCTACGCTTCCCTGAATGCGTTTAATCTCATGGCGCTCTTAGGCGGTAATTTTATCGATATGAAAAAGAGCTTCCTGCATCTTTCCTACGAAAGTTTGGGTTTAGTGCTCATGGTACTTTCGATTTTGTACACTTGCTATTTATATATCCGCAGCAAAGGTCAAAAGGGTGCTGTTTTATATGTGGCATTTTTATTTATCACGGCTGTTTTTATGTGCATGACCAAAATGCATGAACGTTATTTGCACTACGGCCTGCTGTTAGCTCTTACGAGTTTTATTTATATTAAGGATCGCCGTATTCTTGGTCTGTTTATTGGATTTAGTTTGACTCATTTCATCAATATCGCGGACGTGTTGCTGCGAAGCTTTCATCAAGATTATCATATTCCGCGCTATGATCCGTTGATGTTGGCTGTATCTGCCATCAATGTTATATTATTTGTTTATGCATGTATTTTGGGATGGAGGCTTTTCGTGCAATCACAACAAGAACTGAACAATCAGGATGACCCCGTCCCGATTCCAAAAGTCCCGACCACGAACAAGTGGAACGAGCGCTGGAATGCCATTTTCAAAGAGAGTCAGGATGGGATAGAACGAAGCGCGAAGGGACGTTTTTTCACTAAAAAAGATGCGTTGTACTTAGGACTACTGGTTGTCATTTACACCATTATCGCTTTATTCCATCTAGGCGGACACAAGGCGCCTACTACTTTTTGGAAGCCGACAACTTCGGGGGAAACCGTTATTGCTGACCTTGGCAGTTCCCACAACATTACAAGAATTAACACCTTTGCCGGTGTTGGGGAAGGCTCCTATTCCTTCTGGTTCTCACAAGATGGCCAGCAGTGGCAGGATCAGATCGCTGTCAAATCAGATCATACCAAGGTCTTCACCTGGAACACGGTAGAACCGATGAAAGATGCACGTTACGTTAAAATGGTGATTGACGGGCAGGAAAGCGCACCGCTGCATCTGCATGAAATTGGTATTTTCGGGGATGGCAGCTCGACCATTTTACCGGTTACTGACATGAAGGAACTAGATGTTAAGCCGGCGGACGAAGGAAGAACAGCGAATTTATTCGATGAGTCCAGCGTAGTGCCATACACGCCTACTTACATGAACGGGACTTATTTTGATGAGATTTATCACGCAAGGACGGCCTATGAGCATCTTCACAAAATAGAGCCTTATGAAAGCACGCATCCGCCGCTAGGTAAAGTGCTCATGGCGATCGGCATTTACATATTCGGACTAAATCCGTTTGGATGGCGAATTATTGGAACGCTGTTTGGGATCGGCATGATTCCCGTTATCTATGTGTTTGCGAAGCGGATGTTTGGCCGTTCCGAATATGCTTTTATCGCTGCATTCCTCCTAGCGTTTGATTTTATGCATTTTGCGCAGACTCGTATTGCTACCATCGATGTTTACGGCGTATTCTTTATCATGCTGATGTTCTATTTCATGTACCGTTATACGACGCTAAGCTTTTATCGTGAAAAGCTGTGGACCACCTTGATCCCACTTGGGCTGTCCGGACTCTTTTTCGGAATTGGCGCTGCCTCCAAATGGATCGTAATCTACGGCGGTGCAGGCCTTGCGCTGCTGTTGCTCTTATCTTTATTGGAGCGTTATAGCGAATACCGATTCGCTCGGCGCTTATTGCAGGAGGATGCTTATAAAGAGCCACCTCAGCTTCAGTCGGATGCAGATGATTCCGTACAGCACATCACATCTTTGGATGAGGCTGAGGAGGCTGCGAAGCCGGCTCTGTCAGATTCAGAGCGCAGCCGGCTAATGCTTGTGCAGAAACTATTTGCAAAACATACGGTCCTTACTCTCCTGTGGTGTGTACTAATGTTTGTTATCATCCCTTTAGGCATTTATACGCTATCGTATATTCCTTTCATGATGGTTCCAGGACCTGGGCATCAGTTGAAGGATGTTGTCACTTATCAGGTGCACATGTACAAGTATCATAAGGATTTAGTGGCAACTCATCCGTTCTCTTCCCCTTGGTGGGAGTGGCCGATGATGCTGCGCCCGATCTGGTATTATCAAGCCAAATTTATGCCGCAAGGCATGTTGTCGAGCATCGTTTCGTTCGGAAATCCACTTGTTTGGTGGCCTGGTTTTGTAGCTGTGATCTGCTCGTTCTATGTGGCAGTGAAGCGGAAGGATAAGCTGCTTCGCATGCTGCTAATCGCTTACTGCTCACAATACTTGCCATGGATGCTAGTGCCGAGACTGACTTTTATTTATCACTACTTTGCCATGGTGCCGTTCCTGGTGCTCATCCTGACCTACTATATCAAAGATTATTTGGAACAGGGTCCGCTGCATAAAAGAAGATGGGTTTACGGCTATTTAGTAGGCGTATTTGTCCTATTCGCTCTGTTCTATCCGATTCTTTCGGGTATGATGATACCATCGAGGTATTCCTTCTTCCTCCGGTGGCTGCCGGGCTGGAATTTCTTTTAAGGAAAGTGGTTGACGTGCCTGACATGCGATGGTAAGATAATTCCAAGTAAAATACTATGAATTAAAAGTCGACCGAACAAATGGAGACTCCGACCTTGTATCGAACAATGGAAGCGGGGTCTCTTTTTTCATCAAAAACCATAATGGAGTGTGAATGAAATGCCGAAGGTAGTCATTATCTCAGGAAGTCCAACCCCTACATCCCGATTACACGGGGTTATTGAAGTAGCGAAGAGCGAGTTGGTGCAAGCAGGTCTTACTGTGGATTGGATTAAAGTACGCGATATACCTGCAGAAGACTTGCTGTATGCCAAGTTTGACAGTGAAGCTATTGTGAGCGCGAACGCGCTTGTTGCAGCAGCAGATGCTGTTTTCGTAGCTACACCAATCTACAAAGCCTCCTATACCGGTGTGCTAAAAGCATTCCTAGACCTGCTCCCGCAAAAGGGGCTGGAACGTAAAATAGTGCTTCCTTTAGCCGTAGGCGGCACACTTTCTCACTTGCTCGCTATTGATTACGCGCTTAAACCGGTGCTGTCCGCATTGGGCGCACAAAATATTTTGCAAGGCGTCTATGTGCTCGATAAACAGGTGACTTGGGGCGATCAGGGACAAGCCATTCTAGATGATGAAATCTCCACACGGTTACACGAGTCCGTAACGCAGTTTATACAAGAAATTAACTGGCATACCAGTCGATAATTTGGAATAGAGATGACGTAACCCGCCATTGGTATTCACGTACTAATGGCGGGTTACGTGTGTCGGTGTACTGATTTCAACAGACAGTTATTCAAGGAGGAGAAGCTATGGGAATATTTGATGGTATAATGGGGAACGCCTCGGAGCTTAAATTGGCGGATGTGAATAAGGAGTTTGCTCATGTGTTGGCAAATTCAGAAACGATCGAAAAAGCGTATAAACTCATCCGCGATCTTTTTATTTTCACTAATAAAAGGCTAATATTGGTAGATAAACAGGGGTTGTCGGGCAAGAAAATGGAGCTTCACTCGATTCCTTATAAAAGCATTACCCATTTCAGCATTGAGACCGCAGGTACTTTTGATCTGGACGCAGAGATGAAAATATGGATCAGCAGCACACATACGCCGATTGAAAAAAAGTTCAACAAAAGCTTAAACATTTACGAGCTGCAGAGCGTATTGGCGGAGTATGTTTTGAAATAAATGAGGTAACTTCTTGGTTGAACCGCCATTGGTAACTTTTACTGATGGTGGTTTTTTGTGCCGGGGAGAGCGCTTCCGTGCTATACTTAACCTATATTTATTTGATAGGAGCGATTATGTTGTCAGAAAATTCATCTGGTTCCGTGCTGCTTGTTGATGGCATGGCCTTATTATTTCGCGGTTTTTACGCGACTTCATCGAGCGGTTACATTATGAGAACAGAAACCGGTGTGCCGATTAATGGCGTATACGGATTTCTGAAATATTTGCTGGATGCGATTCAAACCTTTAAGCCTTCCCACGTGGTGTGCTGTTGGGATATGGGGAGTAAAACGTTCCGTACCGAGAAATTTGAAGCGTACAAAGCGAATCGCGGACCTGCCCCGGAGGAGTTAATTCCGCAGTTCGATTTGGTGAAAGAGGTTACGGCCAGCTTTAACATCCCGAATATCGGGGTTGTTGGTTATGAAGCTGACGATTGCATCGGAACACTGGCCCGTACATACAGCTCGCTGACGAAAGTTCAAATTTTAACCGGAGATCATGATATGCTCCAGCTTGTGAATGAGAACACGGAAGTCATTATTATGAAAAAAGGGCACTCCAACTACATGGTTTATACGCTGGAAACGTTGATGGAAGAGAAAAGTCTGACGCCTGCGCAGATTATTGATCTGAAAGGTCTGACTGGCGACACGGCGGATAACTATCCGGGCGTCAAAGGCATCGGCGAGAAAACAGCGACCAAACTGCTGAACGAGTATCAGGACATTGGCGGCATTTTGGAAAATCTGGCTTCGCTGCCAAAAGGTGTACGAGCAAAAATCGAGGCGGAGCTCGAGATGCTGCATTTATCGCGTGACTTGGCAACGATTCGTCTGGATGCGCCTGTTGCTTGTGCGCTTGAGGACTGCGGTTGGGCGATGGAGCGGGAGAAAGTGATCGCGAAGTTCGAGGAAATTGCGTACAAAGGATTAATCAAGTTAATCGGTTAAGATAAAGCGATGGGATGGCTGCTATATAAATGCAGCGTCCCTTTTTTTGTGCGTACTTGCGCAGGGCCCGCCCGCCCGCCAAGCGAGCAGCCTCTAACGATGTTTTACATCGTTAGAGAGGCCACTGGAAAGCAGCGACGCCTTGTAACGATGTTTCTTATCGTTTTGGCGAGAAATGGGCAACTTGCTTCAGGATCTCATCAATTTGCTCCAACGTCTCAGACGCAAGCTGAATGTCGACGGCTTTCACATTCTCTTCGATCTGTTCTGGTTTTGTCGCCCCGATGAGAGCTGTGCTGACTCCAGGTTGACGCAGCACCCACGCTAGTGCTAACTGAGCTAGGGAGATATCAAGATTGCGAGCTACCTGCTCCAACTCTTGCACAACGAGGAGCACTTGCTCGTTCAAATAGCTGGTAATGATGCTGTTCACGGAATTGTTGGCTGCTCGGCTATCCGCTGGCAGCGGTGCACCCGGCTTATATTTGCCGGTAAGAATGCCTTGAGCAAGTGGAGAGAATACCACTTGTCCTAATCCTTTTTTCGCCGATACAGGCAACACTTCCCGTTCAATATAGCGCTCAAACATATTGTAGATCGGTTGATTCGAGATCAGCGGTCGCAAGTTCAAACGTTCAGCAATTCCAGCTGCTTCGGTAATTTGAGCACCAGTCCACTCGCTGACAGCGGAGTATAAAATCTTACCTTGCGCTGTCAGGTCATCCAAGGCGCGAAGCGTTTCTTCCAGCGGAGTTTGAGCGTCATAACGGTGGCAGAAATATAGGTCGATATAGTCGACGCCTAGGCGTTTTAAGCTAGCTTCACACTGCTCAAAAATATGTTTGCGCGAAAGCCCGCGATCATTAGGACCTTCCCCCATCGGGAAGAAAACTTTCGTCGAAAGGACATAAGATGAGCGCTGATAGGGCTTAAGGGCCGCTCCCATCGCTTTCTCACCTTCTCCTCGATTGTAGGCATTGGCTGTATCAAAAAAATTGATACCGCTCTCAAACGCTTTTTCAATACAAGCATCGGCAGCTTTCTGCTCAGCGGCTGTACCATAGGTAAGCCAACTACCGAGCGCTATTTCACTCACTTTTAAACCGCTATTGCCAACGTTTCTATATTTCATCGTACTCATCCTCTCGTTCTCTCATTCTACAGCTTTACTGCCATTATAAGAGAGGGGCGAGAGGGCTGACAATGACGCACAATTTATTCACTTAGTTACATAGAGTTAAGTAGCAGCCGATTGTCGGTAACGAAGAGGTGTTGTCTTGGTAATCTGCCGAAAGACACGGCCGAACTGAACTAAGGAGCCGAAGCCGACCTGCTCGGCAATCACAATTACTTTCATTTTGCTCTCCGTCAGTAGCCTCTGCGCTTCCTGGACACGAACGAGATTTATATATTCGATTAATGAAAATCCAGTGATCTCCTTGAACATACGGCTTAAATAAGCCGGGCTGATTTCAAATCTGTCCGCAAGCTCTTCCAATCGCAAAGGTTCAGCAAAGTGGGTGTTAATGTAACGCACAATCGTCGATATTTTCCTATGTAGAGGAGAGATATGCTCAGGCGATGTGACAGGGTGCAGGCGAACAAAACGTGCAGTGAACAGCAGCAGCTCAATTAGAAAATGGCGCAAAGCGAAGGATTGTCCGAGCTGAGGTTCTTTCGCTTCATGGATCATTTTGCCAAGAATGTCTTCGACAAACCGCCGGGTCGGGAGATCGAGTCTGAGCACAGGTGCAGCATGCGTGAAGGCATCGAGCAGGAAAGGAGCATCGGATTTTAAACTATCTAAGAAGCTGTCGCTGAAATTCATCACGACACGCGCATGCCCAAGCTTATCTGAGTCGGAAGTGGCGTGAAGCTCGCGCCGATTAATGAGCACCAAATCTCCCGGAAGGATGAGATATGAGCGATCCCGAATGAAATACATGCGCTCACCTTCGTACAAGTAATAGAGCTCATACATATCATGCATATGCTGAGTTCTCTCGAACGATCCATTACGGTGAATATGCTGAATATAAAATGGGCCTTCGTCTTCATTGCCGAAGGTGACGGTGCTGGGCATGAGAGTACTCCTTTTGTTCGAGTTCTTGTAATGGAAGTATATCACAGTCAGAGTGAAAAATATGAATAGTTTTCCTTGAAAATAAGAATAGATGAAGAGAAAACGCTCCTAACTTGCGATATGATAAAGCTATAAGAAATTAGCAAACGTTTGCATAATAAGGGAGGAACACACAAAATGAAAGAGCTTATAGACGCAATCAAATCAGGAAATACATCGACGCTATCTGCACCAGGCGTTAAAGTATATGCTTCGTCTTTTACACAAATTGGAAATACATTGCTTGTTATGGTACGTACGGAGGCTGGAAAGCAATTGCTCGCAGTTGGTGAGAGTGATTTGTATGATCAATTAAACGGAGAAGTTGTTGATGGCGCTAAAGTTGCTCCCTTAACGCACGAGAATCGTTTGACGCTCAATCAATTTTTGCCTTATACAGCCCCGCAAGCATTTGGCACGCAGGTAGCTACGATGGGTCTGGGTGATCGGCTTGGTATTGCAAGCCCTGGACATATTCAAACGATTCGCGGCAGAGATATTCGTCCGGTGTTGGCACAGCAAAGTATTCGTGAGCTTGCGCTTACAGGCAGAACGTATGAGGACGTTTTGGACGCAGCCGCTTATGCGGTGTTCCAAGAAGGCTACAAAGATGGCTATGGCGCAGACGGTGACCATTTGAAGAAGGAAGAAGACATCGAGTATGCATTGCGTCTTGGTTTTACGATGCTGACGCTGGATTGCTCTGAAAATATTGATAATACGATCGAAACGTTGTCTGCACAGGAAGTCGCGGCTAAGTACGAGAAGCTGCCTGCGAGCTTGCGTGAGCACTATGAGAAGCGCTACTTGGAGACGCCTGCTAATGTTCCAAGTGCAGCACTTAACTACACGCGCGAAGCGCTCCAGAAAGATGTTCTGATCTACGACGCAGCGATTAATTTCATGGAAGCCATTTACCGCAAATATATCGCGACTTTGGATCGTGCTGTTGATTTTGAAATTTCTATTGATGAGACGGCTACACCTACATCGCCAGAAGCTCACTATTTGGTAGCGAACGAGCTTCGTGACCGCGGGGTTACCATTTTTAGCATGGCGCCGCGCTTCTGTGGAGAATTCCAAAAAGGAATTGACTACATCGGCGATATCGCGCAATTTGAGCGTGAGCTGGCGAGCCATGCGGCGATTGCTGTGCATTTTGAATACAAGCTGAGCATTCATTCTGGTAGTGACAAATTCAGTGTGTTCCCGCTGATCGGACAATACACGAACGGTTTGTTCCACATCAAAACAGCGGGTACTAATTGGCTGGAAGCGGTACGTGTTGTAGCAAAAGTGAACCCTTCCCTGTATCGCCGTATGCATCAATTTGCTTTGGATCATTTTACAGAAGCGACAGCTTATTATCACGTGACGACGGATATTGATGCGATCGTTCCGCTTTCTGAAGTCGCGGATGCAGATCTGCCAAACTACATGGAAGAGAATAATGCCCGCCAATTGCTGCACATCACATACGGTCTGCTGCTGCAAGCAAAAAATGCAGATGGCAGCAAGCAATTCGCTGACGAGTTCTTCCGGACGATGACGGAGCAGGAAGATGTATTTGCTGAAGGTTTGCGTCATCATATTGGCAGACATTTGGAGCTGCTGGGTAAATAAAGCACAAAGAGGCGATCCTCAAGCAGTTAATCTGCTTGTAGATTGCCTCTTTTTCAAATCCTATTCTTGATTCGAAGGTTCATTCCGGGTATCATCTGCGCCAGGGTAATCCCGTTTAATGCCTTCATGCAGCTCATGATTTTCATAGGAAAACCGGTTCGGCGGGCGCTGATCTTTTCGCCAAGGGGTGCTTTTTCCCAGCGAGTCCGTATTTAGGCTTGTGCCATAAGGACCTTCGGGAAATTCCTCAGGAATCAGATCATTTCGCTGAGACTCGACCGTCTCCAAATCGCTGTATACATCTCGCTGTTCAGGTATGAAACCCTTCGTTTCGGTATACTTGTCTTTCGCGGTTTCTTCGACACTCATGGAAAATGCCTCCTCATCTGGGTTGCGCATGCTTTTTCCAGTGTCCCCCGCTGATCGATTAAATATCCGTGAAATGAATGGAACCGATAATTTGCGATAAAAATTCATTGAGCTCCAGGGCTTGTTCCTCATTGAGCTTGAACACGTACTCCAGGTATCCCTCTTCCGCCAAATCATCGGGACCAATAACCGCACTGCGTCCTGATTGTAAGTCAATCACAAGCTTTTTGCCGTAATAGCGGGTTGTAGTCATTATCGCAAGGTCAAACCGGTGCAGCGCATTGCCGACGAAGCATACAAAGCGCGTTGTCGTTTCTTCTTGATGGTCGTATAAAAAGTCATAATCAGACATAAGGGCCCTCTTTTCATTCTAGTATGTCATTCATTATAACCGAAATAGGCTTGTCAACAAAACATAGGTTGCGCCTAACTTACAAACATGGTATGATTTGGATATTAGAAAAAGGGAAGCACCTTTTCAGCCAAGCTGAAGAGGTGCTTTTTCGTTTTTCTTACCCTATTTTTCGTAAACGTTTGGAGGAGGTAAGTTATGAATATTGTTTTTTTAAACACATTGGAGAAAGAAACGGGGGATCATGGCATATTATCGGCGCAGGTATCGATTGCTGAGGAGCAGGGCGTGTGGAATGTGTTCTGGAACGAACCCGACAGTGCAGGCAAGCCGCAGCAAGCGCAGTGGTATCAGGGAATGAGCTGGGATGAGATGCTAAGCATCTTCCGTTATGGCTTGCGAGAGAAGTTTCGCAACGGCTTCCGTCCCATTGTGAGCTCCGATCTGGAGTCGGCCCAGGCGCTGTCTGGCAAAGCGAGGATGACGCAGATGCTGACCTATTACTGCGAAGAACATCCAAGCGAAGAAGTGTATGAGCAGCTTCGTGCGTGGAGACGCGAACAAGCCGCGCGAGAAGGCAAAGCTCCGTATATTCTCGCTACGAATCGGGTGCTGCGCATGATCTCTGTTTTCTTGCCCCAGAGCAAAGAGGAGTTGCAGCAAATCCCTGGTTTTGGTGAGCAGAAGACGAATATGTATGCGGGAGATATACTAAAGCTAACCGCAGAGCATACGCGCACGAATGGCTTTCCGTTAGATTGGGTTGCCAAGAGCGTCGATATTGTCAAGTTCGAGTCATGGCTCCTCGCTCAGAAAGAGCAGAAGCTGCGTATGGAACTGGACCGTGAGGTCAGCAAGCGCAAGCTGCTGGAGATTGCTGCCCGCGGAGGAAGCTTGGCTGATCTTCAAGCTGATTTGACGATGCCGCGCCGAGAGCTCCTGCTGTGGGTAGAGGAATTGGACCGGGAAGGCTACGATATGGATCTGCTTGTGGAAGCAGAGCTGGCTTCGGTTCCGGAGGAGGAACAGATCAAAGCTTGGAACGCCTTCGAATCTGAAGGCGACCGCTATTTGAAGCCGGTTCTTCAACGTATGGGCGGCACGGAGGAGCTGAAAGGCAAAGAGCTCGACCGCGCTTATGAGTGGCTTCGATTGTTGCGATTACGTTTCCGCAAGGAGAAGGAAAGCATGAGCGCTCAAGCTGCAAGCTAGTATTGACAGAGCTTAGAGAGATATGATTAAATGATCAATAATCTTAATAGCAATCAAAGCGATGACGAACTGGGGCTATGCCCTTAGTAGGAGTAATGCCGCTGCTGCAGAGAGTCGGTGGAAGGTGCAAACCGATGCATGTATGGCTCCGAATTACCGTTCTGAGTTGGTTGAGGGAACATGCTCCTTTTGAGAGCATCAGTAGCTTATACCCGGCATCCTATGCCGTTACAATTACTAAGTGAAAGAGAAGGCTGCGAATGAGAGTCGCAGAACCTTCGCTTTAATTAGGGTGGTACCGCGAGACAACCGTCTCGTCCCTTTGTGGACGATTTGGTTGTCTTTTTTGTTTTTTCATAACGATTATGGAGGGATGTAGGATGACGGGAATTGCGTTAACCGATGCACAGAGACATGAAGTCCAACGCCAGCTGCAAATGATTAAACGTGGTGCGGCAGAAATTATTCCGGAAGATGCACTAAAGCAGAAAATTACCCAGGCGATTGTGACAGGAAAACCGTTGAGAGTGAAGTTGGGCCTAGATCCATCCGCACCGGACATTCATATTGGGCATACAGTTGTTTTGCAAAAGCTTCGCCAATTTCAAGAGTTAGGCCATGAGGTTCAGCTGATCATCGGAGATTTCACGGGACGGATCGGCGATCCAACGGGGAAGTCGGAAACGCGCAAACAGCTGACAGAAGAGGATGTTCAGCATAATGCTCAGACATACCAGACGCAGCTGTCCAAAATTTTGGATTTCACCAAAACGACCTTTTACTACAATTCTAGTTGGCTTGGTGAACTGAAATTCGATGATGTGCTGAAGCTGGCCGGTAAGGTAACGGTTGCGAGGATGCTGGAACGGGACGATTTCGCCAAAAGATACGCGGCAAACCAGCCGATTCATGTGCATGAATTTTTCTATCCGTTAATGCAGGGCTACGATTCCGTTTCACTTGAGACCGACATTGAGCTTGGCGGTACGGATCAGACATTTAATATTTTGATGGGACGTACGCTGCAAGGCGCCTATGAGATGAAGGATGGACAAGTGGCTATTCTGATGCCGCTGCTCGAAGGGCTGGACGGCACGCAGAAGATGAGCAAAAGCTTGAAAAATTACATCGGCATCGATGAGGCGCCAAATGAAATTTTCGGGAAAACAATGTCGATTCCAGATTCGCTTATGCTGAAATATTATGAGTTAACGACGGCGATCTCGGGTGAGGCTCTACAGGAGCTGAGAAAGGGACTGGAAGCTGGTTCCATTCATCCAAGGGATGCCAAGATGAAGCTGGCCAAGGAATATGTTCGTATGTATCATGGTGCGGAAGCAGCTCAAGAGGCTGAGCAGCATTTTATTACGGTCTTTCAGAAGCGAGCGCTGCCGGACGATATCGAAGACATACAGATAAGCGAGGAACTGCTGGAAGCGGGTCAAATCTCCATCATTAAGCTGCTTGTATCTATGGGGCTGCAAGCTTCCAATGGAGAGGCAAGACGCAGTATTGAGCAAGGCGCGGTGAAAATCAATGAAACGAAGATCTCGAATATCCATGAGTCAATCCACCCACAAGCTGGAGATATTATACAGGTAGGAAAACGTAAATTTGTGAAAATCAAACGGGTCTAGCCTAAAAAAAGGCTTCCTGATCAGCAGTCTGCTGCATCAAGAAGCCCTTCCTCACCTTAAAGCCATTCTTTTTTGCGGAATAAGATATACATCGCAATGCCTAGCACACCCATGAACGCTAAGACGAACTCATCGCCGTGAGCGACATGGAGCCCTAGAATGTTATCAAAGTTCATTCCGAACACACCTGTAATGAACGTCAGCGGCATGAAAATGGTCGTCAGCGCGGTAAAAACACGCATGATATCATTCGCACGGTTAGCCAGGCTGGACTGATAAGCTTCTCGTAAGTTCCCCATAAGATCGCGAAGCGTATCGAACGTATCCACAATTTTCACGGCATTCTCATAAATGTCGCCAAAATATTTCTGGAGCTGGTGGTCGATCAGCCTGAGGTCCTTCTTGCCGAGCGTACCGATGACATCGCGCTGCGGAACGAGCACTTTTTTGAGCCAGAGAATTTCCGAACGAAGTCCGATGATCTCATTCAAGTGTGTTTTCTTGGTAGCTACCAGAATATCTTCTTCCAGCTTTTCAATCTTGGCCTCGATACGGTCACCAACCGCAACGTAATTATCGACGACAAGATCGACTAGATGGTATAGGAAACGATCGGCGCTGTTGACCTCCTCTTCCCAGAGAAAGGGTTTTAAGGCGCGAAGTTCATTAATTTTTTGTCTAGTAACGGTAATAATGACATGTTTGCTAAGAAATAAATTAAGCCCGCGAAGAAAAATCTCTTCATCATCAAATCGAATGCTATTAATAACGATAAAATAATGAGAATCATAAAACTCAATCTTAGGACGCTGTTCCTCTTCGCTCAAGCAGTCCTCCACGGCCAAATCATGTAGATGGAACAAAGGCTGAAGAAGTTCTAAATCCTCGATCCCTGCATCAATCCAATAAAAGCCTTTTTCTGGAGGTGTTAGTGCGATAGACACGTCATCGACTAATGTAAATATGCCATTTTGAACCCACCGTGTTTTCATCTGATCCACCCCTTTGCATGGAATCAGCCGGTTACGTTCATCAAGTGAGCGAGGCTACGGATGATGGAATAACCGACTGCATTCCTACACTATAAAATTTACAAAACTTGCAGGTGCTACTCCTCGGTTCCCCGTCCAAACGTATGCCCCCCTTTTGCGTCCGTGTCGAATAATACTTGTCTAGTATAACCCTTCATATACCCCGTTTCAAGCCAAAAAGTTTGGCGAAACAAGTAGGAATGCGCTTTAGATACTCTATGGATGGAGGGCTTGTTCGGTGTCAAAAAAAACCGCCATGAGTTACATGGCGGCTTTCAGGATCTTACCTTTCATCTCTTTGTAAATGTCAATCAATTCAGGATTACCTCGGAGCAGCAGATCTTCTTCATTCTCGGCACCGTAGATTCGACACAATAAGGCTGCGGCATCCTCAGCTTGTTGCAAGGTCGGCTTCGATGTTTCAATTAAAGCGAAATACCGATTTAATGAAGCGAAAGCAGAGAAGTTATCCGAAGTTGGTGCGGACATAATGGACCCCCTTTTATTCGTTAGATAATGTAGTCAGTATGATATTTATTTAACCCTGTTTAGGGTTGTTTAAACACCAAATTACGATACATTTCGTATCAATATTAACATAGATGGACAGCCTTAGGCAATTTCTTTATATTTTACAGGTTGTCAGGATCGGTTAATGTCTTGACTTTGCTTAATTTTATAGTATGATGATTTTAATCGCATACGTTTCATTTTCTTATCAAGAGTAGGTGGAGGGACTAGCCCTATGACACCCGGCAACCGACAAACCTTTGCAAGCAAAGGGATGCACGGTGCTAATTCTTGCGGAACCGCTTTTAGAAAGCGAATCTGGGAGATAAGAGAAGGACATTGACAGTGACATTTCATGGCCTTTCTCTGATTCCAGAGAAGGTCATTTTTGCTTTTATTTACACCAAAATAATCCATTGAAGAGGAGTGAACAGGATGCCGATCAAGATTCCTGACAACCTGCCTGCCAAAGAAATTTTAAACCAAGAGAACATCTTCACCATGGACGAATCTGTCGCGTATCACCAGGATATACGTCCACTTCGCATTGCTTTGTTGAACTTGATGCCTACGAAAGAAACGACCGAGACGCAATTGCTGCGCTTAATCGGGAATACACCACTGCAGGTGGAATTCGTCCTTCTGCATCCGAAAACTCATACTTCTAAGAACACTTCCGTTGAACACTTGGAGATGTTCTATAAAACTTTTGACGACATTAAAGAAGAAAAGCTCGATGGCATGATTATTACAGGTGCCCCAGTTGAACAGATGGAGTTTGAAGATGTGAATTACTGGGAGGAGTTGACGCAAATCCTGAATTGGAGCAAAGAAAACGTCACTTCTACCTTGCATATTTGCTGGGCAGCCCAAGCGGGCCTGTATCATCATTTCGGGGTTCGTAAATTTGCACTGGACAACAAAGTATTCGGCGTATTTCCGCACACCGTAGAGGTGCCGAATACGAAGCTTCTCCGCGGTTTTGATGAAATTTTCCATGTGCCGCAATCGCGCCACACCGATGTTCGCCGTGAAGACATTGAGCGATGTCCGGACCTGGAGATTTTATCTGAATCCGAGGATTCCGGTGTCTACATCGCGGCTACGCGTGACGGGAAACATATTTTCGTAACAGGCCATTCCGAGTATGATGCGAATTCATTGAAATGGGAGTACGATCGGGATGTGAGCAAGGGACTTCCTATTGATATCCCCAAAAATTATTACCCAAACAATGATCCAAGCAGACAGCCTTATAACACTTGGAGAGCCCATGCGAACCTGCTGTTTTCCAATTGGTTGAACTATTATGTGTACCAAGAAACACCTTTTGAGCTTAATGCTAATATCAACGAAAGTCTGGCAAGCGCGCAACTGTAATTTGAACCCAAATCATGAGGAGGAACTCCCTTTGTTGAAAATCGAAAGTCGTCTCGCCCAAATTGGCTCCATCGAAGAACCTGTAACTGGAGCAGTTAGTTTCCCTGTTTATCAGGCTACTGCTTTCCGTCACCCGAAGCTCGGTCAAAGCACTGGTTTTGACTACGCGCGTACCAAAAGTCCAACTCGTAAAGTGCTTGAGGATGCGATTGCACAATTGGAATCCGGAGATGCCGGTTTTGCATGTTCATCCGGGATGGCAGCTCTGCAAACAGTGTTTGCCTACTTTAGTCAAGGCGATCACTTGATTGTTTCTTTGGATTTATATGGCGGTACGTACCGTTTGCTTGAGAAAATCATGTCTCGCTTCGGTGTAACGGCTACCTACGTAGATACGAACGATTTGGACGGTTTGGAATCGGCGTATCGCTCGAATACCAAAGGGCTGATCATTGAGACGCCGACGAATCCACTCATGATGATTACAGATATCGAGCTTGTATGTACATGGGCCCGTAGGAAGGGCATCGTGTCCATCGTCGATAATACGCTTTTAACACCCTATTTACAGCGTCCACTAGAGCTGGGTGCAGACGTCGTTGTTCATAGCGCTACTAAATATTTGGGTGGACACAACGACGTGCTTGCCGGTCTGATTGTGACCAAGGGCAAGGAGCTTTCAGAGCAGATGGCGTTCCTGCACAATTCGATTGGAGCCGTGCTTGGGCCGCAGGACAGCTGGCTTTTGATGAGAGGCATGAAGACACTGGCGCTTCGTATGGAACGTCATGAGCAGAATGCAACAGCAATCGCGAACTTCCTGTTAGAACACCCGCTCATCAGCGATGTCTACTATCCGGCATTGGAGTCTCATCCAGGTCATGCTATTCAAAATAAACAATCGAGCGGAAACACGGGGATTTTCTCCTTTAAAGTGAAAGATGCCAAATTGGTTGAGCCGATTCTGCGTCACATTCAGCTTATCGCCTTCGCGGAGAGCTTAGGCGGCGTTGAGTCGCTGATGACATACCCGGCTGTACAAACCCATGCGGATATTCCGCTTGAAATTCGTCAGCAAATCGGCGTGGATGATCGCCTTCTGCGCTTCTCTGTTGGGATTGAGCATCAAGATGATCTCATTGCAGATTTAGCGAATGCGCTTAGCCTGGCACAAGCTGAATTAGAAGGAGAATCTCTGTAATGAGCCATTCACCGAACGATAAACGCAAGCCTCACGGCAAATTCGCTACCAAACTCATACACTTTGGCGCTGCGATTGATGAAGCAACAGGCGCTTCGAGCGTGCCTTTGTATCAGGCCTCAACCTTCCATCAAGCCGATTTGGAGGTTTCTCCGGAGTATGATTATACGCGTTCCGGTAACCCTACCCGTCAAGCTCTGGAAGACTATATTACGGTACTCGAAGGTGGAACGCGCGGCTTCGCCTTTGCTTCCGGCATGGCCGCGATCTCCTCGGCTTTCATGCTCCTTTCACAAGGAGATCATGTTATTGTGACGGAAGACGTCTACGGCGGTACCTATCGCTTGCTTACAACGATCATGAATCGGATGGGTGTCGAATCAACATTCGTCGATATGACGGATATTGCCCAAGTTCGTGCAGCGCTTCGTTCTAACACAAGAGCTGTATTCCTTGAAACACCTTCCAATCCGACGCTCAAAATTACCGATATCGCCGAAGTGGCTGCTTTTGCCAAAGAGCATGATCTGCTGACGATGCTGGATAATACGTTCATGACGCCTTACCATCAACGGCCTATTGAGCTGGGAATCGATATTGTACTTCATAGCGCAACCAAATTCCTAGGCGGACACAGTGATGTTCTAGCGGGACTTGCTGTAGTTGCGAATGATAGCTTGGGTCGCAGAATGAAGCAAATCCAGAACGGCTTAGGTAATGTTCTTGGGATTCAAGATTCATGGCTGCTCATCCGCGGAATGAAAACCTTGAAAGCCCGTATGGAAGTGTCAGAGAAAAGCGCTCAAAGATTGGCGCAATGGCTATCCGAACAGCCGGACATCGAGGTCGTCTATTATCCGGGCCTTCCGAACCATCCTCGTAGAGAGATTCATGAAAAACAGTCCCTTGGCTACGGGGCCGTTGTTTCGTTCGACGTAGGCTCTGGCGAGAAAGCCAAAAAGATGCTGAGCAAAGTGCGCATACCGCTGGTAGCCGTTTCTCTTGGCGCTGTTGAAAGCATTTTGTCCTATCCGGCTATGATGTCTCATGCCGCGATGCCGAAGGAAGTGCGCCTGCAGCGGGGCATCACGGACGGTCTTGTCCGCTATTCGGTTGGTCTCGAAGACATCGAAGACATAATTGAAGATCTAGAGCAAGCGCTTCGCGGATAAACGTTTCGGAATTCCCAAAATAGTCATATTTGAAAAAGCTATCTACTTATGAAAAGCAGCAATTTGCTGCTTTTTTGGCATGAATATGGTACGATGAATGGATACGAGCCATCAGAAATTAAAGGAGTGAAGAGCTGTGAAACCGATCGATCGTATATTAAATAAGGCACAATCAGGCGGGCGAATTGATGTAGAAGAATGCATTACACTGTTCGAATCCGATCAAATAGAGAAAATTGGCGATACTGCGAATCAGATTATGAAAAAATGGCATCCGGACCCGATTACAACGTTTGTTATAGGCCGGAATATCAACTATACAAATATTTGTGATGTTTACTGCAGATTCTGCGCGTTTTATCGGGCGCCAGGGTCAGCAGAAGGTTATGTATTGCCGGATGAAACCATTTTCCAGAAGATTCAAGAAACACTGGATGTGAATGGTACGGAGATTCTGATGCAAGGCGGCACCAATCCGAACCTGCCATTCAGCTATTACACGAACATCCTTCGTGAGATTAAGAAGCGTTTTGACATTACGATGCACTCTTTCTCGCCAGCTGAAATTATGAAAATGAAAGACGTTTCAGACGGATTGTCCTTAGAAGAGGTTGTTCGCCAATTGCATGAGGCCGGACTGGATTCCTTGCCTGGCGGCGGCGCCGAAATTTTGGATGATCGTACTAGACGCAAAATCAGCAAGCTCAAAGGCTCATGGCGTGACTGGATGGACGTGATGCAAACCGCACACAAAATTGGTATGCATACAACGGGCACCATGGTTATCGGTTTCGGTGAGTCGATGGAAGAGCGCGCGCTTCATATGCTGCGTATCCGAGATGCACAGGACGATGTATTAATGCAGAAGCTGAATACACCAGGTTTCCTTGCGTTCATTCCGTGGACGTTCCAACCGGATAATACGAATATGAAGGCGGAGAAAGTAACGCCTGAAGAATATTTGAAAACTCTGGCGATTAGTCGGATAATGCTCGACAATGTGCCGAACTTCCAATCTTCTTGGGTTACAATGGGACCAGAAGTGGGCAAACAGACCCTGAGCTACGGCTGCAACGACTTCGGTTCTACGATGATTGAAGAAAACGTAGTATCAGCGGCGGGTACGACGCACAAAGTCAACGTTACCTCAACGCTGGACATCATTCGCCAAGCGGGCAAAATTCCTGCGCAGCGGAATACGAAATACCAAATTTTGCGTGTTTTCGATGACGAAAATGTGAAAATCGATAAAGATTTTGTCATGCAGAATTAATCATTATCGCATATAAAGAAGCCTCCATCCCGCTGGTATCGTGGTTGGAGGCTTTTCTGCATGCATTAGCGCGCTTCCTTCAAAGGAGCAGTGTGGATAATCGTTTTGTTTTTACCCGTTTTCTTGGCTGTGTATAAGGATTGATCCGCACCAGCGAACAGCAGCTCTTTGGAGGTGCCTGGCTGATACTCACTGAGTCCGATGGAGATGGTGACAGATTGTCCGTTCAGCTCTTCCTGTTTCATTTGGGATATTTGCCAACGGATTCTTTCAAGTAAGTCAAACACGACTTCCGTGCTCTTCTCTGTGAAAATGATAGCGAACTCTTCGCCGCCGTATCTTGCTACAAAATCATTGAGACCTACATGATTTTTCAAGGTGCTGCTTACGTTTTTCAAGACAGCGTCACCGGCTCTGTGGCCGTAGGTATCATTGACTTTTTTGAAATTGTCGATGTCAAGCACGGCGATATGAATGCAGAAGTGACCTGAAGCATTTTGCATAATAAGCTCATCCAAGTATTCATGGAAGGTAATATGGTTGTACAAATCGGTTAGCGCATCTGTTTTGGAGAGCTTGTCCATGATAATATTTTTGATCAATAGTTCCTGTTTCAATTCCGTTGTTATTTGCAGATTGTTTAGGATTTCAACGCCTCGCTTGATAATTCCGAAAGTAATGATCGAAATAATGCCAAGCACCGGCAATATAGTCAGGAGATCAACAAAGGTATAATCTGAGAGTATGCCCAATCTTACAGCAAAAAGAATAGAGAAAGATACTAGCGTTAAGGCTATGGAATATATGATTTTGGAGAGTTGCAGGTAAAAAATAGACACAAAAATCGGAAGCAAAAGGTAAAGGATAACTAGATTTATTTCATAATTGAAGTAAATAATCGTGAAGGACAAGATCGCACCGCCGCTAATGATTTGGTAATCCAGCAGCTTTTTATAAAATTTATGGGTCGTTTCTAACATGAGTAAGATGAAGATCATCGTGAGGACGGAGATAATGAGATGGCCTGACATGCCGGATGCATCTCTTTTTACAGTGAAAGAGTAGAGAAATTCGAAAGGCAGTTGAAGCAGGACAAGGAACCAGTAGGTGTTCAGCAGCTTGCGGTTCCAAGCACGTCTGTGCAGTTGGTAGGTGTCTATTTGCATGGATACTCACTCCAATATGAGACTAAAGCACTATGATGACTATCATAGCATGAAAATTTGCGGGATTGGAATAACTTTACTTAAAGATTTAATAAAGAATACTGAAAGTAAATGGCAATTTGTTCGTTGTATATCTCCTACCTATCGACCATATACTCTTAAGAGGAGGATGTATTGATGGAAGGAGTGAGGGTATGGAGCTGTTTACTATCGTGATCATGAAGGCTGATGAGTTATATGTGCGTTCGCTAAGCGCTCAGATAGAACGTGAGCTGCAACTTTTACATATTGTTGAAAGTGGATGGATAATTGCATACGAATGGACAGAAACACATGCATATATCCGCCTTGAATCGGTGTTGACTGACCAGGAAACTTCAGCAATGCGTGGCCAAATGATGCCGAATCTGGCTGGTGTATTAGCCGATCACATCATCGCGGACAAAGAATCAAATATTTTACGTCAATTGCTTATAAAGGAATTTAAGTATGAGGCCCAAGAAGATTTAGAGGCTATTGAGGGGTATTGCAAACCATCGGTTTATGCAGACACAGGGACAGAAGACTCCCCTGTTCTCACTAACAGTTTCGGTATTCAGCGGCGCAGACAAGTATTAATTGATCAGCTTATGCTGGCACTAGAAGAAACTTCAGTGCTCAGCTTGGATGGCTTCCTCCATTTCCGCTTGCAGGATTACACGGACGAGCTGCGGGAAATAGCGGAATATGCGATAGATGAATACATGATGGACCGCCAATACCAGGAATTTATTTCTCTTCTGCAATATTTTGTGTATATTCAAGAGGCCAAAATCCCGATAGTTCATCTCATTCACAAAGGCGGTCATGAGTTTGTTATTTTGAATGATCGCATGGAGCTCATTGATGCCAACGAATTTGATGCTTCTTTTAAAATGGAAATGTTGGAGAAAGACATTAACTTCGAAGATATGATCGTGAGCACGCTGATTACGGTATCACCTGCAAACATCTATATTCACACCAGAGATGCTGATATGACGATAATTAAAACAATTAGGCAAATCTTTGAGGATCGAACAACGGTGTGCTCATACTGCCGGACATGTGACATTTATTTAGGGGAAGCGAAAAAACAAGATCAACTATCCCCTTGACCTTGAACGAAGAGCCAATTATAATAGGGATCGAAGGCGTTAATCAAAGACAAGAACTTTCTGCAAGAACTGCACAGAGAGAGGAGACTAGGCTGCAATCTCCTTCAGTGAAACGGATTGTTTACCCCTTTGTAGCCGTGTTGTGGAATTCGGCCTGATTTGCAGGCTTGTTAGTATACAACACCGGAATCATTCCCGTTACCGAATGCTGATGAGGATTCGCCATGTCCCGAGTAGACATGATGCGAATCGAACTAGGGTGGAACCACGAGCTGAGCGCACTCGTCCCTTTTGGGATGCAGTGTGCTTTTTTGCGTTCAATCACATATACAGGAGGAACGAAAATGGTTGTACAAGTGAAATTACCAGATGGCGCAGTGAGAGAGTACGCAGTTGGAACGACCATTGAGCAAGTGGCGGAATCCATTTCTTCTGGATTGAAGAAAAATGCCGTAGGCGGTAAAGTGAACGGAAAATCAGTTGATTTGTCGTTCCCTTTGGAAAATGATGCAGACGTTGAGATTTTGACACTCGACAATGAAGCAGGTTTGGAAATGTACCGTCACAGTACGGCTCATTTGATGGCTCAGGCTATTAAACGCATTTACGGCGACAAGGCTGTAAAATTAGGAATCGGACCTGTCATTGAAGACGGCTTCTACTATGACATCGATTTGGATACCCCGCTAAATCCAGAGGATTTGGTGAAAATCGAGAAGGAGATGGAACGCATCTCTAATGAGAATCTGGCGATTACTCGCCGCGTGGTTTCCCGTGAGGAAGCGATTCGCATTTTCACTGAGATGGAAGATCCGTACAAACTTGAACTAATCCGTGATTTGCCGGAAGATTCCGTGCTCACTATTTATGATCAAGGTGAATTCTTTGATCTATGCCGCGGACCGCATTTGCCATCCACCGGCAAGATTAAAGCTTTCAAACTGTTAAGTGTAGCAGGCGCTTACTGGCGCGGAGACGCAAAAAACAAAATGCTGCAGCGTATTTACGGAACTGCGTTCCCTAAGAAAGCGCAGCTGGATGAGCACTTGCATTTGCTCGAAGAAGCGAAAAAGCGTGACCACCGCAAGCTAGGTAAAGAGCTTAAAATGTTCGCGTTCTCCCGCGAGGTTGGTCAAGGTTTGCCGCTTTGGCTGCCAAACGGTGCCAAATTGAGACGCACAATGGAACGCTACATTGTAGACTTGGAAGAGCGTTTAGGCTACCAGCACGTGTACACACCGGTTCTTGCCAACGTTGAATTGTACAAAACTTCCGGTCACTGGGATCACTATAGCGAAGATATGTTCCCAAAAATGGTCATGGACAATGAAGAGCTTGTCCTTCGTCCGATGAACTGTCCGCATCATATGATGGTTTATAAGAGCGATATGCGCAGCTACCGTGATCTGCCAGTTCGTATTGCAGAGCTTGGCACTATGCACCGTTATGAGATGTCAGGCGCATTAACTGGTTTACACCGTGTTCGCGCTATGACACTGAATGACGCTCATATCTTCTGTCGTTTGGATCAAATTAAAGAAGAGTTCTCGCGTGTAGTTACCTTGATTCGTCAAGTATATGCTGACTTCGGCATTACGGACTACCGTTTCCGCCTATCTTACCGCGATCCTAAGGATACTGAGAAGTATTTCCAAGATGATCAAATGTGGGAAACTTCCCAACGCATGCTGCGTGAAGTAGTTGAAGAGTTAGGACTTCCGTTCTACGAAGCTGAAGGGGAAGCTGCATTCTACGGTCCTAAACTTGACGTTCAAATCAAAACTGCGCTTAAGAAAGAGGAGACTCTTTCCACTGCTCAAATTGATTTCTTGCTGCCAGAGCGCTTCCAGCTTGAGTACACAGGTGAAGATGGCCAGAAACATCGTCCGGTTGTTATTCATAGAGGGATCATCTCGACTATGGAACGGATGACAGCTTTCTTGCTTGAAAATTTCGCAGGTGCTCTGCCGACTTGGTTAATGCCGGTGCAAGCCAAAGTCATTCCTGTATCGCCCGCATTTGAGGAATTCTCAAATAAGGTGACTGAACGTCTACTGGCTGCAGGTATTCGTGTTGAAGCGGATAACCGCAATGAAAAGCTGGGTTACAAGATTCGTGAGGCGCAGCTGGAGAAAATTCCGTTCATGCTCGTTGTCGGGGAAAATGAAGTATCGAACGAAAGCCTTTCTGTCCGCAAACGCGGTCAAGGGGACTTGGGCACACATCCGATTGATCAAGTTATCGGCATGATCAATGAAGAAATAAGAAAAAAACTATAATAGTCTAACAAGTAAGCAGAGAAGAGTGATTCTTCTCTGCTTTTTTTTGTTTTCAAAATTAGGCATTTTGGTAGGTATAAGGGAACGAAATAGGGGCATTTTAATCAGTGAGTCTGCATATGGAGGTTTAATTCTGGAATGAACTGGACAACCTGCAATAGTAGGGGAGGTATCAAAACGATGTTAACTGCGCTATTTACTAAGCCCAAATGGCTTGGAACATGGATGATCATGAATGTTTTGATTGCGCTTTTCGGACAAGAAACAAGAAACACGGCAGAAACCGTAAGCCATATACAAGTGCCGCATCAAATGGATACTCCGAGCAATTCGGGACCTGTTTCTGTGCCTGTAGTACAAGATCGTGGGCAACAAATCAACTATCGCTATGTGCCTAAACTGGACTCGGATTTGTCCAAACTTAAGGCGGTTGAAGTAACGGCCACCGGATATTACGCAGGTAAAGAATCGACAGGTAAAAACCCAGATCATCCGGAGTATGGCATTACCTTTTCAGGGATCAAAGTAAAGCGGGACGACAAAGCCTTATCGACCATCGCTGCAGACACCAAAGTCTTTCCACTCGGTACGGTCTTGTTTATACCGGGATATGGTTATGGGGTCGTTGCCGACACAGGAAGCGCGATTAAAGGGAAGAAAATTGACTTGTATTTTGATACGAAAGATCAAGTATACAAGGAATGGGGCAAAAAGACGGTCAAAGTATTTATCGTCAAGCAGGGGAATGGCAAGGTGACCGAACTCATTTGGAATCAATTGAAGGATGAGATCCTATCTCCTACCAAATCGTTATAAAATTTGTTTTGGCTAAATTTTTCATCATAAAAAATCCTGTTTGGGAAACTATATACATACAGGAGGTGATTGAACATGGCTAAGAACAAAAACAACAAGAAAGCAGCACAAGACGTAGAATTCGCTACGGAAACTGCGGTACCTAACAAGCAGCAACAAACGAACACACAAAACCAAAACAAATAAGAATTACCATAACCATAGTAATGGAAGAAAAGCAGAGACCTGCAAGGGTCTCTGCTTTTTTTATTTCTTTTCATCATCGCCTATTTTCGATATAATGTAGCAAAATCTAACATTTGCCCTTCTGGGAGGAGTGCCAATTGCTTATGCAGGCTGAGTCGAAACAGAAAGCGTGGTTGTATGGTCTTATTCTCATCGGTATTGCCGTAAGTGTAGTGGCTTTATTTTCAACATCAATTTGGTTTACGGCTGCAGGGTTGGCTGTTTTTTTGTTTTTAGGGATACTGACCATTGTTATGAATAAGGCGTCAAGCGTTTCACTCCGCTCTGACAAGGAGCAACAAGAGCAATTCCGAACGTTCATTCAGGAATCGCAGGTCGTTGCGGATCGCTTATCTGCGGCGGTGGAAGAAGTAAATCGCTCTATCAGCCAGCTGCTGCACATTGCTGACGCGTCCATTCAAGGGGAAGAGGATTTGAAAGCTCGCAGCAATCAAGCAGTTGGGCAGCTGCAGGAGGCGTTCGCGGCGATTCAGCAGGTGGCGGCAGCGGCCGACCATATTCTAGATTCTTCGCTGCACATGCATAAGGAGAGCGAACAGACTAAAGACACAGTTGTTGATGTTTGCCGCTCCCTGAACGCTACGGATGAAGTTATGAGCGATCTGCATATCAATAATGATACGATGCAGCGCAAGATTCAAGATCTTACCAGTCATACTTCCAAAATCGAAGAAATCAATACGTTCATTGCCGAAGTGGTCTCTCAAACGTCGTTGCTTGCGCTTAATGCTTCCATTGAAGCCGCTAGAGCTGGTGAGCAAGGGCGCGGGTTTTCGGTTGTCGCACAGGAGATCAAGAAGCTGGCTGCGCAAAGTCATGAAGCGGTGACAAAATCATCGGAAATTTTGACCGCTATTGAGAGTGGCGTTGCGCAAGTTGTAACAGCAGTTGCAGAAGAAAAAAAGTCGGTTGCACTAGGCATTAGCGAAATGAAGGTGATGAAGGAGAAAATCGATACCATTTTCTCTCTAATCTTGAATGTGAATAATCTCGTCACAAGCACGACAAGCTCTACCAAGACGCAGTCCGCATTAGTAACAGACACGAGGTCCTCGTTGGGACAGGTGGTGGATCTGATGAACGAAACCATGAACAGCGTGGAGAACACGCTTTTGCAAATGAAAAAGCAGCGACAGGAAGTTTCGATGCTGCAGCACATCAACCAAAACCTCGATCGTTCCTCGACAGAGCTTATCCAGGCTATTCAAGCGGTTGGCTTGCAAAATACGAGAGGGACAACAAACGTCAATATCCAAGAGATGAAGCAGCTGCTCAGCTCTCTTGTGCTCAAACCTGACATCACTTCCTTAGTCGATGGGAGTCATGCCGCTCAATTAAGCGCAGTTTTGAAGAAAGCGGATGGTGTTGAGGCGATCTGGTCGAACCGAGCAGACGGAACCTTTATCTTTTCACTGCCTGAAGCCGGTCTTGTGAATGGCAAGGGGAGAGAGTGGTGGAAGCGGGCGATGGCAGGTGAACTCTTCGTTTCGGAGGAATACGTGTCAGCTATTACGAAAAAACCGTGTATTACTTTGTCAAAAGCGATAATAAGTGACACGGGAATCCCTATTGGTGTCGTTGGAATCGATTTAATCTTGAAATAATGGTTCTCAAAACCATTGTTTTAGTGTAAAATAAGATTACTGTGATGAATGTTAACATGGAGAGATAGGTGAGTGACAATGCTGAATGCTATGCGATTGGACGGTAATTCTCAAAAGACATCTAGGAAAGCCGCGGAGGTATTTCCTTTCTTGGAAGCTTACATTGCCCGCAAGGAGCAGCAGGCTTTAGAGATTGAGCAGGTCGTGGAGCGTTACGAAATGAAGAGAATGAAGGAAGAGCGAGCTTATCAGGCGATGTCTTCACTTCGTCGCATGTTTTCGGGGAAGAAACCCGACCATCATCTGGCTGTTGAATATATCCACTATGTGAAGAAGCCAATGGAGCAAGTGAATAAGCTGCGTGCCGAAATAGCACGTGCCAGACAGATTATGAATGAATCCAAGCCTGGCGAAGACATTAGCATTCCCGAAGAATTCGAAGATTTGCTTAACCAATAAAAATTAAAACCCTTCCAGATGGAAGGGTTTTTTGCTTTCGATTTATCCTTTTTTCAACTGCTCCAAATCCAGAAAACCGTCTTCTTGGCTATAAGCGGGAACACCATGGATCCCTACATCTAAGCCTACGAGCTCTTCGTCGCTGCTAACACGTAAAGGTACGATTAGATTAATGAGCTTCATGACGCCCCAAGTGATGGCGAAGCCCCATATGCAAATCGTAACGAGACCTAATGCTTGAACCCCTAGCAGACCGAATCCGCCGCCATAAAATAAACCGGCTGTTCCTTCACGGATAGCGTCAGGTTGAGCGAATAAGCCTACAGCCAATGTTCCGATGCTACCGCTGATCCCGTGTACGGGAAACGCTCCGACAGGGTCATCGATCTGTCTAGCTTCCAGCATTTCAGTTGCGTAAACCATTGCGATTCCGCATATGGCTCCAATGAAAATGGCGGCAGCATCACTAACAAATGCACAGCCTGCGGTAATGCCGACGAGTCCTGCAAGTGCGCCGTTGATGACCATCGGCGGGTCAGCCTTGCGATAGCGCATCATCGTAAACAAGATGCAGGTTGCGCTGCCTGCTGCTGCCGCTAACATGGTCGTTACAGCAATATGGCCGATCGACGTATTGGTAGCGCTTAGTGTACTGCCGGAGTTGAAGCCGAACCAGCCAAACCATAGGATGAAGGCTCCTACGGAAGCTAGCGGTAAGTTGGAGGGTGGAACGATGTTGGCTGAGCCGTCTGCAGAGAATTTACCGATCCGTGGGCCGATGATCATGGCAGCTGCGAGTGCGGAGAAGCCGCCAAGCGCGTGGATAACAGCCGACCCGGCGAAATCAACCATCCCTAGTTTTCCAAGCCAGCCACCCACTGCCCATACCCAGTGACCTGCTATGGGATAAATCAAACCTGTCATGGCAATGGTGTAAAGGATGTAAGCTCTGAAGTTGATGCGTTCTGCAACAGCGCCAGATACAATGGAGATAACAGCAATAACGAAGGCGCATTGGAATAGCCAGTAGGTTTCATGTGAGATGTTGAGCACGATGTGTGTCAAATCTCCTCCCATGAAGAAGCCGCTTAATCCAATGATGCCTCCTGCATCTTTGCCATACATAAGTGCAAAACCAATGAAATAAAAAATAAGTGCTCCGAAAGCGATATCAACAAACACTTTCATAATAATGCTCACAGCATTTTTCTGCCTGACAAAGCCTGCTTCTAGTAACGCGAAGCCCCCTTCCATCAATAAAATCATGGCAGCAGTTAGTACCACCCATATGGTATCTAGACCGCTGGAAAGCTGTTGGATTTGATCCATTTGTTATCTCTCCCTTATATTCGAAGCGTTCTAATGGAACAATTATACGGTTCTCATGATAAACATGTCAACGAAATACGTAAGAATACATAACATGCATGATGGATTGTTCGTATCTTCCAAACTCATGTCAGTTATTTTGTATTTCTGTTCGAAAAACTCAGTCTCTAGACCGAGGCAAGCTTCAATCCCTCGTCTCTTTTCAATCTTGCTTGTATCTTATAGACTAGAAGTATCTTAACAACGATGTACACAAATGGAGGAAGAACGCATGAATCCGCATATGTTTCAACGCATGATTTGGGGGCTTGTCCTTGTGACGGCAGGTATCCTTTTTTTACTTAATCAACTGGGGTTCATTCATATTGACCTTGCTTATATGTTTTCCACGTATTGGCCTGTCATTCTAATTTTTTATGGCCTCGTAGGATTCCTATGGCAGCGTAAGTATCATTGGGGAGGTTCGATTTGGAGCTTGCTCGTTTGCGGCGTCGGAACGATTTTCCTTCTTAAGAATTTGAATCTCACCGATCGCTCGCTTGGAGACATGTTTAAAATTCTGGGACCTGTTGCCTTGATCTTTTTCGGGCTAAGCGTCCTCTTCCGTCCTGGCCGTAGAGAGTCGCCTGACTGGGCTTCCATGAAAGAAGCGAAAGAGCAAGCGAGAAGAGAGAGACGTGAGGCAAGACGGAAGGAACACGAGAAATATAGTAATTCATGGGATTCTGCTAACTGGAATCATTCTACAATGAAAGATATCATGAAGGAAAAAGTGGAACGAGATCTTTTCTCAGGAAAAGAAACGAAACATTCACTGAGCGATGAGGAAAAAGAAGTTCTCAAAGATATTCATGGCGAATTTCATCAAAAGCATGCGGAAGAATGGCTTGGCTCTGGAGATCCAGCCGCGAAGGCACCTAAGCTTCATCCTGAATCGCATACTCAGCCGAAAACACAAAATCTTCATGGTCACAGCCACCATTACGATGACTTCGTGCGCAACTTTGATTCAGGTGATGTTCTTCATCGTCACGGCTTCATCGGGGATGTGCATCTGGGTCAAGAAGCTTGGGAATTAAAGCCGATTCAAATCTCTCACTTCATTGGAGATTCTGTTATTGACCTAACCCGTGCCGCCATCCCGCTTGGAGAAACAACGATTCATGTAACGGCATTTATCGGCGACGTGAAAATATTTATTCCGAACGATCTGGATGTAGAAGTTCGCGTGATGGCAAGCTCCTTTATAGGTGACATGAAGGTTCTTGATCGCCGTGAGAGTGGATTCTTGCGCAGCGTAAGGACGCAAACCTCCCATTATGAAGAAGCTGAACGGAAGCTGATCGTCACGACAAGCATGTTCATTGGTGATATCACAATTAAAAAGATAGGTTAAGGATGGAGCATGTACAAATTGCGAATGTTCAATATGAAGTGGCAGCTGCTGAATTACTTTCTGATTTCGAGTCTACTCACCGTCTCAAGTATATTTATTGTGCTGGAGTATTACAGCCGGGAGCTTGCCTCGTGGGAGTTCCGGATGTGGTTTCTCATTGCCATTTTAGCGGTCTGTTTAACTGTTGGTTATATTGCAACTAAGAGATGGCAGCGTAAGGTCGATGAACTTCATGTGGCTATGCTCGAACTATCAAAAGGGAATTTCACCAGTCGTGTGGAGCTTGAACCTGTTGAACCGTTCATGTACTTATATGATGCTTTTAATAAAATGGCGGCTTCTGTTGAAGAACGTGTTCAGCTGCTGCAGAGGCTTGGCGAGGCTGAGGCGATTCGCGATCAAGAGCTTACAGAGAATGCCGTGATGGAAGAACGGCGCCGACTTGCGCGTGATTTGCACGACACGGTCAGCCAGGAGTTGTTTGCCATCCATATGTCAGCTTCCTCTTTGCCCAAAATATTGGAAAGAAACCCGGATGCAGCTCCGACTGTTATGAATCAACTTATTCAAATGTCGCACCATGCCCAGAAGCAGATGAGAGGCTTGATTTCACAGCTTAGACCGATTGAATTAAATGATATGAGCCTTCAAGAAGCCCTGGAGAAGTGGTTTCCGGAATATTGCCGGACTCATGAGCTGCAGGGCCAGCTTGATGTTTCTTTGCGTGAAACGATTTCAGAAGCGATTGAGCATCAGTTTTTCCTTATTATCCAAGAAGGCCTTGCCAATGTCGTGAAGCATGCTTCTGCCAAGGGAGTTCGACTGGCCATTTATGAAAGAGAGCATCAATATGTGCTTCAGCTGCAAGACGATGGCCAAGGGTTCGAGCGTAAGAATATCTCTTCAGCTTCCCATGGTTTATCCACGATGAGAGAACGAGCACAAAAGCTGGGCGGAGATGTGGAAATCGATAGTAAATTAGGTTCAGGCACCCGGGTCAGGGTCCGCATTCCACGCTTTACAGGACCGATTGGTATTGTCACAAAGGAAAGAGAGGGAGAAGCCCATGAGTAACATGAAAGTAATGATTGTTGATGATCATGATATGGTTCGCGTAGGATTAAGGACTTATATTTCAATGGAACCGGGGATGGAGGTTGTGGGGGAAGCCAGCAACGGCCAGGAGGCGTTCGATAAGCTAAACGGCGAGTTGTCTCAGGGGATTCCTGATGTCATCTTAATGGATCTCACAATGCCCGTACTCGATGGGATAGGAGCAACCAAATTAATTTACGGCAAATTCCCGCAGGTCAAAATCATTATGTTAACCAGCTTCCTTGAAGAAGCCAAGGTGCTTGAGGCTGTAGAGTCGGGAGCCATCAGCTATATGCTGAAAACCGTCTCTTCTGATCAATTGATTCATGCCATCCAGAGCGCATACCGCGGCATGCCTGTGATGAACTCGGAAGTGTCATTGGCGCTTACGAGAGGCGTCAGGCAGCGCAACGCTATGCCGGAGGAAGAGGGGCTGACTTCACGTGAGAAGGAAGTGCTGTTATTAATTGCAGAAGGTAAAAGTAATAAAGACATTTCTGAGGAGCTTTTTATTAGTATAAAAACGGTTAAAACGCACGTCAGCAATCTGCTGATGAAGTGTGAATTAGATGATCGTACACAGTTGGCTATTTTTGCGCACCGTAAAGGTTGGGTTTAATGAAGTAAGCCTTCATGACACATAAAAACTACATTTTGGAACACTCTATGCGTAAGGAAACTAATATGAGCGCTTAAGGAGTGTCGGAATGAAAACAATATCATCATCATTAGAACAGGTCAAAGAGTCCTTCGACAGTGTAAGAGACCACCTGCACGAGTTTGACTTTGCACTCGGCGGCAACTGGGACTATGACCATGGCTATTTTGACCGCTTTTTGGATGAAGCCCATAAAGTGTGGTTGCGCATTCCTTTTCAAGTTGTGACGGGAAGAATTGATGGAGATACGGAGGCGACGGATGCCATCGTAGAAATGGGAACCCCCTTTGTGCTGAAGCATGTTTATAATGAAGGCCTTGATCAAGAGGCTGAAGCGGAAACCTATGGAGCGATGATTGATCAGTTTCAGGCGCCGCTCGATCCGGATGCGGAAGTAGACGACAAGTGGGTAAAAGAAGCCGCGGGACTGCTGAAAAAGGTTGAACAAGCTTGGATGCAATAGAAGTGCCCTTTTTTTACCTCCATTTTATTGTTTTTTAATATTCGTTTAAGGTTGTGAGTGCATGATAGAACCATAGACAGCAAGACATAATCCAACTAACGAACATGCACTTTATAACTCATATAAACAAATGGAGGTAAGAAGTATGGAAGACAACAAAAAAGACTACAGCGACTTCTTCAAGTCGCAGAATAACAATAACGAATCGAACGACACAATGAACCGTAAAGAAACGAACCCTGAAGAACCGCATGACCCGAACAAAGAAAGACCTTCCTATTATTATTCTTATGGACCTTACAAGTCAGCTTTTAACGAGAATAATGAACAGGAAGCACTTACAACTTCTGCATCAGGAACAGAAGGAACTTCCAGCGTTGAAGTTACCCCGCCTAAGAACTTGCGCCCATTCAGTTTCGGCCCAGATGTAAGTTCTACACAAGGACCTGGTCCTTGGGATCCGCATGCTAGAAAACGTTCATCTGTAAAAAGCATTTTCGCAGCTTTCATGGCAGGCGCCTTGGTCGTAGGTGCACTCATGTTCAGCGCTGATAAATTGAACTTGTTCACAGGCAACCAGCCGCTGGCATCGGGCAGCACGACTACGGCTACGACGAAGAGTTCCGGCGATAACGGCGAAGTGAAGAATGTAGGGCTTGACGTTGTCCGCCCAGGCAATATTTCCGCGATTGCCCAAAATGCTGGGCCAGCTATCGTAAAGGTCGAATCGTTGGTGAAACCGAAGCAGTCGACGCGCGGCGGCAACTCGCTTTTCGATGACCCGTTTTTCCGTCAATTCTTTGGAGATAACGGCGGCAGCACCACACCGAAAAGCGGTACGCAAGGTTCGGGTAGCGGCGAGCTTCAGCCAGCAGGGATGGGAACAGGCTTCATTTTCGAGAAAACGGGCTATATTTTAACGAATGAGCACGTGGTTGACGGAGCTGATGAAGTTCAAATTACGGTTGAGGGCTACGATAAGCCGTTCAAAGCCAAACTTCTTGGTAATAGTTACGATCTAGACTTGGCTGTCCTCAAAATTGAAGGCGACAAAGACTTCCCGATTCTCCCTCTTGGCAAAGCAGAAGATGTGAACGTTGGAGATTGGGTTGTTGCCATCGGTAACCCTTACGGTTTTGATCACACTGTAACGGTTGGTGTGCTGAGTGCCAAAGAACGTCCGATCAGCATTCCAGATACAAAAGGAACACGCGAGTATAAGCATTTGCTTCAAACAGACGCTTCCATTAACCCAGGTAACTCCGGCGGACCTCTGCTTAACTTGAATGGTGAGGTTATCGGAATTAACACAGCGGTAAGCTCGCAAGCCCAAGGTATTGGATTCGCGATTCCGACAAGCACGATCTCTTCGGTATTGGAGAACCTGAAAAATAACGTTCAAATTCCTAAAGAACCAGTTCCTTACTTGGGTGTAGGTCTACAAGATATTGGCAAGGACTGGGTAAGTGAATTGAAACTTTCAAATACAGATGGGGCATTAGTTGGCAGCGTTCAACGCAAAAGTCCTGCTTTCCAAGCTGGTCTTCGCCAATACGATGTAGTTGTTGATATTAACGGCGCGAAGATCAAGAACTCCCAGGAGCTGATTACGAAAGTTCAAGCAACAAAAGTAGGCGATAAAGTAACGTTAGGTGTAATTCGCGACGGCAAACGCATGGAAGTTCCACTTACAATCGGAGACAAAAATACGTTGGCTGAAACACCTGCTGAATAAAGGAAAGTATCCAATCTATAAACAGAGATTCGTGCGTACGGTTAAAAGGAAGTGGAGACCCGCGGGCCGCAAGCTTGCAGGCTCTGCTTCTTTTTGCTTGCCAAGCTGATTTTGATACAATGAAAAGAAAGAAGGGGGGCCAACCAATGAGGGAAAATATTATGGTTATCGATGATGATGAGAAAATTACGTCTATGTTAAGACGTGGCCTGGCATTTGAAGGCTATTCCGTTGAAACGGCAAGCAATGGGGCAGAGGGACTTAAGCAAATGCTGAGAGCGGAGCCGAATTTACTGATCTTGGACGTAATGATGCCGCATATTGACGGTTGGGAGGTTGTGCGACGTATCCGTGAAAGCGGCAGCGAGGTGCCGATCTTGATGCTAACAGCCAAAGATGAAATCAGCGATCGTGTGAAAGGCTTGGATCTTGGAGCTGACGATTATTTGGTCAAGCCCTTTGCGCTTGAGGAACTGTTAGCAAGGGTGCGAGTTCTTTTGCGTCGTAGAACGGAGCGAGCCGAGCAGCCGACGAACCGTTTGAGCTATGAGGATACGATACTTGATTTGGATACGCGCGAGGTTTTCCGTGACGATAAATTGATTGAACTGACAACCAAAGAATTTGATTTGCTTCACCTGTTCATGCAGAATCCGAAGCGTGTTCTTTCACGCGATATTATAATGGAGAAAATATGGGGCTACGATTACAGCGGCGAATCCAATGTGCTCGAGGTATACATAGCGCTGCTGCGTCAAAAGACCGAAGAGTTCGGGCATAAACGATTGATTCAAACCGTCCGGGGAGCGGGGTACGTATTGAGAGGAGAATTCTGATATGTCGCTTCGTTTGCGGCTGACGCTTTGGTATTCAGGTGTTTTGGCATTGACGATGCTGCTTTTCGGGATTGTGCTGTATGTTTTCTTGAATTACTTTTTGTATGATCAGATTCGTCAGGATTTGAAGCGTGAAGCAGGGAATACCTCCTTGCGTATTCAGAAAAGCATTGCCCTTTCACAAAAAGGGCTTGTCGTGGAATTAGAGCTGGAGAACAGAGATTTTTATTCAACGAATACGTTCCTGCAATTATATAATGTGAACCTCAAAAGCTTTAATCGCTCGGCTAACCTGCAATATTATAATGTAGCTCTGCCACTGGATGCTTCTAGCATCGATAAATTGAGAGGGGATGAGGATGGTTTTTTTCAAAAAACCAAAGTGCTGGAACAGGACTTCCTCATCTATTACCAGGGCATTTATGATCAAGCCAGCAATCTGATCGGAACTCTCCAAGCAGCTGTCCCTATTGGCAGCTATGAGAGAACAGCCGTTACTCTTAAGTATACGCTGATGGTCTGGGCATTGCTAACGATCATCGTTGCTGCTTCGCTGGGGTGGTTCTTATCCCGCAAGGCGCTTCAACCGATCGAACGCGTGATTGACGCTGCCAATCAAATCGGCAGCGGGGACGATTTGGAGAAACGAATCGAGTATCAAGGACCGCTTGATGAAATCGGCCGGCTCACCCAAACGATTAACGGCATGCTCTCACGGATCCAGGTTACTTATCTGGAGCTGGATGAAGCTTACCGCGCGCAGCGGAGATTCGTTTCGGATGCTTCACATGAGCTGCGAACACCGCTGACGACTATTCGTGGGAATGTGGATCTTCTGGAGAAGATGTGGAAGAAGACGTCTGGGACGGAACTCGCCACACCCGAGCAGATGCAGATGTCGCTGGAAGCTATGCAAGACATAGCCGGAGAAGCGCAGCGGATGAGCAGGCTTGTGAATGATCTTCTCGCGCTTGCTAGAGCGGATGCGGGGGTTGTCATGGAGAAGAATCCTGTCGAAATGCTGCCGCTCGTTCAGGAGGTTGTGAGAAGGGCTCAATTATTAGAGCATACCGCTGACTGGCAAGTGGGTGATCTGGAAGATCTAGAGCAGGCCATCGTACAAGGTAATCGTGATTATTTACAGCAGCTGTTGTTTATTTTCATTGAGAATGCGTTCAAATATACGCCAGTTGGAACTGTATCGCTTCATGTGTCGCGGACGCATAATTTTATCGGTATTCAAATTGCAGATACGGGGATCGGGATGGATAAAGAGGATATCCCTCATATTTTCGACAGATTCTATCGTGCTGACTTATCTAGAGGGCTAACCACAGGTACGGGGCTAGGTTTATCGATTGCCAAATGGATTATTGATGAGCATGGAGGATCCGTTGAAGTGACGACGCGCAAGGATGAGGGCAGTACTTTTATGATATGGTTGCCGGCTAACTTTCCTCTATCCGTGTAATCCGCTATAATAAAAGGAAAACAGATGATGTGGGTAGGTGGAAGGCATGGAAGTCGTTCGAATTTCTCCAAGAGGCTATTGTTATGGTGTCGTAGACGCGATGGCATTGGCTATGCAAACAGCAAAAAATTTAAATCTTCCAAGACCAATTTATATATTAGGCATGATTGTGCACAACGCGCATGTCACCGATTTCTTTAAAGAAGAAGGCGTCGTCACGTTAGATGGCGAGAACCGTCTTGAAATTTTGGAGCAAATTGAAAAAGGTACTGTCATTTTCACCGCGCACGGTGTTTCTCCTGAGGTTAGAAGACGCGCAAGGGACAAGGGTTTGACGGTTGTCGACGCAACGTGCCCAGATGTGACAAAAACACACGATTTGATTCGCGAAAAAGTAGCAGATAACTATGAAGTTATCTATATTGGTAAAAAGGGACATCCAGAACCGGAAGGCGCCGTTGGGGTTGCACCTGGCCTTGTGCACCTTATTGAGAAGCTGGAAGAAGCTGATCTTTTGAACATTAAGTCAGAGCGTATCATTATTACGAATCAAACAACGATGAGCCAGTGGGACATCAGACACATCATGAATCGCTTATTAGAGCTGTTCCCTAAGGCGGAAATTCATAACGAGATCTGCCTTGCGACACAGGTACGGCAAGAAGCAGTAGCTGAACAAGCCAAAGAATCCGATCTTGTTATCGTTGTTGGAGATCCCAAAAGCAATAACTCCAACCGCTTAGCGCAAGTTTCAGAGGAAATTGCTGGAGTTAGGGCGTATAGAATAGCTGATATCACTGAATTGAATCGTGAATGGTTAACCCATGTCCGCAAAGTTGGGGTGACTTCAGGGGCTTCCACGCCAACACCGATTACCAAAGAAGTCATATCTTACCTGGAAAGTTACGATCCGAAAGATGAAACCACTTGGGCAGTTACACGTACTATTAATATGAAGAAGCTCATTCCGGCTATGAAGTCCAAGGCAGCCAGCAGCGAGTAATTCGTATTTATTCCACAAGGCGGGATTGTGACCAGCATGCAGAGCACTCAGAAGGTGAAAATGATGAAAACTCGCTACGATTGGAAAAGCAGCAAACGCTGGTTTAGGTACAAATATTTACTTCTCTTACGTGCCAAAGGCGGCCCTTCTAAGGTAGCGCGCGGCTTTTCAATTGGTCTGGCTATAGAAATGTTTACCTTGCCTACAGCTGGATTCGCATTCGTTCTTATTTTTCCCTTGGTCTATTTGTTAAGAGCTAATCTGCCTGCGGCATTAATTGGGTTTGTATTCGGTAAAGTGATTTATATTCCGTTCTCAATTCTCAATAAACAGGTCGGAGATTGGTTGGTACCGAAGCATGTTAAGGTGTATCTGATTCATCATTTACCGCATATCTTATCCAATATCATCAGAAGCGGCTTGGACTTGATTGTTGGTGGAATGGTGGTTGGAACCATTCTAGGTATTATTGCTTACTTCCCTGTCGTGCTCTTTCTCAAACACCACACAAATCGTCGCAAAGAAAAACGCAGAATCCGCAAGGATCAGCTCGCACCTAGTAAACAAGAAGAATAGCAAATAAATTAACGCTTGACGAATCTTCGTCAAGCGTTGTATATTTACTTTATCGGTTAAAAGCGTAGAAGCGAACAAGCGTTGAAGTAATTAAGTGGAACAACCCATATAAACGAGGAGCGTGTAAATCATGATCGCCATTACTTCTAACAAAACGTCTGACGAGCGTATTCAAGAAATCGTCCAATTTATCGAGAAGCAAGGTGTGCAAGCTCACGTGTCCAAAGGCGAAGATCGCACAGTTATCGGTATTATCGGTCAAGCAGATCCTAAATTAGCAGAACAACTGCGCCAGATGTCAGGAGTCGAACAAGTCGTGAAAATTTCGAAATCATACAAATTAGCAAGCCGTGACTTCCATCCGGCAGATACCGTTATCAATATTAAAGGTGTGGAAATTGGCGGCGAGCAGCTAGTCGTTATGGGCGGACCTTGCGCCGTTGAAACACCGGAGCAAATCGATGAAATCGCCCGTTTGGTGAAAGCAGCAGGGGGGCAAGTGTTGCGCGGCGGCGCATTCAAGCCAAGAACAGGACCTTACAGCTTCCAAGGCGTAGGCGTTGAAGGTTTGATCATGATGGCTGAAGCGGGCAAGAAGCATGGGCTTCTAACGATTACAGAAGTTATGACTCCTGAGTACGTGGATGTATGCGCACAGTATGCAGATATCCTGCAAGTAGGCACACGCAATATGCAAAACTTTGACCTGCTGCGTAAGCTGGGCACGATTCAAACGCCAGTTCTGCTGAAACGCGGATTCAGCTCCACTTATGACGAATTCCTGAATGCAGCAGAATACATTCTTGCAGGTGGTAACCCGAATGTTATGCTCTGTGAGCGCGGAATCCGAACATTCGAAACTTACACACGTAACACATTGGATTTATCTGCTATTCCAGTACTTAAACAGCTTAGCCATCTTCCTGTCATTTCAGATCCAAGCCATGGTACAGGTCGCAGGGAACTTGTCGTTCCGATGACGAAAGCTTCCGTTGCTGCAGGCGCGGACGGGTTGATCATCGAAATGCATACAGATCCGGACAACTCCATGACTGGCGACGGTGTACAATCGTTGTTCCCAGACCAATTCGCGAACTTGCTTGTTGATTTAGAGAAGCTTGCGCCATTGCTTGGCAAAAAGTTCGATACGCAGAAAGAAGCTATTCTGGCATAATATTATGTTCAAGGAAAAGAGTTTCTTCTATTAGGAAGAAACTCTTTTCCTTTTTTTGTATATAAGAAAAGTCTGTGAAAGAGTGTGAGCATAGCTTACACATAAATAAAAAATACCTGACATAAGTATTGACTGTGAAAGCTTAATCGCTATATAATATGTGCAAGATAACAACAAAAAGTTGAACATTAATCATGTAAAGTACGTTGAATGTACGGAAATGGGAGGTTTTTTAAATGTCAGTTCAAAACGTGTTGAACCTTATCAAGGAAAAAAATATTGAGTGGGTAGATTTTCGTTTCGTAGGTCTTTCCGGTAAAGCACAGCATATCTCTTTGCCTGCAACGGAAGTAGATGAAGAAACATTTGTAAACGGCGTAGCTTTTGACGGTTCCTCCATCCCAGGATTCCGTGGTATTGAACAATCTGACATGGTAATGATGCCAGATACGGAAACTGCTTATGTAGATCCTTTCACAGCTCACCCAACATTGATCATTATGAGCAACATCCATACGCCTGAAGGCGACCGTTATGATCGTGATCCGCGCAGTATCGCACAAAAAGCTGAAGAATATCTTCAAACAACAGGTGTTGGTACGACAGCATTCTTCGCACCAGAATCCGAATTCTTCATCTTTGATGATGTTCGTTTCGAAAATGGCATGAACAAGTCTTACTTCGAAGTTGACTCCGAAGAAGCTGGTTGGAACACTGGCCGCAAAGAAGAAGGCGGTAACCTTGGTTACAAAGTTCCGGTTAAAGGCGGATACGTTCCAGTAGCTCCAATCGATTCTCAACAAGACATTCGTTCCGAAATGTGTAACAAGCTTGCTGACGCAGGTCTTCGCATCGAACGTCACCATCACGAAGTGGCAACAGCTGGTCAAGCTGAAATCAACTTCCGTTTTGACACTTTAACTAAAACAGCAGACAACCTGCTTAAATACAAGTACATCGTTGCTAACACTGCTAGAGAATATGGCAAAGTTGCTACTTTCATGCCTAAGCCGCTGTTTGGCGACAATGGTAGCGGTATGCACGTTCATATGTCTATCTTCAACGAAGGCAACCCACTGTTCTACGAAAAAGGCGCGTACGCTAACCTTAGTGAACTAGCTATCAACTACATTGGCGGTATCCTATACCACGCTCCAGCGTTGATTGCAATCACTAACCCAAGCACAAACTCCTTCAAACGTCTAGTTCCTGGTTACGAAGCACCGGTTAACCTTGTATTCTCCAAAGGAAACCGTTCCGCTGCAGTTCGTATTCCAATCGCAGCTGTGACACCAAAAGGTTGTCGTATCGAATTCCGTACACCAGACAGCACAGCTAACCCGTACCTTGCTTTCGCGGCAATGTTGATGGCTGGACTTGACGGTATCAAAAAGAAAATCGATCCACGTGCACTTGGATACGGTCCTTTCGATACAAACATCTATGAAATGTCGGATAGCGAGAAAGCTGAAATCCGCAGCGTTCCTGGTACATTAGACGAAGCTCTTGATGCTCTTGCAGCTGATTCCGAGTTCTTGACTGAAGGCGGCGTATTCACACAAGATTTCATCGATAACTACATCGAATTGAAACGTGGCGAAGCTAAACAAGTTGCAATCCGCATTCACCCGCACGAGTACAACCTGTACTTCGATTGCTAATTCCTTAGCCCTTATATAAGTATAAAGATAAGCTGCTTCTATCATGGTTTTCCATGGTGGGGGCAGCTTTTTTAAATAACAATAACAATAATAATACCTTTTTAATAATAATTATAATCTACTACTGGAAATTTCATGAAAACAAGGTATAATGAAAACATCAATCATTTCTTATACATTATTATTCCATCGCAGGGAAGGAAGATATTTGATGAGAGTCACCCTAATTGCAGGAAGTAACCACCAAGCAGCTACAAGTACAAGACTCACGGAGTATATCCAGCACTTATTAGAATCGCATGGGCACCAAACAACACTTATTGATCTGAACAAAACACCGGTACCCTTTTATTCACCGGATGATGCTCATGGAGGCCATGAAGCACTTGAAAATCTGAAGCGTGCGATGCACGAAGCGGATGGCATCGTGTTGGCGACGCCCGAATATCATAGCGGAATCTCTGGCGTACTGAAGAATGCTTTGGATCATCTCGGACAAGATCATTTTAATAATAAAGCCGTTCTTTCCGTGAGTTCATCAGGCGGCGCTGTAGCCGTTAGCTCACTAACGCAGCTGCAAACAATTGTTCGCAATCTTCATGGTATTAACTGCCCGGAGTGGATTTCAATTGGTGGCGATCAGCGGAAAAGTTTTCAAACGGGAGCAGCTTACAGCGATATTCATCCGGATGTCGATAAACGCGTTCGACGTGTCGTAAATTCTTTTCTCGAGTTGACAACAATATTGAACGTTCGACAATAGCTTGTTCGACAATAATGTATTCGAATAAACATTTTTTAATAAGAGTAATACAAGGCGTTCAGACGCTATGTATTGCTCTTTTTTTTATTGTTCACTTGTGGATAAATGAAAATGTATTTACAAGGATGTTTTGATCTGCTAAACTGACCACAATCTATTGTTAACCTAAATTACTAAGTTTAAGTTAACAATAAACTCTGTTTAGGAGGGATTGACGTGTCAAAGTCCTACGAACAGCTTGCGGCCCTGAACAAGTCGCACGTTTGGCATCCTTTTACACAAATGAAAGACTACAATAACGAGGATCCTCTCATCATTGAGCGTGGAGAAGGCGTTAGGCTTTACGATGTCCAAGGACGCGCTTATTACGATGGTTTTTCATCGGTTTGGCTGAATGTTCATGGACATAATGTACCGGAACTTAACCAAGCAATTTCGAACCAATTGGAGCTTGTTGCTCATTCAACTTTGCTGGGCGTGGCTAATATCCCCGCAATTGAGCTGGCTGAGCAGCTGGCGAACATCACACCGCATGGATTAAACAAAGTGTTTTATTCGGATTCTGGTGCAACCGGGGTGGAGATCGCGATTAAAATGGCTTTCCAGTACTGGCATAACAAGGGGGTGCGTAATAAAAAGTCTTTTATCACAATGGGTCAGGCGTATCACGGAGATACGATTGGCGCTGTGAGCGTTGGGGCGATTCCGCTTTATCACGAGGTATTTCGTCCAATGCTGTTCAAATCGCACGTCATCCCTTACCCCTATGCTTATCGAAATGAAGGGGGCGCAGAGGGAGCCAAAGAAGCAACCATAAACGCTTTGCGAGATCTGCTAGAAACTCGGGCAGATGAGATTGCGGCGCTTATTGTGGAGCCGATCGTCCAAGGAGCCAGTGGAATTGTCGTGATGCCGGAGGGCTGCCTGCGCGAGATGGCTGAACTTTGCTGTAAGCACGACGTGCTGCTCATTGCGGACGAGGTGGCGACCGGGTTCGGTCGGACGGGAGAGATGTTCGCTTGTGATCTGGAAAATGTAACACCAGATCTCATGGTGGTTGGAAAGGGACTCACAGGCGGCTATCTGCCTGTAGCGGCAACGCTGGCGACAGATGAAATCTATGGCGCCTTTTATGCGGACTATCACGAGCAGAAAACCTTTTTCCATGGACACTCTTATACGGGAAATCCACTCGGTTGTGCTGTTGCTTTGGCCAGCTTAAGGCTTTTTGAGGAGAATAGTCTATTGGAGGGAGTTCGTTCGAAGGCAATCTTTACCGCCAATAAACTAGCGGCGCTTAAAGATAGACCGCACGTCGGCGAAATCCGGCAACAAGGGCTGATGATCGGAATCGAGCTAGTACGTGATAAAGGTTCACGAGAACCGTACGAGTGGGGAGAGCGGATTGGCGTGCGGACGAGTCAGAGAGCCAGAGAGCTTGGCATGTTGACGCGGCCGCTAGGCAATGTGATTGTCTTCATTCCGCCATTAGCGAGCACAGAAGCCGAGCTCGGAGCGATGACGGAGATTTTGGCGGCATCCATTATTCAGGTCACGGAAGGATGATGCGGACCATGAATAAAGACAGCACGGAGCCAATCCGGGGTCTGTTCATTACAGGTACGGACACTGGAGTCGGCAAAACGATGGTCACAGCGGCGATAGCAGCAGCGCTTCGTGCCGATGGTTGTCCGGTAGGCGTGTGGAAGCCCGTACAGTCAGGCGCATGCCTGGGCGGTGGAGAAACAGATGCGGAAAGACTGCTGCAGCTAACGGGTATCAATGAGCGGCCAGACGCCATAGCGCCATACACGTTTGAAGCGCCGCTGGCTCCTATGCTTGCTGCCAGGCGTGAGGGCGTGACCTTAACGCCGCAAGATCTGATCGCCGCGGGCAAGCCGCTTATTGAACGATACGAGGCGCTGCTTATTGAAGGCGCAGGAGGTGTGGCCGTTCCGCTGAATGATGATGCCCTGACGGCAGATCTGATCGCAGAGCTCCGAATTCCTGCACTGATTGTTGCCCGTTCCGGTCTGGGTACGATTAACCATACGATATTGACCGCAGCTTTTCTCTGGCATTATGGAATCCCACTTGTAGGCGTCATCCTAAATGATGGTGAAGATCCAGAAACTCTACACGATCCGAGTGTTGCCACGAACGCGGAGCTAATCGAGCAGTATAGTGGTCTAACTGTTCTCGGTCGGTTACCTTTATTGCCTGCTGATGTCCATACAGATCTTTTAATACATACGGCTAGGAAATCTATACAACTCGCACCGATCAAACAAGCGCTAAAGTTAATGCCACAATGAACGCCAAGGAGGAGACAATGAACAACATTTCAACCCGTAAAGATTGGCCTTTGTTGGCCCAAAAAGCATTAAATGGGGAGTGTTTGACGGAAGAAGAAGGGCTGGCTGTGCTTGAAGCAGGCAATGATGAGGTTCTGCCGCTGCTGAATGCTGCTTTTCAGGTAAGAAGCCACTATTACGGCAAAAAAGTAAAATTGAACATGATTATAAATGCGAAAAGCGGGCTTTGCCCCGAGGACTGCGGCTATTGCTCGCAATCGATTGTTTCAACGGCACCGGTAAGCAAGTATACTTTGCTGGATAAAGATACGCTGCTTGCTGGCGCACGTGAAGCTATGGCGCGTAAAGCCGGCACGTACTGCATCGTAGCAGCAGGCAAAGGTCCGACAGACAAGGAATTAGCGCAAGTCGTAGATGCCGTGAAAGAAATCCGTGAAACGATGCCGCTAAAAATATGCGCTTGTCTAGGCATTTTGAAGGATGAGCAAGCGCAGCGGCTTGCAGAAGCCGGCGTACATCGATACAACCATAATCTCAATACGAGCAAAGCGAATTACCCGTCGATAACGACGACCCATACGTACGACCAACGTGTTGAAACAGTGGAGAAAGTAAAAACATACGGCATGTCCCCCTGCTCCGGTGTCATTATCGGAATGGGTGAAACCAATCAAGAAATTGTGGAAATGGCTTATGCGCTGCGTGAACTGGATAGTGACTCGATTCCGATTAATTTCCTCAATGCCATTCCTGGAACGCCTTTGGAGCATGCAGGCCGCACGCCGGCGATGAAGGCTTTGAAAGTGCTCGCCTTGTTCCGTTTCATCTGTCCGACCAAAGAAATACGAGTCGCAGGTGGTCGTGAGGTGAATCTCCGTACGCTGCAGCCCATGTCGCTGTATGCGGCGAACTCCCTTTTTGTCGGTGATTACTTAACAACGGCAGGCCAATCGATTGGTGTGGATCACCAAATGATTGAAGATTTAGGCTTTGAGATTGAACTTAACGCTTTGTAAGGTGGTGCGGACAATGAACGCGAAATCATCTTTGAAATGGATGGAACAGGAGCTTCTCTTTCTGGAAGAAACCTCCTTGAAACGATCCCTCCGGGCGAGTTCAGCGGTTCCAGGCGCTCCTGGGCTCATGCTTCGCAGGACAGGAGCGCACAATCTGCTCAATTTGTCTGCTAACGATTATCTTGGACTGTCCCAGCATCCTGCCATAATTGAAGTGATGCGGGAGGTGCTGCTCAAGGAAGGTGTTGGCGCCGGGGCATCCCGCCTTGTGACTGGCAATCGGCTGGCTTATACGGAGCTGGAAGAAGCCATCGCCGAATGGCAGAGCTGCGAAGCCGCCCTTGTATTTGCCAATGGATATATGGCAAATACAGGCGTTATTCGCGCAGTAGTCGGCCGGGACGATGTGGTGTTTAGCGATCAACTGAATCATGCCAGCATTGTTGATGGTATTCTGATGAGCCGGGCGGAGTTAGCGCGATATCGGCATAACGATATGGAGCACCTTGGAGCGTTATTGCATAAGTACCGCGACAGGAAACGAAAACTGATCGTTACGGATGCTGTCTTCTCCATGGACGGAGATCAGGCCCCCTTGCAAGATCTCATCCTACTCAAGCATGAGTATGGAGCGATGCTGATGGTGGACGAGGCGCACAGCGGAGGCATTTATGGGAAACGTGGCGAGGATTATGCCATGTACTCGGGGTTCAAGGCGAGGTGGACATTCATATGGGAACGTTCAGCAAAGCCTTCGGCGCCTACGGAGCTTATGTGTGCGGCAGCCGCACGCTCATTGACTTCCTCGTGAATAAGGCGCGTACGCTTATCTATTCAACAGCAATGCCCCCTGTGCTGCTCGCAGGTATTGCTCAAGCATTGGTGCTGGTACAGCAGGAGCACTGGCGGCGTGAAAGGCTGCACACAAACGTTCGCACCTTCCGATCTTTGCTGCAAAAGTCCGGCTTCCTGCTCGGAATAGGCGATTCTCCTATCGTGCCGATCATCATCGGCGATAATGAGACTGCCTTGCGCTTCAGCGCTATGCTGGAAGAAAAAGGAATCGCAGCCGTTGCAATGAGGCCGCCGACGGTTCCAGAGGGGACAGCTCGCATTCGCTTCTCACTATCCGCAGCCCATACAGATAAAGAATTGCGAAATGCAGCAGCGTGCATTCGTGAAGCGGGGCTGCAGCTTGGAGTATTGGGATGATGGCACCAGTAAAGAGAGCGACGATCGTATGGTTGCCTGGGTGGAGTATGCCGCCTGAGGTGTTTGATCAGCTTTGTAAGGCGCTGCCTGATTATCATCACGTGCCTATCAACTATTGCGAGGCAAAAACGCCTGAAGACATGCTGACGATCACCGAAGCCGTGGTAGCAAGATGGCAATCTTCGGCAGTCCGCAGACCTCTTATTATCGGTGGATGGTCGCTTGGCGGATTGCTGGCGCTTCGATTAGCAGCTCAAGGTCAGGTGGATGGTCTCATCTTATTTGCGGCAACAGCTTGTTTTATCCGCTCGAAGGACGAGGCCCATCTAGGTCAGCCGGACGCTTCTATCAGGCAGATGATGAAAGCTGCGGCACAAGATGCGCTTGCGGTTGAGTCTGATTTTCGCCAGATTCTGTGGACAGAAATAGAGCGGGAGATGGGAATAGACGACAAACTCCCTCCAATAGGCAGCTGGACAGTACCCGCTTTGCTGGCAGGACTTCAGATTTTGCGGAAGGTGGAGGTTCGCGCTGTACTCTCGGAGATTGTATGGCCAGTGTTGCTGTTCCATGGCAGGGAGGACCGGATATGCCCTTACAAAGGGGCGGAAGAGCTTGCGGCTGGACTGTCTCATGCCCAATTACATCCCCTACCTGACTGCGGCCATGTACCGTTTCTAGGAAGGGAAGAGGAGATCGCAGAGAAAATGAGGCAGTGGTGGGATGAACAACAGTATGGAAATTGAGCGTCAATTTAATCGGAGTTCGGCAGGTTCCTATGATCAAAACGCTAATGTGCAGAGGATGATGGCGGAGCAGCTTGCAGCAGCGCTCAAGGGGCTGGAGGGCGAACGAGAGAGTACGCCAGCAAGCGATATTCTTGAGATTGGCTGCGGCACAGGAATTGTGACGAGCGGATTAGTAGAGAAGTATCCTGGAGCGGTGATTACCGCCCTGGACATTGCACCTGGCATGCTGCGGGCGGCTGAGCAGCGTGTAGGGTGCAGCCAACAAGCTGATAGGGACATACACTTCATCCTTGGCGATGTGGAAAAGTGGTCGGCTGCTGCACCGCCGGACTCGTTCGATTTGATCGTCTCCGGCGCCTGCTTTCAGTGGTTACAACAGCCGAAACAGACACTTCAGCAACTTCGGCGTCTTCTTCGTCCAGGAGGCATGTTGGTGTTCACGACATTCGGGCCGGAAACATTTTATGAGCTGCATGAGGCATTCATGGAGGTGTATCGACATGGCGGACAGCAGCCGCAGCGACATGGGCTGACTTTTCAATCCAGTACTGAGTGGAGAGAAATGCTTGTAGACAGTGGCTTCTCGCACATCCAAGAAGATCACTTGTTTCAGGTGGAAACGTACCCGAGTCCAAGGGATTTTTTGCATGCTGTTAAAGCAATGGGAGCCAGCACATCAGAAGCAGCGGATGTGCCGGGCATCAGCGCACGACGTTTGTTCACCGGCATGTACAAAGTATATGAGTCGAAGTTCAGCGTATTAGGAGGCGTTTCAGCTACCTATGAGCTATTGATGATACAAGCGAGGATTCCTAATAAAGATAGAGATTCAGACAAGTTCTGAAATCTCTATCTTTTTTGTTTTCTACATACTTTTGACACATTTATGTGCTAAAGTATGGAAAATTAGGCGTGGAGGGAAATCATGGGAGTAACTTGGACGAACACGGAAGTAATTCATTTATTGCTTCGTGCCGGATTCGGAGGGGCAGAGGACGAAGTTAATGCTTGTGTGGCGCTGGGGCGCGAGGAGACGGTGCGACGGCTTATCGCTGGTGAAGCATTGACCCAAGCGGCAGCGCTGACACCTTTTGACCAACTAAACGCAGATGGCAAGAAAGCTTTGGATCCATTACAGCTTGGCGATCAGCAAATGTACTGGTTATACCGGATGGCGAGTTCCAGCGCACCGTTGATTGAGAAAATGACGTTGTTTTGGCATGGACATTTTGCAACCGCAAACTACAAGGTTAAGGATGTCACGCTGATGGTTCAGCAAAATGAACTGTTCCGGAAGTATGCTTTAGGCAACTATAAGGAGCTCGTGCTCGCTATAGGCAAAGATCCGGCTATGATGATTTGGCTGGACGTGAACCGCAATAAGAAAAACAAACCGAATGAGAACTACGCGCGTGAAGTGATGGAGCTTTTTACACTTGGTATTGGTCATTATACCGAAACGGATGTCAAGGAAGCGGCGAGAGCTTTCACGGGCTGGACATATAGTGAGAAGGAAAATAAAGTGGCCTTTAATCCCAAACAGCATGACAATGATCCGAAAACGCTGCTCGGTGAGAAGGGGAATCTGGACGGCGATGCTGCCATTGATATTATTTTTCATCAAAAGTCGTTATCAACGTTTCTGGCTTTGAAATTGCTCAAATATTTTGCCGCAGATAATCCTTCTGACCGCTGGATACAGCAGGTGGCGAAGCACATTGTAGAGAAGGCGACAATTGGAGAAGTGCTTCATGAGCTTTTCATGTCGGATGATTTCTATAATCCCAATTTGCGGTTATCCCTCATTAAAACACCGGCTGACTATGTAGCTGGCATTCTCAAAACGCTACAGGTGCATGTTGCCAAAGGGCATGCGCAAGCGATGAGAAAGATGGGCCAGGAACTCTTTTCCCCGCCTGATGTTGCGGGCTGGAGAGGCGGTGCATCATGGCTGAATACCAATTTGCTGCTCGCGAGGTATCAATTCGCCGAGTCTATTGCTATGCAATTGAACAACAAGAAGCTGATGCCGGCTGATACGACGCCGAAGCAGGCGGAGCTGCCAGAGGAATGGGTAAAGCTGTGGAGTCAGCGTCTCGGGATCATACAGTTGTCTGATAAGACGTTGAAGGGTTTAAGCGCTTATGTGGAGGAAACTATCTTACATACAAAGCAGAAAAATGCCGGTTTACGGGGCTTGTTGCAACTAGTTTTAATCAGTCCGGAAGCGCAAATGAAATAGCGGGGGGTGAAGGCATTGAAATTAACAAGAAGGGAATTTCTGCTAAAAGGTACGGCAATGTTTGCTGCTTTAAGCCTTGGCGGCATTTTGTTTACGGAAACCGGCAAATCGATATTCGCTGGAGGAGTCAATGACGATTTCGAAGAGCCGGTGCTGGTTGTTGTGCAGCTTAGCGGAGGCAACGATGGCATAAATACGCTTATTCCTTATGGGCAAGGCGTATATTATGATTCAAGGCCGACACTAGCCTATCAGCAAAAGGACGTGCTTGCCCTTGATAATCAAGTGGGCTTGCATCCCAGTCTTGCCGGGCTCGCAGCTCTTTTCAAGAATGGGAATATGGCGGTCATTCAAGGTGTAGGTTATCCGGAGCCGGATCATTCCCATTTCCGGTCGATGGAAATTTGGCAGACTGCTGAGCCGGAGAAAATTAGCCGGAGCGGCTGGTTAGCCCGCTATGTAGAGTCTTCGCTGCGCGATAACACGAACCCGCTCAAAGCGGTTCAGGTTGGTGCAGCGGGCAGCAAAGCTTTCGCCTCGGAAAAGATGAGCTTTCCTGTCATTCAATCGCTGGAATCGTACCATGTAATAGATCCGAAAACGGCGATGATGGACAAAAATCGGATAACCAAGGCTTTTTTGGACATGTATAGTGATCAGAACCAGATGGAACAGCTGCGAGTCGTTTCGGGACGCGGATATGAGGCTTACAAAAGCGTTGAAGCTATACAATCGTTAACAGCTGCTTATGCTAATAAGGTTGAGTACCCAAAAACGAGCTTTGCCAGTGATCTTCAACTTGTTGCCAAGCTATTGGCCGGGAAGTCGGGGACGCGAGTGTTCAATGTCCAAATCGGCGGTTTCGATGATCATGCCGACGAGAAGGAGCAGCATGCGAGGGTTTTGACACAGGTCGATCAGGGGCTGACGGCTTTTTATAAAGATTTGGAAGCGCAGGGTCTGCAGGACCGGGTTGCGATTATGATGTTTTCTGAATTTGGGCGTCGTGTGAGGGAAAATGGGAGCGGTGGCACGGATCATGGCACGGCAGCACCGATGTTTGTGATTGGCGGGAAAGTGAAGGGCGGTCTCTATGGCGCTTACCCGAGTCTGAGCAATTTGGATAACGGGGATTTGAAATATGAGGTGGATTTCCGCTCTGTGTACAGCACTCTGGTGGATAGTTGGTTAAAAGGCGATACCTCGGCTGTTCTTGGGAAGCCTTATGAATCGTTGAAGTTTATATAGTAATAGTGGTAACCTAGTTGAAAGGGTAAAAATTATTGCAAATTAATACAAGTTGGTAGACGCATGGAAGGTGGGCTGATGTCTGTGGGAATAAAACCGATCTCGGATCATTTGAAGGAGCATTTATTCATCCTTTTCGTGGGATATAATCCTAGTATTCGGTCGGGTGAAACCGGCCATCACTATGCGAATCCGAACAATCGGTTTTACCGCATATTATTTCAAGCGGGATTAACGGCTCGGCTTTATAAGCCTCAAGAAGATCAAGATCTGCTTGAGCTCGGCTATGGATTCACGAATATCGTGGCGAGGCCCTCGTTGACGGCTGCTGAAATAACACCTGAGGAATTTCGGGAAGGCCGCGTAATTCTCAGGGAGAAGATTCAGAACATTCGGCCAAAGGTTGTATGCTTTGTAGGCAAAGGGGTTTACGAACAATATAGCGGCCGTAGAGGCATGGCATGGGGCAGCCAGCCAGAGCCCATCGTATCAGGTGTGGTGGAGTACGTATGTCCCTCCTCCAGCGGGCTCGTTCGGATGAAGTTGGAGGAGATGGTCGCTATTTATAGCGGAATTAAGACTTTTATCGGGATGGAGTTGGATAATGGATGAATATTCCTTGGCTGCATTGGGCTAAAGAAATTCAAGCGATTAGTCAAGCTGGACTTACTTACGGCGAGAACGGCTACGATCTGGAACGCTACGAGGCGCTGCGCAAGATCAGCGTGGAGATGATGAGCCACTTCACGGACACCCCGATTGACAAAGTGACGGAATTATTCGCCAGCGACACGGGGTATCAGACGCCGAAGGTCGATATTCGCGCGGTTGTTCTGCAGGAGAACAAGGTGCTGCTTGTGAAGGAAAGAACCGACGGCGCATGGGCTTTGCCAGGCGGCTGGGCGGATATCGGTTTCACACCGAGCGAGGTCGCTGTCAAAGAGACACGCGAAGAAGCGGGTTACGAGGTCAAGCCTATGCGTTTGTTGGCGGTTCTGGATAAGAAGTGCCATGCACACCCGCCTGCGCCCAACTACGTATACAAGATATTTATCTTGTGCGAGTTGGTCGGCGGAGAGGCGTTAGAGGTCAGTTTGGAAACGACCGAAGTCGGCTTTTTTGGCGAAAATGAGCTGCCGCCTCTGTCCATAGAGCGCAATACGGTAGAGCAGGTAAAAAGGATGTTTGAGCTTGCTAACGGCCCAGCCTCGCAGGTGCTGCTGGATTAAAAAATGCTCCCCAATCGTTTCATCACGGCGGGGAGCAATTTGATTTTATCGCGTTAATAGGGGCTTAAGTTGACCGAGAATGTCATCCATTTGCTTGGAGCATTGCTCGTACATCGCTTTTGCTTGTTTATTGTTGGTTGTCAGTCCATACAGCATGAGGTCTGCTTCGCACTGTTTTAAGGTCGCGAAGAGGGTGGCTTTTTCCTGCGGTACAGGAACATTGATCTTATCGTCGAATAAATCTACATACAGTTGGCCGTACGAATCGACTTCCCCGAGAAATACATTTTCAATGGTTATTCCTATTTTGTCTAGCTCCGTTTTGAGCCATCCTCGGCTGAAACCGAGAGTAGCCAGTGCTTCGTCTAGGATTTCGCCATCCATGATAACCGCTTGAGGCTCCTTCTCAGGTGCCACTTTGATGCCCAAATGTTTGGGGGTTAAGGGCTGATTTTCGCGTTTTAAAAGGACATTGATCTCCCCGTTCGGCTCCATGATTGCAAATTCGACATCTGCTACCATAAAAGCAGACCTCTTCCGCAGCTGCTCCATGAGCTCGTCCGTGGTCAATCGCTCCTTTTTCAAGTTATCTTCCAGCACTTTGCCGTCTCTGATGAGAACAGTCCCCTTGCTGTCGATAAAATCGCGCATTTTTTTGCTTTTAAGCTGCAAATATTCAATTCCTAAGGAACAAGCGATCCAAACAGCCAAAGATACCAAGCCAAGGTACCAATTCGCCTCTAAATCAAGCGAGATATATGCCGCAAGGCTGCCGATGGTAATACCGGTTATGTATTCGAAAAAAGAAAGCTGTGAGACTTGTCTTTTCCCTAACATCTTGGTCATCAGGAAAAGAACGATAACGGCTAACAATGTTCTTAATACGATTTCAAGCCAATCCAGCACGTTAGAACCTCCCTATTCTGAATAGCTACTACGCAAAGAGAAAATGATTAAAGCCAATTGTACTCCAGTGTTTGTAGAACACCAGAAAATTATGCGAAAACAAGAATTTTATGTAAGGTTTAGAGAGGAGCCAAAGTAAAAACGCCCAGGGGCTCATACGAGGGCTGCCGGCCCAAGTGGCTGCGGTAGAGGACGATGTCCTCTACCCGCCACGCGGGCAGCGAAGGCGCGCCTGCCAGGGCGGCGCGCGAGAATGGCTCCGCCGCTAGCCGGTAGCGGCGGGCTAGCGTGAGATGCGGCCGGTAGGCCCGAGCCTCGGCCGGAAAGCCATGGCGGGCGCAGGCGTCCGCGACCTCGCGCTGCAGCGCAGCCAGCGCGTCCAGGTCGCCGGCGACGCCCGCCCACAGCACCGACGGCGCTGCCGGAGGTCCGAACACGCCGAGCCCCTCGGCGTGCAAGCTCAGCGGCAGCGCAGCTGCTGCAAGCTGGCGAATGTCGTTCGCCAGCGCGTCTGCTGTCTCGGCGGACGCGTCGCCGAGGAAGCTTAAAGTGACGTGAATGTCCTGCGGATGCGTCCACTTCTGGAAGGGCAGTCGCTGTTTGAGGAAGGCAGTCATGAGAGCTAGCTCCCGGTGCGACTCCTGTGGGAGCCTGATGCCGACAAAAAGCCGGTACGTGTCAGACGGTGTTGAAAGCGCTCTTGTCGAATGAGCAGAAGGATGCATGCGTGCGTGGACTCCTTTTTGACTTTTTTTGACCCGTGTTCTGGTTCCAGTTTCCTACTTCAACTAGCATTGCCAACTAAGGTTTTACTTGATGCAAGAGGAGAATATTGCTATCATAGCCATAATACAAAAGCAAAGGTGTGGTCATTCATGGGAAATCGGGCCTATAACTTTAACGCAGGGCCTGCGGCATTACCGCTCGAAGTATTGCAGAAAGCGCAAGAGGAACTTGTCGAATTCAAGGGTATCGGCATGTCAATCATGGAAATTTCGCATCGCAGCGCGGAGTACGAGCAAGTACATACCGAAACACAACAATTATTGAAGCAAATTTTTGCTATTCCGGATGGGTATCAAGTGCAGTTCCTGCAAGGCGGAGCGAGTTCTCAATTCGCTATGATTCCTCTGAATTTCTTGAAGCCGGGCAAAGTGGGCAGCTATGTGCTGACAGGCGCTTGGGCAGAGAAAGCTGTACAGGAAGCAAGCCTTTTTGGAGAAGTAGCTATTGCAGCTAGCTCCAAGGAAAACAAATTCATGAAAATTCCGGATCTCAGTGAAATCAACATCCATCCTGATTCCGCTTACCTCCACTTGACATCCAATGAAACGATCGAAGGCGCTCAGTTCCAAAGCTACCCGGATACAGGCAATGTGCCGCTTATTGGGGATATGTCCAGCGATATCTTGAGCCGTCCAGTTGACGTATCGAAATTCGGCATGATTTATGCCGGTGCCCAAAAAAATCTAGGTCCATCCGGCGTGACTGTTGTCATCGTCAAAGAAGATCTTCTGCAGGACCTGCCGAAAACAATCCCGACCATGCTGCGTTATGAAATTCACGGCAAGAACAATTCCCTGTACAATACGCCGCCGGTGTACTCCATTTATATGGTGAACCTCGTGCTCAAATGGATTCAGGAACAAGGCGGGCTAACGGTTATCGAGAAAAACAATCTGGAGAAATCAGGCTTGATCTACAGCGCAATTGATCAAAGCGGCGGTTTCTATCGGGGACCTGTCGATAAAGGCAGTCGTTCAGCAATGAACATCACTTTCCGTTTGCAGGATGAAGAGCTGGAGAAGAAATTCATCAAGGAAACCGAGCAGAACGGGTTTGTCGGGTTGAAAGGCCATCGCAGTGTAGGCGGCTTGAGAGCATCTACCTACAATGCGGTACCTTATGATTCCTGCAAAGCGCTCGCAGATTTCATGATTGATTTCCAGAAACGCAACGGTTAGTAACGGACGAAGTTATACATGAGCTATTCATGGCACCCTCGTGTGCGCGTGAATGGCTTTTTTTTGTCTCGGGATAGAATGGTCAGTTCATCGTTTACAATGTCTTAAGATGGCCTCTGAGACGTTTTGAGAGGTTTTTTTTGAGAGGGGGGAGGAACTAGATCTAGTAGGATAAAAGAGGAGATTCGGGGCTTTGCTCCTTTCGACATTTGTGAAAATTTCAAGTCTAAAATGAAAATATTTTTTCAAATCCTCTGGAGCCACGCCCTGTCTGGGTTTGGCTATTTCGGGCCCGTAAATGTGTCATAATACACGTTGACAAACACAATATATTGATATAAATTTGAATCTATCAACTAGATGTCGTGGGAAAAAGCGAATTGGACATATCCAGAATTCGCAGCGGAAATACCGCGTAATACCGGGAGAAAGCCCGATTTACCGCCAATTTCAGCTCTTTTCCTGCCTGCGGAAATTCGCCTATTTTGTCGAGAAGACAGAGGACAATACTAGATATGGATGGACGGTAAGATTTATATTACTAACTACATATAGGTTATCTACATAAGTTAGACACAAGAACGAGAATGCTTGAACCCATGATAGAGATGTTAGGAGACGGAGCCCATGCTGATTGCTTACGATTCGAAAACGGGGAATGTTCGCCGATTTATTAATAAACTTCATATGCCGGCGATTCAAATCGAGGAAGCGATGAAAGTGGACGAGCCTTTCGTGCTCGTTACCTACACAACCGGATTTGGCCAAGTTCCTGAGAAGGTAAGTTCCTTCCTGGAATCGAACGCCTCTAATTTGATCGGAGTGGCAGCAAGCGGTAACCGTAATTGGGGAGACGGGTTTGCCAAAAGCGCAGACACCATCTCACAGCTGTATGATGTGCCAGTGTTAACGAAGTTCGAGTTATCCGGCACCAAAAATGATGTAGAACGATTTGTTCAGGGGGTACATGCAATTGCGGCACATTGAGCTGAATAATTTATTAATGCAACGCGGAGCGGATGGTTTTTTTCAACTAGAGAAGGATAAAGAAGCTGTTGAAGTTTTTATGCAGGATGTTCACAGTAAAAGCCTCACTTTTCCCGATACGACTTCAAAAGTTCGTTATATGATTGATAATAACTATTATGAGAACGTATATGAGCACTACACGTTAGAGGAAGTAAATCAAGTTTATCAAGTGGCCCACGATAATCAATTCGAATTCGCCTCGTACATGGCAGCTTCGAAATTTTATACAGACTATGCTTTACGCAGTGATGATAAATCCTTGTATCTAGAGCATTTCGCGGACCGCGTTGCGATTGTAGCTCTTTACTTGGGGCGCGGTAACGTAGAAACTGCTTCTACGCTCGCTGTATCGATGATGGAACAGCGTTTGCAGCCGGCAACACCTACATTCCTTAACGCAGGGAAAAGCCGCCGTGGCGAGATGGTTTCTTGCTTCCTTCTGGAGATGGATGATTCTCTCAACTCTATTAACTACGTGCTAGCGACATGTATGCAGCTTTCCAAAATTGGCGGCGGTGTAGCCGTTAACTTGTCCAAACTTCGTGGGCGCGGTGAATCCATCAAAGGTGTAGAACGCGCAGCCAAAGGTATTATGCCTGTTCTTAAGCTTATGGAGGATGCATTCTCCTACGCGGATCAAATGGGACAGCGCAAAGGTTCTGGAGCGGCTTATTACAACATTTTCGGCTGGGATCTTATGGAATTCCTGGACAGCAAGAAAATTAATGCAGATGAGAAATCGCGTCTGAAAACACTTTCCATCGGTCTTATCGTACCGAATAAGTTCTACAAGCTGGCAGAAGAGAACAAACCTCTTCATGTTTTTGCGCCTTATACCGTTTTACAAGCCTATGGCAAGCATTTGGATGATCTTGATATTGATGAAATGTACGATGAGCTGCTAGCTAACCCGAAAGTTAAGAAAAAAGTTGTGATGAGCGCGCGTGACATGCTGATCAAAATTGCGACAACCCAACTGGAATCCGGTTATCCATATATGATGAATCGTACGAATGCGAACAGGGATCATGCCCTGAAAGGAATCGGTACGATCAAAATGTCTAATCTCTGCACAGAGATTTTCCAATTGCAAGAAACATCGGAAATCAATGATTACGGTCAAGATGATGTGATTCTGCGTGATATCAGCTGTAACTTGGCTTCCATGAACATTGCGAATGTGATGGGCCACAAGAAACTGCGTGAAACGGTTCATGAAGGTATGATTGCTTTGACAGCAGTCAGTGATATGACGACGATCAGCAATGCACCAGGCGTGGCAAAAGCGAATCGTGAATTGCACTCTGTTGGATTGGGAGTTATGAATCTGCACGGCTATTTATCCAAGAACAAAATTAGCTATGAAAGCGATGAAGCGAAAGACTTCGTTCGCACGTTCTTCATGGCGATGAATTATTATTCGATCGAGAAAAGCATGGAAATTGCTAAAGCGAAAGGGCAGGTCTTTGAAGGCTTTGAGCTGTCTGAATATGCGAATGGCGCCTATTTTAACCGATACACAGAGACAGATTACCGCCCGCTTACTGATAAAGCGAAGGATCTGTTTGAAGGTATGGAGATTCCGTCACCAAGCGACTGGAGCAAGCTGAAGGCAGAAGTTCAGAAGCACGGTTTGTACCATGCTTACCGTTTGGCTGTTGCTCCGACACAAAGTATTTCTTATATCCAAAACTCGACTTCGAGCGTTATGCCGATTGTAGAGCCGATCGAGACTCGTACATACGCGAACTCAACGACTTACTACCCGATGCCATTCATGGCACGCGACAATTATTTTTACTATAAATCTGCGTATCAAATGGATCAATTCAAAATTCTCGATCTGATTGCTGAAATTCAGACGCATGTGGATCAAGGCATTTCAACCATTTTGCACGTAAATAGTGATGTGTCCACGAGACAGCTTGCTAGATTGTATCTGTATGCGGCACACAAAGGACTTAAATCGCTCTACTACACGCGAACAAATCAGCTATCCGTTGAGGAATGTGTAAGCTGTTCGGTGTAATTGGGAAGGGGATTGAACATAGATGAGTACTGCAACTACCATTAATCAGCCAATCGTCAAAAAAGCGGTGAACTGGAACCGGCCGGATGATGATTTCACGATTACATTCTGGAATCAGAACATTATGCAGTTCTGGACGGACGAGGAAATTCCGTTGTCTGACGATAAAATGTCCTGGATTACACTGAGCGGGGCTGAGCGTGAGCTCTACATGAAGGTGCTTGGCGGCCTTACGCTGCTTGATACGATGCAAGGCGGCGTTGGCATGCCGAAGATTCTTGAGCATGTTGACGGGCTGCAGCGCAAAGCGGTGCTCAGCTTCATGGGCATGATGGAGCAAATTCATGCGAAGTCCTACAGCTCTATTTTCACGACGCTGTCTACGACGGAAGAGATTAATGAATTATTCGCATGGGTAGAGCGCAATCCTTATCTGCAGTTCAAAGCGAATAAAATTTCCCATTATTATGAAAATATTACGACAACAAAAGAGCTGTACTTAGCGATGGCATCCTCAGTATTGCTAGAGAGCTACTTGTTCTACAGTGGCTTCTATTACCCGCTTTATTTGGCCGGACAGGGTAAAATGACAAGCAGCGGTGAAATCATTGATTTGATTTTACGTGACGAGAGTATTCATGGTCTGTACATTGGTGTATTGGCTCAGGAAGTTTATGCAGAGCTTAGCCCTGCTGAGCAAGATGAGGCTTACGAGACGTTGTCTGCGCTATTGAAGGAGCTTCATGCCAATGAAGAAGGCTATACGGAAAGCCTGTATGGACCTCTGGGGCTGGCTGACGATGTGAAAGCATTCCTGCGTTACAACGCGAACAAAGCGTTCATGAACTTAGGGGTAGAGCCGTTGTTCCCGGAAGAGGAAATTAATCCGATTGTTCTGAACGGTTTGAGCACGAAGACGAAGCAGCATGACTTTTTCTCTAAAAAAGGGAATGGGTATGTGCGTACGATTCACGTTGAAGCTTTGACGGATGATGATTTTGTTTTTTAATGTGTTGATGAAAGGTGCCCTTGGGTACCTTTTTTTATTTGGTTGGGGGGCGTGGCGTTGCCGCAACGATGATTATCACACTTCACTGGGGTCCTCTATTTGAAGGAAAGCGAGCTTTTTCTTCTTTGAGCGGAACTACAGGGTGCTATTTGGCCGCGAAAGTGCGTTTTATGGAAAAATTTGAAAAATAGCGGAACGTAGTTCCCCGCACACTTGGAAATTGCCCCTTCTCATGGAAATAGCGGACTATAGTTCCCAAAAAATCATGCGGGAGCACGGATGACCGCTAGCTTCTCGGATAACCATCGCTCTAAGAAGCTAGCAACGGCTCCAATGCAGCAAGATAGTTCTCATTCTTGCTGCATTTCAAGAATCGGAGATGGTTCCGGCATATATCGAGCGGTACTGTCACGGATGATTAATTCCGGTTTTTTGGGCATCTCAAAAGACGGTGATTTGCCTTCAATTCGCTGCAGCAGAAGATCTACAAGCTTGGAGCTGGTCCAGGAGATATCGTAGCCGACGTTCGTTAGATTTGGGCGCAGCGTGCGAAAAAACTCGGAAGGCCCGAAGCCGATGATGGATACATCCTGTGGTACTCTGTAACCATGATCAGCGAAGTAGTTCAAGGCTGCGACGGTCGTAATCTCATTCGAGATCAGGAGAGCTGAAGGTTTTTGCGTCTGAAATAATTGATAGACAGCATTATAGCTTTGATCCATTTGCCCAATAATAGGGACGATCATTTCTTCTTTGAATGGTACGCCGTATTGGGCCAAGGCTTTCTTGAAGCCATTAGTTCTTTCGACATTAAAGGACAGCATGCTGCCTTTGACACTACCCACCAACATACGAATGTCAGTATGGTTCAAATCGAGCAAATATTTAGCAGCGATATACCCGCCTTCGAAATCGTCCGAGGATACGTAGTAACGATCTTGGGGGTTGTCAGAGTATTTCATATTAAAGACATAGGGAATTTCAGCCTCTTCAAGCAAGGAAGTCAATGTGTCATTTTGAGAGGGGCTGAAAATAATAAAGCCATCGGCCAGTTGATTTTTGATCACTTCAAAATAGGAATAAGCGTCCCCTTCAGCGGAAGTGATGATCAAAATATTGTATCCTTCTTTGTGGGCTTTCTCGGTCAAACCTTTAAATTGTGCTTGAAATCCGGCATTAGACATGATCTCGCTAATATGGGCCTGGCTAATTACTAGTCCAAGAATATAGCTTTTGCCGGACTTGAAAATCCGAGCCGTCTTGTTAGGAATGTAGCCGAGACTTTCAATGACCTCTAGAACCTTTTGCCTTGTTCGGGGTTTCACGAGGTCAGAATCATTTAATACTCTAGAGACGGTGGAAGCAGTGACATTCGCCTGAAGGGCGACGTCACGGATAGTAGGCTTTTTGATTGGGACTCTCCCCTTTGGAAAGCTTGGAATGATAACAATGATAACGATGCCATTATATCACTTTTTCCAAAGTTTTTACAGTGATTTATTCATTTAAAATTAAAGGAAATCAGGTTGACATCCTTTAAAAGCAGGTCTAATATAATTGTGTAAGTGCTTTCACATCTTCGCGAAACAAAATGGCAACGGTACCATTTCTTGTATAAATTTTATTAAAGAGAGGGGTATGACCTTGCAAAGCTCGTTTCAAATTTCCGGGAAGATGACGCGTACATATAATTTTTTAGACAATGGAACTACCTTTTACAATTTGAATTATGTATCACGCATGCCAATGACAGTTCAAAGGAATGGGGGCGGCCTCACATTTGATGATCGGAATAAACACAAGGTTTATGAATACGCAACTCTATTTGAGCTGGAAGAAAGGCTCTGCAGTACGATTATGCGAAGCACGATCAAGAAGCTGCAAAGTACGCTGGACTACATTCAGCTGTGCATGGATGCCATTCAGCCAGAAGATACAAGCGCGGCAAGGCGTGTGTATCTCCACTTGACGCATGCCATTATTCGGACGGTATATAAAGCGGGTTTTACACTCAGAGACATGATGGATTCTGATATTGACCCATGTGCCAGCATGGAGCAGTTTGCAACAAAGCAAGAAATTCACCGCTATTTGGAAGGGATTTGCCTTCATATTTGTAAGCATATGCTTGCTTTGCGAGTGGACAAAAATCAACGTATTGTGTGGGAGATTAAGTCCTACATAGATGAACACTTTAACCAGGACTTTGGACTTGAGCATGTGTCTGAGCTGGTGAAATGCTCTTCTACGTATATTAACCGCTTATTGAAGCAGTATACAGGAAGCACTTTTTATAACTTATTGACCGCAAGACGCATCGTTAGCTCCAAGCAATTGCTTTCCTTGAATGAGTGGACGGTTTGTCAAATTAGCAATGAAGTTGGCTACAACAATGTGCACAGCTTTATTCGTGCCTTTAAGCGGAGCGAGGGCATTACACCGGGGCAATATCGCGATTTACTTCTCTATAACCCTATGGAACTTGAATAACAGAATAGGCAATGTATGTAAAAGCAAAGGAATTTACTGCAAATAAAAATGGCATCGGTACCATTCCTATTTTCAATAAGGGGGCAACTATGGAAAGAGTCAAAAATAACAATTTGGGCTTAATCCCTTTAGCAGGTATTTGCAGCTATGAAAAGGCTTGTAGCATCGGTTATGATATTGACCGCTCGGTGGGTTTATTGAAACGATATGTGTACGTGGAAACCCAGCTGATGAACATTTTTGCCGCACATATTGCCCATGTACCCGAATGGGAAGTGAAGTGTGCCTCGGGCTTGCACATGTGGCTCGATGCCGAGCACAGTGCCATACTTCGTAAGCGGATTACGGAGATGCGCGAACCTCCGCATTATTTGGATCAAACACCAGATGCTGCGATTGAACTGTTTTTCCAGGAGTTGATTCGGTCGGAAACGACCTTGGAGCTTATGGTTGGTATTTATGGTGTAGCAAAAAAGGAACTTATTCGATCTCTGAACAAGTACTTGGCAGAAACCAACCCGTTAGTAGATTATCCTACGTGCCGAGTGCTCAAATTCATGCTAGTGGAAGAAGAAGAGATGCAGGTGTGGGGAGATCAGGCGATTCAAGCATTGATGGTAACAGAGGAGGATCGGATAGCCGCACAACAATGGCAGGAACATTTGCAATGCTGTCTGCAAGCGGCAGGAGGCTTCTCAGGAGATTTGGAAAAATCAGCGAACTGGAAGCCTATCACTCCTCGTACAGAAGAAGGCAAGCCTTATGAAATGAAAGCTGAACCACGCCGGGATGCTCGATTTGTCGATAAGTACAACTCAGCTGGGAAAATAGATGATTACTACCTTGAAGAGGCGCGCCCTTCAGACGAGAGAACCTATGCATTGATCTATAAACGGTTGAAGGAAATGACGGTGCCGGAATGGATGGGTCCAATCATTTACAAGACACAGGGGAAACCGTGGGACTATTATGTGGATATGAGCAGGCAGCTGTGGGATGAAGCCCGTCATTCCATGCTCGGTGAGGTTGGGTTGTATCAAGACGGTGTTGAATTTTATAAATATCCAATAGACTTTAGAACAAGCTTAACATTGAACACGAAATTCGAGCCGTTGGAAGCGCACATAATTCTGTGGTATTTCGAGCAAAGGCAAATGCCCAAAAAGACAGGGAAACGACTAGAGTGGGTCATTGCCAAATCGTCGGACAACGAGCTTGCTATCACGTTCCAGGATTACGATTGGGCTGATGAGGTGCTTCACACGCAAATCGGAAGAAAATGGCTTGTGCCGGAGGTGGGCGGTTTGGAAGAATTGAAGAAGAAAGCGGAGGAGTTATTGCCCAGAATTGTGGAAGAAAGGGCTGTGTTGGACGAACGATCGGATCAAAAGCAATGGTGGCCGGAGTTTGTAGCCGAAATACGGGCAAGTCGTGATCGGATTCGCGACAGGTAGCTGAACAAGCAATAGACGCAAGATGAAAAACTCCGTATGGAGCAGCTGGTCACCTAAATCAGCTGCTCCATACGGAGTTTTCAATCAGCGTTCTTTTGATGCCAAGACAGTTGGCTGAACATATCGTGCCGTACTCCCCCGAATGATCAACTCGGGTTTTTTTGGCCTTTCAAGTGTCACTGGCCTGCCTTCGATTCGCTGTAGCAGCAGATCGACCAGCTTGTCGCTGGACCATGTAATGTCATAGCTGACATTGGTTAGATTGGGACGGTGATGCCGGAAAAATTCCGAAGGTCCGAAACCGATGACAGACACATCCTGTGGCACCCGGTAACCATAATCGTAGAAATAGTTTAAGGCAGCCACTGTCGTTGTTTCGTTAGAGATCAGCAGGGCTGTTGGCTTTTGCGTTTGGAACAATTGATGGATAAGATTATAGCTCTCTTCCATTTGACCCGGAATGGTGACAATCATTTCCTGCTTGAACGCTATGCCGTATTCGCCCAGTGCCTTTTTGAAACCATTCACTCGGTCTTCGTTGAAAGGCATGATAGTCCCTTTTACAATACCAAGGATAAAGCGAATATCTGTATGATTCAGATCTAGTAAGTATTTGGCTGCCATATATCCGCCTTCAACATCATCCGAGGAGATATAGTAGCTGTCTTCGGGATTATTGGAATATTTCATGTTGAACACATAGGGAATGCCAGCCTCCTCAAGAAGGGAGGTCAAGGACTCATTGATAGACGGGCTTAATATGATAAAACCATCGGCTACCTGATTTTTGATCACTTCAAAGTAGGAATGAGGTTCAGCATCGGTTGAAGTGATAATCAGCATATTGTATCCCTCGTTGTGCGCTTTCACGGTCAACGCTTTAAACCTCGCCTGGAATCCGGCATTTAAGACGAGTTCACTAATATGCTGCGTACTAATCACAAGTCCGAGGATATGGCTTTTACCGGATTTGAACACGCGAGCCGTTTTGTTTGGAATGTAGCAGAGACTCTTGGCTGCTTCCAGAACTCGTTGCCTGGTACAAGGCTTAACGAGGCTGGAAGCGTTCATAACTCTGGATACGGTGGAGGGGGTTACGTTTGCTTTTTCGGCAACGTCAAGAATGGTTGGCTTTTTGATGGTGCTTCCCTCCTAAACATAGAAACGATAACAGACACCGAAAGCTATTTATTTAGGCAGCTCTCGAAGTTTAGCAAACAGGTCCATATATACTAGACTTCGGTCAATATCAATCGCTTCCTTATAAAAGTGGCGAGAATCATCGAAAGAATAAGTAAAGCCGGTACTCAGGATCGGAGTTCTCCGCACCATAGAAGGTACCCATTGTTCGTTAAGCACCCAGGCAATGGCTGCAACATCCCAAAGGACTTTGGACCATCCCATTTTATTCTGGCCAAACCGGGTAAACCGACCTTGGAACATATCGCTGAAGTAGGTGCCGAGTTTATTTTTTCCACGTAAACAGGCATCAATTTCGTAAGGTGTAGTCAGCAAATGGGAAGCTACACCGTGACACGGGAGCACAACTAAAGGTACGCCGCTGTCAAAAATAAGTGAAGAGGCATGATAGTCTTGCGACACATTAAAGATTTTCTGAGTAGGCCACCAGTAGGCATTAGGACCAAGCCACACGACGACCATATTGTGAATGATTTCAGGACATTTTGCGATAGCCGACGCCACATTCGTAATAGCGCCGATGGCAACCACATACAGCGGTTCGGAGGATGAAAGAGCTAAGTCAATAATTTTATCCGCAGCTTCACTCGGCACAGGCTCAGCATGACTGGTCATGTATTGCGATGAACCCTTATAGACCGGAGGAGCATTCTTCACTTCTATCAGCTGCATAATATTAAGGATTTCCTTATAGCTCTTCTCCATTCCATCCGCTGGGCTGACCGAGTTCCAATTGAAGAACGGGGCCGCTGTTACGGCCAGTAAATCGATTTTTTCTGGGGAAAGCAGGGCGTAAGCCAAGGCGAATTGATCGTCAACTTCGTTAAATGTGTCGGTATCCAATACCATTCGAACTCGGCCTTCAGGAAATGTAAGTCTTTGCAGCATGGTGCTGTCATCCAGTTTGGGCCATGTAGAATTAGTCATTATGTGCCACCCTTCCAGTCGTTAACAGGATTTTGAAATGATAAGTTGTATTATAGGGAAACTGATGAATTTCTGGAATATTCAATTATCTAACTGGCTTCATTTTTATAAATGCACATTTGTTTCATAATTGCACAATCTACGATGCTAACTGTGTATTTACTACAGGATAAGGAGGGGGCTATGATAAAGGTATCAAACGGGAAGGGTTGAATGGAGTGAAGTGATCGTTGGATAACCCCAAATTTTATTTTGAAAATTCAGAAATTTACATGTTGTCAATTACTGTACATAGATTGCGAGGTGTTTATATGAGTGAAAAATCAGGTTCGCAGCCTGTGAGGCTCGTAAGATCCGCACATCAACCACTGGTGCTGACCAGGTTTCTGAAGAATCTCGTCCGCTATAAGTACTTCTATATGATGTTAGTCCCCGGTCTTCTGTACATAGCCATTTTTCATTACGCGCCGATGTTTGGGTTGGTCATTGCCTTTCAGGATTATCAAATTTTTAATGGGGTATGGGGCAGTAAATTTGTGGGGTTTGACAATTTCATTTACTTATTTCAAGCTCCTCAGTTCATTACAGCTATGAAAAATACATTTATTATTAGCGCGTATAAAATTATTTTAGGTTTTCCTGTTCCGATTTCGCTGGCACTACTAATCAATGAAGTTCGCATCTTGATCTTTAAACGCAGCATCCAGACAATTCTCTATCTGCCTCACTTTTTATCGTGGATTGTCATGTCCGGCTTGTTGTTTAACTTCCTATCCGATCAAGGACCAATCAATAAACTCATTAAGATGACAGGCGAGAAGGCAATTTATTTCTTCAGCGATGAGGTGTATTTCAGAAGCATATTGGTCATATCCGACATTTGGAAAGAGATGGGCTGGAACGCCATTATTTACTTGGCTGCGCTGACCGTCGTATCGCAGGATCTGTATGAGGCAGCCAAGATGGATGGAGCTACACGGTTTCAGTGTATGATTAAGATTTCGCTCCCTAGTATTATGCCTATCATTATGATCATGCTGCTGCTGCGTATGGGAAGTGTTCTTAATGTAGGGTTCGAGCAAGTATTTAACTTGTATAACCCGATGCTTTACGGTGTAGGCGATATCATTGACACATATGTTTACCGAATTGGTGTTCTGGAAAATAAATTCCATATATCTGCTGCTGCTGGTATGTTTAAATCCGTTATTGCCTGCATCATGGTCGTTACCACCTACTATTTCTTAGAAAAAGTGGAGGATAAATGATGAAACCGACACTTCCGCACACCGCCAGACCACGTCGCCGTTCTTTTGGACGCAATGCTGATAGCGCTTTCGGATTTATAAATTTGCTGATTCTTTCGGCTATTACTTTGGCGACGCTGCTTCCGGTAATTACCGTCCTGCTAAGCTCGATAACCCCGATGGATGATGTAATTAAACAACCCAACGCGTTTATCGTTATACCGACTAGCCTCACATTTGAGTACTATGCCTGGTTATTTCGAGGCAGCTCCAAGATCATCGATGCGTATACGATTACTATTCTAAGAACGCTGGTGGGTACAGCGGTCAGCCTTGTAATCACCATTCTGACAGCATATCCGCTTTCAAAGAAGTTTTTGCCAGGTCGCGGTAGTATAATGGGGATTTTCTTCTTCACAATGTTGTTCTCCGGTGGAATGATTCCAACCTTCCTGGTCGTTAATAGCTTGTATTTGACAAATACATTTTGGGCGATGATTATTCCCAGCGCGTTAAGCGTATACAATTTGATCATCATGCGGACATTTTTCCAAACGATTCCGGTTGAATTAGAGGAGTCGGCGATTATCGACGGCGCGTCCGAGATGACTACTTTGCTGAAAGTTATTTTGCCGTTAATGCTGCCTTCTCTGGCTACCATAAGCTTGTTTTACGCAGTGGCTCACTGGAACTCGTTCTTCGATGCAGTGTTGTATATTACCGATCGGCATCTATGGCCGCTGCAGCTGCTATTGCGCGAAATTTTAGTTGCAAATGATATCGGCGGTCTCGCACTCGGCGGCTCGTTGTCTGACAACAGACCACCTGCATCGGTGCTTATTAATTCCACTATCGTAGTGGCGGTGCTGCCAATCATGTGCGTCTATCCGTTCTTGCAGCGCTATTTTGTACAGGGCATGATGGTCGGCTCCATTAAGGGATAAGCAGTGGATTGGATAACAGTTTCCCAAACAGCGGCAAGCCCCGCCAATCGGCAGGTTTGTAATACAGCAAAATAATGGGAGGTTATGGAAAATGAACGGAAAGCAGAAGGTCAGCTTAGGTCTATCCGCCGCATTGCTTCTATCACTGGTTACCGCTTGTACTAAAAATGATGCATCACCACCGGCAGAAGTTTCAAATGCTGATGCGGGCCCTATCAAACTACTATATACAAAAGGCGGTTTTGAAAAGGCTCCAGACAACAACCCCATCAAAGATACGATTGAAAAAGCAACAGGCGTGAAATTTGAACAAATTTCCCCGCCTTCAGCGAACTTTGCGGATCAGGTGCCCGTTATTATGGCATCAAAAGACAAACCAGACGTTGCTATGATGCCAACGAGTCAAGCGGTTTTTGACTATGCGAAGCAGGGCGCACTGCTGGATTTAAAGCCATATATGAGCCTAATGCCGGATATTCAGAAGAATATTCCGAAGGAAGCGCTGGATTACTTTACGGTAGACGGTAAATTGTGGGCGATTCCGCTTTGGCTTCATCCGCAGCGTTATAATTTCGTTATTCGGGGTGATTGGTTAAAAAAGGTTAATCTGCCTGTACCAAAAACACTTGATGAGCTGCACAATGTACTGGTTGCTTTTGTTGAGAAAGATCCTGATGGCAACGGCGCAAAAGACACCTATGGCATTAGCGGCCTTGGGCTTGATTCACTCGATGGCATATTCGGAGCATTTGGCGTTATAGCTGGAGATGCACCTTGGGTGAGCACAGCGAAAGCGAGCGTCTATTTTGTTGAAAAAGACGGGAAGCTGATTCCCCAAACGACGCGTCCGGAAGCGAAGGAAGCTTTGCAGGTGCTAGCAAATTGGTATAAAGAAGGGCTTATTGATCCAGAAATGTTTACGCACAGTTCCGCTGTGAGAGACGAGAAATTTGTCAAAAATCGTTATGGCGTATCCGCCAATTGGTGGACTTGGGAATCAAATATGGAAAACACCATGAAGAAAACCGACCCGAATGTTGAACTGCTTCGCATTGCTCCGCCTGTAGGACCTCGAGGTGAGTCTGGCTTACGCGGTGCAGGAATGGTTGCCCGTGGCGTGGTCGTATTGAAGGATACGAAGCATCCTTCCGCTGCAGCCATCGGTTCAATCTCGTCGCGATGCTTTCAACTGGAAAGTTATTACGAATGCTGCTGATATGATGAACTCACAGGCTGAATTGAAATACCAAGCCGACTTGCGCGGATTGACAGCTGACTACTACGCTCGATTCATTACCGGTAAAACACCTTTGTCCGAATTCGACAAATACGTGGATGAATTCAACAAACGAGGCGGTAAAGAGTGGACAGATGAAGTTAACAAAATATATCAAGAGAAAAAAGCGAAAAAATAGCACTTGGCCTTCGCTATCAAAGGAGCAAAAAACATGGTGTTATCCCGGAAAAAGGTATCACATGTCCGATCGGCTAGATCATTCACTGGCGAAGCGACGGAGGCGGCATTCCTGTTAGGGGGAATTGGTACTGGCAACGTGTCTCTTGGCAGCCGGGGAGAGTTCAGAGACTGGGAGCTCTTTAATCATCCTGATAAAGGACTTCATTTTCCTAATTCCTACTTTGCAATATGGGCTAAGGAAGAGGGAGAGCCTTCTATCGCAAAGGTGCTGCAGTCGCAATTCAAACCGCCCCACAGCAAGCCGCATGGGTATTCCCCTTACGCTGGTGGTGGGCTTCCTAGAATGGAGGCATCCCGCATGTCAGGCGAGTATCCGATCTGCCGAATTGTGTTCGAGGATTCTGAATTGCCGGTGGAGGTGGAATTAGAGGCCTATACACCTTTCATCCCCTTGAATGCCGATGATTCTGGTATCCCTGGGACTATCATGACCTACTGGGTTACAAATGTAACGGACCGTCCTGTAGATGTGACCGTGGCGGGTTCGCTAATTAATCCTGTAGGCGGGATTAGCTTTAACGCTTTTGGCAGTATGGAGCTGCCTGACACAGGTAGGAATGTAAATGAATTTGTGCAAAAAGATGGAATCAACGGTCTTTTTTTTCATTCGCATAAACATGCTAGCTCTAGCACGGATCTGCTTTACGGCAATATGTCACTTGTAACAACGAACCCAAATGTTACGAGCAAGCGGGTTTGGCTGCGAGGTGCCCATTTTGATTATCTTCAGGAATTTTGGGATGATTTCGCAGAAGATGGCCGACTGAACGATCATGGTTATGAGACACCTTCCGATGATCGCAAAACGGATACCGGTTCTTTGGGTATCTATGAAACGCTGGCCCCAGGAGAAACGAAGCAGTTCCAGTTTATTATGAGCTGGTATTTCCCGAATCGTATGAATGGCTGGAGCGAGCAGTTCCGTGTCAGAGCGGAAGGTAGAGAAGTCACCCAAAACTATTACGCTACCCGATTTGACAGCTCATGGTCGGCAGCAGCGTACATTGTGCAGCATTTTGAAAGATTGGAAAGGGAAACATATCTGTTCCAAGACGCTTTATTCAACAGTACATTGCCTGATTATGTGCTTGACGCGATGTCGGCCAATATCACTGTTCTCCGCAGCACGACCTGCTTCTGGCTAAAGAACGGCAAGTTTTTTGGCTTTGAGGGCAGCTTGGATCACGTGGGCAGCTGTGAAGGAACTTGTACGCACGTATGGAACTATGCGCAGACTGCGGCATTTTTGTTTCCAGCATTGGAACGCAGCATGAGACGCACGGAGTTTTTGCTGGAAATGCACGAGGACGGCAAGATGAACTACCGTGCTACGAAAGTGTTCGAATCGGAGTTCGTATGGCCAGGCAACATCATAGCGCCGGGCGCTGCGGATGGTCAGATGGGCGCTATTATGCGGGTATTCAGAGAATGGAAGCTTAGCGGGGACGATGAATTCGTTAAGGAGCTGTGGCCTTCCGTTCAGAAAGCATTGCAATATGGATTGGAACACTGGGATACAGACGGTGATTATGTACTGGATGGGCAGCAGCATAACACATATGATATTGATTTCCATGGCCCTAACCCGTTGACTGGAACGATATTCCTAGGCGCTTTGCGAGCAGCAGAGGAGATAGCGGCATATCTCGGGGAAGACGACAAAGCGAGGACATATCGGGACATCCATGAAAAAAGCTTAAATCGGCTTGATCAATTGATGTGGAATGGTGAGTACTATGTACAAAAGGTAGAGGATGTCGATCAACACAAGCACCAGCTCGGTTTAGGGTGCCTGTCTGATCAGTTGCTGGGGCAGCAATTCGCCCATTTGTATGGGCTTGGATATTTACTTCCGCCAGACAGAGTGAAGAGCGCCTTGAGTGCTGTGTATAAGCATAATTTTAGAGACAGCTTTAACCAGCATGCCAACTGCCAACGTGTTTATGCGCTTAACGATGAACAAGGTATGCTGCTTTGCTCCTGGCCGCAAGGTGGTCGTCCGAAGCTGCCATTTGTGTACTCAGATGAAGTTTGGACCGGCATTGAATACCAGGTAGCCACACATCTGATTTACGAGGGCTTTCATGAAGAAGGCTTGAAGCTAGTCAAAACGGTTCGCGATCGGCACGACGGGATTCGGCGTAATCCGTGGAACGAAGTGGAATGCGGTCATCATTATGTCCGTTCCATGGCTAGCTGGGGTCTGCTTATCGCTTTAAGCGGGTTCGAATACGATATGGTTCAGGCAACAATGGCGTTTACACCAGTAATCCATCCAGATAGGTTCACCTCATTTTGGAGCACCGGCAAGGCATGGGGGACGTATTCTCAACAGATGAATCAGGCTGGGGAACATGAAGTGGAAGTCAATGTGCTCTATGGAGATATGACAGGAGTTAGTGTGAGTGCTTGCGGTAAGGAGTTTATCCTTTAATTCATCAGTGTCTTTAAAAATGGCAACGATACCAATTTGTGATTAGAACTCATAGGTACTTTGAAAGGGGTGATGTTTCTAGCTTATCTGTTCCGATTGAGCAAGAAAAAACATCATTAAGATCTGGTTTCTATCAAATAATCCATAGAACAAAATGAGGAGAGAACAATCTATGAGCGAAAAAGTGAGCTTAAAAGACAAATTTTACGGATGTATTGCTGGTGTTCATATTGGTTCAGCGATGGGAGCGCCTGTAGAGGGCTGGGATTTTGAACGAACAGAAGAAACGTATGGCATCTTGGATAAATTGGTATCTTACGAGCATTTCAATAATGGCTGGGTGCGTGAGGCTGGTACGACCGAGGACGGTGTCGAGAGACAGAAGTTGATGATTTCAGCGATTATTGAAAAGCAGGATCGAGTTACGGCAGAGGAAGTCCGCAGGCAGTGGATAGCGAAAATTAAGCCGGAGTCAGCGGGCATGATCTCGGAGCCCTTCGAAGCCGTGTTGCTAGCGATGGCAAAAAGCGGCATTCCGGCTAGAGATATCGGTAAATATTGTGATTATGCCGGATTGAACAGTTTCTCCCGTTCCTGCCATCCGATTGGACTCATTAACGCCGGCGATGTGGAGAATGCGATTAACGATGTGAATGAAGTCGGTCAGCTGTATCAAACATCCAATGGTCGCGGGTTAAAATGGGCATCCGTAACGGCAACGGCAATTGCAACGGCTACGAAAGCAAATGCAACGGTAGACAGCGTTATTGGAGCGATCTACAACTATTGCGATCCCGATGTGGTCGTTAAGGAAATTGACCGTGAACTGAAACGGACGCAAAACATTACGGATATTCGCGAGCTGCGCAAAGTCTTGTATGAATCATATAGCATTAGAGGTATTCCATATGAGGTCAGCTATGCGAATGAAGTAGTAACCAAAGCGATATGCATATTCAGAATGGTCAATGCCAATGTCAAGGATGCTTTGATCACAGCTGTGAATATGGGCAGAGATACGGACTGCGTTACGGCGGTTGCTGCAGGGATTTCTGGCGCATTAAGCGGAACGAAATCAATTCCTGAGGAATGGATCAAGCAAGTTGATTACGCAACTTCGCTGCATGTTGTAAGTAATTCGCACAGAACGATGAAAGAACATTCAGAGGGTTTGTATCAGGCTTATCAGTCAAGACTACTGAAACTGAAAGCGTATTCGGAACAAATGTCTGCAATTTAACTGCAGCGCATAATCTAACTATGTGAGGAGAGTTCATTCAATGAGCGAAAATATTAGTCTAAAGGATAAATTTTATGGTTGTATAGCGGGAACTTATGTGGGTGCTGCCATGGGCGCTCCTGTCGAAGGGTTGAGCCATCAAGAGATTGAAGCGAGACATGGCATATTGGATACATTATTGCCCTATGAGCGGAATAATAGTGGCTGGACGCGTGAGCCCGGTACTACGGAAGACGGCGTGGAAAGACAAAAGCTGATGACGACGGCGATCCTTGCTAAGCAAGACCGTGTAAATGCGGAAGATATCCGTTCCATCTGGGTGAGGGACATTAAAGCGGAAGCAGGAGGAACGATCTCGGAACACTTTGAAAATACGCTGCTGGCGGTTGCCAAAAGCGGAATCCCGGCCCGAGATATCGGCAAATATTGCGATTATGCGGGATTAAGCAGTGCTTCGGGTTCCTGTCAGCCGATCGGTTTAATTAACGCCGGCGATGTTCGCAATGCGGTTGCGGATGCCTTCGAGATTGGACAGCTGTACCAGACGTCCAAAAGCTATGCTGTCCGCTGGGCAGGCGTTTCTGCCGCAGCGATTGCTTCGGCTACCAAGCCAGGCGCAACCGTGGATAGCGTTATTGGTGATATTTTCAGATATTGCGACTATACCGATCTTGCGCTTAAAATTGACGGCAACAAGTACGGTTACCTTCGCGATAATGTCATTCAGGAACTGGATTCCGGTTTGAAACGCACTGCACACTGCAAAGACTTCGGCGAATTAAGAGAGGCGTTTGACAAAATTTATTATGGCTGCGGCGTTCCGTACTGCAACAGCTTTGCGAACGAAGCATTAACGAAAGCGATTTGCATTCTAAGATTAGTGAAAGGAAACGCACATGAAGCCATCCTTGCTGGCGTAAATATGGGAAGAGATACAGGGGCTGTTGCTGCAATCGCTGGCGGACTGGCAGGCGCGTTGAAAGGAGCAGCATCAATCCCAGTGGAGCTGATCAAGCAGGTGGATTACGCAACAAGTTTGAATCCGTACACGAATAATCAAAAAACGATTCAGGAACAAGCAGATGGTTTGTATCGAGCTTTTCACGCAAGATTGCAAAAAATCAATACATTTACGGAAACAATGCTGGCCGTTTAAAGGAGGATAAATTTCCGTGTCCAGATTAAAAATTGGCATTATCGGTCTTGGTGAGGTTGCCCAGATCATCCATTTTCCCGTATTGGAGTCTTTGTCTGAGAGGTATGAAATCACTGCAATCTGTGACATTTCACCTAAGCTTTTGGAGGTTATCGGGAACAGGTATCACGTGCCAAACCGTTATATAGATGCTGCCGAAATGGCGAGCCTTCCAGAACTGGATGCCGTACTCATCTGCAATAGTGATGAATATCATGCCGATTGTGTGATTGCCGCTCTAAAAAATAAAAAGCATGTGTTAATCGAAAAGCCGATGTGTTTGACCTTGCAGGAAGCTGACGACATCATCCGTGTCCGGGATGAAATGGGCGTGAAGGTCATGGTAGGTTATATGAGAAGGTATGCCCCGGCATTTGTGCAAATGGTTGAAGAAGTGAAGAAGCTGGATAAAATCAACTATGTGAGGGTCCGCGATATTATTGGGGGAAATCAGTTATTTATCGACCAATCCAGCAAAGTCCATCGTTTCGATGATATCAGTGAGCATGCCAAAACAGACCGTGTCGATCGGGCAGCTAAATTGGTGAAGGATGCCATTGGCGAAGCCCCTGCGGACTTACGCTCAGCGTATCGTTTGCTTTGTGGGCTAGGCAGCCATGATTTATCCGCGATGCGGGAAGTGATCGGATTCCCCAAAAGGGTCGTTTCCGCTCGGCAATGGAATAACGGCAGATTTATGAGCGCGATTTTGGAATATGACGGATTTCATGTTACTTATGAAACGGGGATTGACAATATACGACGGTTTGATGCGCACATTGAGGTTTACGGCAACAACAAATCGCTGAAGGTCCAGTACAATACACCGTACATGCGCCATCTTCCTACAACGCTACAGGTGAATGAAACAAACGGAGAAGCATATAACGAAACGGCTATTCGTCCTACCTTTAAGGATGCTTATACTTGCCAATTTGAATATTTTTACGATGTGGTCGTGAATGATTTAACGCCGAAAACAACGCCAGAGGATGCCAAAGAGGACTTGCAGTTGTTCCGCATGCTGATCGAAGCTATGAAGGAAAACGAGCTAAACAGCTAGTGTTCTCTGAATATTGCAAGGTATTAAGGGAGGGAGAACATTTGAAGATTGCTTTGGGAAGCGATCATTGCGGGTATGAATTGAAGGTAGCTCTGAAGCCGCTATTTGCCAAACTGGGCGTGGAGGTTACCGATTTCGGCTGTCATTCAACAGAAGCAGTCGATTTTCCGGATGTGGCTAGAACCGTTTGCAATGCTGTCCGCGGTGGAGAGTTTCAGCGGGGAATCATGGTTTGCGGTACAGGCGTAGGTGCCGCGATTGCAGCGAATAAGATTCCGGGCATCCGAGCATCAGTATGCCATGATATTCATTCGGCGCATCAATGCGTGGAGCATGACGATGTGAATATCATGTGCCTAGGTGCACAGATCATTGGTCCCTGGCTTGCGGAGGATTTAGTCCGCTCCTTTTTGCAGGCAGAATTCCGTATAGATGAACATTTCCGCAGACGTGTAGCAAAGCTTCACAGTTTGGAGTTAGAAGGCGCCAGAGAATTGATGAACGGTAAATAAAAAAAACAATCGCCGCCCCTGCTTCCTTGAGTGGGCGGCGATTTTGTCATTCATTAAGCCAGAGATTCCTTCACGACAGGCTCAGTCAGCTTGTAACCAACATTGCGAATCGTCATGATATATTCCGGATTGCGGGCATTTTGTTCGATTTTGTCGCGTAGATGGGAGATGTGCACATCGACGATTCGGGTATCACCAAGGAAGTGATAATCCCAGACACCATGAAGCAGTTGTTGTCTACTCAGGACTTTGCCACGGTGTTTGCATAAGAATAGCAGCAGTTCAAATTCTTTGGGCGTAAGTTCGATTGGTGCGCCGTTCATCGTAACTTCGCGTTGGTCAGCTTTAATCGAAATCTGACCAATTGTAATAGGCGTGTTCTCTGAAGCAGACGGCAAAGTTTGAATACGACGATGAATAGCATGAATACGGGAAATAAGTTCTTGCGGCGAAAACGGCTTAGTCATATAATCATCGGCCCCGTTATCCAGCCCCGCAATTTTATCCGTAAGGTCCTGCATGGCTGTAAGCATAATAATCGGAACGAGGTTATTCTGGTTTCTAAGTTTGCGGCATACTTGAAAGCCGTCCATTTTCGGCAGCATAAGGTCTAGAACAATGAGGTCAGGTCGAAAAGTTTGAATCGCATCAAATACAGCTTCACCATCGAATACGCAATATACTTCGAAGCCCACGAGCTTCAGGTTGAACTCTATAAGCATTGAGATTGAAGGTTCGTCATCGACAACGAGGATTTTTTTCTTTAGCATTAGGTTGACTCCTTTTATCGAGAAGGATAACTCTATTATGCAGGAGCTCTATCATCGACATATTAAGATAAAGTTAACGCTGTGTAAAATTGCAATCCTTGGGCGCATATAATAGGATAGAAGATGAGGTGAATTTGACAGAGATGGCTTTTCATATTGTACTAGTAGAACCCGAAATTCCTGCAAATACAGGAAACATATCAAGGACATGCGCTGCAACAGGCACGCATCTCCATTTGGTTAGACCGCTGGGCTTTCAGACGGACGACAAAACGCTGAAGCGTGCAGGATTGGATTATTGGCACTCCGTTAAGCTCGAGTATCACGATTCGTTTGACGAGGTGCTAGAGATGTATAAAGAGCATCGCTTCTTTTTTGCAACGACGAAGGCGAAGAAGCGTTACACAGATTTTACATTTCAGGATGGCGACTTTTTTGTTTTTGGCAAAGAGACGAAAGGTCTCCCGGAAGAACTTCTGCGTCAGCATCCAGAAACGCTGCTCCGACTTCCGATGTCGGATAGTGTTCGATCGCTCAATTTATCCAATTCAGCCGCCATTATGCTCTATGAGGGATTACGGCAGACGGGCTTCGAAGGACTTGACTAGGTATTAGAACTAAGACTTAATTTAGGTCTGTGTCGACAAAATTGACAATAAAAGAAATTTCGGCTTTTAATTAGAAGGAGTTTCTTGACCAATGGCGAATAGTATTCCCTATCAGTCCGTATAGATATGCTAAGCCAAGACGCTGAGCATAGAAAATGAAAGCGGAAGAGAGGTGAAGTCCTATGATGAAACCAGCCGGGGTCGTTCGTAAAGTCGATCAATTGGGACGTATAGTTCTGCCTAAATCGTTACGTAAACGATATCAAATGAATGAAGGAGATCCTGTCGAGATTTTGGTACAGGGTGATCATATCATTTTGGAAAGATACCGCCCGAAATGTGTATTTTGCGGCAGTATGGAAACCGTGAGTGAGTTCAAAGAACGTTACATATGCAGCACTTGTGTAACAGAAATGAATGTGCTTAAAGTAAGAGCATAATCCCGAAAAAGCATCTTCTTTCCTTCATGGAAAGAGGTGCTTTTTTTGTTTGCGCGCGTTTTAGGGGAACTATGGGGCGCTATATGTGAGAAAATAGCTGATTGTGCGAGTTTTGCGGAACTACAGGGTCTAATTTCCTTTGAAATGTTGGAAGAGGAGTTCAACTGGGCCAAATAGAGGATCGTAGTTCCCTTCGCTAGGCCGGAATGCCGGTTTTCTGGGAGATAGAGGACTATAGTTCCCTCGGAGCTTCCTTAAGGCGCGCTTCGGGTTTCACCGAGCATTCTTCGAGCTCTTTTCGATTTCGCCGAGCATTCACCGAGCATTCTCTGATCTTTCGCCAGAGTTACTCCGCACTCCATAAGCTGCCGAACGTAAAAAGACCACCAGAATGAAACATTCCGGTGGTCTTTGGAAAACTTACAGGCCCTTAGTTTTGTCCTCGTTATAGGAAGCCGTCATCATTGCGACGAGAAATAGCACAAAAACGGTGTTAACGAGCCAAAATGTTGTTGATAAGCCAAACATTGCTGCACCCCCTATAGGTTAAAAAACGTAAAAGCATATAGTTAAGGCTTATTATACCCAACCATCCTAAAAAAAGAAACGAATAAAGTGTGAATAATTCCGGTTATTTGAAAAATAAGAAGTTCGTTGCTAGCGGTCTTAGCCTGCCATCGGATGGGCGATTAATGACGCTGCCACCCATGACTAGCGTAGTTGAACCGCCTCCATCGAGGTTATAAGCGTCAACAATGCCTAACTGCTGCATCTTGTCCTGCAGCTCAGCGAGTGTTGCTCCTGAGTTGCCGCTTTCATCATAACCGTCGGTTACGATGAACAACAGCTGGTCGTTTTTGTAATTGGCCATCACGGTTCTGGCTGCACGCGCCGGCGAGCTCTGCCACTGATAAGGGATGGTCGTTTTGGCTCCGTTCTTGAGGAGCGTTGGAACGAAGGTCGAACCCATCAGCGGATTAAGCTTGTCCAGCTCAGCTTGGGAGCTGAACTTGCCGCCAATGAGCTGGCGGTCTTTATTCAAACCGATGAAGGTTGTATCGTTTTTCGTCGGGAAGAAGCCGTTCAAGTACTTACCATTCATCACCGTTGTGTCGAGCGGGTAGCGCTTGCCTTTGCTGTCATCGGCAAAGCCTCCAGCATTCACGCCGGCAATAGCGCCGTAGCGTGACGCAGCCTCCAAGGTAGTCTCACTGGAACCCATTTTATCCTTGCCCAAAACAAGCTTAATGGCTTTCTCACTCTTGAGGTTTACTTTAAGAGCATAACCTTTGTAGTTATTTTCATTCAAAGCAAATAGTTTCAAGTCGATATTTCCAGAGGAGGTTTGTCGAATAGGGTTGCCGAGCTTCGCCGTAATCCGTGCATCATAGATAATGCCGGGCTTAGCGACCTGGGCTGTGGCACTCTGAAGGGCTGCCGTTACTTCTGCCGTGCTCTTCTCATACAGCTCAAAATATTTCTGAATAATGGTCTTGGTTTGCGCTGCATCATTGTTTGCTTTGGTCAGCAGGCTGTCTAAGGCACTCGCTTCTTGTTGAAAGGAAACGGGGGTCGGCGCTGCAGGTGACCATGGATGAATGGGGATGCTCGCGGAAACGAATAGCAGCCAAATCAACATGCCCACAAACGGGGCACAAGCAAGGAGAAAGACGCGATTGACACCTTGAATTGTAGTCATTATTTCAACACATCCAAGTTCTTCTGCAGCTCATCCAGCTTCTTCTTCACATCAGCAAGCTGTGTGTAGAGCTGGTTGCTGTTATCGGTCTTGCTGTTGGCGCTGTCCTTCGTGAAGGCAAGCAGTTCATTCAGGGAGTCTACCTTGGTTTGTAGGGCTTTCATGTCTGTTGAAACGCTGTCTTTCAATTGGGTAACTTGCTTCTGATAATCTTCTTGCACGACTTGCAATTGTTGCTGGGTTTGCTGTGCGATATCGGTTGCTATTTGTTGTCTTAAATGCTCTGTATACAGCATGGCTGCTGCCACTCCGATTGCGATCAGCATGACCCAACCTAGAAACAAGTAAACGTACGTTTTTCTTCCAGCTTTTGTGGCTTTTGTTGCCCGAGGGAAGGAATTCGCCGTCGTTGTCTCGATTTGCATGCTCATGATAATCACCTCTGTCTCCTAGTATAGCATATTCCCTATTTTATACAGAAATTTAGATAGAATTCGATGTTTTTCGATATTCATTGGGGGTGATACCCTCTAACTTTTTGAAAACTTTGCTGAAATATTTTTCGTCCTGATAGCCAACCATTTCAGCAACTTGAGAAATTCGTAGATGCGGATTGCGCAGCAGAACCTTCGCCTTGCTCATGCGGATCTGGCCCAAATAATCCGAGAGATTAACCTCGAATTCCTGCTTGAATTTACGGGAGATATATTCGCGGCTTAGATAAAAACGGCTCGCAATTTCCTGCAAGGTCACATCTTCGTGGTAATGATTCTGAAGGTATTCGGAAATTTCAAAAATAACATTTTTGTCCTTGTGTTGATTCTCAAGCAGCATTTTGGACATCTGCACGATACTCCGAGTAAGCTCCTGCTGCCATTGCGAAAGGGAGAGAATCCCCTGCTCGTCAAGCGGTACAATGACGCTGGTTGGTTCATCGGAGAGCATCTCCTTGACTTTGTCCTCGCTAATGCCGGAGAAGAACTGCTGCACCCAGCGACGTTTCATGACGGTATATTCCCGCCACCAAAGATCCAGCTGTTCCAGCGTAATGACCTCGCTTTGCTTGACGGTGTCCATCCATTGCTGGATAGCTTCCTCAATTTGCTCAATGCTGCCGCTGCGGATAGCCAGATTCATTTTCTCCTCATACTGCGTGAAGGTAAGCGCAGCTTGAGGAGATTTGACAGGGTTCAGCATGCTATGAATCCAGGTATCCTTGGCTTTAAGGTTGCGTTTGCGCAGCGCATCACGCGCTTCTTGATAAGATAAGGTCACATCAGCAGGGAAGGCGTGTAAGCGGCCAATTCCAAAATCAACACGTGTGTGCAGCGCTGTACGCATGCCTTCATTAATTTTTTCAAGAAAGGCTTCAGCCCCGAGCAGATCCTTCCATAATAGCAGCACAATTTCCGTTTCACTGTGCCAGTGGCGGAAAGCGTAGCCGCGTCCATCTGTTGTGAGAAATTCATTGCAAATGTTGATCAATGAGAACAGTAATAGATCCATGTTCTGGCTGAACTTATTCTTCACGCTGCGTTCCATGGTATCTAAGGATAAGATGGCAACCCGGCATTCGTTAATGTTCCGGGTCAATTGAAGCTCTTTGTCGAGCTGCTCAGCGGCACTCTCATAAGTGGAGGGCTCAGCGATGATGCCGGAAAGAAGCTTGTCCCAATACATCGGCTTAATGGTATTCATTTCAATATTCAACTCGCGGCTGGTTTGACGAAGCTCCTCATCCTTGGTCCAAGCCTGAATCGCCTTATCCAGCGCTTCATTCAGCTGATCCGGCTCGATCGGCTTGAGAATGTAGTCGGTTCCTCCATACTTCAAGGTATGGCGGAGTAATGAGAAATCGTCATGGCCGCTGATGACGATTGTTTTGGCGTCTGGAGCATTCGCTTGCAGCCACTCCAGCAGCTTCACGCCGTTCATGATGGGCATCATCATGTCTGTCATAATAATTTCAGGATGGTGCTGTGCAATGAGCGCGGTGGCAGATTCGCCATCCGGTGCTTCGAATATGGTATCGATACCGTGCTGCTGCCAGTTCACGAGCAGTCGAATCGCGTCACGTACATGTTTCTCATCATCGACAAGTAAGACTTTCATTAGTTAGCTCCCTTTTTCATCGGGATATGGATGACGATTCTTAAACCCCGGGGTTGTGCATGTTCAATGTCCAGCGTAGCGTCATCAGTGAAATACAATTTTACTCTAGTTAGCACATTGCTTAGCCCGATACAGGCCTCATCGCCTGTGGAAGGGGCATGAAGTCTGTTTCTAATTTCGCGTAAACGCTCCTCAGTAACGCCAATTCCATTATCCTTAACAATCAGTTGTAAAAATTCATACTCTTCCTCTGTACGTTTGGATGCTTGAATGCGCAAGAGACCATCTTCCGCTGCACTTGGTTTAAACCCATGTTTGAAATAGTTTTCGACAAGCGGCTGAATGATCATCTTGGGCACGAAGATGGCTTTGGTGCCTTCCTCGATATCATAGACGATCTGGAATTGATGCTCGAAGCGCTGCTTCTGCAGCTCTAGATACGCTTTGATATGTTCAAGCTCTTTGCCCAATGGGACGACGGATTCATTCGTGTTCATGCTGTAATGCATCATTTTGGCAAGGGAAGCGATTAAGGCATACACTTTGGGTGCATCATGCTGCAGAGCTAGCGTACCGATAGATTGCAGCGCATTATTCAGAAAATGCGGATTGATCTGGGCTTGCAGCGCCATAAGCTGATTGGACTTGTTCGCAAGCTCCAGACGATATTCGCGCATGACCATTTGATTCAAATCCTGCATAAGGCCATGGAAGCGATTGGCTAGAATGCCCATTTCATCGGTACGCGTCAGTTCAATATCTGTATGCATCTGGCCTAATTGCACCTGACCGGCTTGAATGCGTGTGATATAACGTATCAATTGCTTGATAGGCTCTGTAAAAAGAAAGGAAATATAAATCGTGCCACCGATGACGATGAGCATGAAAAATGTCAGGACAAGCGAGTTAATCAGCGTTAATTGCTTGGCATTTTTGGTTAATTGATCATAAGGAAGCCGTTTGACGATCGTCCAGTCGACATACTCAGTTTTCATTTTTTCAAACACATTTATGCCGGCGTAAGGCCCTTTGCTCCATTCATACGAGCCCTTATCCAATGTGCTGTGGATGGCTTCATTTCCCCAGCTGTCTTCAAGACGCTGCCCCCATTTGGAAGGTTCCGGACCGAAAACGATATAGCCCTCATTATCCAGGATGTACAGTTCTTCCGTGTCATGCGTGTACAAGCTCTGGGAAATTTCCGAAATAAGGTCTAAATGAAGATCAATGATAAGTTCTCCAATAGATGTGTTATTCGGGGAGTACATCAGCTTGCGATGCATAGACAGGACAGGTGTTGGTGCAGAATACACGTTAATTGCAATATTGTAACTGTGGCTCAAATGAGTGGTTTCAAAGTAAACTGTTTTATCTTCTGGAAAAGGACGCAATGACGCATATTTGCCGGTTGTGCTTCCTGTAAAATCGTTGCTCGACAAAAAGGACCGGTCGCTCACAGAAGCATACAAGTAAACTTGTTTGAATTCCTTAACGGCATGCGACATGACCTGCAATCCACTTTTGATCACTTTATCACTCATATAGTCGATATCCCGTTCGCGTTCCAGAATATCGTATAATTGTCCGAGCTCTGACAAATGCTGTCCTGTATAGATCGTTGTTGACGCTTGAACAACCCCATTTAAGTAGTTTAATATATTCAATTTCGCTTGGGAGATGAGGGCCGAATTGTTGGTGATGGTATCTTCGGTGACTTTTTCCTTGGTGAATATATAGGAGACTACAATGGAGGTAATGAATGGAACGAGTGTGGCGATCAGTAGAAAAAGGATCAGCTTGTTGCGTATGCTGTGACGAAACATGTCGAATCAACTCGGTTTCTTCGTGGACTTTTCACCCTATATTGTAGCAGTAGAGGTCAACAAATTCCACCTAATGCATCACCATTATCTGTGTTTCAGAAGGATAAAGGTATTTATACTATAGGTTATAGTTACCTAATCGTAAGGGGGAAATTCCCATGAAACAGGGCAAGGGGTTATCAGGACTATTACAGCAATGGGTGTTTATCGGACCTGCATTCCTATTTTTCGCGCTCATTGTAGTGATTCCTTTTCTCATGAGCATTTATTATTCATTTACAGAATGGAATGGTGTAACGACAACCGTGAAGTTTAACGGCTTGGACAATTTCAAGCACCTTCTTTTTGATGACAAGGATTATCGCAACGCTTTCTGGTTCACAACGCGGATTACCGTAACGGACGTAATTCTTACGAACCTTGTCGGATTCCTTCTGGCGCTGCTGCTAACACAAGCACTGAAAACCAGAAATCTGCTGCGCACCATTTTCTTCATGCCGAATGTCATCGGCGGACTCCTGCTTGGGTTCATCTGGCAGTTTATTTTCGTCAAAGGCTTCGGGACACTGGGCGAGTTGACGAATTGGGGCTTTTTCCAATTGCCTTGGCTTGGTGACGCGCCTACAGCCTTCTGGGCAATTGCGATCGTTAGTATTTGGCAGGGTGCAGGATACCTGATGATCATCTACATTGCGGCGCTTTCCAATGTGCCCAAAGATATGATCGAAGCGGCTTATATCGATGGAGCGACCCGTTTTCAAGTGCTCAAAAGCATTATTGTTCCGCTCATTATGCCGGCGGTTACGGTGTGTTTATTCCTGACGATTTCGTGGAACTTCAAAATGTTTGACCTGAACTTCTCCTTGACTAAAGGCGGACCGTTCAACTCCACAGAATCCGTGTCTATCAATATTTATCAAGAAGCGTTCCGCAATAACAACTATGGCTTAGGAACAGCGAAAGCATTAGTGTTCTTCATCGTAGTGGCCATTATTTCGACCATCCAAGTCATGTATACGAAACGCAAGGAGGTTGAAGTGTAATGGAAACAGTCAAAAAATATTCCGGACGGCTATTCACGCTTGAAGTGCTGGGTATTCTAATCGCTCTGCTATTCCTAGTTCCGTTCTACTTTGTTATTGTCAACTCACTCAAAACCTTCCCGGAGCTCGCAGCTAGCACAGCAAAGCTTCCGCATAGCTTATATTTGGATAATTACAAAAAAGTATGGACGATCATGAAATTCCCTAGCGCTTTCATGAACTCGTTGATTATTACGGTTTTCAGTAATATTGGGCTTGTCGTTATTAGTTCCATGGCCGCTTATCGCATGGTGCGGAAGCCAAGTAAATTCAACAACCTTATCTTCTTGGCTTTCGTTGCGGCGATGGTCATTCCGTTTCAATCCATTATGATTCCGCTTGTTCGTGTCGCGAGCCAAGTAGGACTGATGGACAGCAAGTTAGGCTTGATTATTTGTTACTTTGGCTTTGGTGTATCTCTTAACGTTTTCTTGTTCCACGGTTTTATTAAATCAATTCCGCTAGAAATCGAAGAGTCCGCTACAGTGGATGGTTGTTCGCCCTATGGCGTGTTCTGGCGTATCGTATTCCCGTTGTTAAAACCGATGTCTACGACGGTCGTTATTTTGAATAGTTTATGGATTTGGAACGATTATTTGCTGCCTTCTCTCGTGTTAAACAGTCCTGATCTGCGAACAATACCTTTAGCGACGTTCTCCTTCTTTGGACAATATACGAAGCAATGGGATTTGGCTTTGGCTGGTCTGACACTAGGCGTTCTACCAATCGTTATTTTCTTCCTTGCCATGCAGAAGCACATTGTTGAAGGAATCACAGCAGGTTCCGTCAAAGGGTGACATATTTGTTAGGAAGTTCAAAATCTTCCACCTTTATGTTCAATATCCTCTGTGTTAAGGGTTCAAGAAAGTGTTTACAATAAACCATGTAAGCTGATGACGAGGGAATGAATGGTCTGTCATCATCAGGGTAAGCTGAGTAAACAAAAAAAGGGAGGCATTACCTAAATGAAAAAATTAACAATGATCAGTATGGCTGCTTTACTCACACTTTCTGTGGTTGCGGCTGGCTGCGGTAAAAAAGAAGAGACACCTGCGCCTGCAGCTTCAACGGGGGCAGCAGCATCAGCAACTCCAGCTGCAGGCGGTAAACCTGTAACGATTAAAATGTTCCAATTCAAAGTAGAAATTGCTGACCAATTGGGTAAATTAGTTGCCGAATATCAAAAGCTGAATCCAAACGTGAAAATTCAAATTGATACGGTAGGCGGCGGAGCGGACTATGGCGCAGCTTTGCTGGCGAAGTTCAACTCCGGCGACAAACCGGACATTTTCAACAACGGCGGCTTCTCGGATCTGGATAAATGGATCGAAAACTTGGAAGATCTCTCCGATCAACCTTGGGTTAAAGATCTTGTAGACGTGGCGAAAGAGCCAATGACCAAGAACGGTAAACTATACGGCCAACCGCTGAACCTTGAAGGCTACGGCTTCCAATACAACAAAGATTTGTTCACCAAAGCTGGCATTACTGAACTGCCAAAAACAATCACACAACTGGAAGATGCCGCTAAAAAGCTGCAAGCTCAAGGGATTACACCTTTTGAAACCGGATATGGCGAATGGTGGGTACTAGGTAACCACTTCGTAAACCTTCCTTTTGCGTATCAGAAAGATCCGAATGCTTTCATTGATGGTTTGAACAAAGGAACGGCGAAAATTCCAGGTAACGAACAATTTAATCAATGGGTAAAATTATTCGATCTTCAATTGAAATATGGTAACAAAAACCCGCTGCAAACAGATTACAACACACAGGTAACTGATTTTGCAACAGGTAAAGCGGCTATGACGCAGCAAGGTAACTGGACACAAGTTCAAATTACGAAAACAAACCCGGATATCAAAATTGGCTTCTTGCCAATGCCGATCAGCGATGACGCTGCGACGAACGACAAATTGTTTGTCGGCGTTCCTAACAACTGGGTAATCAACAAAAACTCCGCTGTGAAAGACGAAGCGAAGAAATTCCTGAACTGGATGGTAACATCGGATGTAGGCAAGAAATATATCACAGACGAGTTCAAGTTCATCCCGGCCTTCAAATCCATTCCTGCTGACGAAAAAGTACTTGGACCATTAGCGGCTGACATTATTGCTTACAGCAAAGCTGGTAAAACACTGAGCTGGAACTGGTTCAAATTCCCAGGCGGCGAAGCATCCAGTAAAAAATTCGGCGATATTATGCAAGGTTATGTGGCGAAGAAGTATACGAAGGATCAAATGCTTGATGAATTCCAGAAAACATGGGATAGCCTGAAGAAGTAATACGATATTGGTTGGAAACAGAGCCTCAGCGCTAGAAGCTGGGGCTTTTTGCCGTTTAACAGAAGGATTACGGGCTGTTACAATAAGGAAGACTGGGAAGCGGGGGGCTACGATGTATTTAAGAATCAAGACTTGGTTACAAAGCAGGGGGAACCTACTACCGCAAGAGAAAAGATTAACGCGTGAAGCAATCATTTCGCTCATTATTCATTCTACTTTTCAATTCGGCGCTTCAATGTCGGGTGTGTTTCTGAACTTATATCTTTGGCGATTAACACACAGCGTAGCCGTAAATGGAACTTACAGTATCATCGTGTACATTTTGACACCGATTGGTTTTGCGATTGGCGGCTGGATGATCAAAAAGAAAGATAGAATGGTCTCGTACCGCTTAGGCATCATGCTGATCGGTTTATTTTATTTGAGTGTGATTATTGCTCAAGAGGCGCTCGTTGAATATTACGTAGCGTTTGCCATTTTCAATGGGCTCGCCGGCGCTTTTTACTGGGTGGGCTATTTGACACTTATGTACGATGTGTCAACCGAACAGAATCGGATTCGATACCTCGCTTACAATATGATTTTTTTCACGATGGCTTCTTTGGCAGGCCCTGCGCTTGCCGGTTTTATTATTCGTTTGAAAGATGGACTTAGTGGATATACCATCGTTTTTGGTATTGCCTTTTGCATGTTCCTGTTGGCAGCTTTGATATCTTTGAAAATAAAAGCTTCCAGCGGACATCACCGAGTTTACTATTTAAAGTGGACTGGGCTCATTATGAAAAAAAACCAAGACTGGCTGAAGGCATTGCTTGGCTTCTTGGGGATGGGTTTGCTTCAGGGCACCATGTTATTCCTTCCGAATATTCTCTTGTTTCAAGTTATGCCGCGGGAAGATATTGTGGGCTATTTAGGCGTACTTTACTCCAGCTTGAGCATTGCCATGGGAATGTTTATTTCCAAATACGCGCAGAACAACAAATCTCGTTTATATCTAGCAGTATCCACGATAGGTTATCTGGTGGGTGTTTCGCTTTTATTAGGAAGCATCACGATCTGGTCTGTCGTAGGTTTTATGATTCTGTACTCGATCTTTTCACCACTGCAAGGCAATACAATGACGGGTTATTATTACGGGCTCATTGCCAAATTGCCGCTCAAAGGTGAATTGAAAGTCGAAAGCGTTGTTGTTCGAGAGCTTTTTCTAAATGTTGGGCGTGTGATTTCAATTTTTTGCTTCATTACATTTGGAAGTGATTTGGAAGGCGGGATGATTCCATGGATTCTCATGATCGCCTCTCTCACGCAATTTGCCTTGGTCTGGTCCATTAAGAATCGTTAGCGTGAGCATGAAAGCGTCCTTACAAGGTTATCCTAGAGATAGATGATAGGAGAAGAGGGACTTCAGGTTATGGAACAGTATGACAGTGTGATTGTTGGCGGAGGCATTGCCGGACTTCAGGCGGCTATTCAGCTTGGCAGATATGAGCATCGCGTTCTCGTCATTGATGCCGGCTATGGCAGGTCGACCTTGTGCAAAAGCTATCACAACCTTCTAGGTTGGCCAGATGGAGTTTCGGGTGAAGAGCTTCGCAGGCTGGGAAGATTGCAGGCTGAGAAGCTGGGGGTTGCTTTTGCCCATGATGAAGTTGTCCAAGCTGTGAATAAGGGGAAGCCAGGAGATGGCTTTGAGTTATGGGGGAAGTCCGGTCAAGGATATGAAGCGCCGACGCTGCTGCTAGCCACTGGATTAATGGATCGTATTCCCGACATTCCCGGGTTAAAACCATGTTTGGGACTAACGATTTACGTGTGTCCGGATTGCGATGGGTATGAAATTAGAAATAAAACGACCATTGTGATGGGTTCGGGTGATGCTGGTGCCGCGATGGCACTGAAGCTCCGCCTCCGGACAGATAAGCTAACATATGTTAACCATGGATTGTGTGCTATGAAGAGCAGCCATTTGGAAGAGCTTAAGAAAAAAGGGATCGCCTACATAGCGGATGATATTCAAGAGGTAATGGCAAGCGAGAATGGCCTTTTCAAGGGGCTTGTGACGGTTAATGGGAAGCGGTTGGAAGCGGAGCGCGGTTTCATTGCGTTCGGTGGGAATGAAGTGAAATCGGATCTGGCCCGCCAGCTAGGCGCGGAACGATTGGAAAATCGGCATATCATAACAGATGCTCGTTCCAAAATGACAAGCGTACCATTCCTATGGGCCGCCGGTGATGTGGGTGTCCATGCGGAGCAGGTAACGATTGCAATGGGTGAGGGTGCGCAAGCTGCGATTTGGATGAATAAAGTGCTGCTCATGTTAAAAGAAGAAGCGAACGCCAATAAAGTGGTCGTTCGCTCTTAAGGAATAGTTGGCGCTTCCGCGGGAGTAAAAGCGGTGGTAACGTGAACGTAGTCCGCCAAAGCTTTCTCTCCAAGCGGGGTAATGTGATAGATGCCGCGGCTTTGGCGAACGAACCAGCGGTAGTAGTTTTTTTGCAGCAGGGAGCTGACAGCTTTGTTATTCGTTAGGTCTCGCAGCTGCCGCGGACTGAGCGGACCGTGCTCACGCATCAAATAAGCGCAATGCAGCGATTTCTCACGGTAAGCGGTCATCAGCTTTTGCTGAGAGCTGCCTCCCACGTTGTAGTCGCCGCTGCGTTCATGAAACTCATTGACGACCCGTAAAGCTGCTCTTTTATTATGGCGTAACGTATAAGGTGTAGGCTCGCAGACGAGATCGACTGCGGGTTTTTTGCGTTTGTAGAATTGAACGGTCAAGACGCCTAGCCCGAGCATACGGCAGAGACGCCGGATATCCTCCCACTGCAAGCGATGAGGAGCTTTCCCTTTGTTAGGCAGCTCGAAAGCGACATACACTTGCTCCGTAAGACGAAGGCGGTCGATGCCTTGCACAAGCAGAGGGATGTTAAAGCTTTTCTTGAGCTCTACAACAATGGGAGGCTCATCCCCGCGAATGGCAACCAAGTCACAGTGCTTCACTTCTCCGCGAACGGCATAGCCGCGGTCTTCGAAATATTGTTTCACCGGAGCGTATAGCTCCGTTTCGGTTTGAATGGGCATGATGGGTATTCTCCTCCTACTTGCGCTGAAGGCAGTGTGTATCATTATAGCATAGGTTTTGTTAAAATAGGGGAAGAAGTACTTGTACGTACATCTTGGTTCGAGATGGGTTCGTGCTGGGAATGAGTTTCGAGGAAGTTGAAGTTCTAGTGATGGCGTAGGGATTTGGGGAAGCAGAAGTTCGAGTGATGGAGTTGGGGTTCAGGGAAGCTGAAATTTGGTTTGAAGATGGAGAGGGGATGTAGGAGAATGAGTGAGGTTTTGAATGCATGGCTTGGTCGTACGGTTGATTGCGCATGTGGGCAGAGGCATGAAATTCCGATTCGGCGCATCGTCATTGAGCGGGATGCGCTGGGGCAGGTGGCCGGCTATCTGAAAGAAGCCGGATATCGTGAAGTCACGCTTGTCGCGGATGAGAAGACGTATCAAGCGGCGGGCGTGAAGCTGCGCGGGCTGCTCGAAGCCGCGCAAGTCAAGGTCAGCATCAGCGTGATCCGCGAGAACGCGATGGGCGAAGTTGCCGCCGATGAGGAAGCGATCGTCCAGCTGCTGCTGGACACGCCATTATCATCGGAGGCTCTGGTTGCCGTGGGGGCGGGGACCCTGCACGACATCGTGCGCTTCGTCGGCCACCGCACGAAGCGGCCTTTCTTGTCTGTGCCGACAGCGCCATCCGTCGACGGCTTCGCTTCGGTCGGCGCGCCGCTCATCGTGCGCGGCTTCAAGACAACGATCCCGGCGAGCTCACCGGAAGCGATTTTTGCCGATCTCGCGCTGCTCGCGGAAGCGCCGCAAGCGATGATCGCAGCCGGTCTCGGCGACATGCTCGGCAAGCACACCTCGCTGGCCGACTGGTCGCTTGGCCGCGTGCTGCTTGACGAGCACTACTGCGAGCTGAGCGCGCAGTTGACGCTGGAAGCCGTGGAGCTCTGCACGGCTCACTTGGACGAGATCGCGCAGCGCACGGATCTCGGCTTGTTAAAGCTGATGGAAGGCCTGCTGCTGTCCGGCCTTTCCATGCTCCTGGTCGGCCACTCCCGGCCGGCCTCCGGAGCAGAGCACCATCTCTCCCACTATTGGGAGATGGTGCTTCTGCAGCAGCGGCGCCGGGCGCTGCTGCACGGCGCGAAGGTCGGCGTCGCGACCGTGATGATGGCGCAGCGCTATGCGTCGCTGCGGGACATCACGGCGGGCGAGGCCGCTGCGCGCCTAGCGCAAAGCCAGGCCCCAAGCCGGCAGACGGATGCGCAGCGCATCCGCGGGGCCTATGGGGCCATGGCGGAGCAGGTCATCGCCGAGAATTTCCCGGCGGATGGCAGCGTTGTTGATAGCGAGGCGCTGAAAGCGCGCATCGCTTCGAGGTGGGGCGATGTGCAAGCCATCGCCCGCGCGGTCCCTGCACCCGAGCAGCTGACGGCTTGGCTTGGGGCTGTGCAGGGACCGGTGGCGCCTGAGCAGCTCGGCGTGGAGCCGGAGCTGGTGGAGGCGTCACTGAGGGATGCGCTGTTTGTGCGCAACCGGTTTACGATTTTGCGTTTACTGCGGCTGCTGGACGACTCCAAGTAGAACCTCTAGTGTCTAATGGACTGAGATGCTGCTATTTTGCACTTATAGGTCGAAGTCCCTTAGTAGTGTCTCTTTGTAGTGTCCCTTAGTGGGTTTACCTAACGTCTAACGGACTGAGCCGCTGCTAATCCGCATTTATAGTTCTACGGTCCGTTAGCTCTCATTAATATAGCCATAAACCCAAATAGCGACTAGTGTGTCCGTTACCTAAAAACTCCTGAGGCAAAGCCTCAGGAGTTTTTGTGTCATAGATAGAACTTGTCCAATGTTAAAAAAAGACAAAAGCATCGTAAAAAACTGCATCTAGTTTTTCCCGATCGAGGATTATGATAGAAGCGTTCAAGGTTTGAAAGCGTGCACAAAGGAATACTTGATGCAGACCAGATTCTAGGGAGGGAGGAGGAATTTTACCTAGCAGCATGAGCGGCTTCATCAGAAAATGAACGATGATCGTGGTTACGGATAGGCCGAAAGCCAATATCCAGTTCGCCAATCTATCACAATGAAAGGGGTTAGTCCCCGAATGAAAACATTCAACCATTTTAGAAGAAGAGTTGCCTTGTCATTGGCCGTATTCCTTATTTGTAATCTTGGTATAGGTCAGGTTTCTATATTGTCAATGACGAATGTCGCTAGTGCTGCCGGAGTTTCCTCTGTTGATGTGCTCGATTCGGATTTCATTAACAGTCACGGCGGTAATTCAGTTTCCATACATGCAGACCCATCCAGATCGCCTTACGACGTTTTTGGCGAGGCTTTTGGTACAGATAACCCTGTCGAAGGCGCCACCAAAACGGCAAGAGACATTCTCGGAGAAGAGGCCGAAAGACATGTGGCCAATTACTATGATCAGGCATTAGGCAAAGATGTTTTCAAAGTTGAAGTGAATGGCAGCGATTGTTTTTCCTGTTATTTGCATAATACAACTTATGACAGTACAACCGGACAATTCGTCGGAGGGAATGACGACAGACAGCGAATTGAAATCAGACCGCCAGCTGAGAGCCCAGACCGAATTGGTTTGGAGAATGACATTACGGCTTACAACTGGAAGCTGAAGATTGATAAAGATTTGACCAAGCCGGATGGTTTTTTTCATATCTTCCAATACAAGGCATACAACTCCTACGGATTGGTGGGTAACAAATTACCGCTTCATGACGCTGCTAATTATCCAAACTTCTCTAGCGCCGAAGACGGTAATCCGATACTTACGTTTACGGTTTCCTCATCTGCCACGCAGAATTTGGAGTTCCGCTATGCCAATATCGGTACGGATGCCGGGCAAGAAACGCTGGCCAGTATTCCGCTGAATGACGTGAAAGACAAATGGGTGGACATTACGGTTAAAATTTTAAACTCGGAATACGGTTGGGTCACGATGATCATGAAAGACGTCGAGACAGGCGAAGTGTTGATGGAATACAACGATCCTAACCGGGTTCTTGATATTTGGAGACGTCCTGAGATCAAGTATAATGGATCGACCTTCGAGGGGCCGTATCCTGCGGTGGACGATATGATCAACCGTCCGAAATGGGGGATCTACCGAAAAGCGGATAAATCCAATCCGAATGTGAAGGATGCCAAAATATACCTTGCAGACATGACGCTGTATAAGTCAGCAGTAGATGCTTCACCGGTTAACTTAGCTTATGGTAAAAAGGCTTATAATTACGGCCCCGCAAGCGGCAATGCGTTCCAGATCGCGAATGCTAAACCAGAGAGACTCCTTGATGGGGTTCAAACAGATCCGGTAAAGTATACGAGCTTGACGCAAGTGCCTCAGAACAATACATCTGCGTTAGGAGATTTGAGTTGGATCGGTACTGAAAGCTCCAAAAAGGGCAGTGTAGTCATCGATTTAGGGAAAAAAATGCCATTTAGTCAAGTGAAGCTATTCGCCAAATCTTTAAGATTGCAGACGGTGAATATAGCCGTTTCAGATGACGAGACAGATCATTCCGAAGCGGATTTAGGCAATATTATTTTTAAAGCAGATACATCCTTTACCTATAATGGACCTAATAGCGGCGGAGATGATGCGGCGGATAAAGAGTATGTGATCGACCTAGGGAAGACGTTCACATCCCGATATGTAAAGTTTTATTTTGTGAATGGTACAGGTTCTAATGGTACGGGCACTCCAGTGAATGGACTTCCTACATTTGTTATGACGGGACCGCCTCGGGTAACCGAGCTTGAGATGTATAATGCGCCTCAAACGCCATCTAATGTGACGATTGAATACGCCGGAGGTTCTCAAGCGGCTATTTCCTGGAATGAGGTTCCTGCCGACCATTTCATTATTTACGATAACGGAAAAGTGCTTGTCGATCAGGTAGATTCCAATAGGGCTAACCTGACGAATTTAGATCCCGGCGCCTTATATAATCTTTCTGTGAGGACGGTGTATACGGATCCGTATTCGTTTAAACCGATGCTTTCAGCGGTAAGTGAAGTGAAGGTGCTGCACACAGATGGAGACCCGATTATTCCTAATCCGCCTTCATCCGTAACAGCGACAGCGTTATCTGATAAATCCATCCAAGTTGTTTGGGACGCTGTAGCCGATGCCCAGAACTACAGGGTGGCATTAGTTAACGGTGATACGGAAAGGATCGTGGCTGCTGAGGTTCAGGATACCTCCTATACGATCAAAGATCTTTCACCTGGTACGACTTATCAAGTGAAAATTTACGCTATCCGAAGAGGGACCTTGTCAGCTGCTGGTGCAGAAGGCGAAGTAACGACTACAGGCATTAAGAACGCTTCCGACAATCTGCTGTTCAATAAGGAAGTCCAATATCCGCGAGTTTGGAACGATGACACAAGCAGTTATAGTGCTGGCAAGGCTCTGGACAATGATACAGGTTCCAGGTGGGTTGCGCTAAAAGGCTCGACTTCTTCATGGATGATGGTGGATATTGGGGAACCAACGCCGGTAAACAGCTTTGAATACGATAGCTTTCAAAATAAGTTGAAAAAAGTTTCGTTTTATTATGCTACGGACAGTGAAGCGTTCACGAATCCAAACAGTGACAAATGGATAAAGTTATTGACCGACGACCGTGTAAGCCAGGGGAAATACGGTAACCCGAGCATTACGAGCATAGCTGAGAGAATTGTGCTTTCCGCGCCTGTAGAGGCCAGATATATCAAATTTACAGTCGATGAAGTCGATGGCGATATTAACGTAAATGAGGTTAAAGCTTACGGACCGATATCCTTTACGGGGAATTCTGCCCTTAAGGCGACGGAAATTACGGACCGCAGTGTTTCGTTAAGCTGGGCCGGAGCCACGACAACCTTACCGGTATCCGCGTATGACATCTATCAAGGAAATACCAAATTAACAAGTGTGACAGCTGATGTCTATAACTACAGTGCAGTCGGCCTGATGCCAAGTTCAGCTTATACATTCAGGGTGAAGGCTGTTAGTCAGTCTGTCTATGGTTCCGTGTATGAGACACTGGGCGGACTGCCGCTTCAGTTAACTACGTTGGGGCCGATCACCACGGATCCGGATCCTGATCCGGATTCAGATTCAGATTCAGATTCAGATTCAGACTCAGACACAGACTCTGACTCTGGACCGACGACATCGGCTCCTTCGAGTCCTGAGAACCCCGATACGGTGAACAATACCGGAGTGATAACGGCAGTCCGCATGCAGGGGGAGAACGCTTATTTAGCAACTATTCCGGCTGAATCCCTCAGTAATGGGTCCACGACTAGTACAACGGAAGTCAGGTCGGAAATTGGGAATGTGTATTTGCCAGGAAATATGTTCAGCTCCAGTACATTAGGAGATAACAAAACGGTTGAATTAAAGCTTACTGTGACGGATAAGTCTACTCTTCCGGGATCGCTTAAGCAGTTAATTGGAGATAGACCGATTGTTGATCTAGCCCTGTGGGTAGACGGCAAGAAAGTGGAATTCAACAATCCTTCCGCCTCTGTTGAAGTATCCGTGCCTTATAAACCGACAGCAGAAGAGCTAACCAAACCGGAGCACATTGTCATCTGGTATGTGGATGACAATGGCGTTCTAACGCCAGTTCCGAGCGGGAAGTATGATGCTGGCAGCGGAACGGTCACGTTTAGGACAACACATTTTAGCAAGTATGCAGTTGGATTCGTTGTAAAAAGCTTTGCCGATCTTACGAAATTCGAGTGGGCTAGGAAGTCTATCGAAGTGTTGGCGTCCAAAGGTGTTATTAACGGCAAGTCTGACGTAGAATTTGCGCCGGGAACGCCAATAACACGGGCGGAATATATTACACTTCTCATGAGGACGTTAGGTTTATCCGCTGCATCTGAGGCTGTATTTGATGATGTGAAAACATCCGATTATTTCTATCAGGAAGTCTTGATGGCGAGGGCGCTTGGCATTGTGGAAGGGAAAGATCAGAACTTGTTTGCTCCGAATGCAGAGCTTACCCGCCAAGATATGATGACGATGACTGCAAGGGCCTTGAAGCAGGCAGGCAAGCTGAATACAGCGGTAAGCACAACAAGTCTGAGCACATTCGCAGACTTTAAAGATGTTGCGGACTATGCCGCAGAAAGTGCCGCTTTATTAGTCAATAAAGGTCTGATTCAAGGAAACGGCAGTTTGCTGCAGCCACTGAATAGCACTACAAGAGCGGAAGTTGCTGTGCTGATGTACAGAATTTATAACGATTAAATTATTTCGTACGAAAATAGGATGGGACGGACTGGACGCCCTGGGGAGCATGCTCCCTAGTTGGCGTCCTTTTATATTCCTTTTACATGTGGCACCTTAGCAAAAGTGTAAAAAATCACAACCCTGCTAAATTTTTGCCATCCCTTTCATTCAGATTGTTTTCTATACTTGTAGCGTATGCATGACTGCACGATTGTGAGGAGGAGCAAAATGAAATTCAATAACGGGAAAGTAAACGACATACAAATTGCTTACATCGGTGGAGGCTCTATGTATTGGGCCAAAAATCTCATTGCGGATCTGGCGCTGGATGACCAACTATCGGGTACGATTCGGCTCTATGACCTTAACTATGACAAAGCCCAAAATAACGAGAAATTAGGCAACTCGGTTTCTGATTATGCCGAAACGAAGTCCAAATGGATATACAAGGCGTATCCGACGCTCAAAGAAGCATTAATCGGCTGTGACTTTGTGTTCATTTCGATTCTTCCCGGAACGTTCACCGAGATGGCATCCGATGTGCATGAACCTGAAAAGTACGGCATTTACCAAGCGGTTGGCGATACAACTGGGCCTGGAGGGTTGGTTAGAGCGCTGCGGACGATTCCGATGTATGTGGAAATAGCCCAAGCCATAGAGCGCTTTTCGCCGGATGCTTGGGTGTTTAATTATACGAATCCGATGACGCTATGCACACGGACGTTATACGAAGTATTCCCAGGAATCAAGGCGCTTGGTTGTTGTCACGAAATATTTGGTACGCAAGGATTATTGATTCGTATGCTGCGTGACATGGAAGGTATAGAGGGCGTGCACCGGGATGATGTGAAAGTGAACGTGCTTGGTATAAATCATTTTACATGGATCGATCAAGCTACCTATCAAAATATAGATTTGCTCCCGATGTATCGGAAGTTTGTAGATAAGTACTACGAGTCGGGCTTCGAGCATAACAAAGATGCTTGGATGACGAACACGTACACGGCAGCTAACCGGGTGAAATTTGATTTGTTCCGACGTTACGGCATTATTGCGGCGGCAGGAGATCGCCATCTGGCCGAATTTATGCCTCCTTGGTACATGAAGGACTCGGAAACGGTTCGCTACTGGAAATTTGGCTTAACGACGGTTGAAAGCCGTGTGGAGAAGCACATTGCAACGGAGCTTTATTACCGCAAGCTGCTTAGCGGAGAGGAGAAGCTGCCGCTGAAGGCATCAGGAGAGGAAGAAGTTAGACAACTCAAAGGATTAATCGGTCTCCAATCCTTTGTTACCAATGTCAACGTTCCGAACGTGGGACAAATGAAGGGGATACCGCTGGGAGCCGTTGTCGAGACGAATGCCGTGTTCTCAGCGAACAGTCTGCGCCCTGTTTATGCAGGCGAGCTTCCGCTCGCTGTTAATAATCTGGTGCTGCAGCACACGGTGAATCAAGAGCTTATTTTGAAGGCAGCTCTGCAAAAGGATAAAGCATTAGCGTTCAATGCTTTCGTGAATGACCCGCTTGTGACTATCGATGTAAACCAAGCGGAAATGTTGTTCGACCAGATGCTGCAAAATACGAAATCGTATTTGCCGGGATGGAACATCTAATGGCGGCCCGACCATGAAAGCAGCAGAAGCCTACAATGATTCCGTCATGGTTGACTCGCAAGATAACAAGGCGGTCCGCCGCATTATTTTTAAGCTTGCCGGACCCTCTTTGGCGGAGATGCTGCTCATTAACATGACACAAATGGTGATGATGATTCTGGTGGGTCATTTAGGAGCGGTTGCTGTTGCAGCTGTAGGATTAACGAGCCAGCCGTATATGTTAATGACCGTCCTTTTTGCAGCGCTAAATACAGGAACAACAGTCATTGTTGCTCGTTCCACGGGAGCAGGCAATATGGGGGATGCGAATCGGGCTGCAGGCCAGTCGCTAATGCTCGGCTCTGTGCTCTCCATCCTCGTCGTGGTACTTGGCGCTCTATTTGCGGAGGCGATGCTCCGAATGATGGGGGCAAGCGTTGAGGTTGTTCATTACGGGCTGAACTATGCCCGGCTGATGTTTCTGTCCATTGGATTCTCCTCCATCTCTTCCGCTTTGTCCGCTATTTTGCGCGGGGCTGGAGATACCCGGACTCCGATGAAAATTAATGTGTTGTCAGGGTGTCTGTCGATATCTCTGGGGTTTGTGCTAATTTACGGCCATCTAGGCATGCCGGAAATGGGAGTTGCTGGAGCAGCTATCGCCGCTTTGGCGGTTCAAGCTGTGGCGATGATCGCCTTCATAGTTGTCATGTTCAGCGGGAAATTTGCGGTCAGGATTGGCTGGGCGGAGATAAGCCGTTTGGATAAAAGCATCATTTACCGCATGTTGAAAATCGGCATCCCCTCGAGCCTGGAGCAGCTCATAATGCGCCTGGGTATTATGACGTTCGTCAAAATATGCGCAGGACTCGGGACGGTTGCCGTTGCTGCATCACAAATTGTGACGAGTATTATCGGTATCTCGTTTATGCCTGGGGCTGCTTTTGCCATAGCGGCTTCAACCTTGGTCGGCCAAACGCTTGGTGTAGGCAAACCCGACCTTGCTGAGCAGTATGTATGGCAAATCCGGAAATACGGCATGCTCTTAGCCGGTGTGATGGGGGCGGTATTTATCTTGTTTGCCCCTTATATTTTTAGGCTATACACCAGTGACGCCACCATTATCCGTGAAGGAGCATGGGCTCTTCGGATCGTAGGTTTTATCCAAATTTCGCAAATCTCACAGTTCATTCTTGGCGGAGCTCTGCGGGGAGCTGGAGATACAAGATTTCCTTTATACTCGACATTGATTGGCGTCTGGGGCGTGCGGGTTTTGCTCAGTTATTTATTTGTTTATATCTTTTCGTGGGGCATGTTCGGATTATGGAGTGCGGTTGCCTGCGATCAGTTTCTGCGGTCAAATCTCATTTATTTCAGGTTTAAACGGATGGTTTGGAAACATGTAAAGATTTAATGCATAAGAAAGGAGCTGCGGGATATGGGAATTGTGTATGATCCGAATTCGCAAACCTTCCATCTTCAAGGGAAGTCGATTAGCTATATCATGCAGTTGGTTAAATCCAAATACCTAGCCCACGTCCACTTTGGACGCAGGGTTCGCGGAAGCAATCTTGGCGGCCTGCTTGCTATTCGGCGTCGCTGCTCGTTCTCGCCGTCAACGGATCCGAGCGATTTAACACTATCGCTCGACACGCTGCCGCAGGAATTTCCGGCGTATGGCGGCAGTGATTTTCGAGTTCCCGCCTACCAGGTCCAAATGGAAGACGGAACGACCGTCAGTGAGCTTATTTATGAGTCTCATCGAATATATGCAGGAAAACCCCAGCTGGAGGGCTTGCCGGCTACTTATGTAGAAGAGGACAGCGAAGCAGAGAGCCTCGATATCATTTTGGTGGATGCAGTGATCGGCTTGCAAGCTGTTCTTACTTATACGGTTTTCCGCGATCATGATGCGGTCACCAGATCAGTTCGCTACATCAACACGGGAAATCGCTCAATGAAGCTGCTTAGAGCCTTGAGCTTTGGCCTCGATATCTCTCATTCCGAGTTCGATATGCTCCATTTGTCTGGAACATGGGCACGCGAGCGCCATATCGAAAGACGCCCGCTCGCAACGGGCGGATCTGTGATTGAGAGCCGCAGAGGGAGCAGCAGCCATTCGCTGAACCCGTTTATGGCTCTCCTATCGAAGCAAGCGGATGAAGATCAAGGAGAAGCCTATGGCTTTAGTCTTGTATATAGCGGAAGCTTTGTTGCGCAAGCAGAAGTAGATCCATATGGGACAACCCGTGTTGTCATGGGGATTAATGCCTTTGACTTTTCTTGGCTGTTAGAGCCGGGGCAAGCTTTCCAATCGCCTGAGGCTGTTCTTGTATTTTCAGCTGAAGGAATTGGCGGAATGTCGCGTATTTACCATAAGCTGTACCGCACGCGACTATGCCGAGGGGAGTTTCGAGATCGTCACAGACCGATTCTCATCAACAACTGGGAAGCGACCTATTTCAACTTCAATGCGGATAAAATCGAAGAGCTTGCGGTGGTTGGAAAAGAGCTCGGTTTAGAGCTTCTAGTTCTTGACGATGGTTGGTTCGGCAAAAGGGACAATGACAAAAGCTCGCTCGGAGATTGGTTCGTCGATGCGGATAAATTGCCTAAGGGCATGCCGGATTTGGTTAGCCGTGTGAATCGGCAGGAGCTAGCGTTCGGTCTTTGGTTTGAGCCGGAAATGGTGTCGCCCGACAGCGACTTGTATCGCGCACACCCGGACTGGTGTCTGCACGTGCCCGGTCGGCGCAGGACAGAGGCGAGGCAGCAGCTGATTCTGGATTATTCGCGCCAAGATGTAAGGGATTACATCGTAACCGTCATTACGGATATTCTTGCCAGCAGTCCAATCGCCTATGTCAAATGGGACATGAACCGCAATATGACGGAAATCGGTTCAGCCCAGCTCCCCCCGGAGCGGCAGCGGGAGACGGCTCACCGCTATATGCTTGGTCTCTATGAGGTGCTGGAGCGGATCACGTCCAGCTTCCCGAACGTGTTGTTCGAAAGCTGCTCCGGCGGCGGCGGGCGATTCGATCCGGGCATGCTCTACTACATGCCGCAGACATGGACGAGTGATAACACGGATGCGGTGGAGCGGCTAAAAATTCAATATGGAACAAGCATTGTGTATCCAATCAGCGCTATGGGGGCGCATGTTTCTGCGATCCCGAATCATCAAGTGCATCGCTCGACACCGCTGGATATGCGGGGACATGCCGCCATGTCGGGCAATTTCGGCTATGAGCTGGATTTGACCACGTTCACGGAGGCGGAGAAGGAGGCTGTAAAGCGGCAGGTTGCGCTCTATAAGCAGCTGCGCCCGCTCATTCAATTCGGACAATTTTACCGGTTGAGCAGTCCTTTTGAAGGTGTTGACGCCGCTTGGATGTTCGTGTCAGAAGATCAGAAAGAAGCGCTTGTCGCTTATTTTCAAGTGCTGGCTGAGCCCAATGCGCCGCTTAAGAAGCTGCGCCTGAGGGGCTTGGAAGCAGGCAGCAATTATCTGTTGTATGATGCGGATGCTCCAGAGGAGACGGAGGTACCCCGTTTCGGCGGTGACGATTTGATGCATATTGGTTTGCATTTACCGATCTGGAAAGGCGATTTCCGAAGCCGCCTTTATCATTTGACTATGGAGGGATAACAATGAAGAAACTGCGTTTGAGCGAGCTGCGGGATACAAAGAACGGACATATTTTGCAGGATGTTTTGCCGGGCGATTACTTATCTTCTGGCGGTCTTTCATTTGCCAAACGAGGGGAGCGCAGTCACACCAATGATGGACCGGATGGCAGAGACTATCATATCCATGGGGATTGTGAGGCGTTCATCATTTTGCAGGGGACGGGAACCATGGAGATTAACGGGGAGCATACGCCGGTTACAACAGGGGATATCGTAATCGTTGAGCCGGGTGAAGATCATCACCTCAATTCGAGTGAGGACGATCCCATTGTGACCGTATGGTGCCATGCGGGCTTGAACCGTCATAAGAATCAACAGCAGGAGGGGTCTGTATGAACCAGCAAATCACGACTGCTGCCCATACCTTTACGTTAACTGGAGCGGATCATCCGTTCACGGTGTCTCTTTTAGCCGAGAAGCTGCAGGAGGGTCTGGATCTAATCACGCTGCGTTTGGATGCGGAAGAAGCTTCAGTTCCCCCTGCTTTAACGCTGAATTGGTCCCATCCCGCTTGTGACATTCAGGCCAGCTGGCATCCTGCGCAAGACCGAAATAAAAGCTTTAAAGCTGACTGGATGCGCACATTGCGCTCTAACGCTGCTGCATCGGCTCCCGTCTATGCGCTGTTTAACAGCCTTGGCCACAATAGGCTTACATTCGCTTATTCGGATGCGCTGAATACCGTTCATTACTCGGGAGGCATCAGCGAGGAGAAAGCAGACTTCCATTGCCGGGTACAATTGTTTGCTGAGACGACAGCACCTTTTCGTTCCTATGAAGCCAAACTTCTCGTGGATACGAGAGATATTCCTTACTACGAAAGCTTGCAAGGTGTGCAGGAGTGGTGGAGCGCAATGCCGGAATATCGCCCTGCCTTCGTCCCAGCCGCTGCCAAAGAACCGATGTACTCAACTTGGTACAGCATGCATCAGAATGTAACGGATGAACAGATTGAACAGCAGTGTCAGATCGCCAAGAAGCTCGGGATGGAAGCCGTCATCGTTGATGATGGTTGGCAGACGGAGGATAACCGCAGAGGGTATGCCTACTGTGGCGATTGGGAGACATACGACGGGAAATTCCCTGATATGAAGCGGCATGTGGACGCGGTTCATCGTCTGGGCATGAAATTTATTCTATGGTACTCTGTGCCTTTTATCGGTAAATACAGTCATGTGTGGGATCAGTTCAAAGACAAAATTCTGCGGTTTAACGAGAATCATGGCGCCGCCGTGCTTGATCCGAGATACCCCGATGTCCGTGAGTACATCATTCATAAATATGAAGAAGCAGTGAAAGAATGGGACTTGGACGGATTCAAGCTGGACTTCATCGATACGTTTTATTCGCCGGAACTGCAGCTCCCCTCGACGGTTGAAGGGAAGGACTATGAGTCGATTCCAGCGGCTGTTGACCGTCTTTTAACGGATTCGATCGGCAGACTGAGAGAGCTGAAACCCGATATCATGATCGAGTTCCGCCAAATGTATATTGGGCCGGCTATGCGCAAGTATGGCAATATGTTTCGTGCTTCGGATTGTCCGAATGATAGTATCCAGAACCGGGTACGGACGCTTGATATTCGATTGATTTGCGGAAATACGGCAGCTCATGCGGATATGATCATGTGGCATCCTGAGGAGCCAGTGGAAAGCGCAGCACTCCAGCTGATTAATTGCTTGTTCTCCGTACCTCAAGTTTCTGTGCTTCTGGATAAATTGCCGTCTGAGCATGTGTCAATGCTGGGCTATTGGCTTGCTTTTTGGAAAGAGAACCGGGATCTGCTTCTAGACGGCAGGATTGAACCGATGAATCCAGAGCTGTTATATCCGCTTGTACGTTCCGTAAAAGGGGACAAAGGAATTGTTGTCGCTTACCATGACAGCATTGTGCCCATTCCAGGGGCTAGTTCTGTTTCGAAGTGGATTGTGGTGAACGGCAGAAGGCAGGATGGACTTTACCTGGAGATGCCAGAAGCTGTTGAGGCAGCTAAGGTGGTCATTACATCGTGCACCGGTGAGATTGTGGAGGAAGTGTCCGCCCCGATTACGGCAGGTATTCACAAGCTAGCGATTCCAGCTTCCGGCACGGCGACCCTCTACCTTTCATAGTCTTTCTTCAAAAAGCTCATACCTATTAGGAGGTTTCTTTCATGAACTATTTGGCTGATGAACAACGATATACAAAAATGGCCTATCATCGGACGGGATTAAGCGGTCTTAAACTGCCGCCGATCTCGCTCGGTTTATGGCATAACTTTGGCGGGGTAGATACCTTCGAGAACAGCAGGGCTTTGGCGCGTCACGCCTTTGATTTGGGTATTACGCATTTTGACCTTGCGAATAATTACGGGCCGCCGACAGGGTCTGCGGAAGAAACTTTTGGGCAGATTATGAAGAAGGATCTTCTTCCTTACCGCGATGAGATGATTATCGCCACGAAGGCAGGCTATCGCATGTGGGATGGCCCGTATGGAGAGCGTGGCTCTCGGAAAAGCATGCTCGCCAGTTTGGATCAGAGCCTGAAACGGTTAGGCTTAGATTATGTCGACATCTTTTATTCACATCGTTTTGATGCTGAAACGCCGCTTGAAGAAACAATGAGCGCTTTGGATCAAGCTGTACGCCAGGGGAAAGCGTTGTATGTAGGCGTGTCCAACTATAATGCAGAACAAACGGAGAAGGCAGCGGGTATTTTGAAAAGACTGGGGACACCGTTCGTGATCCACCAAGTGCATTATTCCATGTTCGAAAGAAGGCTAGAACAAGGCTTGCAGGAAGTGCTGGCTCAAGAGGGCATTGGCTCGATCGCTTACAGTCCGTTAGCCAGGGGGCTGCTCACCGACCGTTATTTGGAGAACATCCCGGCAGACTCACGTGCAGCTGGAGGCAGTGTGTTTCTGCGGCCTGAAGACATAACGGAAGAGAAAATTGCGATATCACGACGACTGAATGCTATGGCGCAGGAGCGGGGACAAAGTCTGGCCCAAATGGCCTTGGCATGGGTTCTTCGCAAAGGGCATGTAACTTCCGCTTTGATCGGGGCAAGTAAAGTGAAGCAATTGGATGATAATGTGGCAGCTTTGAATCAGCTTCATTTTACAGAGGACGAATTGGCTTTAATTGATCAAATTCTTGCAGGGTGATTCATTCGAATTTCGTAGTAACAGGAGGAGGAAATGGAAATGAGCATAGGGATACAACTTAGTAAGGAAGCGTTCACGAAGCATATTTTGCAGCAACCGGTTTTGGATACTCACACCCACCTAGTGGGGGATCGTCTCGCTGCTAGAGATTTTTGGGAAATTGCCCATTACTTCTGGCTGTTTCGCGAAATGCAGGCAGCAGGTTATCCGGCAAATGCCATGGAGCTCCCGGAGGATTTGCGAATTCCTGCGTTCTTAGATGCGTACAAGGCAACCAGAAACACCTTGATGAACATAGCGTTTACGCATATTTTAAAAGACCTTTATGGCATAACGATCAGCGATAAGGCTTCCGTTCTGGAAGCTGATCGCGCCGTCAAGCAGTCTGTCCAAAAGGTTGACTGGGCGCAAGAGGTAGCCAACCGTATGCAAGCGCGACGTTTCGTCGTGAATATACCGGAGCATGCCGAGTTTCAAGGCATGGAGCACAATGCCATTCTGATCCCACGGATTGATGGGAAATTGGGGGCATGGGTTAAGGACATCGAAGCGTCGAGTGACCGTGCTGCAGCATTCGCGGAAACACGTGTGAAGCTGGGGCAATTGTTGGATGTGTACAAAGAGGATGGCGTCAAAGGGATTATGACAACGCTGCCGAGCTATAATGTCAGCGCCAATCATAAAGTCGTCATCGGGCAGGACAGCACCAAAGATGAGATCCTGATGATGCTATTGCACGAAATCGGAGCAGCAGCTGAGCAGAGGGGGCTGCTTGTGCAGCTATTTCTCGGCGTAGAACGCTCCTGGTGTGGAACGGCCGTACCGGTAAATGATCCGGCACGTATTTTAAAGTTGTCCGCATTGTTTGAAGCGTATGCCTGTCCGTTTGAGCTTGTCGTAGCATCGGAGCTGAATAACTTGGATATCGTGCAGGCGGCCTGGAATTTCCCCAATGTGCATGTCGGCGGGCATTGGTGGTTTAACTTCCGGGCAAGCACATACCGTGACAGCATGCAGTACAGGCTGGAAGCTCTTCCTGCCATCAAGAGCTCGCTGATTGTGTCCGATGCGCGCTGCATAGAGTGGAGCTATGGCAAAATTATCGTAATCAAGCGGCTAGTGAGCGAGTTCCTCTGGCATCAAATCGAAGCGGGCTGGATTGACCAGTTGACGGCGATTCAGATTGCGGAAGATTGGCTGTATCGAAGTGCAGCGAAACGGTACGGCATGGAGTCTTGATTGTTCGCCTATCAATCGTAAAAAAACACAAAGCGCTATAAGTTTCGCCATCGCTAGGTACTGCCAACCCTTGTAAGATAAAGAAGTACATTAAATGCAGTAGGCATGAAGGGGAGGAGAACATGGCCAGTAAAATTCAGCCATCCGATCGAACAATTTACAATTTCTCATCGCAGAGTCAGAAGTGGGCTTTTATGCGAAAACATTGGCCGATTTATGTGATTTCATTACCGGGTATTATTTATTTCTTGCTTTTTAAATATGTCCCCTTATTCGGTTCAGTCATTGCTTTTCAAAACTACAACATATTCAAAGGCATTAAAGGGAGTCCGTGGGTCGGTCTGGAAAATTTCCAGCGAATGTTCCAATATACAGAATTTCTGCAGATTTTGAAAAATACGATTCTGATCGGGGTCTATGATTTGGTCTTCGCCTTTCCGGTTCCCATTATATTGGCCTTGTTGATCAATGAATTACGAATTCTGACTTACAAAAGAATCGTTCAAACCGTGGTCTATATGCCGCATTTCCTCTCATGGGTCATCGTAGGCGGGGTTGTTGTAGGGGTACTATCCCCATCAACTGGAATCGTCAACCATCTTCTCGGCTTATTCGGCGTCGATCCCATTTACTTTCTAGGGGAAAATGAATATATCCGGACGATTCTTATCAGCTCAGGCATCTGGAAAGACAGCGGTTGGGGGACGATCATCTATTTGGCAGCGATTGCGGGCATTAACCCTGATCTATACGAAGCCGCCCAAATCGATGGTGCAAGCCGGTTCCGGCAAGTGTTCTCCATTACGATTCCAACGATTTTACCGACCATTGTTATTCTATTCTTGCTCCAAATTGGAAACTTTCTCGACTTTGGCTTCGAACGCGTCTTTGTATTCCTTAACCCGCTCAACAATGAAAATGGGGAAATTATTGATACGTTTGTATACCGTGCAGGACTTGTCGACCGTCAGTACAGCTACACAACAGCTATTGGGCTGTTCAAATCCGTTGTCGGCTTAGCCTTAATTATGTTCAGTAATACATTCAGTAAAAAAGTTACGGGTGAAGGCTTGTATTAATGCCACAGATACGAAAGGAGGTAACTCGCTATGATTATGACAAGAGGACATAAAATTTTTAATTTTTTTAATATTATTCTGTTGGGAGCTCTCGGACTAAGTATGGTGCTCCCCCTGATCCATATTATTGCGCAATCCTTGAGCAATAACGTCGCGATTAACGCTGGGCAGGTCTCCCTGTGGCCGGTTGGCTTTACACTGGGAAGTTATAAGCTTATTCTGCAAGATCCGACGATCTGGTTAGGGTTCCGGAACAGCGTCATTATTACCGTATTCGGAACATTGATCAATTTGTTTATGACAACAACGCTGGCTTATCCGTTATCCAGACCTGAATATTTGTTCCGTAAATCGATTCTAATCATGATCCTGTTTACACTAATTTTCAGCGCACCGCTTATTCCTAATTATTTGCTGGTGAAGCAGCTAGGTTTGCTAAATACACTCTGGGCTTTAATGCTTCCGATGGCGATTAGTGCTTTCAATCTATTTGTTATGCGATCATTCTTCCTGAACTTACCGGTTGAACTGCTGGATTCAGGCAGAATGGACGGATGCGGGGAATTCCGGATCTTGTGGAACATTGTACTCCCGCTTTCCAAGCCCGCTATGGCGACCATGGGTATCATGTACGCTGTTGGTCACTGGAATCGTTATGCCGAAGCCGTCTTTTATATTGATCACCGAAATTGGATTCCCCTGCAGGTACGCTTACGAGAAATTGTATTCACGGATCAGTTCGGCCAATCGGATGTATCATCCGAATTAATGCTCTTTCTTTCACCCGAAGGGATTAAAATGGCCGTTATTGTTGTCGCAACGATTCCCATTCTTCTTGTCTATCCGTTCCTGCAAAAGCACTTTATTCAAGGTATGATGGTAGGCTCTGTCAAGTCTTAACCGCATGGAAACGCATCTAATTTTCGATTAGAAAGAAGGGATTCCATTGAAAAAAATAGCAGTTGTGGCGCTAGCCGCAGCACTGTCTGCCGGCACTATAGTCGGATGCTCCACAGGAACTACTGAACCGCAGCAAACCGCAACGTCTACGGCGACACCGGAGGCAAAGAAATCGCCAACGAAATTTTCTATTTCTTATCCCACGACGACCAATACCGGCTACCATACCCGTGTCGATATTAACAATGACAAATGGGTGAAAAAGCTAGAAGAACTGACGAATACCGACCTCACGCTGAAAGTAACGGAAGTAAGCAAAATGGGCCTTATGTTCGCAAGCAATGACGTTCCCGATGTCGTCGGAAGCTTGGGGACAGCGACAGATAAAGCAATGTCAGGCTCCGTAGAAGCGGGCATGTTCATGCCCCTGGATGACTTGCTGAAACAGAATGCTCCCAATTTGATGAAAATGGTACCCAAGGAAGCCTGGGAAGCTGTATCGTATAATGGCAAAATTTACGGCATTCCCAACTGGTTGAACAATCCCTCCAGGCGTGCCACCTTTATTCGTACCGATCTGTTGGAGAAGGCAGGGTTGCCGGCGCCGAAAACGGTTGAAGAATTTGTGAATGTGCTCCGTAAGTTTAAAGAGATGGGCGTTAAGTACCCGTACGGCGGGCGTGAAACGTTAAAATATGCCGATACGATCCTCGGCGCATTCGACGTGCTTCCTTATAAAGAGCAGTTTGAATTGGTAAATGGTCAAGTTGTACCGAAGTTTTTCGATGTGGAAAATATGACGAAAGCGTTAACCGTCTATAAAACCATGTATGATGAAGGACTGATGGCGAAGGAATTCGCGACGACATCATCGACGGATTGGTTGAAAAATATTCGTGCCGGCGAGGTAGGGATATGGTCTTCCAACTTGGTCAGCTTAAATGATTTCCGGACGAATATTCCGAACGCCGTGAAGGGGGCGAAGGTCGATGTCATATCTTCACCAAAGGGCCCGGATGGCAAAAGCGGTTATCTCATGTATTTACCGGTCACAAGTGCGCACTATATTAACAAAAATGTGAAGCCTGAGACGGCAGCGGACATCGTGAAATATTTCGATTGGATGTCGTCAGACGAAGCTTATAAGTTCTTCACTTTCGGAATCGAAGGCGATACGTACACGATGGTGGATGGTAAAATCAAGTATAAAGAACCGACCAATAAAGAAGAACAGGAAGAGCAGGACCATAGAGGTACCTTGCACTCCGCGCATGAAAGCACGGTTAACCGTTTGAAAATGGAAACAGATCCGAATGGTCCGTATATTTTGAATGCTTTTGATAACGTTCTTGCTCATGAAGGGTTATCTGGTATTGGCTTTGCTCCGGATTTGGAAGCGAATAGCAAATACCCCGATGCTGCTTCACCGGGATCAGATGCAGCCCCGAAAATCATTATGGATCATATGATCAAAATGATATACGGCAAAGAGCCGATTGCTGACTGGCCGAAGGTGATTGAGGAGTATAAGACCAAAGGCGGCAATGAGATTATTAAAGAAGCAACGGATCGTTATCAAAATAAAAAGGGTGTCCTTTTCCTTGGAAAGAAATTGTGATGACCGCTGGGCAATCGTATAAAATGACATAGCTCCTTAAATTTATACATTCAGAAAATTATAAGCAGTCGTTATGATAACACTGAGCAGTGAAACCGCTTGCAAAAAAGCTGGAAAGAAGGGGTCATATGAAAAAAACGATCAGTCTCACTCTCGCTGTCATCATGGCAGCATCCGCACTCACCGCCTGTTCAACGGATGGAAAAGTAGCGGAAAAAGCATCGTCGCAGCCGTCTGCAGATTCAAAGAAAGGACCGGCGAAATTCTCTATCCTGTTCCCGACGACTGTAAGTACAGGCTATCATACTCGCGTACCGGATCTGAACAAGGACAAATGGGTATTGAAGCTTGAGCAGCTAACCAACACGGATCTCGACGTCAAGGTGATGGAGGATGCCAAATTCGGCGTCATGTTCGCAAGTAACGACATCCCGGATGTAGTCGGCAGTATTGGCGGTCCCGGCAGTAAATCGATGTCCGGTTCCGTTGAGAACGGTGTCTTCATGCCGCTGGACGATCTGCTGAAACAGTACGCTCCGAATTTGATGAAATCGATTCCGAAAGCAGCTTGGGACAGCGTTTCGTATGAAGGTAAAATTTATGGTGTGCCTGAATTTTTGAGCAATCCATCCCGTCGTTCGACCTACATTCGGACGGATCTGCTGGAGAAGGCAGGCCTTCAAGCGCCGAAAACCGTGGATGAATTCCTGAATGTGCTGCGGGCGTTCAAGAAGCTGGGCGTCGAGAATCCGTATCAAATGAGGGAGAACTTCAAGTATGCGGACGTTATTTTGGGCGCGTTCGATGTGCTGCCTTACAAAGATCAATTTGAACTGGTGAACGGTCAGGTTGTTCCGAAATTTTTCGATGTAGAAAATGTGCAAAAAGCGCTTACTACGTATAAAACGATGTACGATGAAGGTTTGATTCCTAAGGAATTCGCTACGATTTCCTCCACGGATTTCTCCAAAAATATTGAGTCAGGCAAAGCCGGCATTTGGTCGCAGAACGCTTCAGGCTTACCGGGTTACCGTACGAAAATTCAACAAGCCGTTCCTGGATCCAAGGTTGAAATCGTAGGCTCGCCAAAAGGACCAGAAGGGAAAGGCGGATACTTCTATTACGCGCCAGTCATTCGAACCTTCTTCATTAACAAAAATGTGAAGCAAGAAACAGCCGTAGATATTATTAAATTCTTCGATTGGATGATTACGCCAGAAGCTGAAACTTTCTTCACTTTCGGAATTGAAGGAGATACGTACACCAAGGACGCCAGCGGCAACATCAACTATAAGTTCCCGACGACCAAGGAAGAGACGGACGAAGAAGGCTTCCGCAGCGGAACGATGTGGGCGGTGCATGACTCCACCTACAACAAACCAAGACTGCTGCTCAACGAGGATGGCAAAGCCACTTTGAAAGCATTTGATGAGGTGTTAACGAAGGAAGGGCTGCCTGGTATTGGCTTCTATCCGGATTTGAGCACATTCTCGAAATTCCCGGATCTTGCGGCGCCGCAACCGGATGTAGGTCCCAAAATCATCGTTGATCATATGATTAAAATGATTTACGGCAAAGAACCTATCACCGATTGGCCAAAAGTCATCGAAGAGTACAAGTCCAAAGGCGGTAACGAAATTATTAAAGAAGCGACGGATCGTTGGAACAAGAAGCAAGGCGCGATTATGATTGATATTAAATAAATAGCCGGAGAAGTATCCATCAGCAGAGCTGTTTGCTGATGGATACTTTTTTATTGTTTAGGAAATTATGCATTTTCGAATTTTTGGATGAGCCTGACCTGATATACAACAATGCTTTTGTAAATGATTATCCAGATCTATCAATATTTTTAAATGTGTATACACGAAAAATAATTTCCAAAAAACGGAACTTTTTTTATTATTGATGTCTAAACAATAGAAACATAAATTTGTTAATTATTAGGAGGTGTTCCAAATGTTTATTTAGAAGGAATTATTTATACTTTGGTTTTATCTGCGTAATCAGAACTTATCTTAAAAAAATTAGGAGGAATTATTTTATGAATGTTTTTTCTCGCTCTCTTTTAAAAACTGGTGGAGTATTGGCTCTCGTATACGTTTTGGGTTTATCTGTAACAAATGGAAGTGCTTTTGCTCAAAATAAGTTGAACGAAAGATATTCAATCGTAACAGTAGATGAGAAAGAGGTCATTCGTGACTCAGTTGATAAGGTTTACATATCTAGCCCTGTTTTATCGGATGGTACTAAACTAACTTTACAAAATTATAAGAATATCCTTGAAGAATCCGATTTGATTCAGGACAAAATTGAGAAAGAAAAAGCAATGAAACCTTTAAATGGAACAGAAGATTTACGAACTAAGGACTTATCAGCAGCAGCTGCGCTTATCACAATTCCTTCCTACGATGAAGATCTAGGTTGGCAGGCAACAGGAACTAAAGTTCAAGTTTCAGCTTGGGTGCAGTGTCCAGCAGGGTCAACCGCTTGTACAATTCAATCTACGAACCAGAAGACGATTTCTCACTCTTTTTCTACAAATGTTGAAAGTGGCTGGAAAGAATATATCCGTATTGGCGCCTCTTATCAATTCCAATATCAATTGGCCACTTCAACCTCTTACACATTACCAATAGATCCAGGGAAAACTGGTTATATGTCATTTAGACCTTGGATTAATTACACTCGAGGTATAGTAACCGTAAACTATTACACAAATGGTTGGTATAGTGGTTCGACAACGAGTGGTATGGTATATGCTAACGGACCAGATAAATTGTCGAGCGGTGAAGCAAATGGTATTTATGCGGTTGAATACCCATATTAATAAATGTAAAATGTAACTAATAAGGAAAAGGTTTACACAATAAAGTTTGTGTAGATCTTTTTTTCAAAAAAGGAGGTATGATAATGATTCAGGCATTGAGATGGGTACTAATCGCTTCCGGATCTTTCTTAATAGGACTAGCTGGATTAGAAAAGATAATTCTATTTTCAGCGGTATTTAACAAGACACATGCCATGGATAAAGAAGCAATTCTACTCAATATTCCTAAATATTTTTGGAATATAACGAATTATACATTTTACTTCGGCTTGATAATGCTAGTGGCAGGTATTGCAGTAGTTGTATATTCGAAAGTTAAAAGCACTAATTGATTTATTAAACAGAGACTGTCCTAAGCGAGTGTTGACTAGGGACAGTCTTTTTTTATTAGCACAAATCGTAAAAAATGACATACGATCTTAATTTTATCCTTTCTGAGTGCCGGATTAATTTCTATAATGAAGGCAACGAAACGATGGAGAGGTGTGTTGTGTGTGAAAGCGATATTGGTTGGTTTAGGCTCGGCAGGATTCAGCTGGTATAAGCGTCTGCGAGATCAAGGTTTATTGGCAGCCGTTGTTGAAGTGGATGCAGCGATGAAAGAGAAAATGCAGAATGAGCCCTTTCCCTTCTACACATCATTAGAGGAAGCCTTGCAGCAGGAAGAGGCGGACTTTCTTGTCAATGTAACTTCTCCAATGGTGCACACCGTGGTGAATCATGCAGCATTTGACCGTAAACTGGCGGTTTTATGTGAAAAGCCGATTTCCTTTAATTATGAGGAATCCATTGAGGTTGTGGCTCGCGCGGAGCGAGAAAAGCTGCCTTTCATGATCGCAGAAAATTACCGCAGGATGCCGCATATACGCAAAATGAAACAGCTTCTGGACGAGGGCGTTATCGGCAGCTTGTCCTCTATGGATGTACAGTTTTACAGATATCACAATGTCCAAAGAAGATACACGGTCAGCATTCTGGATGACATTGGTGTTCACCACTTTGATTTATTTCGTTATTTTAGCGGAAGAGAAGGCAACACGGTGCAGGCGAAGCTGTATAATCCGATCAATGCGTGGGAGCAAGACGGCGCCATTATTAATGCTTATGCGTTCTTAGAGATGGATAACGGTATTACGGCTTCGTATAACGCCTCCATCTCGGCTAGAGGAACAGAGACGCCGTGGAGCGGGAACTGGCGATTGGAAGGTACGGAGGGAGCGATTGAATACATCGATAAGGAGATTCGCGTCATCCGGGATGGCGAGGTTCAGGTGATAGAAGATTACAGCGGTATTGATGTTACGGATACACTTGCTGAGTTCCTGGCTTCGCTGCGAGAAGGACGAGAGTCGGAGACAAGCGGCAGAGATTATCTGAAAACGCAGGCGCTTGTTCATTATGCAAAGTTGTCTAGCAGTAATGGACAGACGTACGCCATTCTGGTTCCAACATTATAGATGAAAGGAGATTCGAACATGCTGATCACAAAATGGGAACAAGCAGCGCCAGGCATATGGCGTTTGACAATCAAAGAGCCTCAGGGGATCACCCCGCTAACTTGGATGGGGGTAACACCTAAGGATGAGGTTTTGCAGCAAATGCCGCAGGTAAAGCCGCCTTTTGCCTGGGATCATATCAAGCTTGAGGAAGCAGGAGGGAACTTCATTCTGTCCTTTCCGCTGAACCCAACCGAGAAGCTGTATGGGACGGGCCTGCAGCTGCTGCGAATGAATATACGGGGAAGAACCCGTTATTTGCGTGTAAACAGCGATCCTAAGCAGGATACGGGGGAAACGCATGCTCCTGTCCCTTTTTATGTGAGCGATCAAGGGTATGGTGTCTGGGTGGATACTTCACGCATCGTAACGATGTATTGCGGCTCAACTTTGAAACAAGAGGATACGCAGCAGGAAGAGATTCGTGATCGCAATACGGATAAGGGCTGGAAGGCAACGCCGGTGGCTTCTCGGGTGGAAATCCAGATTCCGGCCGAAGGCGCAGTCGTCTATTTGTTTGGCGGACCAACTCTTTCAGAAGTAGTTGCTAGATACAATTTAATGTGCGGGGGAGGCGTCTTGCCTCCGAAGTGGGGACTTGGTTTCTGGCACCGCGTTCCGACGCTATACAGCGATCAGCAAGTGCTTGAAGAAGCCGAACAATTCCGTCTTCACGATTTCCCATGTGATGTCATCGGACTGGAACCTGGCTGGCACAGTCACAGCTACCCTGTCAGTTATGAATGGGAAAAAAACCGATTCCCTGAGCCCGCCAGCTTTGTAAATGAACTGGCGCAAAAGGGCTTCCGTGTGAACCTTTGGGAGCATCCTTACGTTTCGCCTGAGAGCGAATTGTATGTAGATTTGCAGCCGCTTTCAGGGACCCATACCGTGTGGGGCGGGCTTGCGCCGGATTACTCTTTGCCAGAGGCAGCTGAGCTTTATAAGAAACAGCATGAGAAGCAGCACGTCAATATCGGAGTATCGGGGTACAAGCTGGATGAATGCGATGGCAGTGAATTGACGAACAATTCCTGGATGTTCCCGGCACATGCCCAGTTCCCATCCGGCTTGGACGGCGAGCAGATGAGGCAGATGTATGGGTTAATGTTCCAAAAAATGACGGCCGATCTATTCCGAAAACAAAACCGACGAACGTACGGACTGGTTAGAGCCTCGGGTGGCGCTGCTTCCACGATGCCTTATGTCCTGTACTCGGATTTATATGACCATAAGCAGTTTATTCGCGGCATTTGCAGCTCTTCCTTCAGCGGCCTGCTGTGGACACCGGAGGTTCGCAGGGCGAGAAATGCCGAAGATTGGGTCCGGCGGATGCAAACCGTATGTTTCTCGCCGATGGCCATGCTGAACGCGTGGGGAGACGGGACAAAACCTTGGTCCTTCCCAGAGGTAGAGGGTACAGTACGGCATTATATCAAGCTGCGGATGAAGCTTCTGCCGTATTTGTATACAGCTTTTGCCGTTTACCGCGAGCAAGGAATTCCGCCTTTTCAGGCGATGCCGTTTGTTATGACGCCAGCTGAAATTGCCGCTGCGGAAGCCAAATTAGCCACAGATGAGCAGCAACTTTTGAATACGACGGATGCCGCGTACGGCAAGAAAAAGGCAAGAGAGTGGGACGACCAGTACATGGTCGGTGATGCGCTGCTTGTAGCTCCTTTGGTTGAGGGGGAAACAGAGCGTGAGGTGCTTCTGCCTGCTGGTATTTGGTACGGCTTGGAGACTGGAGAGCGGTATACCGGCGGCTGTGTGATCCGGGTGCAAGCGGGCTTTGAGCATATTCCTGTTTTTGTAAAAAGCGGCTCCATCCTTCCTATGATGGCTGCACTTCCGCATGTTCCGGCACCTGGGACGCCTACAGGGATTGAATTGGTGCATTTTGGCACCGAACCAGGCACAGCAAGGCTTTATGATGATGATGGCGAAACCTTTGATTACGAGCAAGGCAAGCGCAGTTGGTTCAATATAGCTGTCACGGTTGATCAAGATGGTAATTATACCGGTGCATGGACGGGAGATAACGATCAATCGTCATCCTATGTCGGGGTCACTTGGCGGTTCGCACAAACGCGTTTGTTGATGAACGAGCAGTAGTAGGTTATCATATTTGGATTAGCAGCGCAGATAGCATGAGGAGGTCTGGACATGCATGTATTGATCGTAGACGATGAACCTGTTATTCGCAGAGGGATGGTCAAGATGGCGGAGCTGTACACCCCCGCTTTCTCCAAAATTCAGACAGCCGAGAACGGCGAGGCTGCTTTGGAGCAAATTCGGGCGTCAGAGCCTGATCTGGTGTTGACGGATGTTCGCATGCCCAAAATGGACGGACTGGAATTATGCAAAATTATTCATGAGGAGTTTCCTCATATTAAAACCGTTGTCATATCCGGTTACAATGACTTTGAATATGCACAAAAGAGCATGAATTACGGTGTCAGGCACTATTTATTGAAGCCGGCTACCAAAAGCGATGTCCATGACATGTTGGATCAGCTGATCAAAAAACCGAAACACGGTTATTTATCGCCATCACGTTATATCGAGTGGATCGATCAGATGGAACAGCAAATATGGGCGTTGCAAATGGAGGAATTCAGGAACCTCATCACAGGCTGGCGTGAATACTGCCTATCGGCGAATATCTCGCTAGCCCAGCTGAAGGAGCTGCTGGATGATTGTAATGCGCTTCTTGTGAAACGCTTTCAAGCGCGCCATTACTCGCCGGCATCCGTTCCTGCTCATCTGCAGGCAGATAGTGTCAAAGAAGCGCTAGACGCGTTCGAGAAAGGTCTTATGAACATGATCAGCGGGCTGCACGCAGTCCGCAGCGGTCATTTCAAAGATCCGATGGAAGAAGCCAAGGCGTATATCGACAGCCGGTTGTCAGAGGATATATCTTTGGATCAAGTCGCTGCTATGGTTGGATTAACGCCGACGTATTTCAGCTCGCTTTTCAAAAAGATCACGCAAGAGACCTTTGTCCAATACCGGATTAACAAACGAATGGCGAAGGCGAAGGAAATGCTGTCCGCACCACACGTTCGAATCGTTGATGTTGCAGCGGATGTAGGGTATGACGATTACCCCCATTTTACAAAAACCTTTAAGAAAATTGTCGGCGTTTCCCCGACGGAATACCGCGCCAGTTTAGGTATCAGATGAAGATAAGAGGTTTCACGAAGAAAATATTCGCGTATTTCCTGATTGTTATTATCCTTTCGCTCAGCTGTGTAGGTATCTTCTCCTATATCATTACTTCTGGAGAACTGGAAGAGATGGTAGAAAATCAAATGAATCAAATTGCCGGCAACGCTGTTCACCATACCGATCTGTATCTCCAGGACTACGAACGCTCGATTATCTCGTTGTTAACAAATAGACAGATTATGGAGTTCATTGATCTGCCTACCACAAGGGAAGAATATGACTACTATTTGTACCGGAAAACAATCCGGGAATTTAGTGTAGACCCTTTATTTATACGCAATCCCAAACTCGCTTCTGTCTATCTGATCAGTGATAAGAAGAACGCGGTTTACTATTATAATAATGTGAATGAGCAATCCTTCAATGCCGAAGACATCCAAAAGCAGCGCGATTATTTTCTCGCGAATACGACGGCTGACGGACAATTAAGCATCTTGAATCACACGATCATCGAAGGGCAAGAGAACCAAATGCTAACGATCGTCCGCCGTATTCGCGGCTACACGTCACCGGAATTGTCCGGCTTACTTGCGATTGAGATGCGTTCTGCCGATCTATCCGCCTTATGGAAAGGCATTGATTTGGGGAAGTATGGGTACCTGTTTATCATCGATGATAAAGGGCGTTACATTTATCACCCGGATGGGTTAAAAGTCGGCACGACCGTTCCGAAGGCTTTTTCTGAAAAGCTGAATCAAGCCGGTTCGCATTCCTTCACCGACGCCTATGAAGGCGATGAGCGCATGTATGTAAGCCGCAAATCGGAGTCATCCGATTGGCAGCTTGTTGTGTCCATGCCGGTTCGTGAGCTGCGCAAACCGCTCTCCAACATCCGCTCGACAACGCTGGTCGTCGGTCTGTTCACTTTGATTTTGGCGATGCTGCTCGCCTACAGATTCGGCAAATCGATTGCCAAACCCGTTCAAACGCTCAAATCCGGCATGCGGGAGACGGAAAAAGGGAATTGGGCGACGATTCCGCTCCCTCCTCACCGCGATGAAATTGTTGAGCTGATGGTCCGCTATAATTTGATGGTCAAGCGGCTTTCTGAAGCCGTAGACCGCGTCGTGCAAGTGGAATTAAGCAATTCCGAAATTCGGATGGAACGCCAGAAGGCGGAATTTCAGTCATTGCAGCTGCAGATTAATCCGCATTTTATGTACAACACACTGGAGACTATCGTTTGCTACGCGACCATTCAAGACTCCGAGGAGATTTCTGAAATTGTGAAGGCGTTGGCTTACATGCTGCGCTACTCCGTTCAGACGAATCTAGAGGAAATAACGGTAGCGAATGAGTTGAAGCACGTCATGTATTATTTGGTCGTATTAAGGCATCGCATAGGCCGGGAGTTCGAGATTGATGTGGCGATTAAGCCTGAATATTTGCTTCATGTCATGGTTCGTTTGACGCTGCAGCCGCTGGTTGAAAATGTCTTTCAACATGCCTTCCCGGACGGCCTGGAGGATTATCATGTTATCCGGATCGATGGCGGGGTTAAGGGTGGCATCTTTTGGATCAGTGTGGAGGATAACGGCTCTGGGATGTCAGAAGCGAAGCTTGGGCAGCTCCAAGAGAAGTTGAATACCAATAGACTGGCAGATGGCGAAGTAGATGAAGCGGGTAAAAAGGGCGGCATCGGCGTTTTAAACGTCCATCGGAGAATTCAGATGGTTTATGGTGAGCAGTATGGACTGCGAATTGAAAGCAAGCTTGAGCAGGGCACCAAGATGATCATGGCAATGCCGGCGTTGCCCAAAAAGCTGGAGTAGGTGTTTCTTATGAAAACTAATTCTCATAAAAATTTCGGGCAAGTTATCTTCTGTGGGTGCATAGGATTGTAGTACACAATTCACCATCACGAGCTGACCTATATTTTGAAAGGCAGCAGTGAAAGGAGGTACCCATGGACATATTCAAAAGAATTTCGGAGCATCGTACGGAGAAGGATGCATTGAGCTGGACCGGTACGTTCGCGGAGTACATAGAATTGCTTCGCAAAAATCCTGGACTCGCAAGAACTGCACATTCCAGAGTCTATGATATGATTGCTTCGCAAGGGATTAATGATCAATCCGGGCACAAGTCTTACAAATTTTTCAACCAAGAGATTTTTGGTCTGGATCGAGCGATTGAGAAGCTGGTAGAAGAATATTTCCACTCCGCTGCCCGTCGATTGGATGTTCGTAAACGTATTTTGCTGCTAATGGGTCCTGTAAGCGGTGGTAAATCCACAATTGTGACTATGCTAAAACGTGGATTAGAGCAGTTTGCCAAAACGGATTTGGGGGCCGTCTACGCGATCAAAGGGTGCCCGATGCACGAGGAACCGCTTCATCTCATTCCGATGGAACTGCGTCCCGAGATCGAGCGAGAGCTAAATGTGAAAATCGAAGGAAGCTTATGTCCTTCCTGCCAAATGCGGTTGAAAACCGAATTTAACGGCTGCATTGAAGACGTCATGGTGGAGCGTGTGTTTGTTTCAGAGGAAGGTCGTGTCGGTATCGGGACCTTTAGCCCTTCGGATCCCAAATCACAAGATATCGCCGATCTGACAGGAAGTATCGATTTCTCGACGATAACGGAGTTTGGTTCCGAATCCGATCCTCGTGCTTACCGGTTCGATGGGGAGCTCAACAAGGCCAACCGTGGGATCATGGAATTCCAGGAAATGCTGAAGTGCGATGAGAAGTTCCTCTGGAACCTGCTCTCACTTACGCAAGAGGGGAATTTCAAAGCGGGACGCTTCGCACTCATCAGTGCCGACGAGCTCATCGTTGCTCATACGAACGAAACGGAGTACAAATCATTTATTGCCAATAAGAAGAATGAGGCGTTGCAATCCAGGATGATTGTCATGCCAATTCCGTATAACCTTCGGGTATCCGATGAAGAGAAAATTTACTATAAGCTCATCGGACAGAGCGATATGTCGCACATTCACACAGCCCCGCACTCGCTGCGTGTGGCAGCGATCTTCTCCATCCTGACCCGTCTGAAGGAAACGAAGAAGCAAGGGATGGATTTGGTCAAAAAAATGCGGATGTACGACGGCGAAGTCGTCGAAGGCTACAAAGAAGCCGATCTGAAAGAAATGCAAAATGAATTCCAAGAAGAAGGCATGAGCGGTATCGATCCGCGTTATGTGATCAACCGGATTTCGAGCGCTCTGATTAGGCAGGATCTTCAGTGCATTAACGCGCTAGATGTGCTGCGTGCTCTGAAAGATGGCTTGGATCAGCATCCGTCGATTACGAAGGATGAGCGTGAGCGGTATCTGAACTTCATTTCCGTCGCGCGCAAAGAGTACGATGATATTGCCAAGAAAGAAGTGCAGAAGGCCTTCGTTTATTCCTTCGAAGAGTCAGCCAAAACCATTTTCGACAACTATCTCGATAATATTGAGGCTTACTGCAACTGGGGCAAAATCAAGGATCCGCTCACCGGTGAGGAGATGGATCCAGATGAGCGCCTGATGCGTTCGATCGAGGAACAAATCGGCATTTCCGAAAATGCGAAAAAAGCGTTCCGTGAAGAAATTCTGATCCGTATTTCCTCCTATTCCCGCAAGGGCCGGAAATTCGATTACAGCAGTCACGAACGCCTGCGTGAAGCCATCGAGAAGAAGCTGTTTGCTGATCTGAAAGATATCGTGAAGATTACGACATCGTCCAAAACGCCGGATGAGAAGCAGCTGAAGAAGATCAACGATGTTACGAAGCAGTTAATTGATGAGCACGGGTATTGCCCAGTATGCGCCAATGAATTGCTGCGTTATGTGGGGAGCTTGCTGAACAGATAATAAGATTTTTAAGCCTGAGGCGCTGATGACGCTTCGGGCTTTTTTGTTTGGGCTGGAGAGTGGAGCAGGGCTTAACCAATACTCTTCCCCTCTTCTCATGGTGCGATAGCCGCGGCATCGATGTGCTCATCCCGAGTACAACTTTGTCACGTAAAGGGGCCAATAGCTGATGGTAGCTATGCCTGTATCTATTTGGTAAATGGGAACACGGAATCTATCAATCTATCATATACTATTTTAACTTCTAGTAAGGGAGGTGTAACAGACAATGAAAGGGAACTTCATGAAAAAGACGGGGATTGTTTTCTTGTTTTTTGTAAGCTTTATGGCTGTGCTCATGACATGGGAAATGAATATATTATCGAATTATGGGGGGATATGCTTAATAGTATTTTGTTTCGGCGCAGCCATACTAATGTGGTTGGATGTGCTGGAAGTCAACGAGGGCACTCAACGATCTGTAAAAAAGGATGACAGTCGAACAAAAGCCGAACACTGAACCTCCAAAGGACAATTCCCCCCAGAATAAATCCAATGAACCGAACAAATCATCAGATCTTTTCGGATTTGGCAGGATGATGGACAAACTTCCCCTCCACAAGCTTTCAGCGCGTATGGCGTATTGTATGTTTTTTGATTTGCTTCTCCTCTTATTCGTAATCATTTTGCGTGTAACCGGAACCCAAGTGAATGAATTCCCCAATGCGTGGGATTTTCGATTTATTGTCATGACGACGATCATTGTTTTTTTTATTGGGCTTTGCGATCTTATGAATATTCGGAAGAAATAGTTGGTTTTTAAACTTTCAATAAAGCAAGCCTCAATTTTGTGAACAATAAATTGGGGCATTTTTAATCTACAATACCTCTAGGTGGAATAGAAGCGGCTTTAATAGGTAGATTAATCTGACAATTATAAGGGCGTATTCGACCCTATGAAAGTAGCACATAATGTCATTTGATGTCGAATAAAGGTGGAACGTCGGATATTATGTTTGAAATAGGCCTTTAGTCATTTATATAGGATAGATTCATTGGAAATTTCGAAATATTATTTCGATTATTTATTTGATAAAGAATAAATAAAGTTCTGATTAAGTTCTGATAGTAGTTCAAATTTCCTACTGTTTGCTGTAGGCAGGATATAGCAAATATGCTAAAATGCAGAGAGTATCAGTAAAAAAGATGTTGTTAATTGTCTTATTTTGTGCCTATTTACTATTTTGTAGCAGAATGAGGTTCCTAATGATTGATATACATAGTCATATACTACCGGGTGTTGATGATGGGTCCTGCGACTTAGAGAACTCCATTTCGATGGCCAAGCAAGCTGTCGTACATGGCATACACTCCGTCATTGCTACCCCCCATCATGAGAATGGTAAATTTACAAATGAGATTGAATTTGTTGAATTGCGTGTCAAATTATTTCGAGAAGAACTTGAAAAAAGGAATATTCCGCTTCGCATACTTGCCGGTCAAGAAGTACGAGTATATCGAGGATTAATCGAGGATATTGAAGTCAAGAGAACATCTACGCTAAATGGTTCTCGGTACATGTTGTTAGAATTCCCTTCTGATCGGATATCAACAGGTACACATGAGCTGCTTCACGAGTTGAGCTTAATGAACATTGTACCTATTATTGCTCATCCAGAGAGAAATCGGGAGATAGCTGAGAATCCCTTGAAACTTCTCGAGCTAATTCAGCTTGGTGCTTTATCCCAAATAACAGCTCATTCACTAACAGGAAGCTTCGGAAAATTCATTCAGACCTTATCGCTGGATTTATGCAAAAATCATTTGGCACATTTCATTTCATCAGATGCTCATAATACAACAAATCGAGGTTTTGCCCTTGCCGGGGCTTATGACATATTGCAAGAAAAGCTAGGGATGGATATCGTGAACACCTTCCAAAATAACGCAAACAGTATCATCCATGACCTAGAAATCGAGAGATATCAACCTGTTTGGGCGAAACCAAAGTGGTTTCAGTTTTGGAAATCAAATATATAAGCTAACTAATTTAAATGAGGTGAATTTTAGCATGACGATGAAAAAGAAAGTAACTGTTACAACATTGGCAGCAAGCATGATGTTTGCATCTATTGCTGGACTACCGTTGAGTGAGAAAGGCTTGGCAAGTAAGCTAGGATTCACTGTTAACGTGGCTTCAGCAAGTACAATTTTAGATCAACTTAATGCTTTACAAGCTGAATTAGCTAGAGATGCAGCAGGACTTGCCAGGGTGAATTCAGTTAAGCAATACGCAAAAGATCATCCTATTACAGATAAGAACTTACAGCATGAGTTGACGGCAGAAGTCTGGGACAAAATTAAAGATAATGCTCCAACTTTGCAATACGCGTCCGTTGCACAACTTATTAATGCTTTAGACTTATTTTTAGGAGACTCTAATTCCATTGACCAATTGATCCAAGACGAGAACAACCGAATTGCGATCAGTTTACTGTTCACATCGGTCGGTCTTCCTGGCATTGATGAACCAGACGGTTTGAAAAAGAGTGACATTATCGCATTCCAACAAGCAGCACTTGATGCTTTGAATAGCAAAAAAGATGAGCTTCTGGCAAAAGTGGCAGAGGTCATCATTATTGGTGGCGCAGTGGATTCAGAAGCTATCAAAAAAGAAATTAATGACATTGTAACTAAAGATGTATTAGAGGCACACAGCGATCTGCTCATTTCTAAATTATTGAACAAGTACGGTATTACCTTAGGTGATCTGAATGCTGTACAAAACAGAATCGCGAACTATGTCGATGCACAATCGAACTCAACAATTGCCAAAGATGCTAGAACAGCCTTTGAATCTGCTGGATTGAGATATCTTTTAGGTGACAGAATTAAATATGCAAAAAGCAACGGAAGTACATCTTCTGTGGAATTTCCTTCTCTAAGTGTGACTTATAACAACCAAGAGTACCCATTGCCTCCGAATTTACTGAATTGGAGTGCTGTAGGATCTGGCATTAAATATGACGGAGTTGCTAAAGCATTTGTTTTGACTGGAACTACCCAAGCCTCCGCAAAGATAGAAGTGCGAGATACGAAATTAGGCTTATTGCTCTATATTTCTAAGGACGCATTAACGTTATCGCCTCCTAGCACGAGTCCTGGCACAGGTCCTAGTGGTGGCGGTGGCGGTGTCACACCTCCGCCTGCTACAACTGATCCCACAAAACCAGATTTAGGCAGCCTATTGAAGGAACTAAACGGGGCAACCGAAGATAGAAAGCAAGAGATCTTCAAGGAAGCTCAAACCAAAGTTGAAAATGCCATTAAACAATTAGCAACCTTAGAACTTAAATCTCTAATTACGATCCAAGGCGACACTGCAAAGCCGCAATTAAATGTGTCTGAACTCGTAAGCAAGCTGAAGGACATTGCAGCACAAGCCAAAGCGCTTAATGACCAATTGAAAGCATTGAATCCGGACGCGAAGGAAGCAAAAATTCAGCTTACCCTTGATTTCGGAGCCATTACTGCCAAAACAACAGAAATTCCGTTAGCGAAAGACCTGTTAGCGGCTGCAATCGCAAATGGGGTAGATACAATCGCGATTTCCATGAACGGACTTTCACTTGCGGTAAGCCCTTCTGAATTCGGTGCGGATACAACACTTAAAGTGACTAATCAAGATTCGTCTGTCGCAACGAGTGTAACACAACTGCCTGTGGCATCTGGTGTATATGAATTTGAATTTGCATCAGGCGGCAGTAAAGTAGAAAGCTTTAGTAAACCTGTTGAAGTGACGATTCCGGTACCTAACGGCAATCAATTCGATACCGAATTGTTGTCACTGGCCAAAATTGTAGACGGGAAATTAGAATTTTACGGTGGAAGCTACGGAAATGGGTCGTTAAAAGGTCTGCGTAACTCCTTCTCCACGTATACCGTAGTCGAGAATAAAGTGTCTTTCGAAGATACAGCTTCTGTTAAAGCATGGGCAGGCAGACAAATTCAAGTCGCAGCTGCGAAAGGAATTTTAGAAGGGCGTGCTGAAAAAGCCTTCGATCCAAATGGATTCGTGACACGCGCCGAATTCGCGAAAATGATCGTCAAAACGTTCTCCTTAGAAAAAGCCAATGCAACGGAAGACTTTGATGATGTAAGCGATGCGGATTGGTACAAAGTCTATGTTGCTTCTGCTGTTAAGAGTGGCATTGTGAACGGGAAAGAAGCAGGTAAGTTTGATCCGACTGGGAAAATTACACGTGCTGAAATGGCAGTTATGTCTTCCAGAGCGCTATCGCTCAAAGGAGTATCTATGGCTCCAGCGAAGGTTGATGAAGCTCTTAAAGGATTTACTGACGCAAACGAGATTAACAGCTCTTTGAAAAATGGCGTTGCACTTGCAGCAAGCGAAGGAATCATTATTGGTGAAGAGGGCAATGTTTTCAATCCTAATGCAAATTCGACTCGTGCTCAAGCAGCAGTAGTAATTTATCGTTTATTGAATAAATAAGCAAATGGAGGAATCCTCCTCTCGAATTAGAGGGGGGTTCCTTGAATTTTCGCAAATACCGGCACATATAGACAGAACAGATATGGAGGGAACGGAATGGAACTGGATTTAAGGGATTATATAAAAATTGTTCAAAAAAGGGTGTGGATGATAGTCACAATTGTTTTACTAGCAACGATTACAACAGGTGTTATTAGTTACTTTTTTATGCAGCCGGTTTACGAGGCATCAACGAAGCTAATCGTTAATAAATCGAATGATCAAGTTGGTTTATCCCAAGTCGACATTAATACAGTAAATTTGAATATTAGACTGATTGATACATATAAGGAAATTATTAAAACCCCTAGAATTATGGACAAGGTAGTCACGGATTACCCGGAATTGAAAATAAGTGCCGAGAATTTAGTCAAGACCGTAAAAGTCAGCTCGGTTAATAATACACAAGTTATGACCCTGATCGTTCAAGATGCTTCGTATGAACGAGCTGCAAACATTGTGAATGCCGTGTCTAAAGTATTTCAAAGTGAAATACCTAAGATTATGAAAGTGGATAATATCTCACTGTTGAATGAAGCGAAAAATATCGATCAACCAATACCGGTAAAGCCGAATAAAAACTTAAACATTGCCATTAGTTTTGTTGTATCCCTCATGCTTGGTTTAGGAATAGCCTTTTTGCTTGAATTCTTGGACGATAAATTAAAAACAGAGGAAGAAGTGCAGCAGTATCTGGGGCTGCCAACCTTAACGATGATTACGAAGATGAGGTCGGAAGATTTTCAAAGTCAAAGTAGTAAGAATACAGTTGAACAAAGGGTAGGGGAGCCATCACGTGTCAAACTCAACCAATAAGAGACCGATTATCACCCATCAAAATCCAAAATCACCCATCTCTGAAGCGTATCGAACACTAAGAACCAATATCCAATTTTCATCGATCGATGAAGAATTAAAAGTGCTAATGATAACCTCCGCAGGACCTGGAGAGGGTAAATCGACTACACTAGTTAACCTTGCAGTAGCTTATGCTCAAGCAGACAAGAACGTATTAATTATAGATGCGGATCTAAGAAAACCAACGATGCATCATACATTGCAAGTTTCCAACCGTTGGGGGCTTACCAATTTGTTAACAAATCAGTTATCCATTCTTGAAGTTTTGCAGGATACATCTATAAAGAATTTAAGCATTATTACATCGGGTCCAATTCCGCCTAACCCATCAGAAATTCTTTCATCTAAAAAAATGATAGGTGTGTTAGAGGAGTTAAGGCAGCAATTCGATATTATTCTTATCGATGCCCCGCCTGCAATTGCAGTAACTGATTCTCAGATCATAGCCACCCGTGCTGATGGCGTCATATTGGTTATCGATTCTGACAAAGTGAAAAGAGACGCTGCACTAAAAGCGAAACAAAATCTTGACAATGTAAGGGCTAGAATACTTGGAGTTGTTCTTAACAACGTAGATAGAAAAAACAAAGATTCATACTATTACTACTATGGTGAGAGTAAATAGGTTGGAAGTTATTGAACATTTCACAGTAGTACAAATGTAGTTACTTTCAGGTAATATCTACTGAACCTCTATCACTGTAGATACTCGTCCATGCTGTGGGTGCTTGTCACCTTAGATGTTTATCATCGATGGTGTGGGGTGAGGTGGGGTTCAATGCCCTTATTTTTATTAAAAAAACGAGTCGTGTTGTTTTCATGGAAGACAACATGCCTGGTTTTTTTAATTCTTTAAATAAATAGATAAAAATGGAGGGATACACATGAAGGGGAAGGTAAGAAAAGCAATTATACCTGCAGCAGGCTTAGGGACAAGATTCTTGCCAGCAACCAAAGCGATGCCTAAGGAAATGCTTCCCATTGTTGATAAGCCTACCATTCAATACATCGTTGAAGAGGCTGTTGAATCAGGCATTGAGGATATTATCATCGTTACAGGTAAAGGGAAGCGGGCTATTGAAGATCATTTTGATAACGCGTTTGAACTTGAATATAACTTAGCGGAAAAAGGAAAGCTTCAACTTCTTGAAGAGATATTAAGACCAGCTAAAGTTGAAATTCATTATATTCGACAAAAAGAAGCCAAAGGATTAGGTCATGCTGTATGGTGTGCACGCCGTTTTATTGGAAATGAGCCTTTTGCCGTTTTATTAGGGGATGATATCGTAAGTGCTAGCACCCCTTGCTTAAAACAACTCATGAAACAATATGAAATCACTCAATCGTCTGTGATCGGTGTGCAGCCAGTAACTGATCAAGAAACTAAAAGATATGGCATTATTGACCCCATTAGTAAAGAAGAAAATTTATATCATGTCCGAAACTTAGTAGAAAAGCCGGCATATGGAACAGCGCCTTCTAATTTAGCAATAATGGGACGTTACATTCTTACTCCTGAAATCTTTGATTTTCTTGAGCTTCAGGAAACAGGAGCTGGGGGAGAAATTCAACTAACAGATGCCATCAGTAAACTAAACGCAATACAAAACGTGTATGCTTATCATTTTACTGGCACTCGCTATGATGTAGGTGAGAAACTCGGATTTATTCTTACTTCGTTAGAATTTGCTCTAAAAAATGATGAGCTTAGAATCCCGTTACTTCAAGAAATAAATAAAATTATTCAACGAGAAACGTTGCCCCATGCTATTGGGTAGGAGGGATTAAATGCCGAATCTATCTAATGATACACCCTTACTAGAAAATAACCAATATTACAAAAGGACTAATAAGAGATATATAAAAGTAATAGAAAGCCCGAATACTTTGTACTTGTTGACTAAGCGCTTAATAGACATTGTGGGTGCTTGTACTGGCATGCTTTTGTTATTCCCATTATTTCTTATAACTGCGGTACTTATAAAACTTGAAGATCCAAAGGGAACTGTGTTTTTCTACCAACAGCGAGTGGGCAAACATGAGAAGTTATTTAAAATGTATAAATTTAGATCTATGGTTAGCAACGCAGAGGAGCTTTTTGAGGGACTTCTAGCTAAGAACGAGATTGAAGGACACATGTTCAAAATAAAAGAAGATCCACGGGTCACTAAAATCGGTAAGTTTATACGGAAATCAAGCATAGATGAGCTTCCTCAACTCTGGAATGTTTTGAAAGGTGATATGAGTCTTGTTGGGCCTAGACCTCCGCTTGTTCGTGAAGTAGAAAGGTACAGTAGTTACCACAAACAGCGTTTATTGGTCACACCAGGTTGCACGGGACTGTGGCAGGTTAATGGGAGAAATAAAGTGGGCTTTGAACAGATGGTTGAGTTGGATTTGGAGTATATAAATAAAAAAAGTATCCTTCTCGAGTTTAAAATAATTTTCAAGACATTTTTTGTTTTATTTGGTTCGAAAGATGCATTTTAGTGAGAGGATAAGTGAAGTATCACATGAATAATTCAAAAATATGTGTAATAGGATTGGGGTATATTGGTTTACCTACAGCAAGCTTACTAGCAACCAAGGGATATAATGTTCACGGCGTAGATGTTAATGAAAGTGCAGTCAATATGATTAACAATGGACAGGTTCATATTTATGAACCAGATCTGGACATTCTGGTTAAAGCTGCAGTACAAAGTGGTAAGCTTAAAGCGTCAACGCAGCCTGAAGAGGCTGACATATTTATTATTTCAGTACCAACGCCTTTTAAAGATGGATTTAAACCTGATTTAACATATGTTGAAAGTGCTACTAGATCAATTGCTCCTTATATCAAGGCAGATGACTTAGTTATTTTGGAGTCTACTAGTCCGGTAGGTACTACCGAAAAAGTAGCTCAATGGATATTGGAAGAAAGACCAGAGTTGACAGTTTCACGAGACGCGAATTTGCAATGCGATAGATTTTACGTTTCTCATTGCCCAGAGCGAGTACTGCCAGGACATATTCTTAAAGAATTAGTTGATAATGATCGGATTATCGGCGGAATTGATCAACCTTCTACAACTAAAACAGTTGAATTTTATCGTCAGTTTGTAAATGGAAAAATACTAGAGACTAACGCGAGAACGGCAGAACTGGCAAAACTTACAGAAAACTCATTCAGGGATGTTAATATTGCATTTGCTAATGAGTTATCTATGATTTGTGATCACTTGGATATTAATGTATGGGAGCTTATTCGTTTAGCAAATCATCATCCCAGAGTAAATATTTTACAACCTGGTCCAGGTGTAGGGGGACATTGTATCGCAGTGGATCCATGGTTTATTGTAGATGCAGCTCCTGAGCAAGCTAAGTTAATTCAGACAGCTCGTGTTGTTAATGACTATAAACCAGGATATGTTGTAGAGAAAGTAAAAGCGAAAGCAGAACGATTTAAGGAGCCAGTTATTGCATGTCTGGGTCTTTCTTTTAAGGCAAACATTGATGATTTAAGGGAGAGTCCGTCAGTCGAGATTGTGCACCACTTATCTAAACTGAATGTTGGTAAATTGAATGTTGTGGAACCTCATATAAATCGTTTGCCGAAAGAATTGCTGGAAGACAATATTCAATTAATGGCAACTGAAGAAGCTATCAAAGCTTCAGACATAGTGCTGCTATTGGTAAATCATCACTTTTTCAATAATATTGATAAAAGTTTATTGAAAGAGAAAATTGTAATCGATACAAGAGGTTTTTTTGAGTAAGTTTTTCAGTCCATGGAGGAAGAAATGGTAGACTTATCTAATAAAATTAAGAAGGCAAAAAACATGCCTCTAGATGTATTGATGGGCAAAATTGGCACGAAATTAATGTTACCGATAAAAAGTCAAACGAGAAGATATATACCAATAACACTTGATGATCAACATTTTCATAGATTTAGCACCGATTGTAAATTTTTAATCGATGCAGATAAAAAAGATTTCTATGTAAGTAAGATATTTGAGATAGACAACTTGAGTGAGACGATTATTCAAGATGCTGATAGAATATGTTTGCATATTTTTAATCTACTTGGATCAAATGAAATTTACCTTGGTGAAAAGTTACCTTGGAACAAAGATTTTAAAAGCAATTTTATATGGAAAAATAAATATTATAAAAAAATAAAGGTTGTTGATTTAAATAATAATTCTGATGTGAAAATTCCTTGGGAATTATCAAGATTTCAACACGTTTTTACTTTGGGTAAGGCATATCTGATAACAAATAATGAGAAGTATGCTATTGAATTTATGCAAGAAATAAAAGACTGGATTGAAATGAATCCTGTCGAAATGTCAGTTAACTGGACTTGTGCAATGGATGTTGCAATACGAGCTGTTAATTGGATAGTGGGATACCATTTTTTTAAAAATTCTCCATCAATAAGTAAAACTTTTTGGACTATGTTAAATAAAAGTTTATACTTGCATGGGAGATTCATAATGGAAAATTTGGAGAGAAACAGCACTATTAATGGTAATCACTACATATCTGATTTAATCGGGCTGATTTGGCTGGGGGTCTATTTCCAAGGCTATAAAGCTCAATCTAACCATAGAGGAAACAACCCGCAAATATGGATGAGTTTTGCTTTGAGTGAATTAGAACGTGAAATGTTTATTCAAGTAAATGAAGATGGAACTAATTTCGAGGCTTCTACTTCCTATCACCGTCTTGTTACTGAGTTATTTTTACTAACTACCATATTATGTAGTGTAAACAAGATTTATTTTTCTAATAACTTTGTAGCTAGGTTAGAAAAAATGTGTGATTTCATTGTGGATATTACGAAACCAAATGGTCTATCTCCTATTATTGGAGATGCAGATGACGGAAGGCTGTTGATCTGTTCCAACTATGCGTCTTGGGAAAGGAATGACTATAGACATTTATTGGCTATTGCGGGGGAATTCTTCGATCGAGATGATTATAGGTGTTTTGGAAGAAAATATAAAGAGGATGCTTTATGGATAACAGGAAATTATAAGGATCTCGTTGAATCATCTGTTTTGTTAAAATCTAAAGATTATAAAGATGGCGGTTATTACATTCTTCGAAATGAAAATATGTACTGCAGCATAAGATGTGGGGAGTTATCTGTTAGGGGAGAAGGTTGGCACAGCCATAATGATCAACTAAGTTTTGAATTAAATGTTAATGAAAGGGATTTTATTATTGATCCAGGCTCATATATCTATACAGCTAATTATAAAATGAGGAATCAATTTAGGTCTACGGAAATGCATAATACGATAAAAATAGACCAATGTGAACAAAATGATTTTGATATCTATAATTTATTTTATATGAAAGAGCAGACTTTTTCTATATGTGAGAAATTTGATGATACATGTTTTGTTGGGAGACATCATGGATATAAAGAAAAATTAGGAATTACTCATAAAAGAATGTTCTCATTATTTGAGAATTATCTTGAAATACAAGATCAACTACTGGGTAATCAGGCTGGAGAATATCGCATGATTTTCAATTTACATCCTGATGTGATACTCGAAAAAAATGATAAAGGTTTTATTCTAAATAATAAAGGCGTGAAAATGCAACTTATTACAGATAAAGATTCATTTATTGAAGAATCTTATGTTTCCTTCCAATATGGAATAAAGCTGAAATCAAAGAAAATAGTTGTTATTATTAATAATTCACATATTTTCACTAGAATGAAACTGTTATGAGGAGGTAAGAAAATGAAAATAGCTTTATTTGGAACGTACCCTTCTCCATATGGTGGGAGGTCTGTCCATTTAAAAAGATTGCATCAATTTTTAGAAAAAGCAGGATGCGATATTCATGTTTACTCAGATAATATATCTAGAGGATGGCTTAGAAAAACAAATGAAATTTTATTAACAATTTGGAAGGAAAAATACGATGTACTTCATTTTCATGATCGTAATTTTAGGTTAATAACTCCATTAATACTGCTATCGAAGCTATTAAATTTTAATATTATACTAACATATCATAGTTTCAGAGATTATCCGGAACAATATAATGTATTTAAAAAGTTTCTTTTTAAATTTTCTATTAAAAGAATAGATAAATTTATATGTGTGGGTGAGAATGAAAGAATTAAGTTGGCTAAGTATGTTGATGAAGGAAAAATTGTTGTAATTCCACCTTATTTAAATCCAGATGATAATCTTATAGATAATAGTGATATACCCAAAGAAGTTTGGAATTATATTTCTGATTCGAATATTTTGATTTCAGCAAATGGAAATATTAGATTTCATAACCAACAAGATTTATATGGATTAGATCTATTAATTAAATTAGTTGAGAAATTGAAAGAAAACAACAGAAATGTAAATCTAATATTTGCTTTACTAGCACAAGAATATCAAACGAACGAGGAACGTAGTTACTATAATGAATTAAAAGAAGTAATATCTAAAAGTAATTTGCAGAATGATATATATATATATGAAGTGGAAAACTCAGAATTATATCCGATTTTAAAAAAGTCGCATTTGTTTATAAGACCAACAAATACGGATAGTTATGGCATTTCAATTGCAGAAGCCATTTTTTTTAATGTCCCATCTATCGCAAGTGATGTATGCAATAGACCGGAAGGAACTACTCTCTTTAGGTCAAGAGATATAGACGATTTATATAATAAAACAATAAGAATCCTTGATAATTATGAGGAAGAAAAAGCAAAAGTTATGAATATCCATATAGAAGACAATGCTGAGAAAGTATTAGAAGTATACAAGGGAATTAATATGGAAGTAGTGAGAATTCATGTGAACTCCTCAAAGGGGAAGGGAAATGGAGATAAAGGAAATAATTTTAAATATAAAAAAAATCCAAAATAAAATAAAACTAGTCTTTAAAAAAATTTTGAATGTTGGTTTCCTTCACCTATTATCCGCTAATATTTTACTTCAGGTTGCTGGATTCGGAGGGCAGATATTCTTAACAAGATTTCTTTCTATTGAGGACATTGGCGGTATAAGAGTTCTGCAATCTTTTTTAGGAATAATATTAATTATTGCAACACTTGGGATAAACACAGCTATTCTTAGATATTGTTCTGAGAATATAGGACAGCAAAAGAAATACAAACTATTTAATGTAGGAATAAAATTAAATCTATTAATTTCAATTGTAGTTGTAATAATTGTCTACCTTTTGTCAAACCTCGGTGTGCTTTCAAATGAATCATCTATAAATATTGCAATGCAGGTTTACATTATTCAATTACCTTTCTTAGTTATTAGTGGCTTGACAATTTCTTATCTTCAAGCTCAGAAAAACATTAAAGCAATGTCTAAAGTGCAAAGCGTATCGAGAATACTGGTACTATTAGTGAGTTCTATACTTGCATATATATTTGGGTTTATGGGCTATGTAGTAGGAATAGTAGTTTCAAATGTGCTGACTTTTGTACTCCTAGTACCGTTAATTAAAAGTGAGCTAAGAGCATTTAAATCTTCAAAACTAAATATGCATGAAACAATAAAGCTGTTTAATATTGGGGGATTTGCATTTTTAGCTAATTTATTAGGTCAGTTAATAATTTCTCTAAATATTATTATTGCAAACTACCTAGGTGTTGATAAGCAGCAAATAGGATATTATAGCATCGCGCAATTAATTATTAGTACCTTAATGATGGTTCCTTCAACTTTAAACCAAATTATGGTTCCTTATCTATCTGAACAATCTAATAATATTGATAAGCTCATTGAGGTTCTTAATGTATATCAGAAGAGAATGACGTTAATTATTACTATAATAGCACTACTAGCTTTATTTATCATTCCAGTTTTTATACCTGTGGTTTTTGGAAGTAAATATTATTTAGCAATTAATTATTTCAAAATTTTGCTGTTGGGATTGGTGTTCTGGAGTTTATACTCGCCCAAAGGAATTACATTAATGAGCATTGGGAGAATTGATCTTAATTTTTATGTAAGTCTATGGTCTTTTAGTATAAATTTGATATTAAACTTATTACTAATAAGACAGTATGGCATGATTGGTTCAGCGATTGCTAATACATTTACTTATTTTATAACTATATTTGTTAATAATTATTATTTTAAAAAGTATTACATTAGCAATAAAGTCAATTTTATAGCTAGCAAATGAGATGTGTTACTGGCGATCTAAACATGGAATACTCACTTCAAAAAAATTCCCTGGAAAAGAAGTAAAAATAAAACACTTTTTTAGTTTTACTAATTTCTAGTTGGGCAATAATGTGAGCTGTTTATTCCGATACATTGATAAGTTAAAAGTATGTAAAAGGGAGAATCATATGTATGTAATGATTTTAAAATTATTATTATTATTTACTTTTGGAATAATTATCAATAGGCAGATTGGTAGCGAAAATGAGTTCGTTATATATTCTTCTACTATGCTCAGCATTGTATATATTGCTTCATTTATAATAAATACATCTGTGAAACGTATTACAATAAAAATTAGTCGTTTCGAAATGTTGATATATCTGATTATTATGTTTTATATAATGTTCGCCTTAATAAACGCTTATTATTTTGATGTTTCTGATACACCACAGGTTATTATCGATATTATTCCTTATATAACATTTATCTTCCTCTCATTAGATTTAAAAAGATATCAGGGTATGGATATTAAGCAAGAGTTGATTCACTTTGCCACTATAATCTTTATCAGTTGTTCCATTCTAGCTCTTGTATTATTTATATTTGGATACAGTCGACTGCAAGTATCTATATCATCATTATCTATAAACTTCACTCCAACATCTGAATATATAAACGAATTTAATGAACCTAGATTATCCTGGTTTATGTCGCATAAATCAAAATATGCTTTTTTTTGCATGATAGGTATTATCTTTATCATTTTAAATAATAAGTTAAGTAAAAAACTTAAAACATTATTTGTCCTTCTACAATTAATTAATATATACTTTTCAAATTCTATAACAGTTTTATTTTCTAGTCTAATGATGATATTCTTTTTATTTAATTTATCTAATAATAATAAATTAATAAAAAGATTTAGTTATCCACTATTTTTTGCACTGATTATTTTAACATCCAAAGAAGGCTACACATTACTTAGTGCTGAAAGAGATGTTGCTAGCCTTGGAGCTAGAAGGTATATTTGGCAATCAGCGATTGATTTCATACATGCAAATCCGTATGGCGTAGTTTTGATTAAAAAAGAGAACTATCTTTTTACCAATTTCTATGGTTCGGCAGCTTTTACTAATGCACATAATCAATTTCTTAATGAATTTATGAAAAATGGTTTTATTGGAGGGGCATTATTTACAATTTTTATTTTGCTTATATTGTTGAGATTATATAAATCAGATAAAAAAATGATAGGATTTATTATTGCAGCGATAATTGCTTGTATGATGGATAGCATTCTTAATTATGAAATGCTTACAATTTTCCTATACAGTATTCCACTTATTATTTACAAAGAACATAAAGTGATTTTAGCTGATACCACGCGATCAAATTATTTTGTAGAAAAAAAGATAAGTATATTAAATAGTGAACAACTAGATATTAATGTAAAATCTAAATTTTAATTAACAATTTGGAGGTGTAATATTCATGAAAATTGCATATATTGTAAACGATCCCTCCCCTAAATATGATGGAGTTAACAAGAAAATTATAAATACAGTTTCTAAGTGGAATGAATTAGGGGGAACTTCTAAACTATTTATCTTTGTACATGAAAATTATAATGCTCCTGAACAATTTACTAATAGTCCATTTGTAGAAATCATTAGATACAAAAAAAGAAAGGATTTCTATTTTTCTAAGGTACTATTTAACCCTGTAGAAACATGGGACCCTGATATATTTTATGTGCGAGGATTAACTTCCCATTACTCCAAATCATTTAGAAATTTAAAACGAAAAAAGGGGATTACGATACAGGAAATTAACACTAATGATGTTGCGGAGATAACAAATAAACTTAAGATATCAATTAAATCCTTCAAAATAAACGAAATCAGATGGACTCTATTTTATTTATTAACTAGAGGCTATTTATTGAAAAAAGTTAACGCATTTGTTCTTTTGAATAATGAATTAAAGAAAATTGTACCGGTAAACAAGCCGATATCTGTTATAGGTGACGGAATAGATTTAAAACAATATCCTGTTTGGAAGGATAAGAAGAGCTTCCAGATGAATAGTATTAATCTCGTTTTTATGGGTACATCAAATTACACGTGGTATGGACTTGATAAAATAATCTATATGGCTAACAAGATGCCAAATTATAAATTTCATTTTATCGGAATAACTGATGAGATTCTTAAAGATTATACAAGTGTTAATAACAATATAAAATGTTATGGATTCTTAAATAAGGAATCTTATGAAATTATTCTTGAGGAAATGGATGTCGCAATTGGTAGTTTATCTATGCATGCAAATCAGATGAGTGAGGGATCACCTTTGAAAGGAAGAGAATACCTTGCATATGGTTTGCCAGTAATTATAGGTTATAAAGATACGGATTTTTTTGAGGAAACTCCTTCTTATTTATTAGAATTGCCGAGTACCGAAGATAATATTTTAAAAAATATGGAGAAAATATCCGATTTTGTTGAAAACTCAAAAAGAATTCGAATTGCTAGAGACAGTATTATGCACCTTGATTACGACGTAAAAGAAATAAAAAGGCTAGAATATTTCAAGGGATTCTGGTCGGAAAATAATCAAAAAGTTAAGTTGGCAAGGAGCTAATTATGCCTTTAGTTACTGTATTAATGCCAGTTTATAATGGAGAAAAATATATAGCAGCAGCAATAGAAAGTATTTTGAATCAAACATTTAGGGATTTTGAACTTTTAATAATAAATGATGGTTCAATCGATAATAGTGAAAAAGTTATAAAATCTTATAGAGATCCTAGAATTAAATTGATAAATAATGGTGAGAATATTAAACTAATTTCAACATTAAATAAAGGCTTAAATATTGCCCAAGGGAAATATATTGCAAGAATGGATTGCGATGATATTAGTGTACCTGAAAGACTAGAAAAGCAAGTGAATTTTATGGAACAAAATACACATATATCAGTTTGTGGAGGATGGGCACAAACCTTTTCTGATCACAACTATCATAAGAATAGTGTTTATAAAATGCCTTCTACCTCGGAGGAAATAAAATATCATATGCTGTTGAGATGTTCCCTAATTCATCCAACAGTTTTGTTGAGAAAAAACGATTTTTTGAAGAACGATTTATTTTATGATAAGGAATATGAGCACGCAGAAGATTTTGACTTGTGGAATAGGGCGGTCAATATACTAGAGTTTTATAATATACAAGAAATTTTATTGAAATATAGATTATCGCCTAATGGGATAAGTAGAAAACATTATCAGAAACAAAAAATTAATTCGGCGAAGATTCGTTCGAGGATATATAGGAAAATGAATATTGATATTGGAAATGAAATATTTGATGTAATTAATACAAAATTAAATAATTTGATTGTAATGGAAAGTAATATTTTAAAGTTAGAAAAGGAGCTTATTAAAACAACTAATGAACCAGAGAAAATAGACTTTATTAAGAATGCTCTATTTGAAGAATGGTTTGAGCTATGTAGGAATTCATCAAAGAATGGATTAGCAACTTGGTTAATTTTCAAAAGATCTAATCTGAGCAAAGTTAACCGAAAAACTAAAAAACTAAAATTGTTTATTAATTGTTTATTAAGAAAAGATACAGTTTCTTAAAATCCAGGAACTAGATATACTAATCCAGGGAATATAAAGGTGATTAGATGAAGATTTTACTAATTAATAAATTTTACTATATTAAAGGTGGTAGTGAAACATATTTTTTTGGCTTGAAAAAAATGTTAGAAGACAATGGACATGAAGTAATAGTATTTAGTATGAAGAGTAATCAGAATGAGGAAAGTAGATATGAGAACTATTTTATTGAGAATGTAGATTATCAGCAAGGTGGAGATATAGTTAATAAAATCAAAAGTGCAGCTAAATTAGTTAACTCAAAAGAGGCATACAATAAGTTATGCAAGTTAATTGAGGATACCCGCCCAGATATTGCTCATGTTAATTTAATTTATCATCAACTAACACCTTCCATATTTCACTCGCTAAAAAAATATAATGTTCCTACTGTGTTTACATCACATGATTATAAATTAATATGTCCGAACTATAAATTATTTAATAAAAATGAAATATGTATGAAATGTATTAGTGGTAAATTTATTAATTGTTTTGTTAATAACTGCCATAAAGAATCTAGGGTGTCAAGTTTACTTTTATCCATTGAGGCATATTACCACAAATACAATAAATCTTATGAGCTAACAGAGACCATTATATGTCCAAGCAAGTTTATGTATGATCAACTATTAAAGTCTGGAATTTGCAATAAAAAGTTAATACATCTTGCTAATTTTATAACAACAAATTTTTCTAAAGGATTAGTTCCTGATTTTGAGAGAGACAGGAGTATTGTATATTACGGTAGGCTCTCTCCAGAAAAAGGAATTGATATATTATTAGATGCAGTAAAAAAAATAGACGACAATTCAATGATTTTGAAAATTATTGGTACTGGTCCAGATGAGGAGAGACTAAAAAAAAGAGTTAGCGATGAACAAATAAATAATGTATTATTCCTTGGTTTTAAAAATGGAACTGAATTAGTCTCTGAAATTCAAAGATGTAGAGCAACAATTATTCCAGCCATGTGGCATGAGGTGTTTGGTTTAACGATCATTGAGTCTTACTCTTGTGGAACTCCAGTAATTGGTTCAGATGTTGGTGGAATAAGTGAACTAATTGAAGAAGGTAATACAGGATATTTATTTGACAAAGGCAATTCTGAAGAATTAGCTGTTAAAATTAATAAATTATTAGATTTAACCGAATCACAATATAAAATTATTGTGGAGAATTGCTTAGATAAAAGTAAGGAATATACTCCTGAAGGCTATTACAATCAAATAATATCGATCTATGAGCATCTCATAATCCGAAAAAAGGAAGAAAGTTAATATGAAAAACATATTCATAATAGGCTCAAAAGGAATACCCGCCAAATACGGCGGTTTCGAAACATTCGTAGAACAACTTACCATGCGGCAGCAAAATGGAAATATTCGTTATCACGTATCATGCTTGGCAGATAACAACGAAGAATTCGAACATAATGGTGCTCGATGCTTTAATGTGAAGACCAAGAAAATTGGTGGGGCGACCGCGGTACTGTATGATGTTTTGAGCATCCGCAGATGCATTGATTATATTCGCAAACACAAATTAATAAATTGTACCGTATATATATTGGCCTGCCGGATAGGGCCTTTTTTTTATTTCTATAAAAGGCAATTGGAGAAAATGGGAGTTACGGTTTGCGTAAATCCTGATGGTCACGAATGGAAACGTAGTAAATGGAATGCCGCTATAAAAAAGTATTGGAAAGTGTCAGAAAGTTTGATGGTTAAACATGCGGATCTATTGATCTGTGATTCCAAAGGTATTAAGAGCTACATACAGTCAGAGTATAAGTCATACAACCCTACTACAGCTTTTATCGCGTATGGTGCAGATATGGAAGGATCAAATCTATCAGATGATTCAGAGAAACTACAAGTTTGGACTGCGCAGCATGGTATTAGAGTTAACGAATACTACTTAATAGTAGGAAGATTTGTACCGGAAAATAACTACGAATTAATGATTCGTGAATTTATGAGGTCGAATACAAAAAAAGACTTAGTCATTATTACAAATGTGGAACAGAATCAATTCTTCCAAGGTTTATCGGAACGCACGCAATTTAGCGCGGATCTTAGAATAAAATTTGTTGGAACTGTTTACGATCAAGAGTTGTTGAAAAAGATTCGGGAGCTGGCGTATGGTTATTTGCATGGCCACGAAGTAGGAGGGACGAACCCTTCATTACTGGAAGCTTTGGCTTCAACCAAGTTAAATTTGCTACTAGATGTTAATTTTAATAATGAAGTGGCTTTGGATGGGGCTGTTTATTTCAATAAACAAAAAGGCTCACTTGCGTCAATGGTTAATCAGATGGATCATTTTTCTCCTGAAATGATTGCTAGTTTATCATATAAGGCAAAACGACGGATCGACCAAGATTATTCTTGGTCAAAAATAGTAAATGAATATGAACAACTCTTCTTAACAACTGAAGTTCAGATGAGTAAATCGTCTGTAATAAAAGAAAGTCCAAAACTTATTAAGCAGTAAAGGAGTCGTTCAATTTTGAAAGGAATTATTTTAGCCGGTGGAAGCGGAACGAGATTATATCCACTCACTAAAACGATATCGAAGCAGTTGCTTCCTATATATGATAAGCCTATGATTTATTACCCATTGTCTGTTTTGATGTTAGCTGGAATCAAAGATATTCTCATCATTTCTACCCCAGAGGACACCCCCAGATTTAAACAATTATTGGGGGGTGGTGAGGATATTGGTATTTCTCTTTCCTACTCGGTTCAACCTTCTCCAGATGGGATTGCACAAGCCTTTATTATTTCTGAAGGCTTTATTGGCGATGATTCCGTCGCATTAATCTTAGGCGATAATCTGTTTTATGGTCACGGACTTACAGAAATGCTTCAAAAAGCGACTGATCGGAGCAGTGGAGCGACAGTGTTCGGTTATTATGTGAATGACCCGGAGCGATTCGGTGTCGTTGACTTTGATGAAAGAGGAAAGGCCATTTCGATTGAAGAGAAACCCAATATACCTCGGTCGAATTATGCAGTCACTGGACTTTACTTCTATGATAATAAAGTTGTTGAGATGGCCAAGAGAATTAGACCTTCCGCTCGTGGTGAACTTGAAATAACTGATATTAATAAAGAGTATCTGCTTCTAGAGCAGTTAAATGTTGAGATACTCGGTAGAGGGTATTCTTGGCTGGACTCCGGTACACATGAATCTTTATTACAAGCTTCACAGTTCATTGAGACCATAGAGAAGAGACAAAGTTTAAAAATAGCATGTCTTGAGGAAATTGCTTTTAATAGAGGATACATATCGCGGGAGCAGCTTTTAAATTTGGCAGAGCCTATGATTAAAAATGAATATGGTAAGTATTTACTGAAAGTAGCCAACCAGGCTGTGAAAAGGAAGCCTATTTATGTCTGATGAGGAAATATATTAAAAATTGAAGTTATGTTAGAACTGCAAGAAATGAGGATGTACCTATTGTGAAAAAATTAAAACCTTGGATCCGCTGGACTTTATGGATAGTTTGTTCGGTATCTATCATATTATTTGTGGCAATAGGATATATTTATTACAAAATTCATTCTATTCAAGTGGAAGATGTGTTGAGACGACACGTACCTATTAGCAATAATGTCGTTGGAAAACAAGGAGAAGGGTTAGAAGATGGTAACAAAACATATTCTGCGACTCTTCCTTCTTTTATTTCTTCCCCTGTTGATAAAGCTAATGAATTTGCATCCAAACCCATCCAATCGCAAGATGCATTAGATGCAGCGGCTATCCTACTCAAATCAGGTCTTAGTCTGAAAGAAGTATATTACTTAACAGGTCAGGCAAGTGATAATCTTTCAAATAATGAAAAACAAAAAATCCGCGATTTACTTCTTTCTAAGCTTACAAAAGAGGAAATAGAGTCACTGAGAGCGATTACTACACCTTATGGAAAGGAGTTAAAAATACTTGACCCTAATTATCCAATTGAGTTAATTGGCGTGTATGACCCGGAAGAACGCAAAAAAATCCTTAGAGAGTTACAGGACAAGGGAAATTCGCAGAAAAGCCAACAAGTCCAACAGACGAATAATATACAAGAGAGTTCTGTTGAAGATGAAAAAGACCAGTTAACGGTTCAACTCCCGCCGTCGCCTGCTCCTACAAATCAGAAGATAGATCCAGCACTTCTCGAAACTTATAACTCCAAATTAACTTCATTGAAAGCCAGCTGCCAAGGAAATATCAACAATCTTGTTTCCGGTGTGGTAAGTGCGAAGAAAGGAAACAAAGATTTAGGTCTTAAAGAACTACAAAGCATGTTTATGCAAAAGTTTGTGGATGCGGAGTCGAAGTGCGATGCTAGCTTTAATGGGATTCTCTCGGATTCAATTAATGCGGGAGTAGGCTCTGCTGAGATTGATGGGTGGAAACAAACCTATTATTCTATGAAGCAAGCAGCGCAAAGTAGTGCAATTGGTCAGATAGAGAAAGCTCTTACAGCTAAGTAGTGCTGAGAGCTCACATGGAAACTGTAGGTGAATCATCATGGTAGGAACTTTCTCGGTATTAAACGGTGGGTGCTGACTTGTATAGTACTTTTGGTTCATTGTTGAATTGAATTAATAGTTCTAATGGCTGATGTCACATTTGTATCGTTTGCTAAAATAATCCTATATACGACAATCACATAAATCGTAAGACAATGGCAAAATTGATGAAAGTCAGTGACGCAAAGCTAAAGGGACTAAACTGGAAAATAACCAGTATGTCAGCCAGCTATCGGATACGGCCTCCGTCTGATTCTTATGTGGAACAAACTATTGGGAGGTAGAGTAGAATATGATTTGGATCATATTAAGTATTCTTTGGATTGTGGGGTGTGTTTTTTATTTTAGTTTATTTGCAATTGCTAAACGAGCAGATCTGATGGCTGAGGCTATGTTTGTAAATGAGATTCATGAACATGTTGGTTCCAATTCTAGTACTCATTGTTCGGCAGAAGAGGGTCAGCGATTTGAAATAGGAAATGAGAGCATTAGAAAAGTCTGTTTATTATAAAATTATTGATTAAGCACCCTATAGGGTGCTTTTTTATGTTTAAGCCTTTTTTAAGAAAGGAAAGTTTACAGGTATTTTGTTAGTAAATAGATAATTACAATCCACAATGGGATTGTAATTAGCAAGCCCCATAAACAGCCTTTAAACAGAAAAATGTGATCACTTTTGTTTTCATCGATACCATTGACCAATATGTCGCACCTCATTGTTTTATGCTTAAATACATTTGAATAGACGTATTAAAAAGAGATGTAGTATTTAACCAATGTAAGCAGCTAATGTGGTAATTCTCATAATTGCTCCTTTTTTCCTGCAAATTTAGATCTCATTTTTAAAATAACTATTTTATGATTAAACAAAGTGATATCAATACCACTTAGAACTTAGGATAGTACTAACTACCTATGTGTTGGCTGATGAAAAATTGATAGCAACCATTTTCAAAAAAATACGTTACAACCCAAATAACTAAACGAGGTGTCCATCTAGGTGAAAAAACATATCAAAGCAGCAGCAGGATTATCATTAGCTCTATTAATGGGAATGAGTACCGTGGCATCCGCCGCACAAACACCTGTTGATGTGGATGTATATCAAGTCCCAATGCACTTCACATTCGACGGTAAAGAATACGCGCCGCCGGAAGGTCAAATGGGTTTTATCTATGAAGGCAGTACTTATGTCCCGATCAGATTCATCTCTTATTCTTTGGATAAGGCAGTGAAATGGGACGCGGATACATACACTGTCACGATTTCCGAACCTAAAGAAACAGACAAAATTAACATCAAAGAGTACAAGCTCAACACGCAGGTTTATTCGAAAAGCAATGAAAAGGTAGACAAAACAAAGTTAGTATCCAGCAAACTAAATGTATACAAGGAGAAGGTTGCCTTTATTTTCGATGGTGTCGCGAAGAGCCCTTCTGAGGATTTACCAGGTTATATCTTCGACAGTAGTCTCTATGTGCCTATTCGTTTCTTCTCTGAGTCTGTGGGCAAAACGATTAGTTGGGATCCTGTGACCTATACGGTTTCAGCTGTGACGGCTCCGGATAAGAAGGATCCTGAGGTGAAGATACCGGAGACTCCTAAACCGGATCCTCAAGCTCCAGCAGCTGGAGGCGGAGGTGTAATCGGTGGTGGTGGCAGCGGAGGTGTAACGAAACCTTCGTATGATTCGATTACATCCGATACGGTGGCACAGTTATTACAGCTTCAGAAGAAAAGCCAGGATGAACTCACAGCGCTAAAGGATCAATATAAAATAACAAAAGATCAAAGTTTACTTGAAGAGGCAAATTCGAAAATCGCTCAAACGGATGAGGTTTTCAATCAAATGATGAACGATTTGACCACGAAGTTATCGGATAATGGATATGATACAAAGATTGTTGATACGTTTAGGGATGCCTATGAACAAAAAAAAGCGAGTGCTGAGGCAGATGCAAAAGCGGATGTCGAATTCAATTAACTAAGTAGCCGGGAACCTTCTGTAAATAGAGGGTTCCAGGTTTATTTTTCGCCCAATTTCAGCGAACTATTCACCAACTAGGCATTCACACACATACAGTGTATTAGGCATTTCAACTATACAAGAATGTGAGTGATCCTTTAATGACGAGACCTGAAGAACAAGAATTTCGTCCGCCGGTTGGTGGCGGTTTACATGGCGGAGGCATCGGACACGGTGGCATTGGTGGCCCTGGGCATGGCGGTATTGGCGGTGTTGGTGGAATCGGTGGCCCTGGGCATGGCGGTATTGGTGGTATTGGTGGCATAGGGCACGGTGGTATTGGTCATGGCCCTGGATTCGGACCTGGATTTGGTCACATTGGCCCCGGTTTCGGCGGCCCTGGATTTCATGGCGGTTTCTACCCCGGCGGCGGTTTCAACAATGCACTTCCATGGGTAGTAGCCCCACTTCTATACGGTGCGGCTGATCCCTACTATCCATATCCTCCTTACGGATATCCTTACCCCTACCCGCCTAATCCTTACTATCCATATGCCCCAGGCTATCCTGGCATTTAACACGATCGTTAGAACCGAGGACATTCTCTGAAGAGAATCCTCGGTTCTTTTTCTTATTTATAATAATTATTAAAAAGTATTGACTTTCATTTTAATTTATTTATAATAATTATTATCTGATATCGATTATCAGTGGACAAGCAGTTGAGCGGATAGAAAGGGTGCAGCGGCGATGTACGATGTCATTATTATTGGAGCAGGTCCGGCAGGAGCTTCAGCTGCCATATATACATCTAGAGGGAACTTGAAGACGCTGGTGATTGACAAGGCGCCGAACACGGGAGCTTTGGCCATCACGCACAAAATTGCGAATTATCCAGGCGTGACTGGAGAATTGTCAGGCAAGGATCTGCTGGATACGATGCGGGAGCAAGCAAAAGGCTTCGGCGCTGAATTCATTCAAACGACAATTACGGCTGTAGATGTGGAAGATGAGACGAAAGTCGTGTTTACGGCGGACGGTATGTATGAAGGCAAATCAATTATCATTGCAACGGGGTCGAAAGGACGCAACCGTATGCTTCCTGGTGAAGAGAACCTGCTAGGGCGTGGCGTTAGTACATGTGCAACGTGTGACGGAGCTTTTTTTGAAGGAAAAACGGTCGCTGTCATCGGTGATTCGGAAGAAGCGCTGGAAGAAGCCCAAGCATTAAGTAAATTTGCTGAAAAGATCCACTTCGTGGTACCGCGCCCCGAGCTGCAAGGCGTTCATCATACCCCGGAGATACCGGGAACGGACATCCTCTATAAAGCCAAACCGCTTGAAGTGATTGGCACCAATAAGGTAGAGGGACTTCGTATTCGCACAGGCGTTGGTACGGAGGAAGTTCTTGAGGTGGATGGCGTTTTCGTCTTCTTATCAGGCAGCAAGCCCGGGACAGACTTCCTGCAGGGCCAAGTTCCGCTGGATGAGGAAGGCTTTATGATTCTCGACAGTTCGATGCAATCATCGGTTCCAGGCGTTTTCGGCGCAGGAGAAGTTAGACGCACACCTGTTAAACAAGCGGTCGTTGCGGCAGCGGATGGGGCAATTGCGGCCATGGCTGTTGATAAATTTATTAATAAACGGGCCCAATTGATCCCGCAATATAAATAACCTTTAACCTACGAGGAGATGAAATCATATGTCTAATGTCATTGTTTATTCAAGCACGAATTGCCCTTACTGCCAGCAGTTAAAAAAATACTTAACTGATCAGCAAGTCGCCTATGAAGAAAGAAATATTGATTTAAATGATCAATTTGGTCAAGAGCTTCATGATATGGGCATGATGTCGCTGCCGGTAACGGTGATTGGCGAACACAAAATTCTAGGTCTCAACGTGACCAAACTCAAAAAAGCTTTGGCTGAAGTAACTGTCTAACTCATAAAAATAAAAATAGATATATAAAGAGGAGAGCGAACCATGACACAATTAACCGTACAACCTTCCCAATCTTTTGCTAAAATAGGGCTGCCAGCACCAACTTTTTCACTGCTGTCCACTAAAAATATGGAAACTTTAGAAGAAAAAATTTCACTTGAGGACTATAGAGGCAAATGGCTTGTTTTCTTTTTCTGGCCTTTCGATTTCACCTATGTATGTCCAACAGAAATTACCGCTTTCAGCGACAACTATGAGGAGTTCCTAGACTTGGATTGCGAAATCGTGGGAGCATCCGTGGATAGTGTGTACACGCATAGAGCCTGGACACAAACGCCGCGTGATCAAAGCGGTATCGGCCCCGTGAAATTCCCGCTTGTCAGCGATTTCTCCAAAGAAACAGCACGCGCTTATGGCGTATTGGATGATGAAACAGGCGCAGCTCACCGCGGTTTGTTCATTATCGACCCAGAAGGCGTACTGCGCTACCAAGTCGTTACAGACATGAACGTTGGACGTTCTGTAGACGAGACGTTGCGTGTGCTTCAAGCGCTTCAAGCCGGAGGACTTTGTCCGGCGAACTGGAAACCCGGCGATAAAACGCTATAATTTTAAAATGAGAAAGCCCCAATCCATATGTTATCCTCGGATTGGGGCTTTCATGTGCATTCAGGGCCACATTTGCAGTATAATAGAAAGGCAAATGAGGCGAAGACAGAAAGGTTAGATATATGATGCAGTCCATTTCGGACAAACTATTTATGGGTTCTTTGATTTTACTAATGATTTCCGTTGTGGTCAGCGGAATTGGGTTTCAATTCGTGAACTGGCGCTCACAAGTTACAGATGAGTTAGATGCGGAGACGAATTCTAGTTCTGCCCGGAAGAAGGCAGTCATGGAACGTCAAGATAAGAGCTTAAAGCGTGTGCTGCGTTCCTATTTATTTTGGATCGCGATTGCAGGTATGCTCGTATCCATCCTACTCTCTCGATTGTAAGCTCTTTTAATACAGAAAAAGGCGTATAGCGGCTCTAGGAGCCAATGCTATATGCCTTTATTCATTTATCCGGAATCTCGCGCGATGAAGCGTGACGAGAGGATGATTTTCTCAGCTTGTCTCCCTGGGTGTTTAAGCCGGTACAGGAGTGTTTCCACTGCACGAATACCGAGCGATTCTTTCGCGAGCTCAATGGTGCTAAGAGGCGGATGCGCATAACTGTATATTTTGTGTCGGAGTACAGCGTAGATACAGAGATCGAAGTGAGAGATCCGGGTACAAGCTGCAGCTATGCCTTTGAGCTTGAAACGGAACGTACAGTCATGTTTGCAACAGATCGGGAAGGTGTATTGTTAGCTGTGTATCGTCCGAATCAAGTGAACGTAGAAGTGAAGTAAATAAAAAAGCCTCTGTGCCGCAGCAGCTGATGACAGTCAGCTTAACGGACGGAGGCTTTTTTTAATTAATTTCATCAACGCAGGAGCTGCAAACCATTTTACCTTTGAAGTAGCTCATGTTCTCGAAATTACCGCAGAACACGCAAGCAGGCATATACTTTTTCAATGTGATACGCTCCGGATCGACATAAACTTCAATCGCGTCACCAATATCAATGTGCAGCGTGCGTCGAAGCTCAATCGGCAAAACGATGCGTCCTAACTCGTCAACTTTCCTTACAATCCCCGTTGATCTCATGCTAAACAGCCTCCTAGACATTTTGGGTTTAATCGTTTCATTAATTGATAACTACTATTATTCCACATTTGAGCTTGAATTCCTTTTATTTACTTGAAGGTATTATGTTAAACTTTGCATAAGAATCAGAGGTTGCCTATAATGATGATCATTATCGGGTAATTTTAAAATAAATCGTGCATCTCTCTTATATAAAGCATAATCCACTATTGGTACTATAAATGTAAGCAAAACATCACTGACGAAGTAGGGGGATTACACACGATGATTAATTGGAAGCGTTCTCTAGGAGTTGTGTTAGCGACCGCGTTGGCCGGGTCTCTAGTAGCCTGCGCAAACGGCGGCAATACAAATAGTAAGGCAGATTCACAAGGTACAGCGGCAGCAACAACAGCTGCGGCATCGAATGAACCGGTGAAATTGCGCATTATGTGGTGGGGAGCGACGGTTCGTCATGAGGCGACACTCGCTGCATTGAAATTGTATACGGAAAAGCACCCGAACGTTACTTTTGAGCCTGAGTATTCCGGTATTGACGGATATTTGGACAAGCTGTCTACGCAAGCAGCTGCCAATAATGCACCGGATATTATGCAGCTTGATCCAGGCTGGATTTCGGATTGGGCGGGCCGCAATCAATTGGCTCCGCTGACAGGTGTTGATGTGGCTAAAATTGATACAAAAGTATTGTCCGGTGGCCAGGCTGCAGGCAAGCAATATGCTATGCCGTTAGGTTCAGTAGCATACGGGATGGTCTATGATAAAGCTGCCATGGACAAGCTTGGCTTGAAAGCACCGCAAAATGGCTGGTCATGGGATGATTTCTTCGCGCTCGCGAAGGAAGCAAAAACGAAACTTCCTGAAGGTCAATACTTCACGAAGGATTATGCTGGTGACTATTTCGCTTACTCCGCATTCCAATATGCGAAAGGAAAAGGCATGGTCGTATCGGAGACGGGGAAATTCAATGTTGATCAGGCTACCTTCTTAGAGTGGACGCGTAATTTTGATGAGATGCGCAAAAATGGCATCGTGCCACCTGCGGATGTGAACTCCTCCGATAAAGAGTTTGATCCGAAAATGGATTTGATGGTTAACGGTAAAATTTTGTTCCGTATGGGCTTTTCCAGCAACTACGGTTCATGGGATAGCTTGAAAAAGGGCGCTTATGCACTCGTAACAATGCCTCGCACGGTTGAAGCGGGCGGCTGGTTGAAACCATCCTTGTACCTGGGCGTTTCCGCAACATCCAAGAAAGCGGAAGAAGCAAAAAAATTCGTGGATTGGTTCGTCAACGATCCGGAAGCTGCAAAGATTTTGACAACCGTACGCGGTTTGCCAGTCAACAAAGAAATTGCTGCCTCGCTGGAGTCCAGCATGAGCGACGTAGACAAAATTGGATCTGAGCTCCTGCACGCAACCGAGAAAGACGGTCAAACGTGGAATCCAGGCGTCAAAGGTTGGACGAATTACATCGACAAGGATTGGCCGCTTGTTCGTGATCAGCTAAGCTTTGGGAAATCGACACCAGAGAAAGCTTTTGAACAATTGAAAGTGGCTGCACAAGCATACGAGAAATAAGGCAAAAACGAGTCCGGGACATGCCTGTTCCGGCTCTTGCTGTTTTTTGTACAACTCGGAAGAGAAAGGGGGTTATGGTTATGGCGATCCGTGTTCAAGATATCCTGAATCAGTTAATCGAGCCGGTTGGACGGCTAGATGTGACGGTTGACACACTGAAATCCGGTGATCCGTCGATGGAAGTAAAGGGCATTGCAACGACGTTCATGGCAACACATTATGTGATTCAAAAGGCTATCGAGATGGATGTGAATTTGCTCATAACGCATGAAGGCACTTTTTATCATCATCATGACCAGATTGTGATGCTTTCAAATGATCCCGTTTATCAAGCGAAGCAAAAACTTATCGAGGATTCTGGGATTGCCATCTTCCGGTTCCACGATTATTGGCATCGATATCGGCCGGATGGCATCATGACTGGCTTAATTCAAGCTTTAGAATGGACACCCTTTGTAACGGAAAATAGACCTGCAGCCTCGTTGCTGACGGTTCCACCAATGACGGTGAAGGAGCTTGCCCTGTATGTGAAAAATAAGCTGGGTATCTCTTTTGTCCGAGTTGCCGGAGATGGGTCAATGACTTGCACGCGCATAGGGCTGCTTGCGGGGTACAGAGGCGGGGGAGGGATGGCTATTCCTCTCTTCCAGGAAGGTGTTGACGTGATCATCGCGGGGGAAGGTCCCGAATGGGAAACGCCAGAGTATGTGCGTGATGCCGCTCACCAAGGGAGAAAGCTGGCTTTAATTGCACTCGGACATGCTGAAAGCGAGGAACCGGGAATGAAATATTTGGCAGAGATGATGGGGGCGTTATTTCCCAGTCTGCCTGTACATTTCATATCGGAAGTGCCGGTTTTTCAATCGGTTTAGTGGGCCAGACAATACACATCAATACGCACAACACAAACATACAGACACAATAAACATACAGACACAATAAACATACAGACACAACAAACATACAGTCATTGAAATATTAGAATAGTCATTACAGGGAGAGGAAATTTTTCTCATGAGCGATATAAAGGCGCAACAAACTGGCTACCAGGCGTGGCTAGAATATCATACAATAACACCCGGCGAATTAGTTGAGCAATATGCGGTGTACAGTGGAATTGTTTGTACGGAAAAGGATGAAGTGATTCAGTCGGCCGTCCTGGAACTATCCCGCGGCATCAGCAAGATGTTGGGTAAGGAGATTGGCGAAGGCAGAGCTGTTATTGCGCTGGGCACATTTGGCGGCGGTAATGCGCTGGTAGATCGCGCATTTGGCCAAGAGACTCGATCAACTGTTGTGCATGAAGGTTTCGCGATCAAAACGGATCAAGCAAGCGGAAATATAGTAGTCGGTGCTTCATCGGCATCTGGTGTTTTGTATGGCGTCTTTCATCTACTTCGACTGTTCAGCACTCATCAATCAGTGAAAGCGTTAGATGTTATTGAAAACCCAGTGAACATGCTGCGCATGATCAATCAATGGGATAATATCGATGGTAGTATTGAACGGGGCTACGCAGGCAAGTCGATTTTCTTTGAAAACAACCGCATCACGGAGGATCTGACACGTGTTCGCGATTATGCGAGGCTGCTAGCTTCTTCGGGGCTCAATGCGATTTCCATGAATAATGTGAACGTTCACCAATGGGAAACGAAATTCTTGACTGAGGAGTACCTGCCGGATGTTGCTAGGGTAGCAGCTGTCTTCCGTTCATACGGCATCAAGCTGTTCTTGAGCGTCAACTATGCCAGCCCGCTTGAAATTGGCGGCCTATCGACAGCCGATCCTCTCGATCCTGCTGTACGCGAATGGTGGCGTGTTAAAGCAGCTGAAGTGTACGCCGCGATTCCTGATTTCGGCGGCTTCCTGGTGAAGGCGGATTCGGAGAATCGCCCAGGTCCATTTACGTATGACCGCGATCATGCGGACGGCTCGAATATGCTGGCGGAGGCGCTTAAGCCTTACGGCGGCATTGTGATTTGGCGCTGCTTCGTATATAACTGCAAGCAGGATTGGCGTGACCGTGCGACCGATCGGGCACGGGCGGCGTATGATCATTTTAAACCGCTGGATGGAAGATTCATGGATAATGTCATTTTGCAGGTGAAGAATGGCCCGATGGATTTCCAGGTGCGGGAGCCTGTTTCTCCGCTAATTGGAGCCATGGAGACGACGAATCAAATGATCGAATTCCAGATTACACAGGAATATACCGGTCAGCAGCGCCATTTGTGCTATCTTGTTCCACAGTGGAAAGAAGTGCTCGATTTCGAGACTTACGCCAAAGGCGAAGGCTCCAGCATTAAACGTATTGTCGATGGCTCTTTGCACGGCAATCGATTAAGCGGTTTTGCTGCCGTCTCCAATATCGGTAACGATGTCAATTGGACAGGCCATTTGTTGGCGCAGGCAAACCTGTATGGCTACGGCCGTTTGGCGTGGAATCCAGAGCTGTCCGCTGAAGAGATTGCGGAAGAATGGATTCGCATGACACTTGGCGGAGACGAGAAGCTGGTCAGCGTGGTTATGGGCATGCTCATGGACTCATGGAGCATCTATGAAGCGTATACGTCGCCGCTCGGTGTAGGCTGGATGGTAAATCCAGACCATCACTACGGTCCGAACGTAGACGGTTACGAGTATTCGAAGTGGGGGACATACCACTTTGCGGATTGTCATGGCATTGGTGTCGATCGGACGAAGGCGACAGGCACTGGGTATGCAGCGCAGTACAAAGGCAACAATTACGACACGTACGAGTCGGTTGAAAACTGCCCGGATGAGCTGCTGCTGTTTTTCCATCACGTGCCGTATACGCATGTGCTGCACTCTGGCCAAACCGTGATTCAGCATATTTATAACACGCATTTTGAAGGCGTGGAGCGGGCTGAGCAGCTGGTGACTAAGTGGGCTAACCTGGAAGGAAGCGTGGGCGAGCTGGTGCATAAGCACGTAGCGGATCGCCTTGCGGAACAGGCTGCGCATGCGAAAGAATGGCGCGATATGATCAACACGTATTTCTACCGCAAAAGCGGCATTGCCGATGTGTTGGGGAGAAAGATTTATTAATATTAGTGATGGAGCAGCAGGTTTTGGCTGCTTCTTTTTTATGCGTGTGATGGCTCGGGCGTAATAGCGGGAATCCCGGAAACCCCGGAAAACCCGGAAAACCTACTCTTAATATGTGCTGAAACGTGGGGCAGTTGCGGAAAATAGTAGAAGTCATCGGCGTTAATCAAATGAATTCTGCACTCATCAAAAGTACTCTATCGCCTCCCGGGCTAGTGCATATCGGACGATTCTTTCCTTGCTTCCGCTGAAAGTAGGATGGAGTAGACCTTTCGTGCACATTCTTTTCAATATGAGCACAGTTGTCTTGTGATCGATCTCAAAATGAAGCTCAACATCCTTCGGGCGCAGAGGTCGCGACTGCTCTATTGCCAGTCGAATAATCTCCTTTTCAGCAAGCTGTACGCGTGAAACAGGCTTTTGACTGGGCTGATATTTGCTTAGCACCATACGAAGCAAGGTGATGCATAGGTCTGGGCGCTGCTCAACATCGTCATAAGCAAAGGAAATAACATGGTAATCCATAGCATGAAGAAACGTCTCACGGTTCAATTCGTTGCAGTATTTCTGTCTATCCATGTCACGCACATGCGAAGCGTAGCCTTTGATCTCAAAGAGCAGCTTAACGTATCCCGGCATCCAAGCGAAATCTGCAAAATAGGATCTTCCCCGCCAATCAAGTACTTCATATTCAGGATGAAGATCTTTGAAGTTGCCTCTTAGAGGCCACCAGACGTTCCTTAGAAACAGTATTTCGGCATGTTGGTGCCCTCTTTCCAGTCTGCCCCTACGCTCTCCCGATCTGTTTTCGGTATGAAGGTGAATCAATGTTGCGTGTGCTTCTTCAAATGTCATGATCACAACCCCTTTAGCAAAATAAAAAACGCCCCGAATCCATTCGTAGGAATGGATCGGGACGTGCTTCGTCTCTTATTTCCATTATAGAACAAATGTTCTTTTTTGCAATAGTTTTTTTGAGATATTGACGATCCCATACACATCAACAAAATTCCACACCTCGTCGTTCCCTACGGCTGATATAGAATAAAGGGAAAATCTACCGCTAATTTCATCCACATAGGTTCAGGCACCGAAATAACTGGAAAAACTCCATCTAAATCTTCGATAGTTTGAGAATAAGCCACAATTTGGCTGAATTAGCAGGAGAAATTCCAGTTATTGGGGTTAGAAGTGGTTGATGTGTGCGAATTAGCAGGAGAAATTCCAGTTGCTGGGGTGAGGCGGGTTGGGTGTACTTATTAGTGGTAGAAATTCCAGTTGCCGCGGTCGAAGAGTGTGTGGTACACGAATCAGCAGGAGAAACTCCAGTTACTGGGGTTAGAAGTGGGTAGGGTGTGCGAATTAGCGGTAGAAATTCCAGTTACTGGTGCAGGAGGTGGTTTAGAGGTGGGGAATTGAAGTGGAGTTTCCAGTTACTGCGGTTGTAAGTCGGTCGGAGGCAGCAGTTAACCGGAGTAATCGGCGTTAAGCATATCGTGGTGTACTCTTTCTCCGCTCTATTCCCCTCGCCATCCCTCCACATCTCCGCTTTTCGGGATATTTTGAAAGAATTCGATGATTCCTCTCATTTAGTACCTGGCGCGCAGCCTTTATACTTGAGGTATACAAGCAATCAGACTAACTGCAGAGGTGAACTTACATGAATCGTTCCACAGCCGTTGCCGTGAAAGCCGCTGCGAGCACGAAGAAACGCCGTTCTTTCCTAAGTCGCTGGGACGCGCCAATTGCGGGATATTTATTTATTTTACCGTGGCTGCTCGGATTTTTCGGGCTTACAGCGTATCCCATGTTTTTATCGTTGTACTATTCCTTTACTGACTATACGTTGATGGAGCCCATCAGTTGGGTTGGATTTCATAACTATGAGAGAATTTTTACAGCAGACGCGAAGTTTCTACAATCGGTAAAAATCACGTTCCTTTACGTGCTCGCCTCCGTACCTTTGAAGCTAGCTGCGGCTTTACTAGTCGCCTTACTGTTGAACAAAGCGATGAGAGGGATCTCCGCTTATCGTACGGCGATCTATTTTCCATCGCTGATTGGGGGCAGCATCGCGGTGTCCTTGCTGTGGCGGAACATTTTCGGCGTCGATGGTATTTTTAATGAAATCCTTGCGAAGTTCGGCATTCAAGGAATTGGCTGGATTACTAATCCGAGCACGGCCTTGTGGACGCTTATTTTATTAACCGTATGGCAATTCGGATCTTCCATGGTTATTTTCTTAGCGGGACTCAAACAAATCCCAAATGATCTGTATGAAGCTTCCGGAGTGGACGGAGCGAACCGGTTTGTGCAATTTTTTAAAATTACGCTTCCGATGCTCTCACCGACATTATATTTCAACCTGATTATGGGTGTTATTAGCGCGTTTCAAATGTTCACCTCGGCTTACGTCATAACAAACGGCGGTCCGATGAACTCGACTTACGTCTATGCCATGTATTTATACGAAAGGGCCTTCAGCCGGTACCAATTGGGGTACTCATCTGCGCTGGCCTGGATTATGCTCATTATGATTGTAATCGTGGCGGCTATTATTGCGGGCACCTCCAAATACTGGGTATTTTACGAAACCGATACAGGAGGTAAAAAGAACAAATGACGATCAAATGGAATCAAGCTGTCCGTCACCTATTCATGATTGCCTTCAGTTTATTGATGGCTTATCCGGTCCTCTGGTGGATCGGCGCATCGCTCAAATCCAATAGTGAATTGAGTTCGCCGAACCTTTTTCCTGCGTCGCCGCAATGGAGCAATTTCGTAAATGGCTGGAATTCGGTTCCGGGACATTCGTTCACTGACTTTTACCTCAACACGTTCGGACTAGAAGCTGCTGTTCTTGCCGTAACTTTGATCTCCAGCACACTTGTCGCATTCGGTTTCGGAAGATTGGATTTCCCGCTAAAAACCTTCTGGTTCTCACTGCTAATGGTCACGCTGATGCTTCCTGGACAAGTGCTCATTATCCCGCAGTATGCAATGTTCCATCAATTGGGTTGGGTGAACACGTACTTGCCGTTTATTGTGCCTCATTTGCTCGCTAGCGGCGCCGGTGGAACATTCTTCGTCTTCCTGCTCATCCAATTCGTGCGCGGTATTCCCAAAGAACTGGATGAATCGGCGAAAATAGACGGCTGCTCTTGGTTCGGTATTTATTGGCGAATTGTTATGCCGCTTACGAAACCAGCAATTGTTACGGTCATGATTTTCTGCTTCCTTTGGAACTGGGACGATTTCTTGGGGCATCTGCTCTATATTAACTCGGTCGATAAGTACACCGTTGGTCTGGCTCTCCGGATGATTAATGATTCCCAGTCCGGTCAGGAGTGGGGACAGCTGCTGGCGATGTCGCTTGTATCGATTGTGCCTGCGACACTGGTCTTCATGTTCCTGCAGAAGTACTTTGTCGAAGGGATTGCAACAACGGGCATTAAAGGATAAGATGAAAAACAAATAAGGAATTCATAGAACGGTAAAGCGACGAGGAAGTTCGTTGTTTTACCGTTTCTTTCGCCTAATCGGATACTTAATGGGAGCGAAGACCGCATGACGAATCCTTTCAAAAAGTTTAGAATCGATCATCTGTTTTTCCGTAGTTTTGCTGGATTTATCATTGTAGTATTGGCTTGCAGCGTATGGGCCAGTTATAGCATTTCGTCAAGGGAGCTTGCCCAAACGACGTTTCAATACCAACAGAAGCTGCTCGATGAGTTGAATAACGAAATCACGACAAGGCTTGTTACCATTGAACAAATCTCTCTATCTACGTCGCGCGACAACGAGCTCATCACCTTCCTGGTTAATAAGCAGGATGAGTTCGACCGCTATCGGAGTTCAATGAGCGTTGAGAAGGCGCTCGCGAACTTGACGTATTCAATTCCGCTCATCCAAGGGATTGATTTGTATATGAATCGACCGCTAGAAGGCGATGCAAAGAGCTACATTCAGTTTCGAGACATGGCGGATTTGAACAAGCAGTCTTGGTCTGAGCTGTTGACGGGGAACGACTTCACATGGTCGATCGAGCATTTAATTCCAAGTTTTCAAGGCGATGTGCCCGTTCTGAGCTTTGCCAGAAAAATCGTGTATGACGACAAATACTTAGGTGTATTGGTCATTCACGTGAAGGCGGATCAGATCAGAAGCTTGCTGGCGGGACATTCTTCGGAAACGAATCGACTCATGATTGACTCGCGTGGAGAGCAGTTTTTGAAAATTGGTCAGATCCCCGATCATAACGAACTGTCCAAATGGATGGAAAGCGATGCGAAACAGAAGCAATCGGGCTTCTTACGCACCAAGGGCAGCAGTGAAGCGGGCGATTCCCTCCTGGTTTATTCGAAGTTACTCGATTCTACCTGGACGTTGGTTGAAATTACCCCTTGGCAGCAAATTACCGCAGGCAGTATCAGGCTGGCCGAAGTCATCGGTATCATTGGTATTGCTGCTGTCCTGCTAACGCTGATTTTAACGCATTTCTTGAGCCGCCAATTCACGAAGCCCATCAAGAAACTCGTGAGCGCAATGGGCGTCTATTCCGTAGGCGGTAACAATGTGGAGCTTCCAGTCGATTATCAAAATGAGTTCGGTTATTTGTTCGCTGGATACCGCAAACAGAATGAACGAATCGAGGAGTTATATCTCTCCTTGCAGCGCAGATACGAACAGCAGCGAAAGGCGGAAATTGAGGCGCTTCAGGCGAACATTAACCCGCATTTCCTCTACAATACGCTGGATCAGCTGAATTGGATGGCTATCGAAGCGGGTCAGGATGAGATTAGCCGTATTCTGGAGCTAATGGGACGCATGTTTCGGATTGGCCTCTCGAATGGGGACAGCTTTATTACCATCGATGAGGAGCTTATGCACATCGAGTGTTATTTGGAGATTCAGCAGCTGAGGTGGAGAACAGGGCTCGAGTATGGCATCGAGGCGTCCCCTGACATTCGTAAGCTGTTCATCCCGAAGTTAACACTTCAGCCTTTTGTGGAGAATGCGATCGTTCATGGTTTTAACTCGCGCAGTCAAGGCCACATTCAAATTCGACTGCTGGCTACGCTGGATAACCTTCAAATTATAATAGATGACAATGGGATTGGTCTTCAGCAAATGGTAGAGAAGAAACATAAACGCTATACAGGCGGTTATGGTATACGAAATGTCAGGGAGCGGATAGCGGGATATTTCGGCGGCGAGTATGGCATTACGCTGCAGGATCGGCCAGAAGGAGGAACACGTGTGATCATTGTGCTTCCCCGTCTGGCTCAACCGCCCGTAAAGGATCAGCTGGAGAAAGCGGACTAGTTCGTTGTATTTTAAAATAAATCGTGCATTCCTCTTCTTTCAAAGATGAGCCTGAATTGGTAGTATAAAGGTATGTTTTCAAATAGGGGATAATTAAGCCTGGAACAAAAGCCTGTTCCGGGCCAATGGTATATGACGTAGCAGCAGTTATGATTGAACAAAGGTTGAAATTAAGGAGGCAGGCGTTGTGTGGAAGATCGCTATCATTGACGATGAGCGCCAGGTTCTTCAAGGAATGAAACGAGCGATACCTTGGGAAGAGCTTGACGCAGATTGGGTTGGAGAAGCGCTGAACGGACAGGACGGACTGGAGCTCATTCGAACGGCTGCCCCAGATATTGTCATTACGGATATTTATATGCCGGTCATGAATGGTCTTGATATGATTGAGCAGCTAAGGAAAGATGGCTTTTGCGGGAAAATTATTATTTTGAGCGGATATTCAGATTTTGAGCATGCGAGGCAGGCACTTCGGTGCAATGTTAGTGATTATTTATCTAAGCCAATTAGTGTCCCTACGTTAAAAACGATTCTTGGAAAAGCCATCGGAGAGCTGATGGAAGAAGAAGAGAAGCGGATCAAGCAGGATGAGTTGCAACAGAAATTAATGCTGTACGAGCCTTTTATTGAAAAAGAGTGGGTAAAGTCGGCGGTGGCCGGAACCCTGGACAGCTCCTATCGGAATGAGGATCGGCTGCCGGGTCCTTACCGTTTTTGGTGCGAGAGCAAGCATGTAGTCATTGGCATCGACCTGATTCGTGATGTTCGCACATCGGACCTGTCTCTGCCGGATTGGAGCTTGTTCCGTTTTGCGATTAGCAATATCGTCTGTGAGGTGGCGCGCGAAGCTTTTGCAGCTGTTGAATATGTAGAGCTTCATGGAACAAGGGCGGTACTTATCCTTCATCCCACAGCTGACAGTTCACAGCAAGAGCTGGAGCAGAAGCTTAGCAAGCTGGGGATCCGGCTCATCGATTGCATCAATAGCTATTTGAAGCTGGTCATTCGTGTTGGCATCGGAGGTACCAAAGAAGCGTGGACCGAAATGCCAGATTCGACGGAGGAAGCGTTCCAAGCGATTGATTTACGGGATCGTCGCGTTGATTCGGCTTATGATTTGTTCGTTTATAGCGAGGAGATGAGAAACGATCAAGGGACGCTTGTGATGCGGCCGGCCAAGTTTTATTTTGAATTAGCCGGTGCTATGAAGGCTTCCCAGGAATCGCAGGCTCAGCAGCTTGTGGCACAGTATACCCAGCAGTTGAAGGAACAAAAAGGGATAACACCGGATTATGTGCAAATGCTGGCGGGGGAGTTGTGGGGCATTTTTGCCTATTGTCTCTATGAGGTCGGCATGGTGCTCGATGATATTTTCCCGAATGATCAGATTGTGAAAGAAATGGTCGGATTGACTTTGCCGGGGCAATTAGCGGATTGGCTGACTGCCAAAATATCTGTTATTTTCAGCAGCAGGCAATGGAAAGGGAACAGCAAACACAGACAAGCTGTCGATTTCATGACACAATATATCCATGAGCATTACGCAGATGATATGACGCTTGCCGATTTGTCGGATAAGGTGTATATCTCGCGGAATCATTTGTCGATCATTTTCAAAAATATGACCGGCGAAACGTTCAATACCTACCTAACACGCGTGCGTATTGAGAAGGCAAGAGAACTGCTGTTGGAAAGAAACATGCTCGTTTATGAAGTGGCGGAGCGTGTGGGCTACAAAAACGTACCCTATTTCAGCACGCTTTTCAAGAAATTTACCGGCATGAACCCGACAGAACTCATTAAATGATGGCAGAGGGAGAGGTAGTTATGATGAAACCAGTGAAATTCAGCTTGATCGGTGGTGCCGGCTTTCGTGCGCAATATTTTCTGCGAATTGCGCAGGCGCTGCCTGAGCGGTTTGAAATTAGCGGAATGGTTGTCAGAAGTGAAGACAAAGGCAAGGAAATGGAAGCGAAGTGGGGGACAGCGACATACCGCTCGCTTGAACAGCTTTTAGAAAGCGAACATCCGGATTTTGTCGTTGTCTCCGTCTCCCCCTCTCAAAGTCTAGACTACCTTCTGACGTTGGCGGAGCGGGGGATTCCCGTTTTGTTGGAAACGCCACCTGCACCTGATTTGGGTGGACTTCAGCTATTGCATGAACGGTTAACCCTTAAAGGTGCTCGTGTTCAGGTAGCGGAGCAGTACCATTTTCATCCAGCTCAGCAAGCGCGTTTGGAGCTTATTCGTACCGGGCAATTGGGTAAAATTACGGAAACAACGGTTTCCATTTCACATTTATACCATGGCGTCAGTTTAATTCGGAAAATGTTAGGAGTCAATTTCGAAGATGTTCGGATTAAGGCGATGCGTTTTGAGTCCGCGTGGGTTCAGGGTCCCACACGGAGTGGTCCGCCTACGGAAGATAAACTCGTTCCTTCACAGAGAGATCTGGCTTGGCTGGATTTTGGCGATCGCCTAGGCATCTATGATTTTACGAAAGACCAGCACCGCTCATGGACACGCTTCAATCATTTGTCCGTTAGAGGAGAACGCGGGGAAATTTTCGATAATCGGGTTCTGATTCAGCAGGAATCATGCGCAGAGCTTCGATTGGAGCTGCAGCGCATGAACAGAGGCGAGCTGGAAAATGCGGAAGGGTATTATCTGAAAGGAATTCTATGCGGTGACAAATGGGTTTATGAGAACCCATTCGCTCCAGCAAGATTATACGATGACGAAATTGCTATAGCCGCCTGCCTGCAGAAAATGGCTGAGTACACCTTTGGAGGGCCTAGCTTCTATAGCCTTGAAGAAGCCTCGCAGGACCAGTATCTCGGGATGATGATCGAGAAAGCTATTTCAACCGGAGAAACAATCACGACAGAGCCCCAGTGTTGGGTGCCCAAAACATAAGTGAGGAGCAAGCAAGTGCCTATTCCTCACCTATTTCTGATAGGCTTACTCAATCAGTTTGACGTCTACGATGACTTCAAGGTCTTGTTGTCCGGCACCGCGATACACCCCTTTGACAGGAACAATATCGTTGTAGTCGCGGCCATGGCCTAACTTGATATAGCGCCAATTGACCTCGCAGTTGTTGGTAGGGTCATACCCAAACCAACCGCTGCCTGGAATTAGGCACTCTACCCAGGCATGGGAGGCTTGCGTAAATTCAGCGCTGCCTCCTTGCAAATCGCCGACAAAATGATAGCCGCTCACGTATCTTGCAGGTATGCCCTTATCTCGGCAAACGGCGATCATCAAATGCGAATAGTCCTGACACACGCCTCTTCTAAGCTTCAACATTTCACCTACAGTGGTCTGTACGGACGTAGCAGAGGGATCATAGGTGAAATCGCGATGGATCGTAGTATTGATGGTGCTCAGCAAGTCATATAAGGAAATATGTTGATCGTTAATCGCATCTGAATAGGTCTTGATCTCGTTTGTGAGCCCCGTGTAGCTGGTAGGGAGCAAGTATTCCGCGTATTCATTTTGGAAATCATCACTGAGCCGCAGCGCCTTCTCCTCATAGGGGGAGAGAGCTGCGCTCGGGATGTTATCGTTATCGTGCGTCACAACGGTAGAGCTCATTTTGATGGTGAGTTCACGATGGATTTTATTCACGGTGAAGGCATGCACACGGTTATGAAAGTAATCCGAATACGTAAAAAAAGCAGATACAGGTTCGGTGATAATACTGTGATGGTAGCAGGATTGACGATTGTCAGTCAGCGGAGTCAAGCGAATTTCATTGACACTGTCCTGTGCCGTATCCGTATAGGAATAACGTGTAATATGCGTAATCTCCAGCTTCTTCATGCAATGACCTCCTCCCTGGAGGGAAAAAAGACTTTGGACATCCGTAAGCCCATTAGGTTGCACGATTCACGGAGAGCCTGTAAGGTCATTTCCAATTTTCCGGATAAAATATCTTCCTCATCCATGCAGGCTAGGTTAGCTTTCACTTTCCCTGCCAGCTTGGCTAGTTTGTGTACCGTCATGTTCAAATCGGGATCTTCGAGTTGGATGCTCTTTAAGGAACGTTCCAACGCTTGAAAAGAGTAGCTGATTGATCTTGGAAAGGCCTCATGCAGCATCAGGAATTTGATGATATTGTTCAGGTTAACCGTGTCCGCATACTCTCTGCGGAACGATTCATAACCGCTAACTGATTTTAGTACAGAGAGCATAAGCGGGTAGGAGGACATTTCCTCCTTGGCGTAATCCTGGCATAAGGATTGCAGCAAGCGAAGCAGATTCTCAGCGCGCTCCAGATATCGTCCTGCTTCTATGAAATGCCATTCATTTTGGCGCGGCATGACAGAGGTCGCTGCCCCGTGAAACATCGATAAATTGTCTCGGACGAAACGATAAAATAAATGGGGTGAATCGCTTGTGATATCGCGGACATCTTTCTCTTTTAGCCACAAATACAAGCCATTCATAATGTCCCACAGCTCTGCGGGCATTTTCTCCCGGATATTGCGCAGATTGGTCCGGGCATGATTGGTGCAGGCGAGTAAGGAATTCACATTATTTTTATCGAGTGTAATGTATTGAAGGACGTGCTGCTCCGTGCAGCTGCTATATTGCTCATTAAAAACAGTTCTGTCGCCGATTGTATCGATTAGCCGGCTCCAAATTTGACCGCTGCCGCTCTCCCGTTCCTCACGGATATGATAATATACATCAATTAACCTCGCGTGATTCTCTGTTCTTTCCGTATACCGTCCGATCCAGAATAAAGCTTCCGCTGTTCGTCCCATCATCACCATATTCCGCTGGCCTCCCATCTAAATGTGGATTTCTACGAATTCGTCACCCATGTGTCTTTGCAGCCCCCGCCTTGGGAGGAGTTCACAACGAGTGAACCTTCTTTGAGCGCTACCCGCGTAAGTCCGCCGGGAATGACTTCAATCGATTCACCTGCGATAACGAAGGCACGGAGATCAATATGCCGCGCTGCCATTTGGCCGTCCAGCATGACGGGTGCTCTCGACAGCTGAATGGTTGGTTGCGCGATGTAGCGATCAGGGTTCGCTATAATTTTCAGTCTGAAATCCGCTATTTCGCTCTCCGAAGCCGTAGGTCCGATGAGCATGCCGTATCCGCCCGAGAGGGACGTTTCTTTGACGACCATCGTGTTCAAATGTTGAAGCACATGCTCCCTTTCATCCGGTCTGGAGAGAATGTAAGTAGGCACGTTGTTCAGAATCGGTTCCTCGTTCAAATAGTAGCGGATCATGTCTGGAACATAGGCATAAATGGCTTTGTCGTCGGCTACGCCAGTGCCTGGAGCGTTGACGATGTTGATGTTGCCGGCGCGGTAGGCATTCATGATGCCTGCGACACCCAGCATGGAACTTGGGTCAAAGGCAAGTGGATCAAGGAAATCATCGTCAATTCTGCGATAAAGCACATCGATTTGGCGAAGTCCTTTGATACTGCGAATGTACACCTTATGATCGATGACGACGAGATCGTTGCCTTCTACAAGCTCGATCCCCATTTGCTGAGCAAGGAACGTATGCTCGAAATATGCTGAATTATAACAGCCTGGGGTAAGCAGGCCGATAACCGGATCTTTTTTCCCGGAAGGACTAAGTCTGCGCAAAGCGGATAGAAACACATTTAAACTTTGTTCAATATCTTGGATGGAATGGCTAAACACGAGCTCGGGGAATAAATGCGTCATGATAGAACGGCTTTTATATAAGTAGGAAAAACCTGACGGCGATCGGAGGTTGTCTTCGAGAACAAAGTATTCGCCGTGCTCATCGCGGATTAAGTCGATGCCAGAAACGGTTACGTACACATCATTAGGAATGGATAGACGCATCATTTCAGGCCGGAAATAGCAGTTCGAGAGAACCATTTTTCTTGGAATAATACCATCCTTGAGGATGCATTGGTCATGGTATATGTCCTTAAGAAATAAATTGAGTGCCTTCACGCGCTGTCCAAGCCCTTTTTCAAGCTTAAGCCATTCATCCCTTGGGATGATACGTGGAATTGGATCGAAAGGGATCGTGCGTTCGAGCGCTTCGGTCTGATCAGGACTGTAGAGTGTGAAGGTAATTCCTTCTTCCATCATCCGTTTCATGGTAGCGGTTTGGCGCTTGTTCAAATTGCCAGATTTCATTGTCATGAACTGCCGGAACACTGTTTGATAATGGGTACGAACCGAATAGGCGCTCATAAACATTTCATCGTAAAAGGGGTGGGGATCATAGGGTGTGGTGACCAGATTCTCAGGTTTTGACATCGCAGCTTCCTGGTTTCTTAACTATGCATTCGGAAGCTACATGGAAATAAGGGCCCGAAGCAGAAACCAGGCCTCCTTTCTGATCTTCATTCTTAAATTGTGGTAGAGAATATAACGTAAATTGATGGCGATGCCTATATTTTCTTATATTGTAGATTTTTCAGAAAATTATGTCAATATAGCTGACGTAAAATTAATATGACGGAAATACCTTGTAGGTAAAAAGTATTAAAGATTTTCGAAAATTCCTATTTTTGTCTTGCGTTACGACAGAAACAACTATAAAATGTCGAATAAGATAAATGTTAAAAAAATTCACATTGTATGTGAATATAGGGGGACGGGGTATGTTTGATTGGCTAGGTTTTCGGAAAGGATTGCCGCTTTGGTGGTCATATCGGTTGAATCATCACCTGAAGGAAGATGTTGAACATATCTTTGAAGGGATAGCTCATACACGGACAGAAATATTGCGAAGCTGGGTGGAAACCTATTGGTCTCATCTGGACAGGTTGCATGCGATGTTATCCGAGTCGGCTTCAAATTCTTCGCAGATTTCTCAAGATTCAGCAGTTATACAGAAAATGCTCGCTGCTGCGCTGAAGAGTGGGGCTGATTTTTCGGAAATTTTTATATTAAATGAAAGAGCTGGTGTGACTTACTCGACCTACCCTGCTCACGTTGGGAAGACGTATGTCGCTGGAAGCGGCCTTATGAAGGGGCTAGAGGAGACACGCAGAGGGGAGAAATGTTTGTTTGGGCCATTTTCTGACCCGCTAACCTTACAAATTGGTCCAAGCACCTCGCCGTTTCATGACGCTATGACGATGGCTTTTATCTTACCTTTGGCGAAGAACGGGGAGTGGAAAGGGGCTATCTGCGGCCGCGTGCCGAACGATGTGCTTGGGGACTTGATTCAACGGGAATCCGGACACATATATCCAGACTCAGGCGACAACTATTTATTCATGGCGAAGCCGGTGTTGAATAAGCAGGTTGCTCCAGGTACGGCGTTGTCCCGAAGTCGGTTTGAGGATCTGACTTTTACGCATGGCGATAATTTAAAAGACGGCGTACGGACGGATTTCGGTATAGTCGGCGTTAAGGATCATACGGAGCTGGAGCTGATCTTCACAGATCCGGCAACAGGACAGCTGCACCCGGGTGTTGCAGGAACCATTGCCAAAGGGAACAACCTGTTCGTGGAATTTCCGGGTTATTCGGATTACCGCCACATATCGGTTATTGGGAAAGGAGTTACGTTCCAATTGCCGCATTGCCCCGATATATGGGGGATGATGTGTGAAGGGGATCTGGAAGAGGTATACCGGATTCGCAGCATCGATTGGAAAATGTTCAGTTTGCAAATTAGATTTATTGTAGGTTTTATATTACTCTCGGCTGGTGGCTTTTGGCTGTTAAACGGTCATATCTCAAGCGGGCTGGGCACGGCGATTGCAGCTGCTGCCAGTGCAATATACGGTTGGATCGGCTCCGGCATCATCAGACGCAAAGGCAGTAAGAAGGTTGTTAAGCAGCTTGCCCAAATCAATAAGTTCATCCGCTTGAACGCGGAAGGCAGCGGGGACTTGACGCAGCGATTGCGCGTGCAGGAGTTTGCAGGGGATGAGACCCGGGAGTTGGCAAAATGGATCAACAATATGATCGATTCCCTTGAGGGCATCATGCTGCAAGTGAAGCAAGCGGCGGCTGAGGTTCAGATCAGTCAAGATCGGCTCAATGAATCGACCGGCTCGACAGAGCAATCGACAGGTCGGATGAGCGTTCAGATACATAATATGATTCGTTCTTTGCGCGGACAACTCAAGGACATTGACGTAGCCAAGGATGTTACGCAAAATATGAGCGGCACGCTGCGCGAGCTGGAAGAAAAAGCATCGGATCAAATTGCGGTAGCCCAGGATGAAGTGGGGCGCATCGGCTATAAAATGGATCAGATTTCAGCCAAGGTAGCCGAAACGAATCAGACCATTCAGACGTTCCTGCTTACTACGCAAGAAATACCAAAGCTTTTGAAAGTCATTGAGGAAATTTCGGCTCAGACGAATCTACTCTCACTGAATGCCTCGATTGAGGCTGCGCGAGTTGGCGAGCACGGCAAAGGCTTTGCGGTCGTCGCAGGTGAGATTCGTAAATTGGCTGATCTGACGAAGAAGTCGACGACGGAGATCAACGAGACGATTGAACAGATCGAACGCCATGCGAATGAAGCCTTCATCTCGATGGAGGAAGGCACCAAGGTCGTATTGGAAGGGACGCAAATTGTTGCGGCGGCCTCTGAGATTCTCAGTAGCGCGAGCGCCCATGACACCATGAAAACGCAAGTGGTGGAGGAAGTGGTAGCGCTGATGGAGAAGGTAGCGGGTGTGAGCAAGGAGAACCGCCAAATCTCCGCGGAGGTCGAGCAAACCGTGCAAGAACTGCTGCAGGATATGCTGCACGTGCGCCAAACGACGGGAGATGTCGGGGCGATTACGCAATCGCTGCTCCAGCTCATGAATCAGTTCCAATTAACAGAGAGCCGTATTCGATAAATGTTCTAGTCGTTCTTTATTCCTTCGCATGATAGCTGACCCCACCTGCATAGAATGATAATGCAGAAAGGTCAGCTTTTTGCGTTTGCTTCATCAAGTTTTCAGAGGAGAACTCAAAGGAGGATGTAGAATGAAAGACCGTTTGAGCATTCAAACGAATAGGGAGTATATCGTGGATCCGGGCTATTTTCCCATACTCGTAGAACGTCTTAAGGAGGAACATTTACAGATGCGCGGGCAGCTTGCCGAAATCCGCACGATGGCTGCTTCCTTGTACTCCCTCGAGGATTGCTCAATAGGCATGTGTAAATTGATTGAACTCCAAGATCTGATTCTTTCACTGGTGGAAGAGCTGGAGCAGCATTCGGAGTGGGAGGAAAACGAGCTGTTTCCTCACCTGCAATCCTATTTGCATCCGACGACTGCGCTATCGGTCTCCCGTTCCATAACCGTTTTAGAACAGGATCATGACTTGGCAAAAAGAGTTGTGCAAACTTTCGTAGACGGTGTTAATGCGATGAAAGTGCCGATAGATGAGGAATTCCTGCATGTGATGGCATCGGAATTAATGACGGCCTGCTTAATCCTGCTCAGGCACTTCACCTTGGAGGAGGAGCTTGTGTATCCGCTTGCTGATCGCATTGTGGAGCAATTATCTTAAGTACATAAAAAAGGGTATTCGACAAGCATTTCAACTTGTGGATACCCTTTTTTTGTGCGTAGATAGGCTATTTTCACGGGACTCCCCTATAAAAGAAAGTAACTTTAAATTTAGGGATAGACGAAAGCTGTCGAAATATTTAGAATATAATTTATCCTGGAAATTCCAGTGTTACATATATAGAGTAAACTAATTTCATTTTGGATATTGTGGGGGTATGCAGAGTGAAAATGCCTAAGAGGCTGGGTTCAAAAAAATATTTAGCCCGAATCTACTTATGGTTTGCTTCGTTAATCTTACTAGTAACATCTATTTTATCAAGTGTCGTTTATTATAACGTGCAGGAGAAGGTTTTTGAAAACGAATATAATAATAGCAGGAAGCTCCTTGCACAGACCAAATACAACATAGAATATCTAGATGCAATGGTTCGTAATTTACTTTTATCGACTTACAACAATAATGATGTGCGGTCTTTAATGTACTTGAAAGAAGAAGAGACATTTGACTATATGAATGTCATGAATAAGCTGAAAAGCTCCGTCGTTTGGAGCAATTCCTTCGTCCAGTCGGTATACATTTATAACAATAACAAGCAGCGCTATTACTCCACATTTGGACAATTTATCTATCAAGATAAGGAATTAGAGGGTTTGCTTCAAGCTAAAGGATCGGATCTGCCGCCACTGAAGCCATTCATCCGAGAGATGAATGTGAGCCTTGATTCACAGCATGAACAAAAGGAAAAAGTGATCACTTATGTGATGTATGAACTGACAGACGAGCATGGCCGTATGGATGGGGCTGTCATTATTAATGTTAAATTAGAATGGCTGTTCAATAATATTAAAGCGATTAACAATGTAGAGGCCGAGCAGCTCAGCAAAATGTTCATTCTCAGTGACAAGCAGGATTTTATTGAAGTGAGTCAGGAGTTGTCTGAAGAAGGAACGAGGTTAGAAGCACTATTACAAGCGAAGTATCCATCGTTGGGAGAGTCGCAAAATTATTTTGACGTAAAATTGGATGGCACCAAATATTTGGCTTCCTATATCCCGGTTGATAATACCGGATGGGTTTTGTTCAAAACAGTTCCCTATGATGAAGCCTACGTTTATTTAATAAAACTAAGAACGAGCATTATTGTCATAACGGCTATTGTCCTGGTTGTAACACTCTTAGTTCTTTTGCAAGTATCCAGAGGGATCTATAGACCTGTAGAACAGCTGGTTTCGCAGCTGCGTTCGAGCCACCTAGCCCAAGGGGAGACTAGTGCGACAAGGGATGAGTTTATCTTTTTACAAGATGTTTACAGGAATTCGGCTAATCAGCTTGAGAAGTTTCAACAAGAGAAGATCTCTGGTCAGCAGCATAGACAGAATCGTTTTTTAAGCAAGTGGGTATTAAACAGTTTATCGGTTTCTAAAGAGGAATTTGAATTGGGCTGCAAAGCGTACAAGCTGCCTTTCCGGCAGGAGCAAATCTTTATGGTCTGTGTTTTGAAATTTGATAATTATAATCAGTTGTCTGATAAAAAGATGGAGGAGAAAGAGCTCCTCATATTCGCCATCATGAATATCGTCTCGGAATTTTTACGTAAAGCTTGCTTAGCCGAAGCGGTTGATTTGCGCAATGATCACATAGCTGTAATTCTACAGGCGAATCCGCAGGAAGAAATACCGGAAGCGTCCATCTTAGTGCTGCTTCAAGAGTGTCAGAGGTATGTGGTGCAATGTTATCATGTTTCAATTACTGCTGCTTTAAGTGCAAGCGTTACAGCCCATACCCATCTAACGACGGCTTATCAGCAAGCGCTCTCTGTCTCCATGTATCGGTTCCTCGCTGGCAAAATGTCTGTGTTAACGCAGGATTATTTCAAGCAATTAGGTCAGATCCCCTCTATGGATCGGGTGCTTGATCTTGAGAATCAATTGCTTGTCCAGGTTCGGAACGTCAACTATAAGGGATCAGCCGATAAACTTGCTATTTTGTTGGATGAAGTGAAAAAACTCGAATACAGCGATATGATGTTGTCTTTGCTGCATACTGTCAATCAATTTAAGTATCTTGTTTATGAGTTAAATAAGACGCGAAAAGAACCTGTTAAAGTAAATGCCATTCTAATGAGCAAAGAACTGCTGGAAATTGAAACGATCAACGAGTTTCAAACCAAGTTAATGGAGGTCATTTATGAAGTTACGAGTAACCAGGAAGTAGAGAGCAGTCAAGTCTCTGAAGATATAACAAAAGCGCTTCGCATCGAGCAGTTGATCGATGAACGTTATGCAGATTTGAATTTGGGGGCAGCAGAGATTGCGATAATTATTGGAGTCTCCCCTGCTAAGGTCGGAAAAATTTTTAAAGCTTACAAACAAATGTCTCTTCCTGATTATATTAATCGGGTGCGGCTGGAGAAGGCCGTTGAGTGGATGGAGAATTCGCAGTTAACCATTCAAGATGTTATTCGTAAAGTTGGTTTTGAAAATGAGAGTTATTTTTATAAAGTATTTAAAGCCAGATTTGGAACAACTCCACGTGAATTTATTGCCAAACGGGTAAAGGATCGAGTGTGAGGAGACCAGCCGTTACGTGAACATAGGCCGCTAAAGCCTTGCTGCGTAACGGTTTTTTGTGTAATAACAAAAAAATACAGTTCGTGAACAGGCGACAATCTAAAAAGTACGGTTGATGCAACAAGTAAGAATAAAATGAGCAGTTTACCATTTCTCCATGTGTATTTTACATTTAGGGTGCCAATCAGGTTTGAATAATAATTTACCCTAAGGAGTGAAACTGTGATTGCACTGAAGAGAGAATTAAACTATTTGAGAAAAAACAGGAGCTTATTTTTAATCTCCCTTCCGGCACTGTTGTTTGTATTTGCTTTCTCCTACTTACCGATGTTTGGGGCTGTGCTAGCGTTCAAGGACTTTAACTATGCTAAGGGGATTTGGGGAAGTGATTGGGCGGGTCTGGACAACTTTAAATTTTTCTTTACATCCCAGGATGCACTCAGAGTAACGCGCAATACGCTGATGCTGAACGCACTGTTCATTGTTATCGGGCTGGCGGCATCGGTCGTATTCGGAATTTTGTTAGCTGAGCTTGGAAGAAAAGCAGTGAGAGCCTTTCAAACTATACTCTTTTTCCCTTATTTTTTATCTTGGGTCGTCGTGGGCTATTTAACGTATATCCTGCTAAATCCTGCTTACGGTGCCGTTAATAAGCTGCTGGAATGGCTGAATATATCGCCGGTTGATTGGTACTCCGATCCTAAGTACTGGCCTGTTATCCTGGTGCTCACGTATCTATGGAAAAATGTTGGCTACACGGCAATTATTTTCTATACCGGATTGATGTCAATTGATCCTAGCTATTATGAAGCAGCAGCCATGGATGGAGCATCCAGATTTCAGCAGATCTTGCGTATTTCGTATCCATTAATTGTGCCATTGGTCCTTTTGCTTTTTATGCTGAATGTCGGCAAAATCTTTTATTCTGATTTCGGTTTGTTTTATTTTGTTCCCCGCAACGCAGGAGCCTTATACGCCACTACCGATGTTATCGATACCTATGTCTATCGTTCTCTAAGGGTCGTAGGAGACATTGGTATGGCATCGGCTGCTGGACTTTATCAATCGTTTGTCGGGCTTGTGCTTGTTCTTATAACGAATCGGATCGTCAAAAAAATCGACAGCGAGAGCGCGTTGTTCTAGCCTGAAGGGGGAGATAGCTATGCCGATCCGAAGTCGAGCACAGCAATGGTTTCAAGGTTTAAATCATTTATTTTTCATTTTAACTTCAATTGTAACTGTCATTCCGCTTATCTATGTGCTGTCTGTGTCCTTAACCTCCGATTCAGATATCGCTCATTATGGTTACAGCCTCATTCCTCAACATATCACAGGCAAGGCATATACGTATCTGCTGCAAACACCAAAGCAGTTAATCAATGCCTATGTCATTACGATTATTGTAACGGTCGTGGGTACCATGTTGAGCCTCGTTCTAACAACCACTGTCGCTTACGTCATGACACGCAGAGATTACCGATACCACCGCATTACGACGTTTTATGTATTTTTTACAATGCTTTTTAATGGCGGGCTTGTGCCTACCTACATGGTCATGACCAAGATTCTGCATCTACAGGATACGATATTTGCCTTATTCCTGCCTTATGGTGTGAGCGCATGGTTTGCCATGCTCATGCGCGGGTTTCTGATGGGCATGCCGTTCGAGGTCATCGAATCGGCAAAAATCGACGGGGCCAGCGAGCTGCGCATATTCGCCGGTATTATTGTGCCGTTGTCCAAACCAGCATTGGCTACTGTCGGTTTATTTTACGCGCTGGGCTATTGGAATGATTGGTGGTTGGCAATGCTTTATATTTCGGATAGCAATCTCGTTCCCCTGCAGTACCTGTTGCAAAGTATCATGTCCAACCTGGAACATTTGACTAGTCATATGCAGGCAGGGCTTAATATTAATCTGGATCAGATTCCAGGCGAATCTGCACGTATGGCGATTGCTGTTCTGGCGATTGGTCCGATGATGTTCGTATTTCCTTTCTTTCAGAAATACATCGTTAGAGGTCTTACCTTAGGTGCAGTCAAAGGTTAGGTTGTTACACTCATTTGAGTGTTCAATATAATAGAAAAATTAGGGAGGCCAAGAAATGAAAACAAGAAAAATGAAATCGATCTCACTTGTATTAGGTGCAATTCTATTAAGTTCTGCAATCCTTGCAGGTTGCGGTAAAACGGGGGATACCCCACCTACATCTTCACCTTCACCGGCCGCCAAAGAAACAATGGCTCCGGGAACAGAGACAAAGAAACTTGATCCGGTGAAACTCAAATGGTACTTGCCTCAAGGCGCCTTCCCCGATGCCAAAGCGGTATTTGCAGAGATGAGCAAAATTACAAAAGAAAAAATTAATGCAGAGCTCGATATTGAGTTCGTAGATTGGGGAAATTACGATCAAAAAATGCAAGCGGTGCTTGCATCAGGAGAAAGTGTAGATCTGATGTACACATCGAACTGGACGAATGATTATGTTTCTGCTGTGAATAAAGGCGCATATCTGGATGTCACAGATCTGCTCAAGAAGTATGGCACGAACATTCTAAAACAGGTACCTGAAAAAGCATGGGAAGCCCCTAAGATTAACGGTAAATTGTATGGCATTATTAATACGCAGGTTCTGGCAAGGACACCAGGCATGCTTATCAATAAAACCTACGCGGATAAATACGGCTTTGATCCGTCGAAAGCCAAGAAGCTTGAAGATTTGACTCCATTCTTAGAAAAAGTAGCCGCTGGCGAGAAAGATAAATATGCCTTTCGCGTGAAAGGCAACGACGATCAACTTAGTTATGTTGGGTCGGCGCTTGGCATTGAGTACTTCGCGGATACGAATCCAGGCGTGCTTCTTATCAATGACAACAATACGAAGGTCGTCAATCTCTTTGAGACAAAGGAGTATGTCAACTTCCTGAAACTGATGCATGAGTGGTATCAAAAAGGCATTATCCGCAAAGACGCACCTACTATTACGGATCTTGATGCGGATGAGAAGGCTGGTAAGTATATTACAAGAACAGCCGTTATGAACCCTGATGTACCAGCTAACCAAGCGGATCGTTACGGCAATGGGAAGCCAGAAAACGTCCTAACCGCGCAATTTTCTGCACCTTATATGAGTACTGGCTCTATTATTGGAACTTTGACAGCTATTCCCCGTACATCGAAAAATCCAGAACGAGCCATGATGTTTTATGATTTGATGTATTCGGACGTTAAGTTATTTAATCTTATGAACTATGGAATTGAAGGCAAGCACTACAAGAAAACAGGCGAAGATCTGATTGAAACGATACCTAACAGTGGTTACAACGTTGCTTCAGGATGGGAGTACGGCAACATGTTTAACTCCTATCGTACGAGCCCATTGCAACCAAAGTGGTACCCAGCAGGACCGGATATGAACAGCGCAGCTATTTCGTCTAAAGTGCTTGGATTCAGCTTCGATCCTTCTAAAGTGAAAAGTGAGCTTGCGCAATGTGCTTCCGCCATCAGCGAATTTAAAGCGGGCTTAATTACAGGAGCGCTGGATCCAGACGTCCATTTGCCAAAATTAAATGAAAAGCTGAAAAAAGCAGGCATGGACAAGCTGCTGGCTGAAATGCAAACGCAAATTGATGCATGGAAGGTAGCGAATAAAAAGTAAGTTTAAGAAGTGGCGAGGGTAATTATTACCTTCGTCATTTCTTATTTAAAGAGTTGGAATTTTCCACATTTATACTATTATTCAAATGCTTGTTTTTTACTTGGTGGTTTTCTTCAAAAAGTACAGAAGATCGACGGTTTCGGATAAAAAATAAGCAGTATACGTGCGCTAGACGACTTGATTATATTGAATTTGTAATCGCTGATGCTTGGGAAATAATTGGAGGTGAGTGCATGTCAGCAGTCAGCAGACCCCGTGGAGGAGTGATGATACTTCTATCGTAAAAGTAACTATTCGCTTAGCTACTACAATGTTATTAATAGTTAGTGCTTCTTTCTGCAGGTTGTCTATGGACTAGAAGTCGACTTCAGCAAACCCAAAAAAGGAGGTTTTTTATGTTCAACAGTTATCGTATTGCGAAACTCGCTATTAGGAAAACAGTTGCCGGTCTATTGGCGGCATGCGTGTTCGTATCTCTTCAGACAAATGTCGTCTTAGCAGCGCCAAACGAGCAATCACTGACCAAATTGCCGGGCGTTGTGGTAACAGCGAGCAGTGAGTGGAATGGCATGAAGGCCGTCAGAACGATAGATGGGAGCGTCTCGGGCGCTATCTCTACCTGGACATCTAACCATAATGTAAGGCCGCATTGGCTGAAAGTTCAGTTTCCCTCAGATAAGACGATTTCCAAATATGTGCTTCACCACAATGGGGTAATTGGAGACAAGGGTTTAAATCCTCAAAGCTTCAAAGTAAGCGTAAGCACGGACGATGTCAACTGGACTCAAGTAGATCAGGTGGATAAAAACATCTATGATGTCACGCAGCGTATACTTGCAGCGCCTGTTACGGCCCGTTATTTTAAAGTAGAATATGGCACACCAGAGCAATCTGTAGGACAAGCCGCAGGCGGAATGGAAGCTCGTCTGGCTGAAATTGAGCTCTTCAGCAGCAGCGATGCCGTGAGTACATTGTATAACAGGGATCCAGTCATTACCTTGAATAATCGGACAGTCGGTTACACGGGCGAACCAATCAACTGGTATACGGATGGCGCAACCGCTCCCATCGCTTACAAGGGAGACGCTGACTATACGCAAGTACCCTATACGTATCTGTATAAAAAGCATGGCGTGACAGAAGCTTTTACAGAAGCCGCCCCATCCCAAATCGGCCAATACGACGTAAAGGCTACATTTGCAGGGAATGAGACGTACAACAGTGCGGTGAGCAATGTCGCCCTTCTCACGATAAGCAAAGCAACCGTCAACCTTTCTCTGGAGAGCAAGTCCTTCACTTATACAGGAATAAATGTTCCGATGACAGGGGCTGTATCGTACCCGATCCAGGTGCCTTATATTTACAAATATAAAGCGCTAACGCCTGGTGCAACATGGAGAAGCGCTCCTCCGATAGACGTAGGCACGTATATGGTTAAGGCTGATTTTGCCGGAAATAGTGTGGCTCTCCCTTCTGAAAGCAATGAAACGACGATGAGTATCGTTCCAGCTTCAGCGGAAGTCAATTGGCCTGAATTGAACTCACTCTTGTCCGGGCTTACAGCTATACAGTCGACCCAAGTGGATACGGGCATTAACAACAAGTATATGAATTCGGGCATGCTGATGGGCAATGGAACCTTTGGTGTCGTCTCCGATGCCTTGAAAAATCAGCAAAGCTATTTCCTTGCCAGCGGCAATGCTTGGGGTGGTAAAAAAATCATGAATGCCAGGTTAACATTTGCAAACGGTGACCCCATTGTTCCAGTGCCTCCGAGCCCTCAACCTCCGTTCTCATTCGGTTCTTCTAATTCTTCCGGAGATAATGAGGCGAATCCGCAAAATTATAGTCCCTCCTATGCCTTTGATTCGAATGAGGGCACAGAATGGATATCTTATACGCAAAAAGTTTCACAAACAACCGGATTACCGCGTCCTTTGGCAAAATGGATCAGTGTTCAAGGAAGAGAGTCATTTACATTCAACAAGATCGTAATCAAGCATCATAGTGTACTTTTTCCAGATGAAACGAAGTATAACCTCTATGACTATGATATCCAAACTTCAAATAATGGTACCAATTGGACGACGATAAAGAGCGTGACCGGCAGTGTGTATTCGTCTGTTTATAGCAATGCGTTTGATTTTGCTGCACCTATCACCGCCAAATACTTAAGGGTGTACACAACGACACCTGTAGCCCCCCAATATGCAACGCTGCATTTCCCCAATGATATGACCTCCGCGCGTATTACGGATATTGATTTGTATAATAACGGCGCCAATGTGATCAATCCTCCTAAGACGAATAACGGACGATTCTCGCACGAACGCGATATTCTGAATGCCGAAATCCGCAGCAAAATGGAGTATAACAGCAATTTAGTCAGCTACAAGACCTGGGTCGCGGATGACCAGAACGCCATGTTTACGAATGTTACCTTGGACAGCAGTGCTGCTGGGCCGCAAAAAGTAAGAATTCAATTGACGAGTCCGGAAACTAGCGGAGTCACCAATGTTAGCGGAACCGACGGAAATGCGATTTGGCTGACCCGAGATAATGAAAGCGGATTTGTTTTCCGGGGAGCAACGGCAACCAAAGTGATCGCGGGAAACTATCAGATGGGAGCAGGCAACACCATTGTGTTGACACTGAATCTGGGGGAGACGGCGAAAATCGCTACCGTGTTGTATACGCACAGCGGACTGAAAGGGCCGCAAGGAACTGGTTCTATCCTCGTTACCAAAGATATAACGACTGTGAAAAATACCGCTGTACAGAAATTAAATGCCATAACGGAAGCGTCGATCGGTACAGCCCGTGCATATCATCTGAATTGGTGGAAAAATTATTGGTTGAAATCGTATGTGAAGTTAGCCGACCCGGTCATACAAAATTACTACTACACAACGCTTTATATACTGGGCTCCGCCATTCGTCAAACGCCTGATTGGGCCGAGCAGCCGAATGTAGTAGGTGGTTTAAACGGTTTATTCAATACGAATGATAATTCAGCAGCCGATGGTCATGCCGTTTTGAACTATAACTATGAAGCGCCATTCTACGGGGTGCATTCCAGCAACCGCACAGATATGCTTCAGCCCTATTACGCGGATCTCGTGAATTCTTTAAGTTTTGAGCAAAAAAGAACGGCTGATAGGGGATATCAGGGCGCTCAAGCCGACAGGCATACGCTGCCGATAATGGCTTATTACGGAATGTTGGACCCTGCACCGATTGCAAGCGAAAGGATCCCTCAATTGTCAAGCGACCAAAAGACAAACGTTGCTTTGTTCACCCGTGCCTTAGAATGGGATTGGCTGTACAACAGGGATGACGAAGATCTGAAGAGGTTTATTTATCCCGCTATCAAAAAAGTGGTGCAATTTTACTGTGATTTTGTAATTAAGAAAGAGGATGGTAAATACTGGGTGTATAATAGCGCAAATAACGAAGGAGGATGGAATATCAACGCTTCCATGGATATGGGCTATATCCGATCAACTTTCAGAGATTATATGGAAATGGCGCAGCGTTTAAATGTAGATGCGGATTTGGTTGCTAAATGCTCGGAGGTACTTGCCAACCTGGCTCCGATTCCAACAAGCACGAACAACCCGACTACCGTAAGCCAGTTGGCCGCACTTGGCTTTAGCCACAACAAAGCGATTTTTGTTGGCGGCGTTGAGAGCAGCAACCCCATTCAAGTTAAATACTACGATTTACCGTGGGCAGCTCAGATCTCGAATAACAACCAGCCTGTTGTTATGGAAGGCTCCGTTCATCCGAGTGAACTGATCAACATAGGGTCAGACCCTGCGCTTCTTCAAATTGCCAAGGATACCTTCGAGTATGGCGATTATTTTAATCCGCATTTCAATGGCGGTACACTCAATGGGTTCTCCAAATCGTACACCATTGCCGCAAGAATAGGAGTTGATGCTGATAAATTAACCAACGCATTCCATAGAACGCTGAACATGATCTACAATAGCAAGAAGTTCTATGACAGCGGTGCCTCTTATGAAAATAGCGGTGCACTTGAAAGTGTTAACAGCATGCTGCTGCAGAACGAGCTGAATGACATTTCAGGAGGAACGTTCGAAATGCGTTTATTCCCGGCATGGAGCAAAAACGTTGATGCCAAATTCGTCACCTTGCGCGCGAAAAATGCATTCCGTGTTTCCAGCGAATTGAAAAACGGTAAAGTGCTGTCAGCGGAAATCATCAGCGACGCTGGTAAATCAGTCACCTTGGTATCTCCATGGGCGAACGGTATCGTTGTCAAAGACAAAAACGGCAATACGGTCCCTGTAATACAAGGTACAACGAGACATACCAATGAGGTTGCTTATACATTTAACACCGTTGTCAATGGCGTATATATAATTACAGAAAAACCATAATCTGCACATGAATTTGTAAGCAAAGACGCTCCATCTCCACTTATATTGAGAGTTTTGGAGGCGTCGATTCGGAATTGCAAAAAAGTACAGCCTGTCGGACGTTAAAACTAAAATGAACAGTATATTTTTGTAGAATCTTTTATGTATAGTAAGTTTGCCGCAGGTTTCCATCAATTGCCCCTACGACCCTTCAAATGCCGAATCTGAGTCCCCTCGGCACAATAAAGAACCTAGCGGAGATCTGCGATCTCCCGCTAGGTTCATCTTATTTGTATTATGCCTCAAGTGAGCTTAGCGTCTTCTCTTCACATTCCGTGGAGCAGAAGCTGTTATGCTCCTCTTCGCAAGCCTCACAGCATACATGCTTCAAATGGCACAAATCGTTCGCACAGTTGATGTAGCGATCCTCAGGCTTGCCACAGTGGTAGCATTTGCCTACGACGATGTCCTCGTCTGTTCGGTTAATTGGGACCGAAATCCGCTCATCGAACACGTAGCATTTGCCATCGAAAAGGCGTCCCTTCACGTCTTCATCTTTCCCGTAGGTGACAATGCCGCCATCAAGTTGATAAACCTCTTTGAAGCCTTCCTGAATAAGGAATCCAGACAGCTTCTCACAACGAATACCGCCAGTGCAATAAGTCAGAATCGGCTTGTCCTTAAATTCATGGAGATTGTTGCGAATCCATTCTGGGAATTCGCGTGTCGTTTCTACCTCAGGGCGAATAGCGCCTCGGAAGTGACCGATTTCGTACTCGTAATGGTTGCGCCCATCGAGGACGATAACGTCATCTTGTTGAAGCTTTTCATAGAAGTCCTTGGGCTTCAAATGGGTGCCGGTTAGCTCATTCGGATTCACATCTTCTTCGAGACGGAAGGTTACAAGCTCCTTTTTAGGACGAACGAACAGCTTCTTGAAAGCATGTCCTTCGCTCTCATCAATCTTGTAGACCATATCTTTAAAAAGAGGCATTTGGTTCATCATAGCCATATAGGCGTCGGTTTGTTCCACGGTCCCTGACAGAGTGCCGTTGATGCCTTCTGGGGCAATCAGGATACGCCCTTTGACGCCGAGCTTTTTGCAATAAGCCAAATGTTCTCGAGCTAATGCTTCATGATCTATCACAGTAACGAATTTATAATACAACAAAATGCGGTATGGAGTGCTTTGTACTGTCATGATATTAAACCACCTATACGTATAAAATGCATGCTCTCAGCAGCGGGAGCCCTATGCATATAGTGACATAAAACCGCACATTTTTCAATCAAGCAGCAATTTTTGGATAGTGTGGAAAACCTCCTCCAAAGCAATCGCAAGGGATTGCAGCTGGTTTTGGATCAGGATGGTTTTTGATTCATCCAGAGGAGTGGCCATCTTCAGCGTCTCTTCGAGCGCGGTTGCCGCGGCATACAAGCGATTGGCAGACAGGTTACTTGACGAACCGCGCAGTGTATGCAGGAGTTGCAAGGCCTCCTCATATTTAATTTGTTGAATAGCTGTAATTAGCTGATCTATCACATTTCTGGACTGTGCATGAAATCTCCGCAGCATGTGGTGATAAATGTCGGTTTTGCCAAGCAGCCGTTCCAGAGCTTCCTCGGTATCCAGACCAGGAGCTGCCATTTTTCCGCTCAAGCTTAGGCTGGTACTCACGGCGGCGAACAAGCGGTCAGGAATGATCGGTTTGGTGATCACTTCATTCATGCCAGCGCGAATACAAGCTAGGCGCTTCTCCAAGGTAGAGTCTGCTGTGACGGCGATGATTGGAATGTGTCGCCAATTGGGCTGAAGCCGAATACGCTTAGCGGTTTCAATTCCGTCAAGAACAGGCATATGGATATCCATTAGGATTAATTGGTAATCTGAGGTTTCCAGATGCTGCAAGGCTTCAAAACCATTAGAAGCTACTTGAACGACGCCATTCATACTTTCCAAAAGGGAACGAGCCACGGTCTGATTGATGTCATTATCTTCGACAAGCAGAATGCGTGGAAAGGAGGGCCAGGCTTCCTTACTTTCCTGTTTCCCGGCATGCGAAGTATTGTCCGAAGCATCAGAAGCAAAACTGCCTGTTATATTTTGCAGCGTTTGGTACAGAACGCTCCGAGAAACCGGCTTGACCAAGATCGCATGCGGTGCGGCCTGCATAGGCAGCTCTTCCAAAGCATCCCTGCCAGGCAAGGTCGTATAAATGATCGTTTTTAAGTTGTTCCGGTTACATGTCTCCAACATGTCAAACCATACTTCCTCCCCATACATGTCAGAAGCCTCCATGTCGAGCAGAACCAAGTCCAGTGGAATGAGATCGATTGCTTTCCTCGCTTCCTTCCATGAATAAACGCCCGCTGCTTCCGAACACATGGATTGCAGAGTTTGCAGCAGCACGCGGTGCAGCTGGGGGTGATCTTCCACAAGAAAAGCACGAAGCGGGAAGCGGGTCTGTGACTTTGTTGTTTGCAAGGTTAAAGCAAAAGGGATGCTGACGCGGAACACGCTGCCCACGCCAGGTCGGCTTGAGGCTTCAATCGTGCCGCCCATGTTATCGATGATGCTCTTGGAAATGACAAGTCCAAGTCCTGTCCCCCCGTATTTACGGTTCGTGACTTCATCAGCCTGAACGAAGGGCTGGAATAGCTTGGCGAGCTGTTCATCATTCATGCCAATCCCGGTATCGGTAATGGTGAAGCCAATAGACACTTTTTCTTCCTGAAGGTCCTGGGCATGAACGCGCAGCGTGACGGTTCCTTGTTCTGTGAATTTAATGGCGTTGCTGGTTAAATTCAAGAGTACCTGATACAGCCTTAAGGAATCGCCGATGAGGCCAAGGGGCACTTGCTCCTCGATATCACAAATAAAATCGACCGGTTTATGCCCAAGCAGGACGCTAAGTGTTTCGCATACACGGTCGATCGTATCATCGAGCAGGAAGGCATGATGCTCAATGGCCAGCTTGTCCACCTCTAGCTTGGAGAAGTCCAGGATGTCGCTGATGATTTGCGACAGGGAGAGCGAGGATTTTGTGATTTTGGCCATATAATCCTTCTGCAACGGTGTCATCGCGGTTCGTTCCATCAAGTAGGATAACCCGACGATGCCATTGAGCGGTGTTCGAATTTCATGGGTCATCCGTGCAAGGAAAATGCCCTTGGTCAGATTGGCATCATCGGCTTCCTGTTTCGCCAGAATGAGCTCATCTTTCGCCTGCAGCTGATCTGTAATATCCCGCGAAATGGCTGAGAAATAGCGTTCTCCTTTTTCAGCAGGCGTATGAGGAACAACCGTAACGGAGATGAAAATCCGGCGCTGCTCTTTCGTTAACGCTTCAGCCTCGAATTCCCAGAACCCTTCGCGTATCGCAGTAAGAAGCCCTTCTTCGAAATCGATGTTGCTTCGGATATCTACATACTCGCTGAAATGATATTTCGTCGTTTGTTCATTGTCTAAGCCAATTAAGTTTTTACCGGCTTGATTCATATAGAAAATGTAGCCCATCTGATCAAAAGAAAGGATGGCGTCTCGTGCGCTTTCCACAATCGTAAGAAGCCGCATCTTCGTTTCATTGCTCTCTTTAATGTCGCTGATGTCGCGGGCAATGAAAACGTAGCCCTTGAGATCGCCCCCCGGATGCGTAATAGCGCTGACACTCAATTGGACAAATAGCCGGGTTCCGTTTCTGTGATGCCAAATCCACTCGCTATCTTCTTTCAGATGGCGAAGCGTACGGATTACGAGGGCTGTGCAATCAGCAGGAACGAATTCCCCGAGTTCAATCGTGTATTTGGCAGCTCTTTCAACTAACTGGTCATGATTCAACCATACCAGTGGAGTAGCTTTTTTGTGTACATCTGTGAACGTATAGCCAAGGAGTTCGGTCGCCCGGCGGTTCAGGTGGTTGATGGTGAAATGCGGGTCTGTGACGATCATCGCATATTGATTGTGCTGAATAAAAGCTTCAAATGGTTCGAAAAGCTCGCGCAGGTTTTCAATCATGCCATTCACAGAATGTGCAAGAGCGCCCAGCTCATCCTTGCTTTTGAATATCAGCGGCTTGATATAGAAGTCGCCTGCAGCGACAGATTCCGTAACGTGTAGAATCTGTTGAATCCGTGAGATGATGAGCGTGTTCGCAGTTAAGCAAATAAGTAGAAACAAAATAGCGGCTGTTCCAACGATTAATCCTACCGTCCACCAAAGCAATGTACTGGCGGGTTCTTGGAAAACAGTAACCGGCATTGAATAAGCGAGATGCCAGTTTAAATTGGGCACACGGGCATAGAACCATTGTGCTCTTTGACCGTTATCCAAGTATTCGTCCAAATAACCGGCATCTTGGTGAAAGGCTTCATCTAACACAAAAGCCAGTGAGGGATTATTGGTGACAATATTTTGATTTAAAATTTTGTTGGCATTCGTATGATACAAGATGGTTCCATCGTGGCTAACAATGACGGTCTGCACCCCTTCAAGTGGTGGATGAAGGTGTTCACGAAAGGTAGCTTCTGCGTCAAGTGAGATATCGACGATGCTTGTTACTTCTCTGTTTTCATTCCAAACAGGAGCAGTAATGGTGAGGATATATTTACCTGACACTTCCCCGATATAGGGGTCTGAAATGTAGGTTTTGCCAAGTAAAGCCTCTTCAAACCTCCGCTGACCTTTGATATTCAGCTTCTCACCGGAAGTAAGAAGCAGATTTCCATCCGGATCCACGACGCCCATTGCATAAAAGCGGTTATTCCCTGTCTGCAGTTCTTGGGTTAGATAGGCCAGCTGTTCCTGAACAGTTCCACGTTTCATGACGGTAACACGGCTAACCATTTCAACCTCGGCTAGCCGAATGGATAGGAAGTCGTATAAATTTTGCGCGGAATTGGAGACCGAGGCAATGGATTGTGTTTTTAGTTGTCCAATTAATTTATCTTTCGATAACTTATAATTCGTAAAACCTACAACAGTTAATGAAATGGTAGTGATGAGTACAAGCAACGCAACGAGCTTGAAACGTAAAGAAGATGACATCAGAGCCTCCAAGAATCGTCAAAATGTTAGGAAAACTTACAATTTGGATCAGGGTAGTCCGTAATTCATTTAACGATTTCGATTTATGATCGTAGGTAAAGGATGATTTGAGTATACAACATTGTTGGATCATTCATTCATTACTTGGAGGGATTTCATTCATGCGATATACTTTAAAATCATCTGGCAAGTATAGCCCAGGATCTGCATCAAGTTGTGACGGCTTTTCGAATATCCTGAAATACATAAAGTAATTCCCGACTTTTTCATTCGCTCGTGCGTCTTGTTATCGTGAAGGTTAGAACAACTACAGATGACTTTACCATTACGAATGAGGAGTGTTGTGAAATGAGAAAGAATCCTTTTAACATGTTGAAATTAGGTGTGCTCGGATGTGCGATGTTAGTTGGTGTAAGCGGAACTGTCCTTACGGCTGGATCTGCTTCAGCTGAAACGGTGACGGCTGTTCCCATTAGCGCGAAGGTGACTCCTGCAGTTACCGTCCAAGCGACAGCAGTTCAAATTAAAGAGGAAGTGCTTACCTCTAAGACGGAAAATTTGAAAACAAATGTCAAAGTCCCTCAGCTTACAGGGATGTTGGACGCGAAATATCAAGAACAGTTGAACGATATTCTTTTGTCCCATGCGAATGAAGATTTGGCGAACTGGGAGAAAGAGGCGGATCAAGCTGCAGCCGATGCCAAAACCAAAGGGTTTACTTATCGTCCATATGAACTCACCATTAATTATGTGTTGAAGTCGGATGGCACGAGTTTCCCGGCGGGGCTCGTCTCCCTACAAATTACGACGTATGGAGCCACTGGGGGAACTGGCATGCCGCGCGTAGATACCTACAATGTGTTAAATCGTGAAGAAGCCCAGCGCGTGACCTTGCAGGATGTGCTTGGCAACACTTACAAAGAAACCGTTGATGCTGGCGTCCGAGCGGCAATGGACGAACATCCAGAGAACTATTTTAAAGATGAATTTAAGGGCATTAGAGAGTCACAGGGCTTTTATGTGGAAAAAGGAGAGGCTGTCGTCGTATTCCCGAAATATGCGATTGCACCGGGCGTGATGGGATCACCGGAATTCCGTTTTCCACTTGCTGCGGATTTGATCATTCCTGTCAAAACGGAGCCGGCTCCCAAAGTGACCTTGGATTTGGCGGCAGGTGACAGCGTAAAGAGTGCAGAAGGCGTAACATTTGTGCCATTCCGCAAGGTAGCAGAAGGTCTTGGTTATGAAGTAACTTGGAATCAAGCCGCGTATGCGGCAGAACTCCGCAAGGGAGCGCAATGGACGAGTGTGTCCGTGGGCAAAGACAGCTATTTTTATGCGAAAATGGCACCTATCTCCCTGGGAGCAGCCCCGGTCATTCAGAATGATACCTTGTATGTGCCGCTCAAGTTCGTTTCAGATATTTTGAAGGCTGAAGTGAAAACAGGCGATGCGGGCGTTTTACACTTTGAACAATAACTTATAGACTCTTAACCATGAAGCCTCTAGTCCGCCCAAAATAAATGGGTGAGCTGGAGGCTTTTCCATATCACATATTTGAAAGCGTTTGCGTATACTATGATATCTCGTAAAAGGTTTTCTTTTACGTTACCAAAACTTGTAGGAGGTGGAAGATGACCATGTATTTAAAAAATGTATTATCCGCATGCATGGGACTCTGGTTTTTGCTCAGCCCCTGGGTGTTTGGATTTGAAGATCAAACGAATATGTTTTTTGTCTGTGTGCTGCTTGGAAGCGTGCAATTCGTGGGATCTCTGCTGGCGCTAGGCAAATCTGGGAAGCAGGTTTGGCAGAATTGGCTGTGCCTGACGATTGGTGCCTTTTTCATTCTCTTTCCGAATGTGTTCCACGTAGGGTTGATGGCCTATTTCTTATTTGTTGTCCTTGGTTTTTTGACCATACTCGTCAATTACGCGAATCTGTATGCAGACGAGCAATGATCGATTATACGGATGTTAAGTCACAGCTTTCTATAGGAGGAAACACATAGATATGCTCCGTTCATTAGAACTGATACACAACTATCGAACAGGGGACACCACAGCAGCTGCTGAGCATCAATGGCTAACCTATATGGGATCGGCGGAAGAGCGCATCGTGAACTTCGAGCGCATACAGTCGATCCGGGAGCTGGCTCAGGCGAACCCTGTTCTTGATTATGTAGAGCGCACGCTGCTCAAATTGGACAAGCTTGCACTGTCAAAGAAACGAATTGGTGAGCATGCCATACATCTTTCAATCCCTTTTGAAATTTGGTTAGATCGATTTATTATTTCACAAGGCGACAAATTTTGGTTATGGGAACACATAATTTTTACACATAATAAAGAGAGGCTGTCTCAAGGACTGAAATGACCTAGGGGATGGCCACTTTGCATTAACCGCCTGTGAAAGGGAACTACGATCCTCTATTCCTTAGGAATATATCGGTTTGCTCCGTATATGGGAATTATGATCCTCTATTCTCGCTACTTCAAATGAAATGCAAGGTTATTCGGACAAATAAAGGCCTGTAGTTCCGCTTCGACTCTCAAATCTACGAATATATCTCAAATAGCGTCCTGTAGTTCCTTTACGCCTTGCATCAATCCCAATTTTTGATATGGCATTGACTCAGCAGAAACAAAATAGACGTTCCCAATATCAGATTGCTCTGCTTTTGAGACAGCCGCTTCGTCCAGAAGGATCCTTCCAATAAAGAGATTGCGTTCGTTAACGGTATACGAAAGATTCTCTAAGGTTGTTGAGGCGGATAAAGTTGTCTTGCCAGTAAATGATGCGATGGAGTTTCTCTACACATATACATTTATTGAGAAAAGGCATTTCCTGCTGGAAGGATACACGGAAGCGCTGCAGGGTAAAGTAAATCTGTTGGATGAAAGTGGAACCGTGGTTGCGCTGCCAGACAGCACTTGTTATTGAAAAATAGGCGTTTGCGAGCAGCTGTTCGGGAAAAAACTATTGCACATGTCATTTTATTATGTCATAATGAAAATATCAAAATGACAATATAATTAATCGCATCCAAGCAGGTGATCACCTTGAACGCAGAAAATGAAAGCAATTATCAAGTAAGCAAATATCGTACGCCAGACGGTGCGCCTGCCGATATCGTGATCTTCACGATCACCTCGGAAGGAAGGGATTCCGTGAAGAAGTCGCTACCGCTCAGAGAGCTGCAAGTGCTGCTCATTCAAAGAAAGCAGTGGCCGTACGAAGGACAATGGGCGCTCCCAGGCGGATTCTCATCCGAGAACGAAACGATTCATGAGAGCGCGCGGCGCGAGCTGACAGAGGAAACGGGAGTTTCGGATGTCCACCTGGCCTATTTCAACGTGTACAGCACGCCGAAACGCGATCCCAGGGGGTGGATCATCTCTCACGCGTTTTTCGCGTTAGTCCATGAGCGCATTCTGGAGAAGCGCCAAGCAGCGGATGATGCAGCAGATGTCCGGCTGTTTCCTGTGGATGAAGCACTCGCGATGGATCTCGCTTTTGACCACGAAATCATTATTCGCGATGCACTTGCACAAATTCAGATGAAGATGCTCACGACGACGATCGCCAAAGAGTTTTTGTCAGAGGAATTCACAATCAGCGAATTGTATCAAGTGATTCAGACGGTCGTCCCTACCTTCAATGAACGAAATTTTATCCGTAAAATTACATCAACGCAAAGCCGCAAAGGGATTATCGAAGAGGTACTGGATCATAACGGAGAAGGAAAAATGTCAAACCGATATTCCCAACGTGCCGCCCAGCTCTACCGTTTCACCGATTATGTGCCTCAGCTGTCCATTTACAGCTAGGCCTCTCTTTTAACCTTTGATATTGTCTTATTAATAGTATCAAACATACTAAATGAAGGAGCTGGTTATGATGAAAGCACTGATTATTATTGACTATACGGTCGATTTTGTTGACGGGAAGCTTCCTTGCGGGGAGCCTGGCATGGCCATTGAAACGCGGATGTGTGAGATCACAGAGGCATTCGCCAAGCAGCAGGAATTTGTAGTCATGGCCGTCGATCTGCACGATGAACAGGACCCCTATCATCCGGAGACGAAGCTATTCCCGCCGCACAATATCCGCGGCACGACGGGACGCGATTTATACGGCCGGCTGAAAACGGTGTACGAACAGCATGTGAGCGAAATTTTTTGGATGGATAAAACGAGATATAGCGCCTTTTGCGGTACGGATCTGGATCTGAAGCTCCGGGCTAGAGGCATCCAGGAACTTCATCTGGTTGGCGTCTGCACAGATATTTGCGTGCTGCATACAGCGGTGGATGCTTATAATAAAGGCTTTGACATCGTGGTGCATGAGGATGCGGTTGCCAGCTTTAACAGCCAAGGCCATGCGTGGGCTTTGCAGCATTTTGAAAATACACTTGGGGCTAAAGTTGTTCGCGGTTGGTAGTATGAAACAGCCGCATGAACAGGAATGCTAAGATAATCCAATATCAATAAGGAGATGACCCCTATGACACATCCTACACAAGTTGAAATTCAATCGAGATTACACGTACAGAGCGAGATTAACGCGGAGAACGAAATAGGGCGCCGTATACAGTTTCTTAAAGCTTATCTTCGAAATACAGGAGCCAAAGGTTACGTGCTGGGCATGTCCGGAGGTCAAGATTCCACATTAGCAGGCAAGCTTGCTCAAATGGCGATCGATGAACTGAATGCGGAGAGCGGTAACGACACGTATCAGTTTATAGCGGTAAGGCTGCCTTATGGTATCCAAAGAGATGAAGTAGATGCACAGGCTGCTATTCAGTTTATTGCGGCCAGCCGGGTTGTTACTGTCAATATTCAATCAGCCGTTGATGCTTCGGTGAAGCAGTTTGCGGAAGCGACAGGCGAAACGCTGAGCGATTTTCTGAAAGGAAACGTCAAAGCTCGCGAGCGTATGAAGGTGCAGTATGATTTGGCTGCGCATTACGGGCTTTTGGTGCTGGGGACGGATCATGCCGCCGAGGCCATTACGGGATTTTATACGAAGCACGGGGATGGCGCCTGCGATGTGGCCCCTATTTACGGACTTGATAAGCGGCAAGGCAAGGAACTGCTGAAGCGTCTAGGATGTCCGGAGCATTTGTATTTGAAAAAGCCTACGGCTGACTTGGAAGATTTGAAACCGGGTCTCCCGGATGAAGAAGCACTTGGTGTTAGCTATGTGCAATTGGATGACTATTTGGAAGGCCGCCCCCTCCCATCTGATGTTGCTCAGAAAATTGAGGAACGCTTCGCGATTACGGAACATAAACGCAGAGGACCTGTAACCTGCTACGACACTTGGTGGAAAGGATGAGTTCGATATGAAATATGAAATGAACTACGAAAATTTGACGCTTCACACGGATAAATATCAAATCAATATGATGTACGCGCATTGGCTGAAAGGCACTCATCAAGAGAAAGCGGTGTTTGAAGTGTATTTCCGCAAGCTGCCTTTCGACGGCGGCTACGCAGTTTTCGCTGGCTTGGAGCGGCTCGTTCATTATATCCAACATCTGCATTTCGGGGATGACGAAATTGCTTACTTGCGGGAGCAGGAAGAGCATTACCGCGAAGACTTTCTTGAAGCGCTGCGCGCGTTCAAGTTCAGCGGCGATCTGCAATGCGTACCGGAAGGTACGCTTGTTTTCCCGAATGTGCCGCTCGTGCGCGTCGTGGCTAGCATCTTTGAGGCGCAGTTTGTAGAGACGGCGATTCTCAACTTCGTGAACTACCAGACGCTCATCGCGACGAAAGCTTCGCGGATCAAACAGGTCGTCCCGAACGAGGTGCTGCTCGAGTTCGGGACCAGACGCGCCCAAGAGGCTGACGCCGCGATCTGGGGGGCAAGAGCCGCTTACATCGCGGGCTTCCACGCGACGTCGAACTTGCGGGCCGGGATGCTGTTCGGCATCCCGACCAAGGGCACCCACGCGCACGCATGGGTGCAGGCATTCGACACGGAAGAGGAAGCCTTCCGTGTGTATGCTGAGGCGCTGCCGGAGCAAGTGACGCTGCTCGTGGATACGTACGACACGCTGCGCAGCGGCGTGCCGAACGCGATCAAGATCGCGCGCATGCTGCAGCAGCAAGGCAAGCGCATGAACGCCATTCGCCTCGACAGCGGCGATTTGGCGTATTTATCCCAGCAGGCGAGGCAGATGCTGGATGAGGCGGGCTTTCCCGAGGTGGCGATCGTCGCCTCGAACGATCTCGATGAGAATATCATCGAGGGGCTGAAAGCCCAAGGGGCCAAAATCGATGTCTGGGGCGTAGGCACCCAGCTTATTACGGCTGCCGACCAGCCTGCGCTCGGCGGGGTTTATAAGCTAGTTGCCCTGGAGAAGAACGGCGAGTTCGAGCCGGTTATCAAGATTTCGGGCAACCCCGAGAAGGTATCCAATCCCGGCTTCAAGGAAGCTTACCGGATTGTTAATAAAAAAACCGGTAAAGCGGAAGCCGATTACCTGGCCATGCAGCACGAGGCCGATATTAAGCGAGGCGAGCGGGTGAAGTTGTTCGATCCCACGCATACCTATATCTACAAGTATATTGAGAACTATGAAGCGGTTCCGCTGCTTAAGGCAATTTTTGCGGGAGGCGAGCTTGTCTATGAGCTGCCCACGTTGGATGAGATTCGGTCGTATCACAAGGAGCAAATCCGAATGTTTTGGCCGCAGTATTTACGTAAGCTCAATCCAGAGGGTTATCGCGTAAACTTAAGCACAGAGCTATGGGAGCTTAAGATGAATTTGATTCATGCGCATACAATTATGTGATTGGATACCCCGAATGGTATGATAGGGATTGTGCGTACTCTTTCTAGAGCCGTCATACCCTATTTTCTGATGGAGGTAATATCCAATGTCGACGCAAGCATTCACTCAAGGCGTTCAGCTCAATAATGGTGTGCATATGCCATGGCTCGGATTAGGTGTTTGGAAAAGCAAAGAAGGCCAAGAAGTCATTAACGCTGTGAGAACGGCCCTGCAACTGGGTTACCGCAGTATTGATACGGCAGCAATTTATCAGAATGAAGAAGGTGTCGGTCAGGGTCTGCGTGAAAGCGGCGTGCCGCGCGACGAGATTTTCGTCACTACCAAAGTATGGAACGCGGATCAGGGCTATGAGTCCACCCTGCAGGCCTTTGAAGCGAGTCGCAAACGGCTCGGCCTCGAGACGATCGATCTGTATTTAGTTCACTGGGCTAAACCGGCGACGTATCGAGAAACTTGGAAAGCCCTTGTTCATTTGTACAAAGAAGGCCATGTACGTGCTATTGGGGTTAGCAATTTTCAAATTCATCATTTGCAGCACGTGATTGAGGATACGGGTGTCGTGCCCGCTGTGAACCAAGTCGAATACCATCCGCAGCTGGCGCAAAAAGAACTGCTCGCCTTCACCCGCGAGAATAACATTCAGCTGGAAGCTTGGAGTCCGCTGATGCAAGGGAATCTCGATCATCCCGTGCTGTCGCAGCTCGCGGCTAAGCATGGGAAATCGGAGGCACAAATCGTGCTCCGTTGGGACATACAGAACGGTGTCGTCACGATTCCGAAATCAGTGACAGAGCATCGGATTCGCGAGAATGCGAATATTTTTGATTTTGAGCTGAGTGCTGAGGATATGGCTCTCGTGGATTCGTTGAACCAGAACAAACGAATCGGAGCGGATCCGGACAACGTGATGTTCTAGAGTACGGAGGAATTTCCGCGGTTTGTTGGCGGGAGTTCCTTTTTTTTGTCTTGAGGGGGAACTCCAGGGCGTTATTTGCCTGCGAAACAGCTTTTATGCGGTTGCATGGGAACTATGGTCCTTTATTTGGTCGGATTTGTCCCGAATCCGTGGTTTTTCTGTGAAATAAGCCCCTGTAGTTCCGCTTAGCAGCTGCAAGGGCTGATTTTGTTAAAATAGCGGATCATAGTTCCGTCGCGAGTTTATCTTTGTCTTCATCTTTGTCCTTGTCCTTATCTTTGTCCTTATCTTTGTCCTTATCTTTGTCCTTGTCCTTGTCCTTGTCCTTGTCCTTGTCCTTGTCTTTGTCTTTGTCTTTGTCCTTGTCATGTTCGTGGTTTGGGGCTTGTCCCCCACTGCCTCTACTCACTTCAGCAGCGTAATCATCTGGTACACCTCGCGATGATCGCCGGGCAGCAGGTAATCTGCGACTCTGAGCTGCGAGGAGCCGTCGCCGTCCAGAAACAGGCCGTCCACTAGCTGTCCGCTCCCCACTTGCTCCAGTATGGCTGTGCGGAATTGTTCACCCGTGCATGGCGTTGGGGCCACGACCAGGTACACGTTATTGTTCCTGTCATATACGATACCTGAGCGCATGCGCTTCTCGTCAATGACAGGCATCTCTTCCGAAACGGCTTGGGTCGCCCATCCGTCCGGATTCGCGAGCCCCATGCTTACACCGCCCTGCGCCCAGTAATGATTGCGGTCCATGACTTTCAGCTCATTGGCATTTTCGACCACTTGAATCGTGAAGGTTTGCGCCTTTTCATCCCAGACCAACGTCCCCCGCTTGCGGTCGATATTATACCAGCCGGAGCCGTAATCGCCAGGTTCTCCTTTGACCGGGAGGTCGTTAATGACGGCAATGCTCAGCAGATAACCCTGCCAGAAAAATCCGCCGTTGATCCCATTTTCGCTCAAGTCCGTTATATTCGCTGTGATGGCCTTAAGTCCTATATTTTGCGGCGGAGTTCGAATGGTATGGAGGGCGACGCCATTGCTTGCCTGGTCGATGCGATACTCAGAAATGGGGAGGTTCGGCGGTTTGACATGCCCCTGCATTCCCCAGATGATGGTCCATATGAAACTAGTTATCATAATCAGGAGATAGATAAGTAGGGAGGCTGCTCTATTTTTGGCGAGACGGATCGTAGACATAAGGCAACTCCTATCTCTTCATCATTTGATTTCTATTAGTCTATGAAACTCAGAAAGAAATTATGCTTAGTCGCACGAAAAAAGCCCATCCGTTAAGTGAATGAGTCACTCTAGCGAATAGGCTTTACTTGTATATGCAGATCTTAGATCCTATTAAAAAATTGGAATTCTCGCTTTATTTCCATCCTTTGCGTATAAAATGGCTTCGGAGCTAAATAAATCTACATGCTCTAAAGTATGACCAAGGTTCGTAGTAGTAAATTTGTTATAACGAAGAGCGTTGATCAGAGATGGAATTAGTTTGTGGTCCGTTCCAATAAAATTTACAGAAATTGGTCTCTTGTTAAATAAAATATTCATTCTCACTTTCAACTCATCTCCTGACATGAAAATTATTATCAATTAACTGAGTTCTAAGAATAACATTCTTTGAATAGGATGTCCGTCGATTAGCGTTGTCGGAAAATCACTGTTTTTGTCAGTTGGAAGTGAGATGGATAGGTACGGCAGCTGGTCTTTCTTAGGGTGACGCATTTTACGCGGGAATACTTCAGAAGATATTGGACTTTGTCGGGGTAAACATATTGACCACACTGTTGAAAGCTGTCGCCCAGTTAGTTGTGATGATGCTTCCGATGTAACCGTCAGGCCGGATCAAGACCATCGTGTCGTTGGTAATACCGTAGATTTTGGCCAGAATGCCCGTGGCGTCATTCATGTAATTGTCGTCGATTTTACTCTCATTGCCTACAATAAAGCAGCGAATTTCGGCACCTTCGGTCGGTAAGGTCAACTTGGGAAGCGCTTTGGAGGCTGTTGGTCCGAAGGCAAGCAGTGTAAAGTGGACACCTTTGTATATGTCAAAGAGCCGTCGTGCTCCGTTAGGACCCATACAAGGTGCGTCCGGTGCTCGGTCACCTACATGCAGTGTCTTGGTAACAGACGAGACCTCGGGTGCAAGAGGCCCACGGTGGTAAGTGATTCCGAGCTGTCGCTCTTCGTTTCCACGTTTGAGGCTGGAGAAGCGCAGCTTCTTGAGCCCAGCATATAGTTTGCTGGAGTTGTCTAGAACATGGGCGGCAATCGGCCGCCGTTCGGCCTCGTAGCTGTCAAGGAGGCTGTCGGGGGCGCCGGCGATAACCTGGCTGAGCTTCCATCCGAGGTTGTAAGCGTCCTGGACGCCAGTGTTGAGGCCTTGTCCGCCAGCAGGAGTGTGAACGTGGGCAGCATCACCGGCTAGGAACACTCTTCCTGCACGATAGCGATCAGCGAGTCGGACGTTAGGGCGAAAAACAGATGTCCAGGTGATGTTATAGAGTTTGAAACCCGTGAGCTTATGAAAATTTGCAGAAAGTAGAGCTTCGTCGAGGTCTGGTGTCTCGTCTGGTGTCAGCTTGATCATCACCTGGAACTGGTCGGAGTGGGGCAGCGGGCAAGCAGCGACCGACTTTCCGTTAGTTCGAGGCCACATATGCCACCGATTACGAGATAGTCCGTCAATTGTTCCATCAATAATGAGCATACGGTCGGAGTCATCGGTCTCTCCGACGAACCGAATACCTGAAACTTTACGGATGATACTCGAGCCGCCATCTGCCCCGATCAGATATTTGCAACGAACCTGCTCCCCGGAAGAGAGCGTAACCGTTACCCCATCAGCATCCTGTGCGAAGTTTTCTGCCGCGGTGTTGAACTCAATGCTTAGCCCTTGGCGATTTAATAGGCGGTGTAAGATGGCGTCAGTGTGACGTTGAGATAGTAACAGGATGTTTGGATATGGCACATCAGGTGTCTGTTTGTTCTGCTTTTGCATCCGCCACGGCACAGTAATCGGTCCGAAATGGAGGCCTGAGAGGGGGTAGGAGCTGCCCTCTTTATGTGCCTCACTCAGTATACCGAGGTCTTCAAAGACCTCCTGAGTCCGAGGTTGAACTCCTTTGGCACGGGAGCCCATAAAAGAATGTGGTGCCTTGTCAACTAGACGAACACGAAGGCCGCGTCGGAGCAGGTCTGCAGCTAGTGTGGAGCCGGTAGGACCTGCCCCAGCGATAAGTACGTCGATATCTTGTTGATTTTTTAACCCATCAGATACATGGTTTGTCATTAATAAGTTTCCTTTCCGTAAAGAAATTTAATGGTTTTATTTGTAAGTTTTAATTCTAAGAGGAGGTAAATGAAATAAAATATTGTTTCCAAGAAACATTATGTTTCCTGGAAACAATATTACGTTGGTTTACTCATTCTGTCAATGTGGTTTTTGTAGAAACCGACGATGGAGCGAGTGGCTTATACAGGTGCGCAGAAAAGAAACCTCCAAACGCATGGTTTGGAGGTCTTTGGAAGCTTCTTTGCTATGCATTTCTGTGTGTGCTATAGAAATCTACGATGATGCTTCTTACCGTCAAAAGTGAACAAAACCGGCTTCTCTTCCACAACCGTGTGCATATGAATGGACTTACCCCAGAGCTTGTAAATATAGGGAAGCGTCCGCTCAACGTATTTGAGATCCAGTTCGACGCCTTCGTAACAATGCTTTAAGTACAGCTCGCCACCCCGCTGATAGTCGCCATCCTCCACGACAATATACGGGAACCCTCCGTTGACACGCGATGCGAATAGCTGATCCCGGGTATTCTCCCATGTTTTATCGGTGATTTTCCACTCAGGACCTTTCTTCTCAAAAACGTATAAATCCAGTTCCTCCACTAACGGTTTGTTCAAATAGTTTCGGATAAAGGAGGTATCGGATTCGTACTCGCGCACCTCGAACATTTTGCTCCGGCCTTCGCCTTTCTTACGGCCTTGTATCCGGATTTCCTCATCGGTCGGATTATCCCAGTGTTTCTCGATGTCTTCGAAAATTTTAACTCCCAAATAATACGGGTTTAGCGTATGACGGGAGGGAACAACGACAGACGAGTTGAGTTTGGAGTACTCAATTGTCTCTTCTTCGGTCAAATCCAGCTCGCGCAAAATGCGTTGATGCCAGTAAGAAGCCCAGCCTTCGTTCATGATTTTGGTCTCGAGCTGCGGCCAGAAATAGAGCATTTCATCGCGCAGCATGGTCAAAATATCCCGCTGCCATTCCTCCATATAGGGCGCATTCTCTTCAATAAAGAGGAGAATATCCTTCTCAGGCTTTGGCGGGAAGCGCTTGGCTTCCTCTTTATTCTCGGCTGTAGGAGCGGGTTTATTTTTAGAATCCAAACTCCATAAATCTTCATAACCGTAAGTTGCTTCCGATTTCGCAGCAGGGGCTGAGGCTTTGTTGGTTTCTTGGCGATTGCGTGTTTGCCTGTAAGAAAGGGTTAGCACAGGATCAATATGCTCCTGAATCGCGAGTACAGCGTCAATGAATTGCTCAACTTCGTCAATGCCGTATTCAATTTCATACTGGCGAATACGTTCGGCCGTGGCGGACATGCTTTCGACCATATTGCGGTTCGTTTTGGAGAAGCGGACGTTGTTTTTGAAGAAATCACAGTGCGCGAGCACGTGAGCGACGATGAGCTTATTTTGAATAAGCGAGTTGCCATCCAGTAAAAAAGCATAGCAGGGGTCGGAGTTGATGACCAACTCGTAAATTTTGCTTAACCCCAGGTCGTATTGCGTCTTCATGCGGTGAAAATTTTTCCCGAAGCTCCAATGGCTATAACGGGTCGGCATCCCATAAGCCCCAAACGTATAAATAATTTCGGCGGGACAAATTTCGTACCTCATCGGATAGAAGTCGAGCCCAAACCCTTTGGCAATCTCCGTTATCTCATCAATGGCGTATTCAAGCTGCTGAATTTCGGATTTACTCACGGAACAGCCACTCCCTCCTGCTTGGTAAAAAAGGTTTTCAACGCTTTGTAAACTTCGCCTTTTTCGCGAATGACATAATGCAGAAATTTAGGATCGTGAATATGGCGAAAAGCGGACATCAGCGTGGAGCTGCGGTTATATTGATTGACTTCACCATAACCAAACATGTTGCAGCGCTCCATCAATTGGGAGATGAGCTTCACACAGCGTTCGTTATCCGACGTTAAGTTATCTCCATCTGAGAAGTGGAATGGATAAATATTAAACTGAGAGGGCGGGTACTTTTTATCGATAATATCAATGGCGGTTTGGTACGCGGAGGAGCAGATCGTGCCGCCACTTTCTCCTTTTGTGAAAAATTCCTCTTCAGTAACCTCTTTGGCTTCCGTATGGTGGGCAATGAACACAATTTCCACATTCTCGTATTTTGTGCGCAGAAACCGCGTCATCCAGAAAAAGAAGCTGCGTGCGATATATTTCTCAAAGGATCCCATGGAACCTGACGTATCCATCATTGCAATGATGAGGGCATTCGAGTGCGGCTTCTCGATCTCCTCCCAGGTTTTGAAACGTAAATCATCAGGGCTGATGTGATGAATGCCAGGTGAAGTTGAGCGGGAATTGCGACGCATATTTTCGAGAATCGTCCGTTTCTTGTCGATGTTGGACATAATGCCTTTTTTACGTATGTCATTGAAAATTACTTCTGTAGTCGTCATGTTGCGCTTCTCTTTTTTCTGCAAATTCGGCAGCTCCAGCTCAGAGAACAGCATCGCTTGCAGCTCCTCCATGCTGACTTCGGCCTCATAATAGTCTTCGCCAGCCTGATCGCCTGCACCCTCGCCTTTCCCTGGTCCTTGAGCGGGCTGAGGGTCGGTTCCAAGCACATCCCCCACTTGCGAGTCTCCGTCTCCCTGTCCGACATGTTTCCCTTTGTTAAAGTTATACCGAAAGCGGTACTCATCCAGACTTTTAATAGGTACCTTCACAACCTGCTTCCCGTTGGACATTACAATGCTTTCATCTGTAACCAAATCAGGGAGGTTCTGTTTAATGGCATCTTTGACCTTCTCTTGGTGTCGTGTTTGATCTTGGTACCCTTTACGGTGCAATGACCAATCCTCACGGGAAACGGTAAATAGGGGTTCTGTCATGTTGACACCTCCTTGGGGGTGATCTTCCTAGGCAAGTAGCAGCTTACCCTTATCGTATGGCATGCACAAAGCAATGATTTAGATGTGAAAAAAAGCTTGTTACTAAATATATTCAAGAGCACGGGGGATATGTGATGAATGTGAAAAGGTCGTTTTTTAGTTATTCAAATTCAATTTAATAATGATAATCATTATCACCTGTGTTATAATGTTTTTCATGAGTAAGATGGAGCTTATTTGATCTTGATCGGGGTACATATCGGAAGGAGATTTTGTTCATGAGTTTATCTGCAGCATCAACCGATGCTCCGCGTCCTAAGCTGCGAAGCCGACCGCTTGTAGCTTCATTTATTATTTTCGGAGGGCTGGCTGCTTTACTGCTTGGGCTTGCTGTTTCCGTTTCAGTAGGAGCGGCTGATATTAAGCTGTCTACTGTATGGGAAGCCGTGTTTCATTTCAACCCGAAATTGACCCAGCATCAAATCATTCAGGAGTTGAGACTGCCACGGGCTTTGGCCGGAGCGCTGGTTGGCGTTGGATTTGCTGTTTCTGGCGCAATCATGCAAGGAATGACACGGAATCCGCTTGCTGATCCGGGATTGCTCGGGATTAATGCTGGCGCAGGCTTTGTGCTTGCGTTGTGTTTTGCTTTTTTCCCAGGGTTGCCCTTTCATTATTTGATTTTGTTCTCCTTTGCAGGTGCTGCAATTGGTACTGGGCTTGTGTATGGCATAAGCTCCATGTCCAAAGGCGGATTATCTCCCGTTCGGCTTGCCTTGGCAGGAGCGGCGGTAAGTGCTTTGCTTGTAGCGCTTAGCGAAGGGATTGCGATTTATTTTCACATTTCGCAGGATTTGGCGTTCTGGTATGCCGGAGGCGTAGCCGGAACGAAGTGGCTGCAAATCAAAATCGTCTGGCCATGGATTATCGGCGGCATCATCGGTGCGCTTGCCTTATCCAGATCGATTACGGTGCTGAGTCTCGGTGACGAAATTGCCGCAGGATTAGGGCAGCGCACGGGCTGGGTGAAGGTAGCCGGCATGCTGCTGTCGCTTGTGCTGGCAGGTACATCCGTATCGGCAGTCGGTGCAGTCAGCTTCGTAGGGCTAGTTATTCCACACGTGGCACGGGCATTAGTCGGCGTCGATTATCGCTGGATAATTCCTTGCTCGGGCATACTTGGCGCGTTGCTTATGGTGACCGCCGACATTGGTGCAAGGATGGTTAACCCGCCATTTGAGACGCCGATTGGCGCTTTGATTGCGCTCATTGGCGTACCATTTTTCCTCTATTTGGCTCGTAAGGAAAGGAGAGAACTATAATGGCCTCTCTGGTAGAAATTTCAACGCGCAAGCGATCAGTTAAAGCCTATACGATGTTAACGATATTGCTTGTGGCGATTGCGCTTGTTTTTATCATCAGCATGAATACAGGATTCATTCGCTTGTCTCCGATGGACGTGCTTCGGACGTTGTTCGGTCAAGGAACGGCTAAACAAGAACTGATTCTATTTGAGTTCCGATTGCCTCGCATTATTATCTCAGTACTGGTTGGTGCAGGACTCGCCTTATCAGGAGCTATTCTGCAGGGGCTATCGCGTAATGCGCTGGCAGATCCAGGGATTCTTGGCATCAACGCCGGAGCGGGGCTTGCGGTTGTGCTGTTTATATCGTTCTTCCCTGTCAAACAGGCAGCTCCTGTTTACATGATGCCACTTCTCGCGATGCTTGGGGCTGGAGCTGCAGCAGCACTGATTTATGTTCTAGCCTATAAAAAAGGTATCGGCATTTCGCCAACGAGACTCGTTCTGGTAGGTATTGCGGTAGCGGCTGGAATCAGCGCAGTGATGCTTGTGCTTACGATCAAGATGGATCCTCAGAACTACCAGTTTGTTGCAATATGGTTGGCAGGCAGCATCTGGGGAACGAACTGGAAGTTTGTAATGGCACTTCTGCCTTGGCTTATTATTTTGATCCCATATGTCCTATATAAAGCTCAGACTTTGAACGTGCTGCATTTGGGAGATCAGTTGGCGAGCGGGCTTGGGACATCTGTCGAACGGGAACGACTTGGTCTTCTAGCTGCAGCCGTTGCTCTTGCAGGCGCTTGTGTGGCTGTCGGCGGTGGTATCGGTTTTGTTGGCTTAATTGGTCCTCATCTTGCCAAACAATTGGTAGGCCCAAAGCACCAATATTTGCTTCCAGCTTCGATGCTAACTGGAGGTCTCCTGCTGATTGTGGCAGACACGCTTGCCCGCTGGATTCTGCAGCCGAGTGAGATTCCAACCGGCATTGTCGTAGCTGTAATCGGAGCTCCCTATTTTTTATTTTTGCTTGCTAAATCCAAAGCTTAAGAAAGCTAATTTTGAGAGGAGACATCCCTATGACTCGTTTGTACACACAGCAAGTAGACATCGCTTACGATGATCGTTTGATTGTCAGCAACTTAAATCTATCCATACCTGATGCCAAAATTACTGCACTTGTTGGCGCCAATGGTTCAGGCAAATCCACCATTTTGAAATCACTTGCGCGCATTATGAAAATAAAAGGCGGCCAGGTGTACCTCGACGGGAAGTCTATCCACCAACGGACGACGAAGGAAGTCGCACGGGAATTGGCGATTTTGCCGCAAAATCCGACTGCGCCTGAAGGTTTGACGGTGAGCGAGCTGGTGTCCTACGGAAGATTCCCGCATCAGAAAGGCTTCGGCTCTATGACGAAGGAAGACAAGGAGACGATCAGCTGGGCGATTGAGGTAACGGGGATGATGCCGTTTGCCGATCGACCAGTAGATCAACTGTCTGGCGGTCAGCGTCAGCGGGCATGGATTGCGATGGCATTGGCGCAGCAGACCGACATTCTTTTCTTGGATGAGCCGACGACGTTCCTTGATATGGCGCATCAGCTTGAGGTATTGAAGCTGCTGAAGAAGCTGAATAAGGAAGAAGGAAGGACCATTATTATGGTCGTTCATGACCTGAACCATGCGACTCATTATGCGCATCACATGGTCGCGATTGTACAGGGCAAGGTGGTAAGCGAAGGGACGCCGGAAGAGGTTGTGACGCAGCCGGTACTTCGCGAAGTCTTCGGCATTGAGGCGGATATCGTCAAGGATCCGCGTACGGGCGTACCGCTTTGTATCCCGTATGATCTAGTAGGTACAGAGAAATCGGAGAAGCAGGAGCAAGAACTAGTTAGAGCCACGGTGGCGGCTGGCGAATCTCGCTAAAAATTGATAAAACGACCTTTCCTCGCCAAAGCACGGGGAAGGGTCGTTTTTCTAACTAAAAAAACATGCGTTCAACAAGCCATATACCTCCTAATGCTGTGATCAAATAGGAAGCAATTTGTATGGCTGGTTTAAAGTACGATTTTTTCTGTACAAAGATAAGAAGAGGAAGAAGGACGAGTACCAGGCATAACTGAATAAATTCAATCCCCACATTAAAGCTAATAAGATCTACGGCTAAATGACTTTTTGGCAGATTCATTTCACGTAATATATCTGAGAAGCCAATCCCATGAATGAGACCAAATAAGAAAGTTACAATCCACCGACTGCGCAATTCTTTGCGGAAGATATTTTCCAGTGCGACATAACAAATACTTAAGGCAATGACAGACTCAACTATCCGTGAAGGAAGGCTGATGAAACCAAGTACAGCGAGTGTTAATGTAATGCTGTGAGCAAGGGTGAAAGCAGTAATAATAGATGCGTATTGTTTAAAACTTTGCTTGCGGAGCAGGAGCGCTAGTAGAAACAGCATATGGTCGTATCCAGTAAGAATATGATTGATGCCCAGCGTAAAGAAGGAAAACCAGGATGAATTTGAATTTGCTGGAACGTCGGATTTCACCTGTGTAGTAGTTTGGTTTTGAACCGTTGAATTAGTTCCGCTACTGTTGGTCTTAGGTTGCTGAGGCGATTGATCCGGCTGGGCAGTACCAGCAGATGTTGATGGGGCAGGTTGTTGTTGTTGTTGTTGTTCTTCTGCAAGAAGAGTGGTCCACGTACGGTTCTTTCCTTGCAAAACAGTTTCGCTAACTTGATTGCCATGCCGAGAAGTGATCAAATTCACATAGGCGGATGCCGAAGGAGCGGAATACAGTCCGTCGATGACACTGATCGTTTGCCCTGGCGTAAATGCAGGATACGTCAATTCCCAAGTAAGGACTTCCTTGTCCCCTTTCTTGCCGAGCTTCATATCCGTAAGTTCCGCAGATTGTTCTCTCCCGTCTTTCTCGAGGACTAAACTATCGTCAATCCATTCTTCTAATCGATGTTTGTTCTTCTCCAGTTCCTCTGTATCCAAGATACCATTATTATTAGCATCTACCTCCATACTTTCAATAACCGAAATTACATCTAGTGAAAAGGTGAAGCTCGTTTTATCTTGCTCAAAAGTAATGGTCGTATAGCTAGCACTCAGTGCATGAGCAGAGGCATTGGAATTGAAAGCATACAATAAGAAAGCAATCATTATAGTCAAGTTCAGAGAAAGACGGATAGCGCGTTTAGATATCAAATGACAAGTTTGGGTTAACAAAAAAGCTCCTCCTCGAAGTAAAACATGAAGTAATAAAAATAGAACATGTTACTAAATAATAATCGACAATCTTCTTCTCAGTATTACGTTCATGTAAACTCCAAGTAAAAGCGTTTACAAATATTAAACCTCGGGTTAATAATACGCACACGTTAAACATGTAATATCAAAGAGGCGCGCTCATTAAAAATGAAGGGGACAATCATCGTAGAGAAAGAAAAGAGGAAGTGACAGGAAGGAAGAATCATACGATGTTAGTTAACCATGCGCATGGCATTCAGGTAGACATGAAAGAGAGGGACTGTTTCGATGATCGCATCTTTTACTAGATTGAAGAAATGGACGAGCGTTGGGTTAGCAACTTGTTTGTTTGTTGGTTCGCTGCTTCCAATGAGTGGATTGTCGTTACCTAAAGCTTCCGCAGCCAGTGATCACATTGTGATCAGCCAGGTGAATGGTGGGGGAGGCAACTCAGGGGCTACCTACAAGAACGATTTTATTGAGCTATATAATCCTACGGATGCTGACGTAAGTTTGAATGGGTATTCTGTTCAATATGCATCTTCTGCGGGTTCAACTTGGGCAATTACAGCGCTTGGTGGAACAATTAAAGCACATAGTTTTTATTTGATTCAAGAAGCTGCGGGAACAGGTACAACGATGGCAAGTCTTCCGACACCTGATGCCACTGGAAGTATTAACATGTCAGGTACCGCAGGTAAAGTCGTAGTAGCCAATAAAGGCACGGCCATTACGGGAAAAGCGGATCTCGCCGTGATTGATTTTGTAGGGTTTGGTGGCGCTAATGATTTTGAAGGCACTGCTCCTACAGCAACATTGGGAAATGCGACAAGCGCACAGCGTAAGGCAGAAGATGGCAGCAACTCAGCAGTCGGTAAAGGCGCTGGTTGGGATACCGGTAATAACGGATCTGACTTCGTAGTAGGACCGATTATTCCTCCAAGAAACACATCGACCTCGGCAGTAGTTGTCACCAAAAGTGCTCAGCCGATTCCACAGCAGATTCAGTTTACCAATCAAGGAACAGTGGGCAGATTGGTTGGGGACGCAGCTTCTGTTACAGCATCCACCTATGTTTCCTTGTATGTAAGTAATCCAAATACGACAAGCGCAGCTGTTACTGCTGCTGTATATGCGGATAGCAATGGTAAATTTAGCCTGACATTCGATAATACGGCTAACAACTCACAAGTCTATCTGACAACCAAGGATGCAAATAAAGCAGAAAGCAGCTCAGTTATGATTAATTTAGCTGCAGCCAGTGCTGGCCTTAACGCTGGCAAGCTGACTTACTTCCTTGATGCTGGTCTGGTGGGTAAAGTCGTAGGTTCTGCAGGCGCAGCAGCGGCTAACGCACAGATTTACGTCTATAACCTTGTTGCAGGCGGCACCCGCTTTAACTCAACAACAGGCCAAGACCACGCAGTTGCAGGTGCAGACGGTTCGTTCACCTTCACATTTAACGCTGGGACAGACGACGTATTTGTATCTCAATTAACGACTAGTGCGAATGGTCTCAACTTGGAAGGCCCAACGACGAAGATTACGAAAGCTGATAATACGGTTGTTACACCGATCAGCAGCTTACGGACAAATGACAGCGCTGGAAAGTCAGATAAGATTAATCAAGTATTTACCATCGAAGGCGTAGTCATTGGTAATAATGAGATTACAGCAACGAACACTTTCTATATGCAGGATAGCACTGGAGGTATTGCTGCATTCGGGGCGCTTCCTCAGGGCGTAACAGTTACCCAGGGAGATGTTGTTACTGTAACAGGCGCGATTCAATTCTATAATGGTTTAACAGAAATCACACCTACTACCGTAGTTAAAAAAGGGACAGCTCCACTTCCTGTTCCTCAGGAAACTACAATCGTTAACTTAATTGACAGCACAAAGGCTGAACTGCTGGAAGGTTCGTTGGTTAAATTTACAGGCAAGATTACCGACATCCCAGCTATTTCCGGGAATGGATATAACGTGACTGTAGCTGATGCGGCAGGTAAAACAATTACACTTAGGGTAACGACCGCAAGCGGCATTAATACGACATCAGACATTCAAAAAGATTCTACGTATACGTTCACTGGTATCTTCAGTCAATATGATTCCTCTTCACCTTATACCAGCGGGTATCAGGTATTCCCAAGATCGTTAGCTGATGTGACGGAGATTAAGGAACTATCGCTAACGCATCAAGCGGTAACTCAAGCTTATATCAATACAGACATTAAGTTCGTGGCTAGCGCCAAAAATGCAAGTTCAGTTACGCTCAATTACAGAGCAACTGGTGGTACTACATATTTGACTTTACCAATGACTTCAACAGATCAAAGTTCGTATAACGTCACTTTGCCGGTAGCATCGGTGCCTGCTGGAAGCACTTTTGAATATTATATTGAGGCTAAGGACGCTACAACTTCAAAGCAGTCGGGTTCACCAGCTGCGCCTTACGTCATTTCAGTGGTAGCGGACACATTTGCGCCGGAGTTTCTAGATGAAACACCGATTCAAGGTACGAAAACAGAGGATAGACAGCCATTAATCTCTGTTCAGTATGTTGAACCAAGCGGTCTTGACTTAGCAACGTTAGCTGTAACACTGGATGACCAACCTGTGCAAGCAACAGCCACAGGAGAGCAAATTCAGCTGCAAATCAATTCAGATCTGGCTATCGGCGATCATGCCGTTACTGTAAATGTGAAGGATACCAAAGGGAATGCAGGTTCGTATGCGTGGAGTTTCAGTGTAGTTCCAGTGTTTACTGGAGGCACGCACTACAGAGGTACAACGCATAATCATACCAACATTTCACACGATGCAGCAGGTACGCCGGAAGATGCTTTATTAGCAGCTGAAGCGCATAATTATGATTTCTTTGCTTTTTCAGACCACTCTCATGACATTGATGCAGCGCTAGTGGGTCAAGATACAGTAGACCATAAAGGATCACCTGAACGTACGGGTGGTGCCGATTGGCAGCTTACCAAGAATTTAGCAAACCAATATACAAAGAATGATAAATTTGTTGTATTCCCTGCTTTTGAGATGACATCAACGACTTGGGGACATTCGAACGTTTTTGGAACGCAAAACTTCATTGACCGCAAGCAAAATGCAGGCCAATATCAAGATTTGAGTAAATATTATGCATGGGTCTTGACTTACGACGATGTGGTTGCACAGTTTAATCACCCGGATATGTCGGCTAATGCGTTCAATAATTTCATGCCATATGATCGCAATGTGGATAAATTGTTTACGATGTTTGAAGTTGGGAATGGTTCAGGTCACTACGCTTATGCGAATGCTGAAGCGAAGTTTTTCAAAGCGTTGGATCTTGGTTGGCACGTTGCACCGACCTATGGTGAAGACAATGGGGCCAAACGAACGCTAGAACCGTTATCGTGGCTAATGACCTATCTCAGGAGTCATTACTTCAATCCATGCGTAACATGCGGGTTTACATGAGTGAAGATCCGAACTTTAGCTTGGATTTCCTTGCCAATGGCAGCTATATGGGTGCAACTGTTAAGGGCAGTACGTTGAACTTTACGGTTACTGGTAAAGACCCAGTCGTAGAGGCAAAGACAATGCCTGAGTACAGCTACCTTAGCAGTACTTACAAATCGGATGATCGCGTTGCCAAAGTAGAATTGATTACGAATGGCAATAAAGTGATTCAAACCATCACTCCAATGTCTAAGGATTTTACTTGGAATCCAACAGTGGATATCAAGGGTGGTCAACAGTGGTTTGTAGTTAGAGTAACCCAAATGGATGGCGAACGTGTTTATTCAGCTCCAATCTGGTCCCAAATCGTAACAACAGACGTAAAGATTAGCGGAATCAATGTGGTTGGGAATAGTTTAGTCGCTGGAAGCCCATCCGTATTGGAAGCAGGTCTTACTAACCTAGGATCGCAAGACCTTTCCAACTTAAATGTTCATTTTTACTTTGATACTGTCGATGCTACACATTTGATTGGCGATGCTACAGTTGCTTCGATCACATCCAAAGGAACGGCTACAGCCAGAGTTACTTGGATGAATCCGTTGCAGGGAGATCATACATTAATCGCTGTTCTTGATACTATCCCAGGTGATTCGCCGCTAGATAACCAGTTCAACCAATCGGTGACGATCAAGGCATCATTGGGTATTAAAGTGATGATAGATGCTTCTCACAAAAATGAGAATACAACACAAGATTCCGGAACTTACAAAGATAACTTGAAAAGTTTCACAAACCAGCTGCGACAAGAAGGTTATACTGTCGTTGAGAATACATCTCCACTTACTTCTACATCACTAAGTGATGTTAAAGTACTGATGTTTACTCACCCAGGCGTTGCGGTAACTGCGGATGAAAGCGCAGCGATAGCTGCATTCGTGCAAGCTGGAGGATCGCTTTTATTAACGGAGAAAAGCAATAACAGCACGAATCCAACCATTAGCAATAACTTGCTCCAGCAGATGGGATCGACGATCCAAGTAAGCAATGATGGTATTTTTGATACAAGTTTAGACGGGAATTTCTGGACACCTCCGATTGGTACCAATACATTTACTGTTCGATTACATCCTGGAATTGTTAAAAATTATATTACGGATCGTTCGCTGACCCTAGAGTATTACAGTGGGGCAAGTCTGGAGAAAGTCGGTCATGAGGCGCTGACAGATACCGATAAGGTGACGATTCTAGTTAAAGGAAACGAGACAACGTTCCAAGACAAAATTAGCAGCGGCGGATTCGTATATGATACGACGGATGACGGAAGAGGCGGTTCCGCAATACCGGCGATTGCTTCTGAACAGGTCGGAAACGGAAGAATTATCGTCTCGGGAATGAATGCTTTTAATGACAAGCAAATGGACGAGTCGTATAATCCCAAAGGCAATAACGAGCTGGGCTTAAATGCGATTAATTGGTTGGCTCATCGTGACACCCGGATTGATTCCATTGCTAACGTCCGTTCAATGCCAGACGGAACTCCTGCAGTCATTGAGGGTACAGTAGTGACAGGGTCCAACATTTTCTTCGATGCTTTCTATGTTCAAGATGCAACCGGCGGGATTATGGCCTTTAAGGAATTGCCGGAGAATTCATTGGTTGAAGGCGATACTGTGAGAATTTATGGGCAAATGAAGACTTTTGAAAATAATAAAGAATTAGATTTTAATGCCTTTAATTTAGATGTCATCAAAACAGGCCACACGGACCCAGTTACACCACTGAAATTAACAACAAATCAGGCTACACTAGAGCAAAATCAAGGATTGTTGGTGAAAGTTAGTGGAACAGTGGTTTCCAAATTTGATGATAATTCGTATGTTATCGATGATGGAACTGGACCTGTTCTTGTTTTTACAGATGGATATATTGTGAATCAAAGTGGAGCAGTTCCGAGCCTGGTGACTGGCGATACCTTTGAGGCTGTAGGCTTAGCAAGCAAAAATACAGAGGGTACTCGAATCCGTGTCCGCAACACGAAAGAATTGGTGAAGTTGACAACCGCTCCTTCTGGGGGAGGTGGCAGTGGCGGAGATGAGTTAGCACCAAATGCAGAAATTATTAATGCATCCAATGGCGGTACAGTAACTCTGAATGGGGTTAAAATCGTCGTACCAGCTGGAGCTGTTAATGGCAACATTAGCAACTTCAAGATCACTGTAAATAAAGTTACGGATACGTCCAGCTTACCAATTGATGCATCGTCGAAGCTAATTAGCGATGTTTTTGAAATTAGCAAAGATTTCACTGGTGAGTTCGGCAAATCTCTACTAATTACTTTGCCTTTCGATAAAAACAAAGTTGATATGAATCAATCAGTAGTTGGTATTTATTGGTTGAATGAAGAAACTAATAAATGGATTCCATTAGAGAACCCACAGGTGAATAGTACGGATGCTACGGTAACTGGTTCAACGAATCATTTCACGAAGTTCGCCGTTCTAGCTACTGCTAAACCAGTACCTGTTATCCCTATTGCGTTTACTGACACGAAGGGACATTGGGCGGAAAAAAGCATTATAGAGCTAGTTCAAAAGAACGCTATTAGTGGTTATCCAGATGGAACTTTTAAACCGAATAATAACATTACTAGAGCTGAATTCGTTGCGATTATCGTAAAAGCTTTTAACCTCAAGGAGCAAGTCGGTAAGGTATTCGCGGATACAAGCGGCCATTGGGCGAAAAATTTCATAGCTACAGCCGCATCACAGGGTATTGTTAATGGTTATAGCGATACGGCCTTTGGTCCTGACGAGTACATTAGCCGCGAGCAGATGGCGACGATCATTGTTCGTGCCGCTCAAATCAGTTTGAAGGCTGAAGTCACTAGCTATAAGGACAATTCCGAGATTTCTGAATGGGCGAAAGCAGCGATTTCTACAGCCAATTCGACGGGATTATTGAATGGTTACGAGGATGGTACGTTAAGACCTAAAGGAAATACAACAAGAGCAGAAGCAGCAACTGTCATCTTGAGGGCGTTAACTTTAAAAAAATAAAATAATAACCAAAGTCTGTCCCAAACGTCTGTAAAAAGATCATGGGGCAGGCTTTTTATTTAGGAGAAAATCAGTAATGATAATCATTATCACGTGTGGTACAATGGTCTCTATGAATAGGATGGATGTTATGACATCATCCGAACAGGTAGCTGTTATCGGTGCTACATGAAGGAGGCCAGACAATGAGTTCATCTTTACAGCATGTTCTCGCGGAGCAGTTCGGGGTTACTACGGAGTTACATCCACAGCCGTTATTTGCAATAGCAGGCAGCCGTCTCTCCACAGAGGCTGGTATGCGGGAGCTAATTAGCGCTTATTCACCGCTTATGAAGGCGCTTGAGCCTGCGGCGGCTTGTGTGTATTTTATGAGTAGACTTGGTGTTTTGAACATGGCTATGCATGGCATGGTGTTGAAGGATGAGTTGATCGATCTGGCTCCGGAGCATTGGACACTGCAAATCTACATGCACAACCAGGGATATGCTGAGTTCCGCTATGTGCTTCATGATATTCGGCAGCTGGAAGGACCTCGGGAGGGAGAGCGCAGCGCTTGGCGCAATGAACGCTTAAGCCGCTGGTACGGCACTCACATTCGACCCATTGTAGAAGCGGCTTCCTTGGCTGCAGATATGGATATCACACATTTATGGAAGTTGTTTCCGACTCGGATGCGTTACATGTTCGACCGTATGAAAGAACAAGCTGCTTCCGAGCAAGAGCAGCAGCGCATCGAGGAAGAATGGACGTTTGTTTCGAAAGAGTTGAACGGCCAAGTTTTCGGACGTGCGGGAAATCCGCTGAACGTCAAGTTTATCTACCTTGACTACCCGGGTGCTCCCGGTGAACCGGATACTCAGCTGCGGATGAAGTCGGGTTGCTGCATGTTTTACTGCACGGAAGGCGGCAGTTATTGTTATACGTGCCCACGGCTGAAGCCGAGTGAACGCGAAGAGCGCAAGGCGCAGATCAGGGCGAAGCTGGCACAGGAAGCTGCGGATAAGGCTGCTGCGTCTAAAACAGCAGTGACTTAACATTAGCAGTGGTAGAAGGCTATCTTATTTGGTCAGAGATGACTGGATGAGGTAGCTTTTTCCGTTTGCCTGTGAATTCGAAAGTGGAGGCTGTCGGGAATAACTGGAAAATCTCCCGTTAATCTATGCTGCTCGGTGGCTGGGAGCGAAATAACGGGAGAAGCTCCATCTAAATCGTCGGTAGCTGGCCGAAATCAGCTGGATTCGCCAATATTACCTGGAGAAATTCCAGTTATTAGGGTAAAAGTAGATCATATCGGGGAATTAGCAGGAGTAATCGGCGTTAATTGCAACAAATTGCCTCCAACCTCACTATAAACAAAAACAAAAAGCTACCCGCAAGTAGACGTATCTACTTTAAGGCAGCCCTAACTCTTACTTCTTCAACGCTTGATCTATGAATTTGCTTTCAAGGACCTGTGAAGTGTCCAGCTTCTTGGTAATAGCGCCGACAGAAAGCAGGAAGTCAGCTTGTTCCTGATGCGCTTTGGCGAACTCCGGTGTAATCGAAGAGAGGATCGGGAATGTGTTTTTCAAAACATCGACAATGATGGCTTTGTCCAGCTTCTGCGACTTGGAGAGCTCATCCGCGATTTCATCCTGATGATCGACGTAGTACTTACGTGCTTCTTCGTAGGTTTTGAGGAAAAGCACGGTTAGATCCGGATGCTCTTGTGTAAATTTGGTACGAGCAATCAAGAAAGATGGTGCGTTGATATTTAGATTTTCACCTGTGACTAAAATAGATGCTCCTGTTTGATAAACGGCTGTAGTCGCGTAAGGCTCCCAGATGGACCAAGCGTCGATGGCGCCGCTGTCGAGAGCGGGTCTGGCTTCATCGGGCTGAAGCTGAATAACTTTGACGTCATCGCCTTTTAATCCGGCCTTATCGATGGCCATATACAGGAAGTTATAGGCGCTGCTGCCTTTGGCTACGGCGACTTTTTTGCCTTTCAGATCTTTTAACTCCTTGATGGGACTATTTTTCGGCACGATAATCATGTTGCCTTTTTTGCCGTCGCTTGTCACAGCGATGCCTTTAAAATCAACCCCGCCGACTTGCCCGGAAATTAGGGGAGTTCCGCCAGTGGCGCCAAAATCTAGCCTTCCTGCTGCTATCGCCTCAAAATGCGGAGGACCGCTGGCAAACTCATTCCATTTGATTTCAGCGCCAACAGCTGTAAATGCTTTCTCGAAGTATCCCTTCTCACGAGCGAAGTTCAGAACGCCTGTTTTGCCTTGGATGCCGATGTTAACGACAACCTTCTCTTTCGAAGCAGCGGCGGGGGTAGAGGCCGCATTGCTGCTTTGCGTAGTGGAAGCCCCGGTTGTCGGGGCGCCCGCCGTTTTGGCCCCGCATGCGGATAAAAGGACTAACGTGATAACTGCCAGGAAGGATAAGCTTTTATTATAAAATGATTTCTGTTTCATACGGACATGACCCCTCTCCTAATAAAGCGATGTTTAGTGAGCAGATGTTGCTGATGCTGATGCTGATGCTGATGCTGGTGCTGTTGTTGTTGTTGTTGTTGTAGTTGTTATCTGTGTTGTTGGTGCTGTTGTCTCTGTTGCAATTGTTGTTGCTTGCGCTGTTGTTGGCTCCGGTGCTGATACTGCATCTGCTGTCGGCTCGGACGCTAATGCTGGCACTACTGTTGTCGCTCCTACTTCTGCTCTTACCGTCGCTGCAGCTATCTCTGCCCCTGCCCCTGCTCTTACTGTCGCTGCAGCTATCTCTGCTCCTGCCGCCGAACGCTGAGCAAAGCGATTCGCAGGCTCAGCTAAACCAAGATGATCGCGCAGCGTACGTCCCGTATACTCGGAGCGGAATAAGCCGCGCCGCTGCAATTCCGGGATCACGAGATCGACGAATTCATCCAGCCCGCCGGGCAAATAAGGCGGCATAATGTTGAAGCCGTCGCAGGCTTCATTCACGAACCATTCTTCCAACTGGTCCGCAATTTGGACAGGTGTTCCAGCGATGGTTCGATGTCCGCGGGCACCGGTAACGCGGTGGATGAGCTGGCGAATCGTGAGATCTTCTCTGCGAGCCATATCCAGCAGCAGCTGGTAGCGGCTTTTGCCGCCATTAATATCGGTGGCATCCGGCAATTCTGGCAGCGGTCCGTCCAGCGGATAGCCGGAAAGGTCGACTCTCAGGATGTTCTGCACCATCCCCAGGCCGACGGCAGGGAGGACAAGATTCTGAAATTCGGCTTCCTTCGCTTTCGCTTCTTCCTCTGTCGCGCCGATGAAGGGCAGGACGCCAGGCAATATTTTCAGCTCATCCGGCGAACGTCCATAAGCGGGAAGCTGAACCTTGAGGGAGGCATAGAAGCTTTGCGCTTCTTCCAATGTCTGCCACGCGGTGAAAACGACCTCAGCCGTCTGAGCAGCAAAGGCTTGACCCGTCGTGGAAGAGCCCGCCTGCACGACAACGGGACGTCCTTGCACAGAACGGTGAACATTCAAGGGGCCGCGCACGGAAAAGTGTTCGCCAACATGGTTGATCTCATGAACCTTATCAGGATCTGCGAATTGGCCGGTGGCTTTATCGATAAGGAGCGCGCCTTCCTCCCAGCTGTCCCAGAGAGCTGTTACGACATCAACGAATTCCTTGGCTCGTTCATAACGGAGGGAGTGATCCAAGTGATGGTCGCGCCCGAAGTTTTTGGCCGTATTTTCCATACTGGTTGTGACGGCATTCCAGCCTGCCCGCCCGCCGCTTAAATGATCGAGGGAAGCGAATTTACGCGCCACATGAAAGGGCTCGCTATAGGTAGTCGATACGGTTCCGACAAGTCCGATCTTCTTGGTGACCGAGGCCAGCGCAGATAGCAGAGTCAACGGTTCCGCCCGGACCGGCAGCGTGTACTGGACAGCTCTGTTCAGCGGCTCAGGCAGCACAGGAATGTCTTCGATAAAAACGAGGTCGAACTTGCCGCGTTCCGCTGTTTGGGCAAATTGCTTGTAGAAGTCAAGCTTCAGAAGCCCGCCTGTATCTGTCAAAGGATAACGCCAAGCCGCGATATGATGGCCTACGCCAAATATAAAAGCCCCCAGATGAAGCTGTCTTTGTTGATGGTTAGTTCTCATTGATACATTCGCCCCCAATTCTCAATGCTGATTTATCACTCATCACTTATCACTCATCACTCAGTATCCACTTGCAGATTCAGCTTTTTGAAAACGGCTTTGCGGTCTAGTCAGCCCTAGATGATCGCGCAAGGTGCTTCCTTCATACTCTGTGCGAAACAACCCTCTGCGCTGCAGCTCAGGAATGACGAGATCCACGAATTCTTCCAAACCGCCCGGCAAATAAGGAGGCATAATATTAAAGCCATCGCAAGCGCCGCCCTTGAACCATTCTTCGAGCTGATCGGCTATTTGGACCGGTGTGCCATAAATGGTCCGGTGACCACGAGCGCCTGTCACCCGATACATCAATTGGCGGATCGTCAAGCCTTCACGGCGCGCCATATCGGAGACGAGCTGGAAGCGGCTTTTGCCGCCATTCACCTGCTGCAGCTCCGGAAGATCAGGCAGGGGGCCATCAAGCGGATAGCCGGTCAAGTCGACATTCAGCGATGCAGAGAGCATGGATAAGCCGACGGCTGGCAGCACTTGGGATTGGAGAAGCGCTTCTTTCTCGCGCGCCTCTTCCTCGGTTGCTCCAATGACCGGGAAAATGCCCGGCATGATGAGGATGTCATTCGGCGATCTGCCGTAGGTGACAGCTAGCTCCTTGACGTTCCGGTAAAATAGCTGCGCTTCCTCCAGCGTTTGCCAAGCCGTGAAGACGACTTCCGCCGTCTGAGCGGCAAGGTGTTTCCCTGTTTCCGATGCTCCCGCTTGAATCACAACCGGTCTGCCTTGCGGTGAGCGGGGCAAGTTCAAAGGACCGCGTACAGCGAAAAATTCGCCCCGATGATTCAGCTCATGCACTTTGCTTGGATCAGCGAAAATGCCATTCTCCTTGTCAGCCACAATAGCGCCATCTTCCCAGCTATCCCAGAGCGAGGTGACGACATCAACGAATTCACGTGCTCGTTCATATCTTTTATCATGGGCGAGGTGACGCTCTTGACTGAAATTATGGGACTCTTCATCCCGGCCTGAGGTCACGACATTCCACGCTGCGCGCCCTCCGCTCAAGTGATCCAAGCAGGAGAATTCGCGCGCTAAATTGTATGGTTCATGATACGAAGTAGATACGGTTGCAGCCAATCCGATACGTTCAGTAACGCCTGCCAGATAGGAAAGCAACGTAATGGGTTCGGGCCGAACGGTCACGGTATGCTTGATGTTCGTCTTAAAACGATCTACGACCGCAAGGGTGTCTGCGAGGAAAATCATATCGAACTTGCCGCGTTCCGCCGTTTGGGCAAAATGCTCGTAAAACTCATGCTGTAGAATGCCTTGGGCATCAGTATCCGGATAACGCCAAGACGCTACGTGGTGGCCCACTTGGAATAGAAATGCTCCTAGACGCAGTTGTCGCTGCTCTGGTGTACTCATCCTTCATCCCTCCAAAATAATGTCGTTTCATATAGGCCCCCGTGTATACAAAAAGGCCCTCGCAAGCCTTCCGCTTAGTAGCGGTGCTAGGAGAGCCTTTGGTTGACCAATGGGCTGTATGGGTTATTGATTAGTTATGCTAGCATATTAATTCCGATAAAACAAGTGGGTTATATAAGAATTAAGGATTGACTTCCATATTTTGTGGTGATATGATCCCCTTATATCCAAGTTAATCACTATGAATTGAATTGAATTGTGTCGACCAGGTATCTGGAGACTTCCTGACTTCCCCTTAAAGGGGTTCTTATGGAGGTCTCTTTTTTTATGATTGAATCATTGGATTGACTAATTGGCTAAGGGGGAAAGCTCGATGAGCGTACTTTCACTAGAAATTGATTTACCGAGCAAGTGGTTTCAGACGCCACAGGGACACCGAGTAGAAGCGCTTCATAACATTCAATTAAAAATTAAAGAAGGCGAATTTATAACAATCATAGGTCCAAGCGGCTGCGGTAAAAGCACACTGCTCAAAATCATCGCCGGGCTGGATACCGAACATAATGGAAAGGTGCTTCTCGAACAGAAACAGGTAGAAAAGCCTGGTATTGATAAAGGATTTATTTTTCAGGAGCATCGCTTATTCCCTTGGTTGACTGTTGAGAAGAATATTGCCGCTGATCTTAGCCTGAAAGATCCTGACGTCAGGGCGCGCGTAGATCACCTGATCGAGCTTGTAAGGCTGCAAGGCTTCGAGAAATCGTATCCGAGAGAGCTATCGGGAGGCATGTCACAGCGCGTTGCTATTGCAAGAGCTTTGCTCCGGAACCCGAAGGTGCTCTTGTTGGATGAACCGTTCGGGGCGTTGGACGCCTTCACGCGTTCGCATTTGCAAGAGGTAGCGCTCGACATCTGGGAGAAGAACCGGACTACGATGATACTTGTTACGCATGATATCGATGAGGCTGTGTTTCTGGCTACCCGAGTCGTCGTGATGGATGCGCGTCCAGGCACAATCCGTAACATCATTCAAGTCGATCTGCCTTATCCACGTAAAAAGACAACCGTTTCGTTCCAAGAACTGCGCAAGCTGGTACTCAGCGAATTTGAACCTATCGATGAATTAGAACTGATCGACAGCTCGGGTATTTAACTAAATGAGAATGAAAGTGAGGGAGCAGCGATGAGTCAAGCAGAAGTTATTGTTGGAAAAAATCAGCCCATATCCCGGTCGAAGACAGCGGAACCGCCCGTTTCGTCCGAACAGCCTAGCCTTTCAAAGCCGCAAAGGAAAGAAGCCAAATGGGAACTCGTTGTGCGGGGGAGCATCTTGCCGCTGACCGTCTTAATTCTGTGGCAGGTTTTCGGGTCATTAGGCATCGTGTCCAAAACCCTGCTGCCTACGCCCTATGCGATAGGGCAGGCTTTTTACGACTTGCTCATTAGCGGTGAGCTTTTCAGGCACGTGAGAATCAGCATTTGGCGTGCGGCCGTCGGCTTTCTAATTGGCGGAAGTTTAGGGTTGGCATTTGGCCTTCTCGTCGGCTTGTTCCGCAAATTCGAGCAGACGCTTGATCCTTCCGTTCAGATGCTGCGGACAATACCGCATTTGGCCATCACACCGCTCTTTATTCTATGGTTTGGCTTTGGCGAATTCTCTAAGGTGCTGCTCATTGCGAAAGGGGCGTTCTTCCCGCTGTATGTACAGACTTTTCTAGGTATCCGAAACGTGGATTCTAAGTTGTTCGATGTAGCCCGAGTGCTGGAATTCAGTAAGTTTAAGCAAATTACGAAGCTGGTATTGCCGGCGGCGCTGCCGAATATTTTGCTTGGCTTACGGCTGTCGATCGGCGTTGCATGGTTAGGCTTGGTCGTAGCTGAGCTCATGGGCTCAAGCGAAGGCGTTGGCTACTTGATTCTGGATGCGAGACAGTTCTCCCAGACGGCGATTGTGTTTGTTGGGATCTTAATCTTTGCTTTTGTAGGCAAGGGTTCCGATTCCTTGGTGCGTATTCTAGAAAAGAAGCTGCTGAAATGGCGCGATAGCTTTAATGGGTAGGTTCATTAGGTTCACGCAACTTTAAAGGCAATGGCGAATTAGGGACGTTCATTGGATAAAATCCAATGAACGTTTTGTTTTTGTCGTTAAAACGTTGTGTTCATTGGACAAAATCCAAGGAGGCTGCGGCTTTGGAGCGATAATGACGGCCAATCATGTGTTTTCGTTGGATTTCATCCAATGAAAACTGGAATTCAGCAGCAGAAACGGCCCTCTCATTGGATTTCATCCAATGAAGTGGTGGAGTATAGCGTCTAAACCGGCATGTCTTGGATTTTAGTCGACTGCCTTATTTCGACAGACAAAATCCAGCTTTTATTTTATGATAGGAGGTACATTGAAAACGCTTACGTGAATGGGGACCTACAAGTAGATGAGGTGAACAAGTTATGATAAAGCTAACTTACAATCTAAAGCTGGAACATTCCCCCATTTTCAGAAGTTTTCTTATTTCCTATGTGCTCATCCTGTTTATTCCGATGGTGACGGGTTTCATCTCCTATTATGTTTCCTCGAACATCATTAAGTCTAACTCACTTGAGGCAAGCGCAATGATGCTAAACCAAAGTAAAGACGTTCTGGATCGCAGAATGGAAGAGGTCGAAAGCATCACGAGACAACTATCGTTGGACCAAGAGCTGAACTATGTGCTGACTCAGCAAGTGGATGTCGATCACTACGACGTATATGCACTATGGAAATCATGGCGTAATACGGCAGCGTATAGCTTGACGAACACTTTTCTGGAGGATTTCTACATTTATCTAAACAATTATCATGCTATTTTTACGCCGTCCGGTGTGTATGTGCGCCCTGATGATTTCTTCGACCTGTATCATTACGAGGATGTAGATCCGATCAAGTGGAAGCAGGGGCTACTCGGCACTATTCATCGCAGGGAAACGTTGCCCTCAAAGCCGTTTATCGGTAATGGTAAGAAAAGCAACGTCATCACCTATTTGCAGTCGATTCCGTTCGATAGCTTTCAACATTCGCTCGGTACTGCTGTTATTTTGATTGATGAAAATGAGATAGCCAAAATGCTGGAACGCATTCCGAAGCAGTATGGGGGCTGGGCCTATATCAGTGATAAGGACGGTCATCCGATAGCCAGAGTTGGCATTGATGATGCTCAAATTCAAGCGATGAATATCCCGCAGTTGATCGGTCAGCAACCTGGTAACATTGTCGAAGGCGAGACGCTGCTTATTTCCTCGAAATCAACCTATAACGGCTGGGTGTATGTTGTCGGCTTACCCAAAAGTGTCGTCTTGAAGCAGTCGGCGTTCATTGCAAAGGTAACCTGGGCGATCACGATTTCAACGTTATTGCTAGGCATAGTGGCCGCATTATTATTTGCTTACAGGAACAGTGCCCCTTTCAATCGGATTGTTTCGGTCTTTCGGGAGCAAATTGGTCAAGGCGGCTACAAAGGGAAAAATGCGTTCGATTTTCTGCAAGGAAATATTTCTGATTTGTTAGCCAGTCAGCGTTCTTTGGAAGAGGAGCTTAAGCGCCAGCTGCCTTTATTAGAGGATGCCTTTGTAAAGCGGCTATTGAAGGGGGAATTTGATTCTCTCCAGGAAGTCCAGACATTAATGCACTCACTGCCGAGCATGAATTTAAAAAGAGAAACCGGTCATGTCGCGATCATTCGGATTAACGGCTACAGCGGCTTGGTCAGCAAAGAAATCATTCACGAGCTGAATGCGGCAAGGCTTTTGATCAAAAAATGTCTGGTTGATTCGAGCAGTATGTTCCAACTCAATGTAACGGATATCGACTCGGATAAAATCGGGATTCTTATGACGCTAAAGGAAGAAGCCGTCCACTTGGAAGGGGAGGACATGACGGGTAACCTGTCTGGATTGTTTGAACAACTTAGAGAATATGTGAAAGAGGAGTATCGGATTCAAATGACGGTTGCCATTGGCGGCAGCTTCCAGTCACTTTCCGATAGCAGTCGCTCTTTTGAGGAAGCAAGAGGCGCGCTTGATTATTCGGTCTTTATGGAAGAAGCGGAAACGATCTGGTATCGGGATGTGATTAAGGAATCAACGACCTATTACTACCCGATTGATATGGAGCTGCGCATGTTGAATGCGGTCAAGATCGGCGAGCTGCAAGAGGTTCACCGTATTTTTGAACAGCTGCTGGCACACAACTTCACAGAACGGCAGCTATCAGCGGAGATGGTTCAGCAATTATTCGGTGAATTGAAAGGGACGTTCTTTAAGCTGCTGCAGCATAGTCCATTCACGGATCAAGCAGTATCACAAGGGCTGAAAGCGCGAATTGAGCATTTGCAGCTCTCAGCTAGCCTCGATCGTTTCCGCAATGACATTCTTGAGCTTCTCGAAGCGTTTTGCAGTAGAGTGCTAAAGAAAAAAGAGGATAGTACGGGGGAAATGATTAGCAAAATTGTGGATTTCCTCGATGAGCATTATTCAGATTCAGATCTGAATTTGTATAAGATATCGGTTGTCGTCGAGCTGCCGGAGAAGTACATTTCACAGTTATTTAAGGATCACACCGGTGAAAACTTATCCGACTATCTGGAGAAGATACGGATTAAAAAGGCTACGGATCTTCTGTTCAACAGCCAGCATACGATTGATGAAATTTCTCAATATGTCGGCTATAACAGCGCGCATGCGTTTCGAAGAGCTTTCAAGCGCGTATCGGGTGTTTCCCCTAGCTTTTACCGAAAAACGGTCAATTAAGGCTGTTTCCGTATAAGCGTACCCTAGTGATAGAAGTGTACCTATACAAGAGGATTGTTTTGTGATTTATTGGGGGAGTTCATGATTGATTCCACTCGTAAAAAAAGGAGCTGTTAACTTTGAAATTACGTTATCAAAGCTGCGCAAAGGCGTGGACGGAAGCTCTTCCTATCGGGAATGGCCGTCTCGGGGCCATGGTTTTTGGCGAACCGGAAGCCGAGCATTTGCAGCTGAATGAAGATACGCTTTGGTCAGGCCGTGGGCCTGTTGACGGAAACAACCCGAATGCGAAGAACGTTCTGGCAGAAGTTCGCGGGCTTCTTGCTGAGGGCCGTTATGAGGAAGCGGACGAGAAGAGCAAGGGAATGATGGGGCCATACAATCAATCCTATATGCCGCTTGGCGATCTTCATTTGAAGTTTCTCCACGGTGGAGTGGTTCGCGCATATGAGCGCAGTCTGGATTTGACGACTGCCATCACGGGGGTGGCGTATCAGATTGGGGAAATCGTGTATAAGCGCGAAATGTTTGCTTCATTTCCGGATCAAGTCATTGTGATTCGTATTGAAGCAAGCGCTCCAGGCGCTTTGAATTTCTCAGCGCGGCTGGATAGTCCGCATCCCTATCGAACGAACACGAGTGCAGAGCATCTCTTCCTGCAAGGCATCTGCCCGGAGCATGTCGATCCTAATTATTACAACCGGGATCAGCCTGTCCTGTACGGAGATCCTGAAACAACGGAGGCCATGCGCTTTGAAGGTCGACTTGGCGTTCGTCTGGAAGATGGCGCTGCTACCATGGATCATGATGGCTTACATATTAGAAAAGCTAGTGCTGTAACGCTGATATTCAGCGCAGAAACTAGCTTTCAAGGCTACGACAAGCCTCCTGCGAGGGAAATCGGCGAAATAGCCGCAGCTAACGAAGAGCGGCTGGAGCAGGCGCTGAGCAAATCCTATGAGCAATTGCGGCAAGCTCATATCGATGATTACACGGTGTTATTCAATCGTGTGGAGCTGAGTCTTGGCGCTTCTGAGGCTCCTGAGGAGATGCCGACTGACCGGCGAATTAAGCAGTACGGGGCGAAGGATGGCGGGCTGGTAGAGCTGCTGTTTCATTATGGCAGGTACTTGCTGATTGCAAGCTCACGCGCCGGGTCGCAGCCCGCCAATCTCCAAGGAATATGGAACAAAGAGTTAAGACCGCCATGGAGCAGTAATTTGACGTTGAACATCAATACAGAGATGAACTACTGGCTTGCGGAGACGTGCCATTTATCCGAATGCCATGAGCCACTCCTCGGGTACATACAGAATTTGTCCAACAATGGGCGGAAAACGGCTGAAACGAATTATGGCTGCCGTGGCTGGGTCGCGCATCATAATGGAGATCTCTGGTGCCAGACTGCGCCAGTCGGGGATTATGGAGAAGGTGATCCGACGTGGGCGCTGTGGCCGATGTCAGCAGCTTGGCTGTGTCAGCACCTTTGGGAGCATTATGCGTTCACTAAGGATGAGCATTATCTGCGTGAGCACGCTTATCCGATTATGAGAGAAGCGGCGCTTTTCTGTCTGGACTTTCTTCATACGGACGAAAGCGGCCATTTGATCACGTCGCCGTCCACGTCGCCGGAGCACAAGTTTGTAACGGCAGACGAACAGAAGGCTGGTGTGAGTCAGGCAACGACGATGGATATGTCGTTGATTTGGGATTTGTTTATGAGCAGCATCGAGGCGATTGAGGTGCTGAAGTTAACGGGTGATGAGTCCTTTAGAGACGAGATGACAACAGCATTAGAGAAGCTGAAGCCGATGCAAATCGGCAAATACGGCCAGCTTCAGGAATGGTCGGTGGACTGGGAGGATGAGGACGTCCATCATCGCCATGTGTCGCACTTGTTCGGTATTTACCCTGGACGTCAATTGACGGAACAGGGAACGCCGGAGCTGTATCAGGCGGCGCGAAATTCCTTGGAGCGGCGGGGTGACGGCGGCACGGGGTGGAGCTTGGCGTGGAAAATCTGCTTATGGGCACGTTTCCAAGACGGGAACCGAACGCTGCAGTTGATCTCCAATCTGCTTCAGCTGGTGGAGGAAGACGGGACGAACTATCATCGCGGTGGCGTTTATGCCAACTTGTTCGATGCGCATCCGCCATTCCAAATTGACGGCAACTTCGGATTTACCGCTGGTGTGGCGGAAATGCTTGTTCAATCGCATGCCGGCGAAATTTCCTTGCTGCCTGCTTTGCCAGACGCATGGCCTATCGGTTATGTGAAGGGCCTTCGAGCAAGAGGAGCGATAGGTGTTAGTCTCTCGTGGGAGGGAGGCGCTCTTCAGGAGGCAGAGATCGAAGTACAATTTGGTGGAAGCTGCCGCATTCGCACCAAGGAGACTTTGCACTCGATCGAATCGGAAGGCAAACAAGTACCTTTTGAACATGTGATGGACGGTGTTATTCGTTTCGATACAGAGGCAGGTCGAACGTATACGCTGCGCTGTGTATAAATGCTTGTAATCAAACGGCGGGTTCCATCCGGATCCGCCGTTTGCTGTTTCTTCTGAGAAAAGTACCTCCCAAATCCAAGTGTACCTTTCATGAGTTTAGCGATTGTACGCACTATTTCGAGCTGTACCTTTCCTGATTTCAGCGGGTGTACGCACTATTTTGAGGTGTACCTTTACGCTGGAGGGGGAAATGTGGTCTTGTAGAGATAGAAAGCGCTACCAAACAGGAGGGATTGATCTGGATACCGTATCCGTCAGAGAAACGCGCGCTCCGAGTGTGGCCAAGAAGAAGTCCAGGCTGTGGATGGAGGCGAGCAAGAGTTTTCGGAAGCACTGGCAGTTCTACTTACTTATTATACCGGCTGTTCTTTACTTTCTAATCTTTAAGTACATTCCGATGGTGAACGCGGTCATCGCCTTCAAGGATTATAGCGTTGTCAAAGGAATTTGGCACAGCCCTTGGGCCGGGTTCAAGCATTTCCATCTCTTCTTCAATAACCCGCAATTTTGGGTGTTGATTAAGAACACGCTGTTTCTTAGTTTATATCAGATCGCTATTGGTTTTCCCGTTCCTATTCTGCTCGCTTTGGCACTAAATGAAATCCGGAACGGCCTTTTCAAAAGAGCCGTTCAACTCGTCACCTACGCGCCTTATTTCATTTCAACCGTTGTAATGGTTTCCATGATTATGCTGCTTCTCTCCCCGAGATTAGGCGTGATCAATATCATTTTACAAAGCTTCGGCTTAGAAACGATCAACTTTCTTGGCATCCCGAGCATGTTCCGTAGTGTCTACGTATGGTCTGACGTATGGCAAGGTGCAGGGTACTCAGCGGTTATTTACTTGGCCGCACTGGCTGGGGTGGACCCGTCGCTCTACGAAGCGGCTAAAGTCGATGGAGCTTCTCGGTTTCAGAAAATAATTCATATTGATATTCCTGGCATTATGCCCACAGCCGTCATCATTTTGATATTAAGCGTAGGGAACATTATGTCTGTCGGGTTTGAAAAAATTTATTTGCTGCAAAATCCGCTTAATCTCGAAACGGCTGAGATTATCGCTACTTATGTCTACAAAATCGGGTTATTGAATGCGAACTTCAGCTTCGCAACGGCAGTCGGTTTATTCAATTCGGTTGTTAACTTGATTCTGCTTTTGCTGGTTAATGCCATAGCCAAAAAAATCTCTAGTACAAGTCTTTGGTAAAAGAAGGGAGAGGACCCGCCAAATGATCAAGATGGGGCGTCGCATTCGTGAATCGACTGGGGACCGGCTGTTCCTTACGGGCGTGTACATTTTTCTGGGGATCGCACTGATCGTCGTTCTTTATCCGCTAGTATTCATTGTCAGCTCTTCCTTAAGCAGTCCGCTCGCTGTTTCATCAGGACGTGTATGGTTATGGCCAGTGGATCTTACATTCGTAGGATACAAGGTTGTATTAAGCAATCCGCAGGTACTTCAGGGCTATGGAAATTCGTTATTCTATGCCTTCTTCGGCACATTAATTAGCGTAACGTTAACGATTATTTTGGCTTATCCGCTATCTCGAAGAACCTTTTTTGGACGCAGCGCACTTATGATGTTCATTACCTTTACGATGCTATTCTCTGGCGGTCTGATTCCTACCTATTTGGTCGTCAAACAGCTTGGTCTGCTCGATACGAGGTGGGCCCTGCTTATCCCGCAAGCCATCTGGGTATGGCAAATCATTATTGCCAGGACGTTTTTCCAATCTTCCATTCCGGATGAACTGGCGGAAGCGAGCGAAATGGATGGTTGCAGCGACTTTCGTTTTCTGTGGAGTGTTGTGCTTCCCTTGTCCAAACCTATCATCGCTGTGCTGATTTTGATGTATGCCATCGGGCAGTGGAATGCTTACTTTGATGCTTTGATCTATTTGAAAACACAAAGTTTATACCCGTTACAGTTGATTCTTCGCAGTATTCTGATTCTCAATTCGGCGGCGTCAGGCAACATTGATGCGGCTGAGCAGCTGAGGAGACAGCAGTTTGCCGATTTGACCAAATACTCGCTCATTGTCATAGCAAGCTTACCCGTTTTGATCATTTATCCTTTTGTACAGCGGTATTTCGTAAAAGGGATGCTGATTGGCTCTGTGAAAGGATAAGAGACACCTAAGAGAGGAGGCGGTGCGACTCGGGATCACACGGAACAAGGCTTGAAAACTTGGATAAAAGCACATGCAGGGGTTACCATTTGACAACGAAAGGGAGAGGGCGCATTTGAAAAAAACAGTTTCAACTTTATGGATAATGCTGCTAACGATCAGCTTAGTTCTCACAGCTTGTACATCCCCAACTGCTTCTGATACCAGTACGCCAGGCGCAACGAACGCTGCGAAACCATCGGAGGGCACGGGCGCTCCGGTTCCGATCAAGATTTTTGCCCAACAAGACGCGAATATCGATCTGGCGACTAACAGCTTCTCCAAATTTGCAGAGCAGAAATTTAATATTAAATTTTCATGGCAGACGGTTCCTTTCGATGGTGCAGCTGAGAAAAGACAAATTTCACTGGCCAGCGGCGATTATCCGGATCTGTACATGCTGATTCCGTGGGTTGATAAATTTTCACAAACCGATATTCTTCGATATTCCCAGCAAGGCGTGATTCTTCCGCTTGACGATCTCATTAAGCAATATGCGCCTAATGTTCAATCTGCTTTGGATAAATATCCTTACTTTAAGGCGATGAACACCGCGCCGGACGGCAAAATATATGGTTTAACGCAATTGGTCGAGTGCTACCACTGTTCGTATCCAAATAAAATGTGGATCAATTCGTCCTGGCTGAAAAAGCTGAATCTAACCATGCCCAAAACGCTGGATGACTACAAAAAGGTATTGGAAGCGTTCAAGACCAAAGACCCGAACGGCAATGGCAAAGCGGATGAAGTACCGCTTAGCGGATCTATCGAGGATTATGGGGTTCACATCATCCCTTACTTTATGAATGGGTATATCTATGACGACGATCGCACTTATCTCCTGCTGAACAATGGGAAAGTGGATGTAGCAGCAAACAAGGAAGAATGGAAGCAAGGCTTGCAGTTCGTGAAGTCCATGTATGACGGAGGCTTAATTGATAAGGGGGCATTTACACAAAATGCTACAGCCTACAAGAAAATTGGCGACAATGCGGATGCGCAAATTCTGGGCGCCGGCGCCGCTATGCACCCTTACATTTTCGTCACGGGCGGATCGGATAATTCTAAAACGTATGATGCCGTTCCACCACTGATAGGGCCGAATGGGGCGTTTGCGACTTATAATTATCCCAGCGATCCAGGTGCAACCTTCGTTCTTACGAATAAAGCAAGCAAGGAAGCTCAAATCGCAGCCATTAAATTAGTCGATTACATGTTTACGCAGGAAGGCCAAATCCGCGGTCACTTCGGCGAAGAAGGGAAGGACTGGCGGAAACCGAAGGATGGCGATTCTCCTGTAGAGAAGTCAGCGACTCCTCTTCTGGCGACGATTCCAACGCCGACGGGGGAAACCCCGCACAACTCGGCTTGGGGCCCGATGGCCCAATATTTCCAACCGAAGGCATTCCGGGATAGCTGGGTTGCGGCTACGGATATCTATGACACAACTGGCTATGAGCGCAGATTGCAAGAAGCTACGCATGTGTATGATGGCAAGCAGCCAAAAGATGTATTCCCGCACTGGGCGATCTGGATCGATCCGTCAACAGCGGACGAAGCTGCTATGCTGAAAACGAATATTAAAAACTACATCGATCAGAATTCGCTGCAGTTCGTCACAGGCGCCAAAGATTTGAACAAGGATTGGGATGCCTATGTAGCCGGTTTGAATAAATTAAACCTCAAACGCTACATGGAAATCATGCAGCAATCCTACGATAAATCATTTAAAAAATAAGGCGATGGTCCTGTACGGCCCAGGTGGTCGTACAGGACTTTTACGCTGCCACATGATGGATAAGGGAGAGAGTAACCATGAATAGAAATGAGCAAGCGAAGCGACACCCAATTAGCTATGAGAAGCCGGCGCCTGACTTTTTTGAGGGCGCATTGATGGGGAACGGCGGCCTTGGCGCCGTGGTCACAACACGTCCAGATGCGGTTGTCATCCATTTTGGACATAACAATGTGTGGGACATCCGAATTGCAGAGAATAATCAAGACAAGATTGGGACTTTTCAAGACGTATTCGAGCAATTGAAGCAGATTCCGAATGATTTGGAAACGTTCCGAGAGAACGATTGGTATCGCGAATACTGTGATATGACGGCAGAGAACTACAGCAAGCCATATCCTCGGCCTATGCCGTGCGGCTCGCTTCTCCTCGGCTATGATCGGCGCAAGGCGGAAGTGTTAGGCCATACAATACATATTCACAATGGTCTTTGTGAAGTTTATTTCAAGCTGGAGGCGGGGGAGGCCACCTTGCAATTGTTTATCGAGCCTGAGGCGGATCGGATGTGGATGAAGCTTGTTTCGCCGGAAGGCGCCATCGGCGGACTGTTCGATCGGGTCAAGCTCATCCCCGATCCAGATACGCCGAAGGAACTGCCGCTTGCGCAGATGGCGGTAGAGGCTGAGCGGAGTCAACTCAGCTTCAGGCAGACGCTTCCTTGTGCGCCAGAGGGGAAAGAGCGTGATCCGAAGGACAAAGTGTTCCGCTTGGATGTTCGTGTAGCCGAGGGCATCGAAGCTGCGGATACCGCAGGCGGCGTACAAGCTAAGCTGCTCCAAACTGCGCCGTTCCTGGCTTGCGTGGAGCTGACAGAAGGCTTAGATAGTTCCGTTACTGCAGGGCTGCAGGAGCTGATAGCCCCTACGGAGCAAGGGATTGCCGCCGCCTTGGCTGCTTGCGAGAACAATTGGACATCGTACTGGAATTGCTCAGGCGTGAGTCTCGGCGATGAATTCCTAGAGCGAATCTGGTATTGGAATTTATATTTCTATCACTGCTCTGTCAAACCCGAAGCGACCTGTCCGGGTCTGTTCGCGAATTGGAGCTACCGTTCCATTGGCTCGGAGTGGCATGGCGATTACCATATGAATTACAATACGCAGCAGCCGTTCTGGCTTGCTTTTTCCAGTAATCATGTCGATAAGCATCTGGCTTATGTCAACATGGTAGATCATGTTCTTCCTGTGAGCCGAAAATGGGCAAGCGAATACTACGGCATGCGTGGAGCCTATTATCCGCACTCCGCTTACCCTGTCGAAATGAACATAATGCCTTATCCAGTGCCGCATTGGGGCTGGGAAGTCTGTGAAACTCCGTGGACGGTGCAGAGCCTGTGGTGGCATTACCTTTACACGATGGACCAGGATTTCCTGGCGAATCGAGCTTTTGTGCCAATCAAGGAAGCCGTGTTGTTTATGGCCGATTACATGAGCAGGCCGGATACGCACGGGGAGGCGTGGGGGGATGACCGTTATCACATTTTCCCTACTGTTGTTCCTGAGCTGTATGAATTGACGCCTGGTTTCAAGAGGAATTACGATTGCCTTGTTGATTTGACGCTGACCAAATTTGTATTTCATGCCTTTAAGGAGGCTTGTGAAACACTCGGTGTAGAGCAAGAAGAGGCAGCACTGCTAAGTAGCGTTCAAGAGATACTAAGCAAATTCCCTGAATACCCAACGGCGGAATCGCAGCGTGGTACAGTGTTCGTCTCCGTACCAGGGGAGGATGCAGAGGTTGTCTATAACACGCCAAACGGTATTATGACGATTTTCCCAGGGGAGGAGCATGGCCTTCACTCAACAGGTGAAGCGTACCAAACGGCGGTCAATTCCTATCTGAATCATCGGAATGAAGGCGGCAACGAGCTTGTTTTCTATCATCTTGCAGGAGCACGAATGGGACATCTGGATCTGGAAAAGTTCAAACGGCAAATTAGCTACTGCCTGCTGCCTAACGGCACGTGCACGGACCGTGTTCTGCTGTCCGGCGGTAGGTACAGTGATACACTGAGCTTTGATTTTATGAGCAGGGTCGGCATTTGGTTCGAGAACTTCGCGCTGCCGGTCGTCATTAATGAGTGCCTGCTGCAGAGCTATAACGGTATTCTTCGCCTGTTCCCGAACTGGCCTAGCGAGCAGGATGCCGAATTTGCCACGCTACGGGCGGTTGGAGCTTTTCTGGTGAGCGCATCGATTTCTGGCGGCGAAGTGCAGTGGGTTGAGATCGAGAGTGAAGCGGGTGCTGAGCTGAGGTTCTACAATCCATGGGAGCACGGGGCTGTGTGCAAGCAAGCAAGCGGAGATGTAACCAGCTATGATGACATCGTTCAGTTGTCTACAAGCCCGGGCGAGAGAATCCGGTTGGTGAAAGCTAACGCTAAAGTTGCGGCGAGTTAAACATAATAGGGCCTGATCTCTGAGCCGAAGGGCTGGGAATCAGGCTTTTTTCTATCGCAAATTAGGTGCGCTTGCTGGCGTGGTGTGTCGGAGACCGCCCCCCCCTCCCCCCCCCACGAAGCTTAACATAAACGCTGATTTCACCAGCGTTCACACGCTCAACCCACCGAAAGTCGCACATAGCTCGCTCTTAAACTAGCCTAACAGTTGAGGGGGAAATTGCCCCCTCTCGAATACCCCCATCGGCTAAGCATGGCCGCTGATGGGAACTACAGGGCGCTATTTCTGCGAAATGCGCCCATTTTCACAGAGAAGGGGAACTATGATCCGCTTTTTCAAGCTATTTGGCGTAATTTCCGCCAAATACGGTGAAATAGCGCTTTGTAGTTCCCCAACATCAACCCTATCGCCGCTTTCTGCGAAATAGCGACCTATAGTTCCTCAAAGGTGGCAGAACCAGCCACCTTAACTCAATCATGAGGCTGAGCGCCCCCACGACGCATCTCTTGACCGTTGATTTCACCAGCGTTCACACGCTCACCCCTCCGAAAGTCGCACATAGCTCGCTCTTAAACTAGCCTAACAGTTGAGGGGGAATTTGCCCCTCGCGAATACCCCCATCAGCTAAGCATGGCCGCTGATGGGAACTACAGGGCGCTATTTCTGCGAAGTGCGCCCATTTTCACAGAGAAGGGGAACTATGATCCGCTATTTCAAGCTATTTGGCGTAATTTCGCCAAATACGGTGAAATAGCGTCCTGTAGTTCCCCAACATCAACCCTATCGCCGCTTTCTGCGAAATAGCGACCTATAGTTCCTCAAAGGTGGCAGAACCAGCCACCTTAACTCAATCGTGAGGCTGAGCGCCCCCCACGAAGCTTCGCTTTTAAACAATTGAGGGGGTAATTACTAGTTACCTATAAGTAACTAACTTAATTATTTGATATTATGTGAGAAACTTTTCACTACTTATATTCCTTAACCAACTATTGATATAATAGTAGAGCCTGAAATTGAAAGTATTAGGAGGATGAAATGAGATGAAATATCGTAAATTAGGGCTTTCAGGATTAAACGTAAGTGAAATTAGTTTAGGCAGCTGGTTGACATATGGTGGTTACGTTGAGCGTGAGAATGCAGTCAACTCCATTCATAAAGCTTATGAATTGGGGATTAATTTTTTTGATACAGCGAATGTGTATGAGCGTGGTGAAGCCGAGAAAGTCGTGGGCGAGGTTCTGAAAAATTATCCGCGTCATTCCTACGTGCTTGCTACCAAGGTGTTCGGTAAAATGGGTGACGGACCTAATGATAAAGGTCTTTCTCGCAAGCATATTTTTGAACAGCTCCATGCGAGTTTACAGCGGCTTGGCACGGACTATGTGGACGTGTATTATTGCCACCGCTATGATACAGAAACACCAATTGAAGAAACACTGCGGGCACTCGATGATCTCGTTACACAAGGGAAAGCGCTGTATATCGGGGTAAGTGAATGGACAGCCACTCAAATGGCCCAAGCATTAGCCGTAGCTGATAAATATTTATTGGATAAGATCATCGTAAATCAGCCTATTTATAACCTCTTTAACCGTTATATCGAGAAAGAGGTTATTCCTTTAGGTGAAAAACAGGGGATTGGTCAAGTAGTCTTCTCGCCATTGGCGCAAGGCTTGCTAACGGGTAAATACAAATCCGTTTCTGACATTCCTCAAGATAGCCGAGCAGCGAAGCTGGATAATTTCCGCAAAGGTTTGACCGAGGAGAATATTGCTAAAGTTCAACAACTTGAAGCGGTTGCTGCAGATTTGAACATTTCTATCGGGAACTTAGCGCTTGCTTGGATCTTGCGTCAGCCGAATGTTTCTAGCGCTTTAGTAGGTGCGAGCCGTCCTGAACAGGTTGAAGACAATGCGAAAGCTTCGGATATTACATTATCTACTGACGTTTTAGAGCGTGTAGAAGCGATAATGACGAAGTAATAATAACGAAGTAATAATGACCAAATCTCTTCAAAGGAGAATAGCTAACATGGAAAAGCGTCTTTATGGCAAAACAGGCATGCAAGTTAGCGTTCTAGGCTTTGGTGGCGCCGAAATCGGTTTTTCTTCGGCTTCATCGGAAGACGTGGACAAGCTTCTAGGCAGTGCGCTAGATGCTGGTCTAAACGTGATCGATACAGCTGAATGCTATAACGTCAGCGAAGAGTTAATCGGTAAAACGGTATCGCACCGCCGGGATGACTACTATTTATTCACCAAATGCGGCCATGCATCTGGCCTTGATCTCCCTGATTGGGATCCTAAGCTGTTAGAACTAAGCATTGACCGCAGCTTAAAACGTCTGAACACGGACTATATCGACGTGATTCATTTGCACAGCTGCTCGGAAGAATTACTTCGGCGAGGCGAAGTCATTGAGGTTTTACAGCGCGCGAAGGAGCAAGGGAAAACGCGTTTCATCGGCTACAGCGGTGATCACATAGCGGCTCAGTATGCGGTTCAATCCGGCTTATTCGATTCGTTGGAGACCTCGATCAATATTGCCGATCAAGAAGCTATCGAGCTTACGATCCCGGAAGCTATTGAAAGAGGCATGGGTGTGGTTGTGAAACGCCCTATTGCAAATGCAGCTTGGAAAACGGGCAAGAAGCCGGAGAGTGCCTATCATCATGCTTATTGGGATCGTCTGCAACAATTGAAATACGATTTTCTGCAGACGGAACTGCAGGAATCTATTGAAGTTGCTCTGCGTTTCACGCTGTCTGTGCCAGGTGTCCATACCGCTATTGTCGGTACGGCTAATCCGGGGCGTTGGCTGGAAAATGCGAAGCTGCTGGAACGAGGGAATTTACCGCAAGAAGCATATGATACTATTCGTAAAAGATGGCAGGAGATTGCTGAAGTCGATTGGATCGGCAAAGGTTAAACAGGTATGCCTTCAAAAGGCTGCCTCAAAAGTTAAAAAAGAGGCTCTCCCTCAGTCATTGATGACTTTTGGGGAAGCCTCTTTTTCTGGCGTGTGAAGATCGGTAGCTACCGACGAGTTAGCTGTAGTTTTTACCGCTATTTTATTCCTTGCCACTGTGCAACGCAGATTAACGGTAGTTTTTACATCTGTTTCAGCTGTGCCACCCTCAATCGGATCGTTCTGTTGGAATTGGGATGACTTTGGGAGCGCTCCTTTTTTACATCCTCACAAGCTTCCTCCTGCGGCATCCTCAGCAGACTCGACTCCAACTGTCCTTTCATACCTAGCCAATGCCCTCTGAGCAGACTCCAGCATCCTCTTTTGCAAATACTCGCCTTGCGTGACTCGCACCCTTTTGCCGAGGAACCGCAGCTTGCTTAACACATATTCGGCTTCATTGTTTAGATACGTTAGTCGGATAGTATAGGTACCCTCTTTGTCGTCATAATCGACTTGCTTCTCGAAGCAAGAGAACGCATATAGAATCCGTGACAATTCCCGATTGTATGTTTTGATGACAGTGATGGTTGCTTGAATGTGACGTTTTTGCAGCAGCTTTTCAATTTGTACTTGTACTTGGGCAGCCCGCTCGGGGGAGAATGGCAGATCATGAATGGCTTCAATGTTGTCCAGCTTTGAGCTCATCATTGTCCGGTGTCTGAGATGATACCAGAGCAAGTACCAATCTTTTTTGACCTGCGAATATTCGAGTTTGTACGGAAAAGCCATTTCATTGGTAAAAGTACGCTCATCCTTCACCCGATAAGTAAGCCTGATAGCACCTTGTCGTGTAATCACTCGGCGGAGTGTGCGCAGCTGTGGATGAAACACATGTATTTCTTTACTTCTCGCTTTCTCCGTGAACGCTTCAGACAAATCCAAGGCAGGTTCAATATCCAGAACCCTCTGAAGCTTCTCCAGCGCAGCAGGTGTGAAGGCATGCAAGGCAGCGCTGTGACTCAGCATCGTTTTCAGCCATGACCGCTCCACAGAAGTCACCATGAACGTTCCTGAATTTTCTAATCTCGTGATCATATCATAGTTAAATATTTTCTCGAACAGGTTCATAATAGCCCGATAACTCCTTCCACTCCGCAATCATCTCCTGCCGGAATTCGCTAGGTTCCAGCACCTCACAGCTCGATCCAAAACTTCGAATCCAAGGCTTTATTTCCGTAGTCCCATTGACGGTGATCTCGTAAACGAACGAATCTTCCAGCTCCTCGGTGATTTCTCCCCATTGCCCTTGAAGATGTACGCGCTCTTTGATGAAATTTGGTCCAGATCGGCCAGGGTTGTAGAAGCGCACTTTTACCGCAACGGCACTCCCTGTGTCTATGACCCAGCTTAGCTTGATTCGCTCTTCTAAATCCAACCTTCTCTCATTGAAAAAAGCGGCATCGACCAGCTCGTCATGCTCAATCTGTGTCATTCCTTCGATCCGGAATTTACGGATGCCATGCCGCGAATCATGGGCCAGCAAATACCATCGACCATATTGGTGATCGTGCACGATTCGCAGTGGCAGCGCCTTCTGCAGCTTACCTTCCATTTCCCGTTCGAATAAGGGATTCGTATTTTTTGAAGCGTAAGATTGGCCGTTTTTGGGTGAAAAATAAAGAAATTGGACCTTGCGCCGCTGAGTAATCGCTGATAACAATCCGGACAAATGGGCTTCGTCCAAAATCCGGGAGTAATACTGATATTTATACAGAAATGGCTCTGCAGCCATTAGTTCGGCTGAGGTCCGATTCATATGCTTTTTAAGCCCGTCACGAAGTAAATAGCCTTGCACAGAAGGGACCTGAGTATTGGCCATCACATCTATAAAATCATAGAGATCAATAAGCTCATCTTGCGAAAGCTCGTCTATGAACGCATTGTGCATGCGGTACCGATAGGGGCGTGACACCGAGGTTTTCGTAATGACGCCGACTTCCTCCAGATATTTCAGATCGTTTCGAATCGTTTTCTCATCCGGAAGAGCTGCCTCGCTGGGGATACCTTTACTGCAAGCTTCAAGCAATTCAATAGCGGTCAAAGGCTGCTCATTCAAAGCCGCTAGCAGTGCAGCGATCCGCTGGCTTTCCGACTCTTTCAGCGATTTGGCCCGGAATAAGAACAGCAGCATAGGGTCTGTTGAATCGAAATAACTGTAGCGCATCATATCGGCGAATTCTTTGCGCTGTGTATCCGGTGCTTGCTGGTACACGTGCGAGATGATTTCTTTTAATCGGCGTAATGTTTTATCAAAGGTATGCACCGAAATCCCGAGTCTCTCAGCAAATTGCTGCCGGCTGTATGCCCCGTTTGTCAGCACGAACATCCGCAGAAACTGAATTTCTTTATCAAAGCTTTCCCTAGCCACACAATCCCCTCGCTCTTCCTCTAGCCTGATCTTATTGTAGCAGGGCTGCGTTTAGGAGAAAATGGAAAACTTTTCGGTTGTCGTCATACTTTCGCCATGTTCGTCTCATCCTAAATAAGCGATGATAGGTGCAGAAGACAAACGGAGGAGAACCGATATGGAAATGAAAATGAATCATCACGGCAACAATCATTATGAAATGGAGCTGGCGCATGGCCGCCTTCACGTTTTTGCTAACAACGAGGTGTTCCAATCTTTTGAGAATCGTGTCTATGAAATGGCGGACAACAATCTGCGGATTCCCCGCAATTTGCATATGAGCTACACGCCGGATGCCCACGTGGGGATTGGAACTTGCATCGGTACAACAGCAGTTTGGGGTCTAAAAGACGGCTTCGTTTCCCCCTCCATTGTGGGCGTGGACATCGGCTGCGGGATGCGCGTTCATACAACGTCACTGCACAAAAAAGATATCCAAGACAAGGGTGTGCGCCGGGAATTGATCAAAGCTATTGAGAAGTATGTACCGACGAATGAGCGCACAAACACAAATTACGCTGATATTGACATTATGGAAGTCGTGAAACATGGGTTGAAAGGACTTCCAGAATCGTATATCCCGAGTGAACGGTGGTTGACGCATGTCGAGGAATCTACCTTCCAGTTCGACCCTACTTACCTCGAAAGATTGCCTGAAAAAATCGGCAAATATGCGCATGGCCAGCTAGGAACGCTAGGTGGAGGAAATCATTTTATTGAGATCCAATACTTGGAGATTGCCGAAAAGCACCAACAGTTGGCAGCACAGTGGGGATTATTCGATGGTCAAGTGGTCGTCATGATCCACTCCGGCTCTCGTGCATGGGGGGCTAGATTAGGCCAAGAGTTTACCAAAGTTTTCAGAGAAGCGATGCAAAGCTGGGGGATTGAAAATCCTGACCGCAATCTCTTGTATGCTCCGATTTCGAGCGTTGAAGGCCAGACTTACTTAAATCTGATGTATTCCGCCTTAAATTTTGCGGTAAGTAACCGGCACATGATTGCCTTCGGCGTGCGTGAAGCATTCAGGGAGGTTTTTGGCGAAAAGGAAGAGCTGCCTGTGCTCTACGATCTCATGCATAACTATGCGCTAAAGGAATTTCATCGCAATCAGCCGATGCTTGTTCACCGCAAGGGAGCGACAAGGGCGCTGCCAGCGGGACATTTTCTAAATACCGCCGCGTACAAAGCTACCGGTCATCCGGCCTTGATTCCGGGTTCGATGGGAACCTCCTCTTTTATCATGGTGGGAAGAGAGGAAGGGCTCAAGAACTTTTACTCCATATGCCATGGCGCCGGCCGTGCCAGATCACGAAGAGCAACGAAAGAGTTGGTCACAGTCGATGAATTCGCGCAATCGCTCAAAGTGGGTACAGAGGAAGAAATACTAGTAAACCATCGTTCCCTGCAAACGATTCTGGATGAGTGTCCGCAAGCCTATAAGGATGTGGATCAGATCATTGACAGTGTGGTTGGCGCTTCCCTTGCGGATGTGGTGGCGACTTGTAAGCCTATGGTTGGGATCAAAGGGGTGTAGACAAATAAGTATAACTAATCTTTCCGCCTTAGGGTGATTGACGTGGTGTAGGTTTGGCTCGTATGATGTTTGTAAATGAATGGGAAGGAGGCCGACGATATGATTCGCAATCAAATTTCTATCCGTAACGTGACAATAGAATTAAGCAGATTACCTTCGGTCTCAGCCGGGTTTGTGACGAATACGTAAGTCCTCTGTGGAGTGGCTTCGTTTAAATTTGACATGAAAAGCCGTAGACGCTGTTGGTCTATGGCTTTTTTGTATGCGCATTTTGAAGAAGAAAGGGTGAGTAGGGTGACGTTGGATCTTAGCAAAATACACGCAGAGCTTAAACAAATCGAACAAGCGGAAGGCGTTCGGATCATATATGCCTGTGAATCTGGCAGTAGGGCGTGGGGATTTCCGTCCAAGGATAGTGATTATGATGTGAGGTTCATCTATGTAAGACCAGTGGAATGGTACTTGTCTATCCTAGAGAAACGGGATGTGATCGAGCGCCCAATCAGCGATCTTCTCGACATCAACGGTTGGGATTTGAAGAAGGCGTTGAATTTGTTTCGTAAATCGAACCCGCCACTGCTCGAATGGCTTCAATCGCCGATTCTATATCTAGAGTCGTTCAGCGTGACAGAGAAGATCCGCCAGCTCTCTTCACTGACTTTTTCCCCGCGATCGACTATGTATCACTACTTGCACATGGCTAAAGGAAATTTCCGGGAGTATTTGCAAGGCGATCTCGTTAAAATCAAAAAATATTTCTATGTGCTGCGGCCCATACTCGCATGCGGATGGATTGAGAAGTATGGCACGATGCCGCCGATGGAATTTGAAGAGCTCGTGGAGCAAATGCTTCCAATCTCGACATTAAAACAAGAAGTATACACCTTGTTGACTCGCAAAAAGGCTGGCGTCGAATTCGACTTAGAGCCGAAAATATCGGTGATCAATGACTTTTTAGAGCGGCAAATCGCTTATTTTGAAGAAACCGCCATACACATTTCAGTCTCTGGAGAAAAGCAGGATCATGCTTTAGATGTTTTGTTCCGAGATGCGCTGAGGGAGGTTTGGGGTTCATAGAGAGGATAAACGTAAATGAAAGAAAATTATGTCCAACAGGTTCAGCTTCCTTCGGGGGTTGTCCATGTTTATGCAGCGCCTGAGCTGTTTAAAACGTTAGATTATCAAATTTTTCAGATGGCTAACAACAATTTGCAGATTCCGAATCAAAAATTTATGAGCTACACGCCAGACGTACATGTCGGTGTAGGCACTTGCATCGGTACAACGGCTGCTTGGCAGACCCACGATGGTTATGTGTCGCCGTCAATTGTCGGCAGCGATATCGGCTGCGGCATGAGAGTGCATCTGACGAATCTGCATAAGGATGAGCTCAAAGATGTGAAGCTGCGCCGCAAACTCGTGAAGACCATTGAGAAATATTTGCCTGTGGAGGATCACGCGCGTGGTCACTTCTCCGATGTCCGTTTGGAGCATGTTGTGACCAAAGGTCTGCACGGCTTGCCGAAAAAATATATCCCGGATGGCTACACACCTAGGAAGGCGACTTCCCTTACCCATGTCGAGTGCAGCAAATTTACATTGGATGAAAATGTGTTGAATCGCTTCCCGAATGCGGTCTGGCATCGTTCGCACCGTCAGCTCGGCACGCTGGGCAATGGGAACCATTTCGCCGAAATACAAGCGATTGAGATCGCTGAAGAGAACCGCGAAGTGGCGGAAGCATGGGGCCTGTTTGACGGCCAAGTCGTTGTGATGATCCATTCCGGATCACGCGCTTGGGGCGGCTCCGTCAGCCAAGTAAGCAGCAGCGACATGGTGAAAGTCATGCGGACGCTGGGATTAGGAACCGCAGATCCGAAGCTGCTTTTTGCTCCACTCGAGCATTCGGCAGCTCAGACCTACGTTAACTTGATGTATTCAGCGCTGAATTATGCCGTTGTGAATCGCCATCTCATCGCTTATGCGATTCGTGAGGCTGGAAAAGATGTTTTTGGCTCAAAGTTTGAAATGACGACCTTATATGATCTCATGCATAACTATGCCTGGGAGGAGAAACATGAGGGCGAGTCCTACTTTGTACATCGCAAAGGGGCGACGCGTTCGCTCCCCGCAGGGCACCCGGATAATCCGCAGCCCTATGTGCACACGGGTCACCCCGCGCTGATTCCGGGTTCGATGGGAACGGCTTCCTATATCATGGTTGGAGCGCCAGGCGGTCAAGCCAACTTTCACTCGATCTGCCATGGCGCAGGCCGCATCCGCTCGCGAAGTGCAACGAAAAGGCTGATTACGCTGAGCGAATTTGCCGCCTCCATGCGTGTCGGGACCATGGATGAAATCGTTGTGAATCAAAAGTCATTAGAGGCCATTCTTGATGAATCACCTCAAGCTTACAAAGATGTCGATCAAATTATAGAGAGTGTCGTCGGAGCGGATTTGGCTCAGGTTGTAGCAAAGTGCAAGCCCATGGCGACAGTAAAAGGTGCCAAATGAAGAGGGATTACAAGGTGAAACTAAGAGAAGTAACTGCGGCGGCTGTATCCGTTCCCAGAACCGCGCAGGGCGTTTTGACCGCGCCTACGAAATTAAGCTTCTTGATGTGCAGCTTCGGCAGATATATTGGGAGCAAAAAGGGATTGGCAGACTGTTAACCGATGATGTAATGATGGTAACGGCGAAGCAGACGGAAGGATTTACTTTTGCCCAGTTAAATGAATTGTACACAGCAGCAGCGCTTCAATGGCATTACGAGCAGACTGTGGATATAGACAAGCTGGTGAAGTCAATGAAATCAGATTTGCAAAAGGGGCAGTCGATGTCATGGCTGAAGGATGACTCGGAGGTTCGGGTTGGATTTATGAGGCTGTTGTCCATTGTTTCACGGGGTCAGCTCAGGAGCTTGAAGTCTATCTGCAGTTGGGCATGCATATTGGGATTACCGGTTGGATTTGCGATGAACGTAGAGGCAAGCATCTGCGTGAGCTGGTGAAGCGAATACCGTTGGATCGTCTGATGCTGGAAACCGATGCCCCTTTCCTGACGCCTCGTGATTTGCCTGTTATGCCGCAGGATGGCCGGAATGAGCCGGTGTTTCTTCCTCATGTGGCAGCAAGCGTTGTTGCATGTTTAGGTATTACGGTGGAGGAGGTTGCGGAAGCAACAACGGGTACGGCGAAGGCATTTTTTGGACTGAGCTAGCGTTCAGGCTGGAGATTGAGGGAACTATAGGTCGCTATTTCTTTGAAATGCTGCCTATACGCGTGGAGGGGGAACTGTGGTCCGCTATCTGTCCGTTTTCGAAGAGAAAACGGGGTTTGGCGGGCGAATAAAGCCCTGTAGTTCCTCTTGGATGCGGAAAAGGGCTGAATTTGCTGAATAGCGGACTGTAGTTCCTCAAAGGTGTCCGGGCAGTCAACGTGATAGCGGGAAATTTTGAGTGAAGAGGCGAATCTATGAATGAATTCAGCCATTTTAGTCTTTTTCATAGTATAATAGTTCCTAATGACATGTGGAGGAACTAAAATGACTTTAATTAAGCAGCTTCAAGCACCAGAAGAATTTGTTGGTTTTTATCTCATTAAAGAATTAGAAGTTAAGCAAACGAACACGACGCCTGCTAAGGATTTCATGGATATCGTTCTATGCGACGCCAGCGGGCAGATTTCGGCGAAAATGTGGGACGTCAGCGCCGCAGATAAGGAAACCTTTTTCCCGATGACATTGGTGAAGGTTCAAGGGCTGGTTCAAACCTATCGCGATAGATTGCAAGTGAAAATTGGTAGAATACGCAAGGTACTGCCGGAAGATGGCGTACAAATGACTGATTTCATCCGGTCGGCTCCTATCTCTCCAGTCGATCTTATTCATACCATAAATGGCGTGTTGGAAAGCATCGAGAATCCAAACATTAAATCGATTGTTTCTTTTTGCGTGGCGAAGGTTGGGGAGAAGCTTAATCATTATCCTGCTGCCAAAACGCACCATCATGCCTATTTCGCGGGTCTAGCCTATCACATTGTGCGGATGCTGGAAATTGGCGAATTCATATGTAAACAGCGGCCATTTCTTAATCCGGATTTAATCAAGGCAGGCATCATTTTGCATGATATCGCGAAGCCAGAGGAGATGATTGCGCAGCTGGGTATCGTTACGGAGTACAGCGTGCAGGGCAAGCTGCTCGGGCATATTTCGATGGCGTCGAATTGGATTACGGAGGCGGCTTTGTACCATGCCTTGGATTTGCAATCCGATGTCGTTATCGGTCTGCAGCATATCGTGCTGTCGCATCATAATTTGCCGGAATGGGGAAGCCCGGTGCTGCCGCAAATTCCCGAAGCTGTTGCTTTGCATTATATCGATTCGATGGATGCGAAGCTGCAGATGGTCGAGGATACTTTGCAAGTCACTCCGGACACGGACGCATGGACGCCTATGATTCGCGGATTAGAGAATAAGGCGATGTATCGTTTGAATTTATAAGGAAAAACCGTCAGAGCTATTGAAGCCCTGACGGTTTTTTTAGGTTAATGAGTAAGGTTCAAAGCCCCAGCCCTTCCCCTGCTTAAACCGTTTGATTACCACTTGCGTGTTCACGCGAACAACGCCACTCCGTTTATAGATGTTTTGATACAAAAATGCCTCTAATGCAGCTTCATCTTTCAGCAGAGCATGCACATGCAGCGAACTGTTTCCTGTCATTTGATAAACCGAGATGACATTGGGATCAGCTGAAAGCTGATTGCCCACCTCTTCGGTAAAACGCGGCTCTACCTCCACTTCGAAAAAGGCACTGACCACCTTTCCTAATTTTGCAGCATTTAATCGAATGGTGAAGTTCTCGATGACTTCATTGTCGATCAGGTTTTCTACTCTTTTTTGAATAGCCACACGCGAAAGGTTGAGTATTTCGCCAATTTTGGCGTAGGAAAGGCAGCCATTGTTATGCAGCAGCCTGATAATTTCTTTATCCACTTGATCGAGATGGGAAAGCTCCATATGATATAACTCCTTACATAGAAAAATATATTCAGTTGATGATAAAGATGATATTTTACGAAAAATACTAAGAAGAGCGGTTGATGTCTCTTTATATGTTAATAAACATAACGTAAAATATAGATTATTTTAAATGTATGTAATATAAATTAATGCGTCAGAACGGTGGAGTGAAGAGAGAAATATGTATCACCACAGAGCCGAGAATATCTCAAGTAATTATCACCTCTTAATTGGTAAGAGTGGTCTATATTTGTTTGACTATTGTTTACTTGGTAAAAGAAGGGAAAGTGCGTATTCTGTCGAATTTCATTTATTGTTAAACATTGTAAGTTAAAGTTTGGACGGGGATGGTGAACACATGAAGCGGTTTTCTCAAACGCTTTGGTTAGTGGTACTTGTTGTTGTGTTGAGTAGTTCTTTTTTGATGCCGCGAGCATTTGCCAGCGAACTTTCAGATAGAATGCAAACGATTTCGGAGTATTCAATTATGTGGGGGAATCCGCCTGGTGGAATTGTAGACGTCAGTGCTGACGCGTCTTCTCCACAGTGGATAACGGTTAAGAAGGGTGAAGCTATTCCTAAGAAACCGAACGATATAACGACTGCGTGGATAAGGATTCAGCTGCCCTCGAACATTCCTAAGGATTATGGCGTATACATAGAAACGATTTATGCAAAAAAACTCTCAGTTTACATCAAACAAAAATTAGTTCAAGAAGTGTCACTAGATTATCCAAATGATCAACAAAGCACTTTATTTTCTGTTAGCAATGAAGATAGTGGGAGCACCGTGTTCTTAAAAATAGAGAATTCATTAGGGAGGGCGGGAATACTTTCAGATATAAAGCTAGATCTTTACATTGATCTGTTAAAAACTTATGTGCTAACGGATTATCAAAATATCATTTTAGGCTGCGCTTTACTATCAATTGCAGCAATATTACTAATCAGTGCTGTTTTTTTGAAAAAAAACCAACGCACTGATTGGCTTTTGCTTAGCATCTTGCTGTTATCACTCGGTACTATTTTTATCACTTACTCTCCTTTTATGTTTACGAACTACTCTAACTATGCGGCATTGTACAGTCTATTATTTGATTTTTCACTTGCCGTGTTTTTACCTGCATTAACCTATTATTTCGAACGGATATTTCTTACAAGAAAATTCAAATTGATTTATTGGTTTAGAAGGGTTCAAATGTTGTATTCCCTATTTATAATAGTTTTTAAGTTTACTAATATACTAACTGATTATCGCTTTTATACTATTTATTTCTTTTTTTCAGTCAGTTTACTAGGATACATTATGCTACTTCAGTTTACTATCATCATTGGAGCATCAATTATTCTCGTGTTGAAAGGAAATAAAGAAGCAATTATTTTTTCGGCTGGTTTTGCTTCGTTTGCTTTCATGTGTACTTTGGACCTTATATTCTACTATGATAGCCTACAAATGTACCAATTTCATTTTTGGAAATGGGGAGTTTTGGGATTTATTATTGCTCTAATTCTGATCTTATGTAAAAGATTTTCCAGTAATCATGAGAAAATGATTAAATATGCCAAAGAACTTGAATTTTATAATCATCAACTGCAACAATCGGAGAAGATGGAAATTATCAGCCAACTAGCTGCTTCTATTGCACATGAGGTCAGAAACCCGTTGCAGGTAACTAGAGGCTTCTTGCAACTTATAGCTACGCGTTCGGATGAGAAGAGTAAAGAATATATGGAAATTGCAATCGAAGAATTGGATAGAGCCTCTGTCATTATTACGGATTTCCTTACGTTTTCAAAACCGCATGGAGATGAGGTTGTGGAACTGAATCTATCCAAGGAATTTAGGCAGATTGAAGGAATCATTGATCCTTTGGTCGTGCTGCACAGTGGTAGGATATCCGTCGACATCGCTGATCATTTAGTTATCCAAGGAAATTCATCGAAGCTGAAACAGGTACTGATTAATATTATTAAAAATAGCATCGAAGCTTTCCGGGATGATGGATTGATTAGTATATGGGCGTATGAAATGCAAGGTCAAGTATTTATTCATATCAAAGATAATGGGGAAGGCATCGAAATTTCAAAACTAGAAATGTTAGGGAAACCTTACTACACAACCAAAGAAAAGGGTACAGGAATCGGACTCTTGGTCTCTTTTCGTATCATTGAAAAGATGAACGGAACTATTGAGTATAAAAGCCAAAAAAATATCGGTACGGAGGTTATCCTGAGATTTCCCGCTCTCGAAAAAAAATAACAAAAAGGTGCTGCTTAGACTGCATGCGGCACCTTTTTGTATTACCACCATTCTCTATCAGCACCCGCAGTCACCAAAACCTTAGCCGGATTAGCCGGAATAACAAGCACAAACTCCGTCGAGGTTTCTTCTACCGCTTTCACTGTAAAATCATCGGGGAGCGTAATACCGAAGGTTTCTCTTAATGCTGCCTTTGGGTTTGCAAGTAGTTGGTTTTTGAATGCTTCATCTTCCCATGCTTTTTGAATAATTTTCGCTTTTAATTGTTCATTCGATGACATGACAAGCCCCCCTTTAAATGTAACGGACATGGTAGCCGCTATTTCTGATTATTAGCATCGAAATTAGATGTTATCGGACTGAGGGGGCGTTATTCACTGTTAGTACCCTTGTTATGGGGTATTTCGAGAGGAATAACGTCGCACGGGTCTGTTAAATCCTGTTTCGTGCTGAAACGTCATGAATAGGGGCATTTCAGTCCGTTAGGCTCAGCGTTCTTCACGTGAACCGCTGGTTAATATTACCAATAAAAGAATTATAGCACGAATATTCTAAATATTCTATCAAAAATTGCTAGAATCCGACAAGAAATAGTATAAACCGCCAGAAAGAAGTTGGTTCCGCTTCTCTTTGATCTCTTTTGCCTTCATACGCAAACTATCCACAAGACCAAGATGAAATAGTGTAAGCTCCTTCATCGATATCTCTAACGCTAGCAACCTCTCATGATGCAAAAAAGCAATCTCGCTATATCCCTCCAGTTGATCACGGACATATATTTGCTGTTTGACCCACTCGGACGTCAATGAATCACTCTCTGTACGCCTGTCATCTCCTCGCAAAAAAGCAAGCAAACAATTATAAGAACCCTCGTCCAAATCGTCCTCCCAATCCGCCCAGTCGTCCAGCATTTGCAGGGTCACAAGCACCTGTTCAACTGCCCCCGTCACGACAGGGATCAGCTCATCCCGACCCGCGAGAATCAGCGCTCCAGTGCTGGCGTTTTTGACAGGACTTGCTTTCCAGGCAACCTTCCTTTGATCCGTGTGAAAGTAATCGCCACCTAGCTCACCTGTAACTGCTTCGGCCCATTCCAGTACGTAAGTCTCGTAATAAGGCCAGAAAGGGGACGGCGGCGGGAACAACGCTCTATACATCATTTGAAACTGCAATTGAAATAAGTTCGCGAGCGGTAGCTTGTCCCTATGCTCCCCTTTGGCAGCATCCATAATGTCATCTACAACAAAATAGTAGAGCATAACGAAAACGTTAGCTAAGCTCAGCCTTTTGACCGTATCATCCGGCAGATGAGCTACTTCCTGCATCCAATAAGGAAGCAAATAGCAGATATAATTTTTCGTGCTCTTCTCCTGACGCACATCAAATTTAGAGAAATAGACTAGTCCGTGATGATTCAGCGGCTCGGGGAATGCGCGAATAAGGCTTTCCGCTTCTGCAAATACCCCTTCCATATTCTCCTTATGTTCAGAGAGCCAATCCATAGGTCATATCCCCCTTTATTGGTATATTTTTGAAACAATCGTAGCATGAATACGAAGAGGACACAATCCTATTCCTTTATTAAACCTCGTCGTATCAACGATTTATCACACGCAGTTCACTGAAGTTAAAATTGTTCATACGCCAATTCACCATATTGTTCACACTCCTAGCGAAGCTTCACTACCCGGCTTCTATGCGCTGATTTATGATCGTCTCAAGACACATTGCCCCAAGGAGGATCGCACCCAAACATGCTCAAACGAAGAGGTTTTCTTTATGAAATCGTAACGAACAAAATATTGTTTCTCATGCTGCTGCCAACCCTGATCTTCTTCTTTATTAACTCGTATATTCCGATGGTTGGCATCTATTATGCATTCACACGGTTTGATTTCAATGCCGGCCTGTTCGGCAGTCCTTTTGTAGGCTTAGACAATTTCTCTTTTCTATGGAAATCAGGGATTTTAGTTAAATTAACGCTTAACACACTTGGTTATAATTTAGCATTCATCGTGTTTGGCAATGTTTTCGCCATTCTATGCGCTGTCCTGCTTAGTGAGATTCGCAGCGCTTGGTTTAAAAAAATAGCCCAGTCGGTGATGTTCCTGCCCTATTTCATCTCTTTTGTTATTCTGAGCGTCATCGTTTACAACTTATTCAACTATGAGAGCGGGTTTCTCAATACGATGTTGAAGGAATTCAGCTCTGAACCAGTCGATGTGTACAACACGCCTTGGGCTTGGGTTTTCCTCATTATTATCTTTTATTTGTGGAAAAATCTCGGGTACAGCATGGTCATCTATCTGGCGGCCATCACGGGTATCAGTGAAGAATACTATGAAGCTGCCAAAATCGACGGCGCGAATATTTTCCAGCGTGTCTGGCACATTACGATTCCTATGCTGAAGCCGACTTTTGTAGTGCTTCTCTTATTCTCTCTAGGCAGTATTATGAAAGGCCAATTCGATTTATTTTACCAGTTAATTGGAAATAACGGGATTTTGTTTAATGCAACCGATATCATTGACACTTATGTGTACCGCTCACTGAAGGTCACTTTCGATGTAGGGATGGCGACTGCAGCAGGGCTGTACCAATCCCTCTTCGGATTCATCTTGATCATTACCGTCAACTATATCATTCGAAAAATTAACGACGATTACGCTCTATTTTAGGGAAAGAGGTGCTGCTGGCTTGAGAATCAAGGACGAGAAATATATGTATTTGTTCCAAACAATGGCTTATGCCGTGATCATCATCTCTTTTCTAGTCTGCTTGTTTCCTTTCCTGATGATTATTTCGGCTTCGTTCACACAGAATGAATCCATTATTCGAAGTGGATATCACTTTATACCGAAGGTTTTCTCTATAGAGGGGTATAAGACGGTATTTCGATTTCCAGAGCAGGTGCTCAAAGCTTACGCTGTAACCATTTTCGTGACTCTTATTGGTACAGCTCTTGGATTGTTTTTCATGACGATGGCGGGCTATGTTCTACAGCGTAAGGACTTCCGATACCGCAATCATTTCTCGTTCTATATTTACTTTACGACGTTATTTGGCGGAGGCTTAGTCCCTTGGTATATCCTGCTGGCCAGCTATTTGAAGCTGACGGACACCTATGCGGTACTTGTGCTGCCAGGGCTCATGAGTCCGTTTCTGATTATCTTGATGCGAAGCTTCATGAAATCAGCTATTCCCGAAGAGCTCATTGAATCTGCCAAAATCGACGGTGCCAATGATTTCAAAATCTACTACAGTGTCGTTCTCCAATTGTCGATGCCCGGTATCGCGACCGTTGGGCTGTTCCTTGCCCTGCATTATTGGAATGGCTGGCTGTTGTCATCACTCTTCATCAATGATCCTAATAAGTATGAGCTGCAGTACTACTTGTACAACGTGATCAACACGATGCGCTTTGTCTCTCAGATGGGCGCTGGCACAGGGGTTGTTATGACTGGCGAAATGCCGACGGAGTCAACGAAAATGGCGATGGCTATTATCGTTACAGGACCGATTCTGTTTCTGTATCCGTTCGTTCAGCGTTATTTCGTCAAGGGATTGACAATCGGTGCTGTCAAAGGTTAGAACCGAAGAAGGAGCATGCAGGTTGGCAACCTTCTCGGCTGACATATAACTACACATCTAAAGGGAGGATTCAAATGAAAATGTTGGCAACACACCGATTCTCCGCCATTCTTTCCGGGGCGCTCTTTATCACGGCTCTTACAGGCTGCAGCAGTTCGCCAGAGCCTAAGCAAGGGAACGCAGCACCGGCAGCTAGTGCGGCTGCGCCGGCAGCGACCAAAGTGGATGCGCCGAAGAGAGAGAAGGTCGAGCTTCAATTCTACATGCTAGGTAACGCTCCCAAGGATCTGCAAATCATTCAGGACGAGGTCAACAAGCTAGCATTGAAAGATTTAAATACAACGGTGAAATTCAACTATACAACTTGGACGGACTGGGATCAGAAATATAAGCTTCTGCTTTCCTCTGGTCAGCAAGTGGACTTGATTTTTACGGCCGACTGGACACAATATCAATCCTACGCGAAAAAAGGTGCTTTCCTGCCGCTTGATGATATTTTGCCAAAGGCTGCGCCGACGCTGAACAAATATGTGCCGAAGGATATGTGGGAGGCCGTGAAAATTGACGGCAAAATCTATACCGTACCGGCAACATTCAAAGAGTATGTCACCAATGGCTTCGTTTGGCGTGAAGACTTGAGGGTCAAATACAATTTGCCAAAGCCTACCTCTATTGAAACGTTCGAGGTATACATGGACGGCATCAAGAAAAATGAGCCGAACATCCTGCCTTTTGCCAGCGGCGGAGATGGTAATTTGATCGTTAATGGGCTTCGTGACGTCGTTCACAACAGCGTTGGAGCACCACTTTACGGCATCGGGATCAACTACAATAAACCAGGTGAAGTTTACTCCTACTGGGGCTCTGAAGAGCACATGGGCGACATCAAAATCGCCAAGCGTTGGATGGATAAAGGCTTTATCCCGAAAAACGTTCTGAACGTGAAAGATTCGACGTGGGATCAGCTAGTCAGCGGCAAAGCTGCTGCAGAATTTGGCGATAATCCGGCACGCTTTAACGATTCTTTGAACAAAATGAAGTCGACACATCCAGACTGGAATCTTGACTATTATCCATTCCCGACTATCAAAGGTTATGCGCAGCCTGTTCACCCGATTCACAATGGCTTTGCCATTCCTAAGAGCAGTAAAAATGCTGAACGCGCACTTGAATTCTATGAGAAAATGGTTACCGATAAAGCGTACAATTGGCTTACTTCCTACGGTATCGAAGGTAAGAACTTCCAAGTTGAAAATGGCTACTACAAAATGGTTGGCGATAACAATTCCAATGGCTTCCCTCGTGAGTCGATGAACAGCTGGGCTTGGCGCAACCCTGATTTCATGCTGTTCGAGAAAAGCTTTGATGGGGTAAAAGCGATCTATAAGGATCTGGATAAAATTCAAAAACCAGATATCTTCACTGGGTTTGCTGAGGATTACAGCTCATATCAAGCAGAAAAAGCTGCGTTGGAGCAAGTGGAGAAGCAGTATTTATGGCCGTTGCAATTGGGTCTTGTTGCTGATCTGGATGCAGGCATGAAAACATTCATGGAAAAGGCGAAGCAAGCCGGACTTGAGAAGGTGCAAGCAGAGTATAAAAAGCAATGGCTCCAGTATGTGAGCGAAAAAGGAATTAAATAACAGGAAACGGCCGCCCTGCAGCGAACTGGTTGCAGGGCGGCCGTTTATTTCAGGTTGAAGCTTGATTGCCGGGTTCGAGTCCGGTTTTGCGGTAATCGGTGGGGGTTATGCCAAAATTCTTCTTAAACATTCGGTAGAAGTATGAGCTGTTGGTATAGCCGATCCTTTCGGCGATATCAGCGATGGGTAAATCCGAGTGCTTCAACAAATCTTTGGCGCGGTCCATTCGCATACAGTTAATGACATCCACGACAGCGTTCATGGTGTTCTGTTTGTAGACGCGGCTTAAATAAATCCGCGACATATCCATCTCATCGGCAATCCAATTTAAGCATAAGTTCGGATTGCCACAATGCTGCTCAATCATATCGTTGATTTTACGAATAAGATCGTCCTGCTTCATGCTTCGCTTGTCATCTAACCGCTTCTTCATTTCATCGAACAGTTCGAAAACGACGGCTTCAATTCCCTCAATCGTCTCCAACTTGGCTAAGGCATTTCTGGATAACTGTATGCTCATTGGGGCATCGAGGGAATTGTTTTTGAGAATTGTATGAAGGACGCCATTTAAAGTAATCGTTAATCGGGACAGTGTTGCTTGAAAAACACTTATCGGATAAGGTCTTGTTTCCTCAATAATCACGCTGTACAATTTCTTAGCTTCAGCAATTTTGCCGGCCATTAAAGCATCAATCAGCTTCTTCTCTTTTTCAACAGTAAATAGGTAGTCGTCTGTTTCTGGATATTGATGATCCAAGGAAGATATTAAACAGCCGGGTCCAAGAAACACGCGATGCTCAGAGGCTCCGACAACACTTCGATACAGGGACACCAAATCCTGAGGCTGAGAGCTGGGCGGACTGTAGGTGACGGAGAGACTTATTTTGAGCAGCTCGACAACAGCTTTTTGAATTTGTTTTAATAGCGCTAGAAGCATGCTCTGATCACCATCGAGAGGCGTGCTTCGGGCATTAATCAGCAGCACCGTGCTGTCATTCCCGATATCGACCGTTTCCACTTGGTACGCTTGCGAAGCTATTTCCGAGGAAATATTCATAATTGCATATTTGTACACGTGAAGGTCGTCCTGATGATTATGCAAAAAGGGCTGAAAACCATCAATTCGAAGCAGGATCAGACGATAATCGCTTTGGAAATCGAACGAAATGCCTAGCTCGCTGCGTTTTTCCCGCATCATTTTCGCCGTAATCGGCTCGTGACCTTGAATCAGTTTCCGCAAGACATCTTGCTTTAATGTAAATAAAGAATTTCGCTTATCGGATTCCAAGGAATTCATTTTCGTAACAATACGATCAATAGGGACATAAAGCTTGCGAGATAAGAGCCAGGAAACCAACAATCCAGCGACTAAAATGGAGATGCCAATGTAAATTGTCGTTGTTCGAATCTTATTGATTTTCTCCGTTATCGTTTGATAAGGTGTGATACGGATGTACCGCCACTCTAAGGAATCGGACGCTGTAAATGAAATTAAGGATTTCTTGCCACTCACTGTATCAATGAAGTAACCGGAGCCTTTACTACTCATAATATGTTTGGTAATTGTTGATTCGGCTGTTAATGCTTCTGCATAATTGGGAAGATCGCCGCTAAGCGTCCTGCCTTTATTATCAATAATAAACGAGCTGCTTGTTCCATTACTTTGCTGCTTGCCGATATCTTTATTAATCCAGTCCGTTGTGATATTGACGATAATGGCTGAATTGAGCGCATTGTTATTGCCGATTGCATCATAACATAGGTACGTGTAGACATTGCTTTTTTGTGTGCTTGACGCACTTTTTAAGTAGGTACGCGGTATAGGCACGAAGGGCTTGAACTCTTGGAAATGATCCAATACGTTCAAAATGTCTTTGTCGACCAACTCTTCTTTGGTCATTAAACCATTCTGCCCAGAGCCCGAGGCTATGTAGACATAATTGGCTTTCGGGTTGTAGACATAGATGGAAGCAATGTAAGGCATGGAATTTAAATAATTGTTCAATTCTCGCATGGCAGCAGTGGTATCATAGATATCTGGGTTTTCATAAAACATCAGTTTGCTGATATTGCCGTTCCGGTACAATTGAAATGTAAGCGATTGCGCACTTTCCGTCATTGAGATCACTTCGCGGCTCGTTTGGGTTAAATTCTCTAAATCGGTTTGATAGACCTGGTTCAAGTTAATGTTTCTGTAATTCACAAAATAAATGGTGGAGGATACAAGCAGCGTAAGAACCGTACAGAGAATTGTAGTCAGTAAAAGTTTAATGTACAACTTGCGATTGTCACCGGAAAAATTCACATTCACAGGCGCGCCTCCCCACACGGACTAACGGTTACAGTGATTTCAAGTAGTAATACCATATCACCCTAATAGAGAATGGCACAAGATGAAATCATACAACATTTATGAACTTATCTGACTATTCACATTGACAGTGGGGTTATTTTTATATACATTTGAAACAAAACGATTGTTCACAATATGACTTGGAAAGGAAGCCGATCACATGAGCACCAATGAATTATTAAAACTTGAAAATCAGCTCTGCTTTAGTTTATATGCAAGTTCGAGAGCTATTACACGGATGTATCGTCCTTTTCTTGAGGGTTTGGGAATTACCTATCCTCAGTATTTGGTGCTGCTCGTTCTTTGGGATCAAAAAGAGAGCACCGTTAAGGAGCTTAGCGAGAAGCTGGATCTAGATTCAGGCACGTTGACGCCGATGCTCAAACGGATGGAAGCTCAGCAGTTGATAGAGCGGAAAAGGTCAATCGAAGACGAGCGTGTTGTGAACATTGTCATTACGGAAGCTGGCCTTGTGCTATATGAAAAAGCATTTTGCATACCGCAGACGCTGCTTGAATCAAGCGGACTGTCTCTAGAAGAGATTCATAATTTCAATATTCAATTGAAACGTATTATTACAAGCGTAAACGCATCAGCGAAGTGATAAGCCTTACGGCAATAACGGATTGGAGTTAGAAGCATGCCTAGATTAACGTTTAGAGGAGTATCCGTCGAACAAGTTTGTGGAATGAGTGAGAGCTTAGTTGAACAGCTTGCTGCTATTTGCGAATGTGACACCGATAATTTTACACTAGAGTGTGTGCAGCATCCGGCTATATTCGGTGGTAAAATCGTTCCAGCCTACCCGTTTGTTGAAGTCGCCTGGTTTGAAAGAGGGGACCAGATCAGGGATGCCGTCGCTACGGCAGTTACAACCCATGTCCTTGGGCTTGGCTTGCCTGAGGTTGAAGTTGCTTTTACGACCTACAGCAAGGATGCGTACTACAGCAACGGAACTTCATTTAAGCGAGGATCATAAATGAGTTATTTTGTTTATATTTTAGTCAATAATATTGTGCCAATCTCGATCATGATTGCGATTGGTGCCGTCATGTATCGTGCTTTTCATCTAGATATTAAAACATTATCCAAGCTCAATTTCTATGTTTTTTCTCCCGCAATCGTTTTCGTAAAGCTGTATGAGTCTGAAATGAACCTAAATGTCATTATGCAGGTTCTTTTGTTTTTCGTCTTGTTTTTTAGCCTTCTTTTTGCAGTAATAGAGGTCTATATACGGATTAGAAAAATGCAGAGAGGCATGCGGATTGCCATGCGAAATAGTGTTATTTTCTATAATAGCGCCAATTACGCGCTGCCGCTTAATCAAACCGTATTCGGCGGGAATGCCTATACCCTTTCCATTCAAATTATCATTATGATTATGCAAAATTTGATTCCTAACACGTACGGGATCTACACGTTAAATGCTCACAAATCAACCTGGAAGGCAACGATGAAGACGATCTTATCTTTACCCGTCATATATGCGATCCCAGTTGCATTGCTGCTGAGATATTTCCATTTGCCAGTCCCTTCTTCCATTCATCTGCCGCTGACGTATATTTCCGATGCCTTCATGGCAACTGCACTCTTAACTCTTGGTGTACAGTTAGGCGGGATGAAGTGGGAATTTCATTTCTCCAATGTGGTTGTCTCGAATATTTTGCGGCTAATTGCGGGACCGTTGCTCGGATTTTTTGTCGTGTGGATACTTGGAATCGATGGGCTGACTGCACAGGCGCTAGTCATTTCATGTGCCGTGCCAACCTCCCTTAGCAGCGTGCTGCTGGCGATTGAGTATGAGAATGAACCAGAGTTTTCCTCACAGGCGGTGTTTACATCCACCTTGTTTAGCATGTTTACGATTCCAATCGTCATCTATTTTGTGGGTTTTCTGTGAACATTCTTGGTCATACGGAATGATGCAGGAATTTCGACATTTTCCGGCGAATTGGTAAATAAACTTTACTAATTAGAGGGGGCAATTATTGATGAAGTACCAAATTTGCCAGTATGTTACGATTGTGGACATGAATGAAGAAATTTTATCCGAGGTATTATTTGAACACGGGGAGTTCGAGTCTAGCGCTCTTTCCATTGGTTCTTCCGTCCTGATTTATGAACTGGGACTTAAGCAGTTCGAAGTCGTCTATGACAAAAGAGAAGGCAAAATAGCCCGCAATAAAATTGTAGATATTGAGATCGATTTAATTAAACAACCGACAGTCACCAAGGTCTATTTAGAGCCAGTACGCTTAATCGTCGGGCAACATGATATCGGCCAAGTGGAATAAATTGAAGCTTTAGAGAAGGGAAGAATGGAAACCATGATGAAACTTTTTGTGCTAATCGGCAGTTTGAATGCTTTTCTTTCTGTCGCACTAGGCGCTTTCGGGGCACACATCTTGAAACAAAAATTAACGCCAGAAAAACTAGACGTTTTTCAAACAGGTGTGCATTATCACATGATTCATGCGGTTGCGCTAATTGCCATTGCCATTTTGTCGGACAAGCTGGGGAACACTTCGATGGTGAATGCTTCCGGTTGGGCGATTTTTATCGGAATCATCTTATTCTCGGGCAGTTTATATGCGCTTAGTTTGACAGGAATCAAATTTTTTGGACCGATTACACCGCTTGGCGGATTGAGTTTCTTAGTGGGATGGATTCTGTTAGCCATTGCCGCTCTAAAATAATAAATCTGGAAAGAGTCAGGAGATTCCGACTCTTTTTTCTTTATTTTGTGCCGTATTTGCAGGAAAAGCTCGATTTATGTAGAAAGTAGTGTTTAATGGAAATGATTTTAACCTACATATGGACTTTTACAGGAATGTCGGATGAATCACACAAAGAGCGGGAGAAGGAACGGCAGTCAGTGAGACGCTTCCGATTACCTAGAGTGAGATCGTAAGAGGAGGCAAAGTTGTGAAAAACCGGCTCTATATTGGCGGATACTTGATTGTCGCCATATTCGTAAGCCTTTACGTAAAGCCGTATGCTGTATGGATATGTGTTCTAGCTGCCCTGCCTCTGTTTATTCAGCTTTTGAGAAAAGAAAGGGACATGCAGCACTCATCAAAATCAGATCTGCAGCATCATCATGTGCTGGATTCTTTATTTGAGCATAATCCGAACGCGATTGGGATTTTTGATCAAGAAGGGACATTCATTCGGGTTAATGCCGCCGCGGAAACGATCCTCGGGTACTCGGCATCCGAGTTGCTGGAGAAACGCTTCAGCCACTTTGTGACGCAAGAGCAGTATGAGTTGACGTGCAGTCAACTTCAGCTGGCGACGGATGGAGAGCCACTTACCTTTGAAACTTCTGTGTCTCATCAAAGCGGTTATCGGGTTGATCTACATGCAACGGCTGTTCCTGTTCAACTGAGCACGGAGGGTAGAGGCTTTATTCTCATCTGCCAGGATATAACGGAACGTAAGCGCGGAGATGAGCAAGTTCGGTATATGGCGTATTATGACGACATGACGGGGCTGCCTAATAGGCGCATGTTCAGAGACAACCTGAACGAGCGATTGAGCCTAGCTAGATCTGTGGGGCAGCAGGTTGCCGTGTTTTATTTAGATATCGATAGGTTCAAATTAGTCAACGACAGCTTCGGCTACGATTATGGCAACATGCTGCTTCTGCAGCTAGCCGAACGCTTCACAAGATGCACCACCGAAAATGATTACTTGGCACGGACGGAAGGCGATGAATTTGCCTTCTTCTACACGAATGTAGCTGACTCCAATGATGTCATTGCTGTCATCGCGGAGATTAACCGCGTCCTGGAAAAACCATTTGTTCTTGAGCAGTATGAACTGCATATTACAGCAAGTATTGGTGTTGCCATCTCTACGGTAGATGATGAAGATGCGGATACATTAATGAAATATGCCGACATCGCACTCGCCAGAGCGAAAGAGAAAGGGCGCAATGATTTTCAAATTTTCAACGCTGATATGAAATCCGTCTCCATCAATCGGCTCAAGTTAGAGAATGAGCTACGCAGAGCGATTGCTGGGGAAGAATTTGTATTATTCTATCAACCACAGGTTGATATTGAGACTGGACGCATTGTCGGAGTAGAGGCGTTGATTCGTTGGAATCACCCAGAGAAGGGGTTGATCTCGCCGAACCATTTCATTCCCTTTGCCGAAGAATCCGGTTTGATCGTGCCGATCGGGGAATGGGTGCTTCGCGCGGCATGCAAGCAAAATAAAGCCTGGCAAAATCAAGGCTTCCCCAAGATGCCGATTTCCGTTAATCTGTCGATGCGGCAGTTTTTCCAGCATAATCTGAAGGGCAAGATCTCTCATGTACTGGAGCAAACGGAGCTTGAACCGCAGTATTTGGAGCTTGAAATTACTGAAAGCATGACCATGGACGTCGATCACGCGATTCAATCCTTGTTGGAACTCAAGGAGCTAGGTGTTCATGTGAGTATCGATGATTTCGGGACCGGCTACAGCTCCCTCTATTATTTGAAGAAATTCCCGATTGATAAGCTGAAGATTGATCGTTCCTTTGTCCGTGACATTATGGTGGATCCCAATGACGCGGCGATCGTTACTACTATTATCGCGATGACGCACCATCTGAACTTGAAAGTCATCGCGGAAGGTGTAGAAACGGAAGAGCAGCTGCACTTCCTGCATCAGAACCGCTGCAATGAAGTGCAGGGCTATTGGTTCAGCCCGCCAGTGAACGCAGCCCAGCTGGAGAATATGCTAAGTCATGGGGTTCATGCCGCGGCTTCGGGCAACTAACAGAAAGAGGATGTCCCTGGTCAGGGACATCCTCTTTCTGTTAGAAAGCGACGTAATCGTCGATTTCATTGAGTTTAAATGAATAAACTTTCTTCTCATCCACATGATACACGGCAACATTTTGATTGCTGCTGTCATAATTCAAAATCCGGCAGGGAAGATTGAGCTTAATGCCCTGGCCTTTGATAACGGTTAGTCGAATTAACGTGTTGTTGGCTTTGAAGCCTTCTAGCTGAGTGATAATGTGATCGGCCGCTCCGCTTGGCGCTGTTGACTTCATTGTTGGCGCGGGAGATGCAGGCGGGGGAGAAGTTACTGCCTTTTTGCCAGTATATGAAGGAGGCGTGCTCTCTTTTTGAGTTGTATTTAATTCGATTAATTTACCGAGCTCGATGCCCTTGAGGATTTGATAGTCTTTGACCGTCTGTGTCTGTGCGTTAAGAAGATGAAGGAGCTTTTCCATCGCAAGACCATTCGTGGCCTCTTCAATTAAAATTTCTACAGTGAATAAATGACCTGTTTGGTTGGGTTTACCTTGACTCATATGGCCTCCTTGCAGCCTAGAAATTGCTCATGTCCTAACTATATCATGTTATGATATCCAAATATAGATTGGTTTTTCATTCGTGCAACTTTTTGTATACAAAAGAGGAGGAACTTATGTCAAACAAAACGAATGCCTGCCGAATCCTCGATTCTCTCCATATCACTTATTCGCTTCACGAATATGATTGGGACGAAGATCAATTGGATGCCACTACCGTTGCCGCAAAAGTGGGCCTAAAGCCAAGCCAGTTGTATAAAACCCTCATCTTAAAAGGGGACAAAACGGGTGTTCTTGCAGCCTGCATTCCCGGTGACCAGGAACTGAACTTAAAGAGCCTAGCTTCTGTAAGCGGAAATAAGAAGATTGAAATGGTGGCTGTCAAAGACATCCAATCGCTTACTGGCTATATACGGGGCGGCGTATCTCCTCTGGGGATGAAGAAGAAGTATCCCTTTTAACTACATGCCTCTGTCGAATCGATGGCATTGGTTAGTATTAGCGGCGGGCGCCGGGGGTTGCAGATTTTCTTGCAGGGTGGAGATTTGGTGGCCGCCTCTGAGGGGCGGCTTGTGGATATAGCTACGACATTGTAATAACGGTACAATATTTATCATAAATTGATTATTTGCAACACGATTCGACAAATTTTTCACTATGAAGATTTACATTGTTCCCTTAGTATTAGAAATAGTTGGTATTAACTATAGAGGAGTAAACAATGATAAATCAACCTTTATCCAATCACCAAAAAGTAAGCTTTATAGGTCAAATTTCCTTTCAGGATTATAAGGACTTTCAGCTTCTCCATTCAAAAAACAAGATGTTATTCCAAATTGTTTATTTATTTGTTATTTTCATGGCAGTCGTGCTCTATGCATCCTCATTTGATACAACGTTGCTGCCTGTGTTTATTCCGTTCGGTATCCTTGTAAGTCTGGCTATTGCACTAGTTAGTAAATTATTAATGAATATGAAATATCAAAGTGTATTTAAAACGGATAAACTGCTTCAAAAAGAATATTCATACATACTCGATGATGAAGGCATCCGTACAGATTCTGAGGTAGGTAATGGTAAATTTAAATGGGAAGAAGTATATCAAGTGAAGCAAAATAAGAAACTGCACTTAATCTATATTGCGAAAAATAAAGCATTAATCATTCCCAGATCATTTTTTGATGATGCCGAGCAAATAAATAAATTTGAAAGTTTACTCAGCACTAATTTGTCTGTCAAACAATACAAACATAGGTAGCTGGCTTGTTAGCCACAAACAAAAATTCTTTTTCCACCAAACATCACACCGTACTAGCCGCACGCGCATATACTACCGTAAGACTGCAAAGAGGAGCTGTGCAGAGCATGATGCGCGTAGAACCTATTCTCCTTGAGGGACATACTGCAATTGCGATAGAGGTTAAATTGCCCAAGACGACGCTGCTGGTAGTAACGACAGATAAAGGATACATTATGTGCGGTGCATTAGACGTTGCACTGCTCAACGAGCGTTTGAGTGAACGCAACATTGTCGCAGCAAGGGCAACTGGCGTGCGCACGATTGAGGAGCTTCTGGAAGCACCGCTGGAATCGGTGACGCACACGGCGGAAGACCTGGGCATTTTTGCTGGAATGACGGGAAGGGAAGCCATTTTAAAAATGATGTAAGGGTCAGCAATCGACAACAGCAACTTATGGAATTTGAACGCTTGGATCATGAGATCCGGGCGTTTTTCTATTTTTTATAGGTAAAAAGAACAAAGGTAGTCCAATTCTTTTGTGCAAAAAACCAAAAATGAACACGAAAGTCGGTTGCCTGCATTTTCCTTATTACTTTTCTAAACACAGACATTGTCATTTTATTAACCAGATGTTAAAATATGATTCGTTCCATACATAGCACGGGGGGAATCTCAATGAAAAAAATATCTTTTTTAGTTTTAACAGCAGCTCTAGTTATTGGATTAACGGGTTGTGGAGGAGCTAAAGATAGCGGCGGCACGAAGTACAAGTTTGCGACAGATGCTGCTTATGCGCCAATGGAATATATGGATAAAGACAAGATGACCGGGTTCGACATCGATTTTCTTGCAGAAGTTATGAAAGAAGCAGGACTTTCCTACGATGTAACGAATACGGGTTGGGACACGATGCTTACAAGCGTTAAACAAGGGAAAGAGTACCAAGCTGGGATTTCCAGCGTTTCGATTACAGATGAGCGTAAACAATCCTACGATTACTCCATCCCGTATTTCGAATCAACCAACATGATTCTTGTCAAAGAAGGCAGCCCGATCAAAAGCGCGACAGACCTGAAGGACAAGAAGGTTGCCGTTCAAATCTCTACAACAGCAGATACGCTTATGAGCAAAATCATGGGCGAGAAGAACCCATCCTTGAAACGTCTTGATAACAACACGCTTGCACTGTTGGAACTTGAAAATAACGGTGTAGACGCGGTTGTAGCGGATATCGCAATCGTTCGTGAATATGTGAAAAATAATCCGAACAAAAAATTCGTTACCATTTCCGATGCGAAAAACTTTGAGTCCGAATACTACGGTATTCTGCTTCCTAAAGGCAGCGAACTTAAAGCGAAGCTTGACCCGGCAATCAAGAAAGTGATTGAAAACGGGGCTTATGCAAAGGTGTATAAAAAATGGTTCGGTCAAGAGCCTGACACGAAAAAGTTGCTTGAACAAAAATAATAAGAGAAGCAGCATGCGTGACTTCAACCCTACGCATGCTGTTGTTCTGTTTTAGGCATAATAAGGTAAGAAAGGAAGTGTGGAATGGAGTTTCGTTTTGACATTATTATTGAATATTTACCGCTTTTATTAAAAGGTACACTTTGGACCATTGGGATATCCATTCTGTCCATCTGCTTCGGTTCCGTGCTGGGACTGGCTGTTGGATTAGGCAAAATGTCTCGTCGTGGATACTTAAGATGGCCAACTAGCATATATGTGAACTTTTTCCGCGGCACACCGCTGTTGGTACAAATTTTGCTCGTGCACTTCGGGGTCGTTCCATTATTTCTGGGTACAACCAATGCCATCATTGCTTCTATTGTTGCTTTAACTTTGAACTCTGCGGGATATATGGCCGAAATTTTCAGGGCAGGCATTCAGTCCATCGATAAAGGCCAAACGGAAGCGGCGCAGTCACTAGGAATGACACACTATCAAACGATGAAAAAGGTCATTTTGCCGCAAGCGATTAAGCGGATGATTCCTCCATTTGGGAATGAGTTTATCGTATTGATTAAGGATTCTTCTCTGTTTGCGGTTATCGCTGCTCCAGAATTGATGTATTGGTCGAATGCGATGCGCAGCCAATATTTCGCAGTGTGGGAGCCTTACTTGACTGCTGCATTAATTTATTTCATCCTCACTTATTCACTAAGCAAGCTGCTTAGCTATGTGGAAAGGAGAGTGTAGAAATATGAACGCGATGATTGAAGTTAGAAATCTTAACAAAGCATTCGGCAATAACGTTGTATTGCGAGATATATCCACAGATATTCAGCACAAAGAGGTTCTGGTTGTGATTGGTCCTTCTGGATCGGGGAAATCAACGTTTCTACGTTGTCTGAACCTGTTGGAGCAGCCTAACGGCGGTTCCATCAAGATCGATGGCAAAGACATTATGGATCCGACGAATAAAATCAATGAGATCCGCATGGAGCTCGGCATGGTGTTCCAGCGTTTTCATTTGTTCCCGCATATGAAGGTCATTGATAATATTACGCTGGCGCCGATTCAAGTGCGTAAATGGTCAGAGGATAAAGCGCGCAAAAAAGCGATGGAGCTTCTAACGAAGGTTGGGCTCGTAGATAAAGCTGATGCTTATCCAGATTCGCTTTCCGGAGGTCAAGCGCAGCGTGTTGCGATTGCTCGCGCACTTGCGATGGAGCCGAAGATTATGCTGTTTGATGAGCCAACTTCCGCTTTGGATCCCGAAATGGTCGGTGAAGTGCTGGCGGTAATGAAGCAGCTGGCTAAGGAAGGGATGACGATGGTTGTCGTGACCCATGAAATGGGCTTCGCTCACGAGGTTGGCGACCGCGTTATGTTTATGGAGCAAGGCGTTATTGTGGAAGAAGGCAAGCCTGATCAAATCTTCGAAAACCCGCAACAAGAGCGGACAAAGTCCTTTTTGTCCAAGGTGCTTTAGTACGGTGAATAACAATAGTAGGAAATAAGAGGCTATCTCATACGGGCAGGAATGACCGGATGAGTGGCCTCTTTTTTTGTGAAGCTGAAACGGGGGCAAACAGCAATAGGAACTACAGTCCCTTATTTTCTGTGACTCGCACGATTACCTGTAGATTCCGCTTCCTCAAAAAACAGCTCATTTATCCAAAATAGAGCCCTGTAGTTCCCTGTAGTGACCTATCTTTTTGGTAAAAGATAGATTTATAATGAAATAACTATCAACTGCAACATGAAAGGTGATGTATGCGATCGCTGATCAGACATGTATTTAATCGCTTTCAATTTCGTGAGTTTCTCTATATGCTTCTAGTTATCTCAATGCCATTAGTTTCGGTCATGTATGCATTTCATCAGCAATTTTCCGCTTACAGCAACAAAGAGTTCACTCTTTCAACGAATCAAAAGCACGATCAAGTGATTAGTAGCATCTATCAGGGACTGCGCAGCGCATCAGAAATAGCGCACCGAGTCACGGAGGATTATGGCGTTGTAACTTTTGTCAAAATGAAAGAGGCAGCTTCCCAAGAAGGAAAAGATTTGAACGAATATACGAACAGCCTGCTGTCTGATCAAATGCTTCAGAACCGTTATCTAGAGCAGGTTTGCTTGACTTTACAGACATCGAATCGAACGTTATGTACTCAGAGCGCAGAGGGTATCGGGATGCTGGATACACGGATCAGAACAGCAGAGAATCGTTTTGAACCATTAATAGCCGAGTATAGTAAACTTGATGCTTATTTGCTGACCTATACGGAGTCAATTAGAGATAAGTCTAGTTTGCAGGAACTTGGAAGGGTTACGTTATGGATCAATATGAACAAGTTGATGAAGGAAGTACCCGTTAAGAGTACTTCTCAAGCCTACGTCCTGAAGGACCAGAATAATAACGTGGTTTATCGGAATGGCCTATACACGGGCGAAGAATTACAAAACGCTGGGCGTGAAACGGACTATTTGCACACGGAGGATTCAATAATTCATTCTGCGAAACACGTAGATATGATAGGGGGAGTCCAGTGGACATCTTACTATGAAGCCGCAATTCCATCGTTTGCATCAGCGTTTCCCTATTATCGCGCTTGGTTAATTGCTTTAATGGCTCTGGTTATTGTGCTCAGTGCAGGCAGCTCACTCCTGTTCATGATTTATGTCACGAGGCCTCTCCATGCGTTAAAAGCTTTGATGAATCGAGCAGAGCTTGGTGATTTAAGAGCGTATTGGACATCCAAGAGTTTTACCGAGTGGGCACATTTAGGTCAAAGCTATAATCAAATGTTGAATCGGCTCGAAGATCTTATTAAGCAGGTAAAAAGAGAGGAATCGCTGAAAAAGGAAGCCGAAATGGAAGCACTCCATTATCAGCTAAACCCGCATTTTCTCTACAATACTTTGAACACGATAAAATGGGTTGCTAAAATACATAAAACACCTCAGATTTCAGAGGTTGTCAGTGCATTAGTTCGCCTGCTGCAAGCTAGCTTAGGTAAGAAGGGCGAATTTATTACACTGCGTGAAGAAATTGGTCTGATCCGCGATTACATGGAGATTCAAAAATTTCGCTATGGGGATCGCATTCAGGTCGTCACTCAAGCGGATGAGTTAACTTTGGGCTGTCTGGTCCCAAGGATGTTCCTGCAGCCGCTTGTGGAGAATGCGATTATCCATGGTATCGAGCCAGCGAAGCGGGAAGGCGTCATAACCATTCGAACATGGTTGGATAGAGACCTTTTATTTTGCCAAGTAGAGGACAATGGTGTCGGGATGCAGGTGGAAGAGGGCAGTTCTGGCTGGAAGGCCATGCAGGCTGCAGGAGGTACCCGATCCGATCGGATGCTGAGAGAACGAATGAGCGGCGTCGGTATATCTCATATTCGCGAGAAAATCAAGCTTTACTACGGGCCGGAATTCAAAATGCATATTGCTAGCAAACCTGGGGAAGGAACCATGATCAGGATGTCCCTTCCCATCCATCAGGGAGAGGAGTTGGAAGCTGAATGAATGTCCTCGTTGTGGATGATGAACCTATCATTCGTTTAGGATTGCGTACATTGGTGGATTGGGAGATGCACGGTTTTCATTATGCCGGGGATGCAGAAGATGGGCTAGAAGCAGTTGAACTGTTGGAGTCTCTCCAAATCGACATTGTGATTACCGATCTGATTATGCCGCGTATGGACGGCATAGCGCTCATAAGAAAGCTAAGAGATTGGACAAGACCAATCAGCACCATCGTTCTGAGCTGCATGGATGATTTCACCTATGTGAAAGAAGCGATGAAGCTTGGGGCGAAGGACTATATTCTCAAGCCTACGATGGAGCCAGAATCGCTAATCGACATCTTGCTGGGTGTCAAGCGAGAGCTCGAAGCTCAGCGGAATGACCAGAGAGCGCAGCAGATTCGGGAGCTTGAGCTGGCTTCCACGAAGCAAATGCAGCTCTCGAACAGGCTGCAGGTCTATTTACAGACCAAGCTTGGCGAAGCTGAGCTGCAGGCAGAGCTCTTCGGGGCAGGCGCGCCGCAGAGCGCTTCTGCCGGAGCAAGCAGCAGCCTCATCAGCCTGCTGCTGCACACCGGGACCAGCGCCGCCGTCACAGACTGGCGCTGGACCGGCTGCCTGGCGGCGCTGCCGCTGGCCGCCGACAGCACGCTGCTGTTCCTCCCAGCAGCAGCCGAAGAGCATGACGCCGCCGGAGATGGCGGCGTCTATGCCGCTGCCGCGGCGCTTGAGCGCGCCGCGGAGGTCCGGCTCGCGCACGCGCCGGACTGGTTTATCGGAGCCGGCGTCGTGATCCGCCGGCTCGCGGACGTGCAGCCTGCCGCGGCGCTGCACGCGCGGCAGGTGCAGGAGCGATTCTACAGCTCCAGCTGGAATCGCTTGGTTGTGCCTGCGCCGGGGGCAGCATGCGGGGAAGTGCCTGCGCTGCCTTTTGAGATTCGCAGCGACCTGCTGCGCTGTGTTTTGCACAATAACAGCGAGGGCTATCAGCACCATGCGGAGGCGCTTTGCCGCAAGTTGAAGGAGCAGCGCCATGACAAGGATAAGGTGTTGCTCTTTATCCAGGAGCTGCTTGCGCTTGCAGCGGGTTACGCGCGCGAACGCGGCTGCGCAGCGCTTGAGCAATATGAGGAGCTATACGTAAATAACAAATCTCTGAGCGCCTGCAGCAAGTTCGAGCAGGTTAGGGAAGTGGTTCTTCAAGCGATGAACATGCTGATGAAGAATACGATGCCTGTTGGATTAGAGTCGATTCACCGCTCAAACAATCCCTTTATTCGTAAGGTTTTGACTTATATGATGGACAATTATGCATCCCCCATCAGCACATCGGATATGGCTGAATATGTCAGACTGAGCCGCAGCTATTTGAGTGATTTATATAGTAAGGAAATGGGAGAATCGCTGAGTGAAACATTGACGCGAATCCGCATGGGAGAGGCGAAACGCAGACTGCGAACAGGCGAAATGAAGGTATATGAAGTGGCTGATGCCGTCGGATTTCCAGATGCGAAGACATTTGCCAAGACATTCAAACGTGTAGTCGGCTGCTCGCCCAAAGAATTCGAGCAGAACAAATAGACACCTTTTCCAACAAAGGTTGTCTATTTTTTTATTATGCAAAGGTTTACATTTAGAGAGAGAGTTCCATGATTTAGGAATAAAGATGAGGTGTTAACTTTGACTATGCAGGTAGATCAGGTGCCTATGGTGCAAGCAATTGGTGTTACGCGCGTATTTGGTAAAGGATCGGGAGCGGTTCACGCACTGCGGGGAGCTCATCTCAGTATTCCCAAAGGCAGGCTTGTCGCTCTGCGCGGAAGATCGGGGTCCGGTAAAACAACGCTGCTCAATATCCTCGGGGCACTCGACCATCCTTCGGAAGGCGCCGTTTATTTAGAGGGCATGGAGATCAGCAGTTTATCTGAGGCGAAGCGCAATGAAGTCAGACGGAAGCAGATCGGTCTTATTTTTCAATCCTTTGCTTTAGTCCCCTATATGTCTGCCTACGAGAATGTTGAGTTTGGTCTGCGCATATCGGGTATTCATCCCAAGCACTATAAGCAATTAGCGGAAGAGGCACTGGATTTCGTTGGTTTGAAAATGAGAATGAAGCATCGTCCTTATGAGCTTTCTGGCGGCGAGCAGCAGCGGGTTGCGATTGCCAGAGCGATCGCTCACAAACCCAAGCTGATTTTGGCAGATGAGCCTACAGCGGAGCTGGATAGCAGAATGGGGCTCCAAGTGCTTAAATTGTTCAAAGATTTAGTGCAAGAAGGAATGACCATTATTTTGACCACACATGATCTCGCCATTATGGAAATTGTAGATGAAGTGTATGCATTGGAGGATGGTACCATTGTCGATGAAGGTTAGTCCATTTGCGTCTAAAATCGTTCTTATAACGGGTGTTGTGCTTTTACTAGCAGGGTGCTCGCTGCTGCCCAAAGAAGAGGAGGCGCTAAAGCCGCCGTTAGTCAAACCAGTGAAAGAAAACTTTGAGCTTTATGAAGTGAAGAAAGGCAGCATAACGAAAAAAGCTGCTTTTATGGGGACGTTCAAGTCGAGCCAAACGAGCAATTACTATTATAAAGAGTCAGACCATCGTTTAGCAGGTTTACGCGTCAAATTAGGCGATGTGGTTAAGCCGGGTGATGTGCTTGCTGAATTGGAGAAGGGGGATTTAGAAACTCGCATTGCCCTTCAGAAATTGAATTTGGAGAAAGCCCAGATTGCTGGCGTGCAATCCAGGCAGGCTGATCCCAATCAATCGCTGGCGCTTCGTTTGAAGGATATTGATATTGCAGCTGCGCAGCTGCAACTGACATCCTTGCAAGCGCAGCTGGATAAGACAAGGTTAGTGGCAGAGTCCAGTGGAGTGGTCACTTTCGTAACGAATACTCAGCAAGGAAGTCTAGTGGATGCCTTCAATACGCTTGTGGTTCTGTCCGATCCTGAGCATCTAGAGCTCTCCTATGAAGCTACAGATATCGGAACACTTACGGGTATAGAAGTTGGAATGAATGTAGAAGTCAAGCTCGCGAAATCGGTGAATACGGTGCAGGGCAAAGTGCTGCGAACACCATCCAGCTCTCCCCCAACAGATAACAAGGCACAAGCCGAAAGAAATGCCAAAACGATTATCGTTGGAGTTCCTTTAGGAACAGAGGGTGCAGAGATTGGCGCATCCGGAGACATGACGATTGTTGTTGAGAAGCGAGAGAATGTCATTGTGATTCCGAGAAAAGGACTGCGGACTTATCTGGGCAGAGATTATGTGCAAGTGCTGAATGGGGAAAGCCGCAAAGAAGTCGATGTCGAAAAAGGCCTTGTCACCCCTACGGAAGTTGAAATTCGAACAGGTCTCAAGGAAGGCCAAAATGTCATATTAGAGAACTAGTACTTTCATAGGAGGATTGCAATGGCTTTATTTCTGATGATTCTCCGTAAAATGGTTAAAAATCGCTGGCTCGAGCTTAGTTTATTAGTAGGGCTTATTATTTCAGTAGCTCTCGCAAGCTCGATGCCTATTTATACGCACGCCATTTTACAGCGCATGCTGATCAAGGACTTGGAATTTCTGCAAACAGACACCAGACAATATCCGGGGCAAGTGTATAATTACGCGTACTTTGTAAGATCCGAGAAGGAGCCAGAGACAGATCGTCTTCTCGCGGAAACGGACGCTTTTTTGACAGAAAAAAGCAAAGCATTTGGTGTCCCTATTCTTCTTTCGACCACCACGCGCAGCACGATGAATTTCAATTTTAAACCGAGTGATCCTAGTAAAGTCGATCCTAGTGTGAAGCGTCTAGGCGAGCTGACAACGATGTCGGAGTTAGATAAGCATATTCGCCTTGTTGACGGTGTTATGCCCTCCGCAGAGCCTGTGAATGGCGTGTATGAAGCGTGGGTATTCCCTGAGCTGCTGACGGAGATGAAGATTGTACTTGGCAATGAATTAACCATCACAGACGCGGATTTGAAGCAAAACATTCGCGTTAAACCGGTAGGGGTCATTGATCGCAGCGATTACGCCGATCCGTATTGGACCAATAATATGTATGATTTGCGATCAAGATTTTTCATTCCCTTTGGATTATTTGAGAAAGAAATTACCACTAACAAAGAGTTTACCAGCCTGTATTGCTTTTGGAATTATATACTCGATTATCACCAATTAAAGCTGGAAGGGTTGGGAGCCTACACCGCTGCACATGCGCAAATGGAAGGCTACTTAAGCAGTCGGTTCAATTCTTATAAAGCTGAGAATCCCTCGCTTCCTACCTTGAAAGTGTATGGTGAGAAAGAGAGAAAATTAAGAATGATGTTATGGTCGCTGAATGTGCCTGTAAGTATTTTGTTAGCTTTCTATTTATTCATGGTTGCTAATTTGATTACAGAAAGGCAAAAAACAGAAATTGCGGTTCTGCGCAGCAGAGGAGCAAGCCGTACTCAGATTCTATTGGGCTATGTGCTGGAGGGGGCTTTATTAGGGGGGATTGCTCTTCTAGTTGGACCTGCCATCGGGATGCAATTGACCAAAATTCTTGGCGCTTCCAATGGGTTTCTGGAATTTGTTCAACGCGCTGCAATGGAAGTTAAGCTGAATAAAGAAGCTTACCAATATGCTTTGGTTGCCGTGGTAGCTTCGGTTTGCATGACGCTCATTCCTGCCGTAATGGCGACTCGCACGACCATTGTTGGTCATAAGCAGTCCCTCGCGAGGAAGAACAGGCTCTCTTTTGTTCATAAAATCTTTCTCGATGTTGTCTTATTAGCCGTATCGATTTATTTATTGCAGAGCTTTAACCGGCGAATGACGGATCTGGTAGCTCTTGGGCTGGATTCGATGGACATGAAGGTCGATCCCCTCCTTTTTGTTGTGCCGGCGTTATTCATTTTTGCAATGGGCCTGTTCCTCCTGCGGATCTATCCGTGGATTATTCAATTGATCTATACGGTTGGACGCAAATGGTGGCCGCCTTATCTGTATTCGACGCTCCTTCAGGTAGGCAGGTCTACGACACAATACCAGTTCATTATGCTGTTTATCGTGATGACACTGGCAACCGGTTTGTTCAGTGCGAGCGCAGCCCGGACGATGAACAAAAACATCGAAGAGAAGATCCGCTATACGAATGGGACGGATATTGTTTTGCAAACACCCTGGGATAATGATGCACCGCCTCCACAGTCAGGCCCGTCTGGACCTTCGGGTGATGCTGGTTCTCCTGCAGGTGAAGCTGTTGTCAAGAAACGAGTGCAATATACGGAGCCTCCGTTTCTGCCTTTTACCCAACTGGCAGGTGTTGAATCCGCTGCTCGTGTTTTTCAAAAGAAAGATGCTTACCTCACAATCGGCAAAGAAACGAAACGGACAACGCTGATGGGGATTGATACAGATGAATTCGGTCAAACGGCCTGGCTTCGCGATCATTTGCTGGATCATCACTTCTATGAGTATTTGAACTTGCTGGCTGGAGATTCCAAGGCTGTGCTTATTTCTCGGTCTATTGCTGATGAAACAGGGGCTAAAGTTGGCGATACGGTGAATATTGGTTGGGGAGATGTAAGAGGAACCGCCTCTGTCGTCTATGGGATTATCGATTACTGGCCAAGCTGGAATCCTAATCCGATATTGACAGCCTCATCAAGTACGGGAAGCACGTCAGGCTCGACGAAGAAAACTAAAGTGGATGCACCCAAGCTTGTCGTTGGACATCTTTCCTACTTCCAAAATAATTTGGCTGTGGAACCGTATGATGTATGGCTTAAGCTAAAACCTGACATGACCAGCCAAGCTTTGTATGAAGCGTTAGATAGTAAACACATCGAGATTACAAGCCTGGTTGATACGAAGCAAATGTTAGTCCGTTCCAAAAACGATCCTTTCCAACTGGCCGTGAACGGCGTTATGACACTTGGTTTCTTGATTGCGATCGGCATCAGCTTTATGGGCTTTCTTTTGTACTGGGTGCTCTCATTATCCGGTCGAATTTTACAATTCGGCGTGCTTCGCGCGATGGGGATTTCTTATGCTCAGTTGATCGGAATGCTAGTTGCCGAGCAATTGTTAACCTCCGGCGCAGCTGTCCTGATTGGTATGGTCACGGGGAACACGGCTAGCCGTTTGTACGTTCCCTTGTTCCAGTTAACGTTTGACTCATCGAGTCAAGTGCCGCCTTTTCAAGTGAGCTTCGATCCTAACGATCAGCTGCATTTATACGTCATCGTCTTGGTTATGATAGGGATTGGTTTACTGCTGCTAGGCGGGATGCTCTCCAGAATTAAGATTCATCAAGCCATTAAGCTTGGGGAGGATTAAGATGATTCACTGTGAAAATTTGGTTAAAATCTATAAGGCAGCTGATCTTGAAGTCGTTGCTTTGCAAGGGCTTGACCTCCACGTTGAGGAAGGTGAGCTGATGGCGATTATCGGTAACAGCGGCAGCGGGAAATCGACGTTGTTGAATATGCTGGGAGGGCTGGATCGCCCCTCAGCAGGTAATCTTCGTGTGGATGGGAAGGATTTGCTGAAATTTAAGGAATCCGATCTGGTCAAGTATAAAAGGGAAACCGTTGGCTTCGTCTGGCAAAATAATGCGAGAAACTTGATTCCTTATTTGACAGCTTTGGAAAATGTGGAGCTGCCTATCCTTCTCCAGGGGCGGCGCAAGCGCCATCGCGCTTTAGATTTGCTGGAAGCTGTAGGTTTAAGCCATCGTAGAAACAATAAGCTCAATGAGCTTTCTGGCGGGGAGCAGCAGCGTGTCGCTATTGCCATTGCGCTTGCGAATCAGCCAAGGCTCTTATTGGCGGATGAACCCACAGGGTCTGTCGACACGAAAATGGCGAATCAAATTCTCGATCTGTTTCGCGAGCTGAACCGCAGTTTTGGATTAACGGTTGTTATTGTTACGCATGATCCGCTTTTGGCCAAGAAGGTAGACCGCGTGGTTGCGATTCGGGACGGCAAAACGTCCTCGGAGATTCTGCGGCGCAAATCCTATCAAGAGGAATTGCTGGAGCTTGAGCAGGGTATCCTGGCTGCCGAAGAGGATTCCCATGTTGAGTATGCCGTCGTTGACAAGGCGGGCAGACTGCAAATTCCGGCCAATTTCCTCGACTCGATTGGAGCTTCCCGGACGAATAAAGTGCGCGTTGCAATGGAAGATGGACGGATCGTATTACTGCCGCCTGACAAGGCATAGAGGGAAACTAGCAGGAACACTCTCTTTCTATGAAACAAGTATAGAAAAAAATGTCAATATGGTATATTGACTATGACTAGATATTTCCATTAGAATAAATACATACTAATCCAGTAGGAATTATCGAGTTATTGTCAACTTATCCATTTACCATCCAAGGAGGCATGTGCAATGTCAGATTCCAAACGCCAGTACTTACCGGAAACATTAGCCATTCATGCAGGTCAAGAGATCGATCCTACAACGAATTCAAGAGCTGTTCCGATTTATCAAACAACGTCTTACGTTTTTAACGATACGGACCATGCCGCAAATTTATTTGCACTCAAAGAGTTTGGTAATATTTATACGCGAATTATGAATCCAACGACGGATGTTTTTGAGAAGCGGATTGCTGCTTTGGAAGGTGCGCCAGCGGCTCTTGCCGTAGCATCCGGTCAGGCTGCTATTACGTTTGCGATTTTGAACATTGCTGAAGCTGGAGATGAAATTGTATCGGCTGCTTCCTTGTATGGCGGAACTTATAATTTATTTTCAAATACATTGCCTAAGCTAGGGATTAACGTTAAGTTCGTTGACCCAAGTAATCCCGAAAATTTCCGCAGCGCCATTACGGATAAAACGAAAGCGATTTACGCGGAGTCGATCGGCAATCCCAAAGGAGATATCCTCGATATCGAAGCTGTCGCAGCGATTGCACATGAGAATGGCATTCCATTGATTGTTGATAATACGTTCCCAAGTCCTTACCTCCTAAGACCTATCGAGCACGGCGCTGACATTGTTGTACACTCGGCAACTAAGTTTATTGGCGGCCATGGAACTACGATCGGTGGCGTCATTGTTGACAGTGGCAAGTTTGATTGGGTGGCAAGCGGCAAATTCCCAGGTCTAACGAAGCCTGATCCGAGCTATAACGGCGTTGTGTACACCGAGGCGGTAGGGACAATCGCTTACATTATCAAAGCAAGAGTTCAGCTGCTTCGCGATTTGGGTGCTTCGCTTTCACCGAACAGCTCGTTCTTGCTCTTGCAAGGACTGGAAACCTTGCATTTGCGTCTGGAGCGTCATAGCACGAATGCCCTGAAGGTGGCTCAATATTTGGAGTCCCATGAGGCTGTGGAGTGGGTTAGCTATGCCGGACTGGAAAGCCATCCTTCCTATAAGTTAGCTAAGAAATACCTGCCTAAGGGTCAAGGGGCTATCTTGAGCTTCGGGATCAAAGGCGGCGTTGAAGCAGGTAAGAAGCTGATTCATTCCGTCCAGCTCTTTTCACATTTAGCTAATGTAGGAGATTCCAAATCACTCATTATTCACCCTGCAAGCACAACACACTCCCAATTGAGTGAACAGGAACAACTTTCTGCAGGCGTGACAGCTGGACTTATTCGTTTATCCGTTGGAACTGAAGCGATCGAAGATATCATCTACGATTTAGAGCAGGCGATTGCCGCGAGTCAGGCTTAAGCAATTTCTGGAAAAAGAATAAAACTTGTAACAATGATACGTTATGCATAAAATATGAGAAGGCTGCGATTTAGGCGCAAAACCTAAATGGCAGTCTTTTTTACGTTGAAATTCGACTTCATGCAACTTTTACTAGCGATGAGAAGTCTATTTCATGTGTAAGTTTTCAACTTCGAGGAGGCATTCATCTGAGCATGAACAAAATGACAAAATACTCGCTCGCCCTACTGGTGGCGTTATCCATACTGTCGGGCTGCAGCAAAGAGAAAGTTGCACCAAGCGCGAGCCCATCTGTGAGCGCAACGCCAACGGCTACGCCAAATACGGCGACCTCCACATCAACGCCAACAGCTTCACTGCCAACAAGCTCTACGCCGGTTCCGAGTCCTTCAGCTTCTCCGAAGGCATCCAACGCGCCTTCCAAAAGTGATGGACTTCAAGTTATCGCCAAGCCGGAAAGTGTGACGGTTCTGGTGAATAAACAGTTTTCACTTCCTTCGAGCTACGAGCCGACGGATTTGGTCTACCCGGATATTCCCTTTACATTCACGGAGAAGATTGAAAAACGCAAAATGCGCACCGTCGCGGCGGATGCAATTGAAAAGCTGGTTGCTGGCGCGAAAAAAGATGGTATCAATCTAGCGGGCGTTTCGGCCTATCGCTCATACGCCACGCAGAAGTCCCTATTCCAACGTTATGTCCTGAAGGATGGGGAGGAAAAAGCAAAAACGTACAGCGCCGTGCCAGGAACAAGCGAACATGAAACAGGACTTGCGATTGATGTATCCGGCAGTGACGGGAAATGTGCCGCCGAGGATTGCTTTGGAGGGACGAAAGAAGCGAACTGGCTGGAGAAGCATGCCCAGGAGTACGGATTTATTATCCGCTACCCCAAAGGAAAAGAGAAAATTACGGGGTACCAATACGAGCCATGGCACATTCGTTATGTAGGTACGGATACGGCTAAGGATATGGTAGCCAAGAAGATGACCATGGAAGAGTACTACAATGCGGTTCCTGTAAGTAAATAAATGGGGTGTCGTTATTTTGCACCCTCATCTGTCGCTAATTCGAAATTTATCAAGCTGCCAAGGCATGTTAAAATAAAGCCAAGTCACTTATTTGGAGGTTAACATGATTAAAGTAGCAATGTTAAGTTTTTGGCACGTACATGCAAGAGACTATGCCAAACAGGTTACCGAGCACAAAGATACCGAGATTGTAGCAGTGTGGGATGAAATTCCTGAGCGCGGACAAGCAGAAGCGTCGCAGCGTGGTGTTGCCTTTTATTCGGATCTTGCTGAGTTACTGGCAAATAAGGAGATTGACGGCGTCGTTGTTGACACCCCGACGAACATGCACCGTGATGTTATGGTTGCGGCTGCCAAGGCAGGTAAACATATTTTTACGGAGAAAGTTATTGCTCCAACGTTACATGAAGTGAATGAGATTTTGGATGCGGTCAATGAAGCTGGTGTAACTTTGACAGTTTCATTGCCGCGTTTGAATCCAACGTATACATTAGCGGTTCAAGAAATTATCGAGAAGGAACTCCTAGGTTCGATTACGCTAGTGCGCACTCGTCTCTCTCACAATGGCGGTATTTCTACAGAGGCGAATCCGAAAGGCTGGCTGCCTGAGCATTTCTACAATGCTGAACAATGTGGCGGTGGCGCGTTAATCGACCTTGGCTGCCATCCAATGTACCTTACTCGTCTTTTCTTGGGTCTGCCTGAGGCTGTAAGCGCTTCTTATGGCTATGTGACGGGCAGAGAAGTTGAAGATAATGCTGTAGCTACGCTTCAGTATGCGAATGGCGCTCTGGGCATTGTTGAGGCTGGTTTTGTGAACGCTCACTCGCCATTCGTGATTGAAGTTCATGGTACCGAAGGCAGCGTACTGTATTCTGATCATGACGGAAGAGTTCTGCTGCGTACGAGAAAGCATGCTGACGCTGGCTGGACAGCCTACGAGAACGGTCCGAAAGAGAAGCCGTCTGCCTTTGATCAATGGGTAGACCACATTCAAAACGGAACAAAAGCCACTGAAAATATTCAACTGGCTGTGGACTTGACCAAGCTGATGGAGGCTTCCAACCGCTCCGCTGAGTCCAAACAACAAGTACGTATTGATTCCTTGGCTCAGTAATAGCTGAGCTGTACAGGATGGAAGGAGGTTCAGCATGAGTCAGCCCTTTTACTTTGAACCGATGCTTGAAAATCCAACGGCACTCGATCGCTTGGACTTGCGATTTCGGTGGGGTTCTTACGGAATCCGCGTGCTCCGCTGTCATCTGACCTCCTTTCCGGCTGGAACGGTAATCGATTTTCATCATCATTCCGAATTCGAGATTCACTATATCCCTAGCGGAAAAGGCATAGTCATTTTGGATGGGATTACCCACCCTTTGCAGGAAGGGATGCTGTATGTCACAGCTCCAGGTCTCTCGCACCGCCAAGAGGCGGATGAACACGAAAAGATGGATGAGTTGTGTTTGCATGTTGACTTTGTGAGGTTGGAAGAGCCTGCGCCGCAGAGTGATGGCTCTGGGAGCGAGGCGCAGGCTTGGGGAGAAGCATGGGAGATAGCCGAGGCAGATGCTTGCATCAAGCAGCTAAGCGAGCTTCCGCATATCCCTGCCTTTGACCGGCAGGAAGCGATGAAATGCTTTCTGGTCGCTTTTGAAGCTTGGCGGGACAACCAGCTTGGACAATATACGATCATCAAACAATCGATTATCCAAATGCTGCTGAGAACAATAGGAGCTTATAAAGCGGATCATCAAGGTCTCAATTTGCCAGCGCGCGATATGAAAAGCTACCGCTACCAACTTGCTATACAATTCATCGAGGACAACTTCCGGCGTCCATTGACGCTTGAAGGCGTTGCTGAGCGACTGCAGATCTCTTCGCGGCAGCTTCAGCGCATCTTTAAGGAACAAGCGAACATATCCTTCAGTGAATATTTGGAGCAGGTTCGCTTGAAACATGTGTGTACAGAGCTGCTGCAAACGACTATGACCTTGGAGAAAATTGCCGAGAAGAGCGGATTTGCTTCCAGTAATTATTTGCATTATGTTTTCAAAAAAGCCCATGGTGTCACGCCGAACAGGTATCGTGAACGCCTGCATGGATAAGAAAAAGGCTGTTCCCGCCGTTCTCGTAGTCAATCAACTACGATACGGTGGGAACAGCCTTTTTTGGTGGCGACGGGCGATGCCACTCTGTTGCACTTAACTGGAAAAACTACCGCTAATCGGAGCTGTGTCGGCCCAAGGAAGGAAATAGATGGAAAAACTCCATCAAAACCGCCGCTGCCGGACCAAAGTCCCTGGATTTGTTGAAATTAGCGGTAGAAAGTCCAGTTATTTGTGCAATAGTGAAACAAATACAGCAAAATAGCAGGAGTATTCGGCGTTATTTACATTTACAAGCAAGCAATCATGTTAATTACTCAAATAGCTTACGCAGGTTCTCCGCATATGGAGCACGAACGATGCCTTTTTCCGTAATAATCGCCGTCACATATTCGTTCGGTGTGACATCGAAGGCAGGATTAAACACTTTTACGCCTGCCGGTGCCGTACGTTTGCCGAAGCCTTGCGTGATTTCATCTTCATGGCGTTCTTCAATCGGAATGTCCCCGCCTGTAGGTGTGTTCAGATCGATCGTGGAGATCGGGCTCGCCACGTAGAATGGAATGCCGTGCGCTTTCGCCAAGACTGCCACGCTGTACGTGCCGATCTTGTTGGCAACATCACCGTTAGCCGCAACGCGGTCGGTTCCGACGATGACCGCCTGGATCCAGCCCTTGGACATGACCGCGCCGGCCATGTTGTCACAGATCAGCGTCACGTCGACGCCAGCCTGCTGCAGTTCAAAAGCTGTAAGCCGCGCGCCTTGCAGCACGGGACGAGTCTCGTCCGCGAACACTTTCAGGTTCACGCCTTTTTCCTTAGCCAAGTAGAACGGCGCTAGCGCCGTGCCGTACTTGGCTGTCGCAAGACCGCCGGCGTTGCAGTGCGTCAGCACGCCGAAGCCATCCTCGAACAGCGTCAACGCGTGTTCGCCGATCTGGCGGTTCGTCTCCTCGTCCTCCGCTTGAATCTTCTGCGCTTCGTCAAGAAGCGCTGCTTTGAACGCATCGGGGCTAACGCCCGCCGCTGCCAAAGTGCCTGCCTGCGCTCTCATCCGGTCGAGCGCCCAGAACAAGTTCACCGCTGTCGGACGCGACGTCGCCAGGTAGTCGGCTTGCTTCTGGACTTCCGCCAGAAGCCCATCCACCGCGGCATCCACGTTGCGGATACCTAGATATACACCATACGCGGCGGCGATTCCGATAGCCGGAGCGCCGCGAACTTTCAAGTGACGAATCGCTTCCCACACCTCAATTGGTGTTTCCAGCGGCAAATATACAATCTCTTCTGGCAGCAAACGCTGATCTAATAGATCAAGCTGCTGACCATTCCAACGCAAGGATTGCAATGCACCTTGCTCTTCTAAACCTTCTAAATTCTTGTTAGTCATAGAACAAATCCTCTTTCTACTGCTGATTCTTTGGTGACGATGGCAATGAGCTCATCGATAGAAGTCACTTGACGATTAGCGCGAATAAAGCTTGTGCCAATCGCTAACGCCAAACGCTGAGCGCGCTCTCTAGCGGCTCTATCTTCAATTTTATCAATATCTGCGACATGAGCAAGTCCTACGATGCGGCGTACCATTTTTGCACCTGTGAAGCCCACTGTATCCTGAAGTAGATTATTAAGGAAATAGTCTTGGTAGCCAGGCGTTTGGAAGACACGATCTACACCATGCTCATTCCACAAAGCGCGGAAATTGGCTTCAAAATGCGTCCATACCTCTTTCACGGTATTCAGCAAGTAAGCGCGGTACGCTTCACGGCTTTCGTGATCTTGACTCCAGCCTTCTTGTCCCGCAAAGTTTAGAATCAGATTTGCGAGCACAGCGCCAATATCGAAGCCCATTGGCCCGTAATAAGCGAATTCGGGATCGATGACTTTCGTGGAATCAGGTTTGATGAAAATACTTCCCGTATGCAAATCACCATGAAGCAGAGCTTGCGCGCTCGTCAAAAATTTCTGGCGAAGAATCGCGACTTCGAAGTGAAGCTCGCTGTCCGTCCAAAGCTGCTCTGCCGCATCGCGGATATGATCTTCAAAGCTATTCGTTTCCGCATCGCGGTACGGATCATCGAAAATCAAATCCTCCGTAATTTTGCAAAGCTCAGGATTGATGAAGCGGCCTTGTTGGATTTTCTTTTCCTGCTGATTTTTGCCTAAATCCGAAGTGAAAAACAATGTATGTGCCATAAAGCGGCCAATATGCTCGGCAAACAGCGGATATTCGTTCCGTTCAATTAACCCTCTGCGCATAATGATATGATCGCTTAGATCCTCCATCACCGTCAGTGCGAGATCCGCGTCATAAGCATAAACATGCGGCACAAGATCAGGAACTAATCTTTCTTCAATAATTAGCGCTTCGCTTTCAATACGTGCCCGGTCAAGCGTTAACGGCCAGGATTCTCCGACAACCTTCGCATATGGAAGGGCTTGTTTCAAAATAATGCTTTTTCCTGAAGCTTTTTCTGATATGCGAAAAACGAGATTTAAGTTGCCATCGCCGATTTCATGGCTGGTCAGTTCCGATCCAGATTGGAACAAATCTGGGATTTGACGAGCGTATTCGATCGCTTGAGCTTCACTTAAAGGATGATATGTGGACATGGCTTGCCTCCTAATGAGTCATAAAAATTAATTCCAACTAGTTTACTCTGTATTAATCGTCTTTCCCTAGTATAAGACAAAAAGGGGCCGCGTGAAATACTCTCTTCGGAAATGTTGCACAAATTACATAAAATCAGCACAAAGAACGCAAAGTAACGTGTACATGCTGTACCGACAATAACAACTAGGAGGCACTTTTCATGGTAACAACAACACTAACATCAGCTCAATCCATCCAAACCGTTCTCAATAAGCAAATTGCGAACTGGGGCTTGCTTTTTGTTAAGCTTCATAACTTCCATTGGTATGTAAAAGGAAGCCAATTTTTCACGCTGCATGTCAAATTCGAAGAATTGTACAATGAAGCCGCGCTGCACATTGATGTACTTGCTGAACGTCTTCTCTCGATTGGCGGTCAGCCCGCGGCAACTATGAAAGCCTATATGGAGCTGTCCTCGCTAAAAGAAGCGCAAGGAACCGAGACGGCAACCAAAATGGTTGAAGCCGTCATTGAGGATTTCACGATTCTTACCCAAGAGCTCAAGGCAGGCATGCAGGCCTGTGAAGAAGTGCAAGACGAAACGACTTCGGATATGCTGCTAGCCATACAGACTTCACTGGAGAAACACCGCTGGATGCTGCAATCTTTCCTCGGATAGTTACAAGTAGCCAACCCCTTTACAATTTCTTTAAGCTGGAAAAACATGAGCCTAACGATACTTCGTTATACTAGTAGCAAATTCGCTTTCGGAGGATCTTATGATGATGAAAATCCTGAATGTGCTGCTGGTAATGGCGGCGTGCTTTTTCTTATTATTCATGGCTTTCGAGGCGGAGGCACCCGGGAAGAATGCAGATCCTAATCCGATGAAACAGAATCAAACACAGTTTGCCCGTATACAACAATCGTATTACGCCGAAGATGTAAATAAGTAGACTTAGGGATGGCCTGAGAGCCATCCCTTTCTTTTCGCCTTTTCATGCCGTGTTGTTTTGCTTCTTCAAATTCCTTATAATAAGTGGATTATTGGGTGAACAAGGAGTTGGCGTCGGTGGAAAAACCAAAGGCCTTGAAAGAATGGGCTTCGGCTATCAGAGCACTGGAAGACGGCACACAAATTTTTATTATGCGCAAAGGGGGTATAGTTGAAGAAACGAGGGATTTTCAAGTCGAATCGAATGATTTTTTTCTTTATCCTACCTACGAGCACCAAAGAAAAGAATTGCTTAAGGAAAGTTATCGACGTGTAATTGATGATACCTTGGTCTCTTGGAGTGCGCAGGATGACCAGGTCACAATCTGTTCGTATGCCCGGATGATCGAGGATATTGAGATTAATGATGGAGAACTGCTGAATAAGCTGTATCCTTTTCACATTTGGACAGAAAATTTCACGGAAGATAGATTGAAGTGGAAACGTAATAAACCGCTGCATCTCATGTTGCTAAGAGTGTATAAACTGGCAGAACCTTTACATATTCCAATTGAGCAGGCCTATATCGGCTGTAAATCGTGGATTGAGCTAGGGGCTGAAATACCGCCTGAATCCTCGTTAGTTCCGGTATTGAGCGATGAGGATTTTGCTGCACAGGTTGCTGAAATTAAGCGAACTTTGTCGTAAAAAAAAGGTTGCATTTTCACAAAATGCCCACCTTTTTCAAGCAATTGCTCTTTCTTGATTTGACATAGTAAGTTATAATAGAATTATTCTAATGAGAATCAATGATAATCATTTTATGATTGTCGTTTATCTAGTACATTTAAACATTATGGAGGCTTAAAGAAAATGGCAAATTCACCAACATTTACAATAGACGGTCTTAGAGCGAACGTCGAAGGAAAGGAAATTTTGAAAGGGTTAAGTCTTGAAATCAAAGGCGGAGAAATTCATGCCATCATGGGACCGAACGGTACGGGTAAAAGTACACTTGCTTCCGCTTTGATGGGTCACCCGAAATATGAAGTGACGGAGGGTTCTGTTACTCTAGAAGGTGAAGATGTTTTGGAAATGGCTGTTGATGAGAGAGCACGCGCAGGCTTGTTCCTAGCTATGCAATACCCGAGTGAAATCACGGGCGTAACGAACGCTGACTTCTTGCGCAGCGCAATCAACGTACGTCGCGGCGAAGGCAACGAAATCTCGTTGATCAAGTTTATTCGCCAAATGGAAGCCAAAATGAAACAGCTTGAAATGAACCCTGAGTTCATGCACCGTTACTTGAACGAAGGTTTCTCCGGCGGTGAGAAAAAACGTAACGAAATCCTGCAAATGCTTTTGCTTGAGCCTAAATTCGTTATTCTTGATGAAATTGACTCCGGTCTGGATATCGATGCTTTGCGTATCGTTGCTGAAGGCGTTAACGCTATGCGCAGTGAAGAGCGCGGCTTCTTGATCATCACGCATTACCAACGTTTGCTCAACTATGTTAAACCTGATTTTGTACATGTTATGATGCAAGGTCGCATCGTGAAATCCGGTGGTCCAGAGCTAGCTGAGCGTCTGGAAGCGGAAGGCTACGATTGGATCAAAGAAGAACTCGGCATCGTGGACGAGACGGTTGGTCAAGACGAGGAAGAATTCAAAATCCCAATGAACACGCCGGGGCCGAAGTACTAAAGAGAGGAGAGACTTTGATCTTAGGGTCAAAGGTCCTTATATATTAGGAGGAATACCATGAGTACTCAAACACAACTTTCCATAGATACTAATGCTGTCATCGAGCTCTCCCGCAGCAAGCAGGAGCCGGAATGGATGACTGCCCTTCGTACAGAAGGGTTAGCATTAGCGAATTCTTTGGAATTACCTACGCTTGAAAAGACAAGAATTGATCGTTGGAGCATTTCCTCCTACGGTTCCTATAAAACGCAAACCCCTTTGACTTCCCTTGAGTCTTTACCAGAGGTAGCCCAAGGTCTAACGAATTCAGATAACCTGATTGTTCAACGCAACTCCGGAGTTGTGTACAACCAAGTTTCCGAAGAACTCAAGAAGCAAGGCGTTATTTTCACTGATTTGGAAACAGCGATTCGCGACCACGCCGATCTAGTGAAGCCTTACTTCATGAAAGCCGTCGAAGCCAGCGAAAATCAAGTGACAGCTCTGCATACTGCGCTATGGAACGGCGGTATTTTCATCTACGTACCAAAAGACGTTCGTGTGGAAGTCCCACTTCAAGCGTTGTTTGTTACGGATGATGCTGAAGCTACATTTGCTCCACACGTGCTTATCGTTGCAGAACAATTCAGCTCTGTTTCCTACGTGGATAACTTTGTATCTTCTCTGTCGGGAGTTGAACTCGTACACAACGGGATCGTTGAAGTATTCGCGAAACCGGGCTCACGCGTGAGTTACGCGTCCGTTCACAACTTTGAAGAGTCCGTTACGGACTTAACTTACCGCCGCGCTATTCTAGACAATGATGCAAGCATTGCGTGGGTAGTTGGGGAAATGAACTATGGGAATACGATGTCGGATACAACGTCTATTCTTAAAGGCAAAGGTTCTGATTCCGATGCGAAAGTCATTTGTGTCGGTACGCATGAGCAGAAGCTTAACTTAACGACACGCGCTGTTCACTGGGGCAAAGCCTCAACGAGCGACATGATTACGCGTGCTGTTATGCGAGATAGCGCTACGGCAATCATCAACGGGATCACGAAGATTGAAAAAGGAGCACAAGGCTGCAACGGTCAACAAACGGAGAAAGTGTTGATGCTTAGCCCCAAAGCTCGTGGAGACGCGAACCCAATCCTTCTCATTGATGAGGACGATGTTAAAGCAGGCCATGCTGCGAGTGTTGGTCAAGTGAATGCGGAGCAAGTGCATTACTTGATGTCCCGCGGTATTACGAAAGAAGAAGCTCAGCGCTTGATCATTTACGGATTCTTGGCGCCAGTCGTTTCCGAAATTCCGATTAAGAGCGTTGAAGAACAGCTGCAAAGCTTAGTGGAGAGGAAGCTGGGACAATGAAAACAGCCGAGATACGTGAACTTTTTCCCATTCTAAAACAAGAAGTGAACGGTCATCCACTGGTGTATTTAGACAGCGCTGCTACGTCCCAGAAGCCCATTCAGGTGATTGAGGCACTCAAGCATTACTATGAATGGGACAATGCGAACGTACATCGTGGTGTTCATACCCTAGGTTCCCGTGCAACAGATGCGTACGAAGGAGCTCGAGCGAAAGTTGCTAAGTTCATTGGCGCATCCAGCGAACAAGAAATTATTTTCACCAGAGGCACAACAACAGCCATTAATATTGTGGCAAGCAGCTATGCCAAAGCGGTATTGCGCGAGGGCGACGAAATCGTCCTCACGCCGATGGAACATCACAGCAATTTGATTCCATGGCAGCAAGCCGCTAAGGCAACAGGCGCCACTTTAAAATATATTCCCTTACAGCCCGACGGAACGATTTCGCTGGCAGATGTAGAAAACACGATAACAGACCGTACCAAGATCGTTTCGGTTGTTTATGTTTCTAACGTGCTGGGTGTTATCAACCCTGTCAAAGAGATCGCCCAAATTGCCCATAAACATGGTGCGAAAATGGTGGTTGACGGCGCACAAAGCACACCGCATATGAATGTGGATGTGAAAGATTTGGATTGCGACTTTTACGCGCTTTCCGGTCATAAAATGTGTGGACCAACCGGAATTGGGGCATTGTATGGCAAGAAGGCCTTGCTCGAAAATATGGAGCCAGTTGAGTTTGGCGGCGAGATGATTGACCACGTGGATCTTTATGAATCGACATGGAAGGAACTGCCTTGGAAGTTCGAAGGCGGAACGCCAATCATCGCAGGGGCTGTCGCACTTGGCGCGGCGATTGATTTTCTGCAAGAAGTCGGAATGGACAATATTTTCAAACACGATATTCAGCTAACGAATTATGCGATGGAACGTATGACACAGATCGAGGATCTGACTGTTTATGGGCCAACTAGCAACCGTGCGGGACTTGTTACCTTTAATTTGGGTGATGTGCATCCACATGACGTGGCAACTGTTCTGGATGCTGAGGGAGTAGCTATTCGTGCAGGCCACCACTGCGCTCAGCCTCTGATGAGATGGCTTGAAGTAAGCAGTACAGCTCGTGCAAGCTTTTATCTATACAATACAGAAGAAGATATTGACCGTCTTGTGATGGCCTTACAAAAAACAAAGGAGTACTTTGGCCATGCAATTGGATGATTTATACCGTAGAGTCATTATGGATCACTATAAAACACCTCGCAACCGGGGGAAATTTGAGTCTGGTGAAGCTGTAACCATCGATCTGAATAACCCAACTTGCGGTGACAAAATTTCGCTGCAAATGATGGTGGAAGACGGTGTCGTGAAAGATGCAAAATTCACAGGCGAAGGCTGTTCGATTTCTCTGTCTTCCGCATCCATGATGACGGATGCTGTCAAAGGCAAGACGCTCGAAGAGGCGCTGAAGATGGCTGAAAACTTTTCCGGCCTGATGAAAGGCGAATCTGTTGAATTTGAATATGAAGATATAGAGGCTTTATCCGGGGTGAAAAAGTTCCCTGCACGGATTAAATGTGCAACCCTAGCATGGAACGCTCTTCGCAAAGGTATTGAACATACCCAAAAGACCGATAACTAACGCATTTCGCGATCGCATAGAGCATTGTTATTGATCTTAACCTATAACGCTAAGGAGGAATTAACCATGGCAAAACAAATGCCAGATCTCGAAGATTATAAGTATGGTTTCCGAGATGAACACAAATCGATTTTCCAGTCGGGAAAAGGTTTGACTCGTGAAATCGTTGAAGAAATCTCCAGAATGAAAGGCGAGCCAGATTGGATGCTGGAGTTTCGTCTGAAATCCTTGGAGCAGTTCTTTAAAATGCCGATGCCTCGTTGGGGCGGTAACATGGATGATCTTGATTTTAATGACATCCAGTATTATGTGAAACCATCCGAGAAACAAGGTAAAACGTGGGAAGAAGTTCCAACGGAAATTAAAGAAACATTCGATAAGCTGGGTATTCCGGAAGCAGAGCAAAAGTTCCTTGCTGGTGTATCCGCGCAATACGAATCCGAAGTTGTTTACCACAGCATGCAAAAGGAGCTCGAAGATCAAGGCGTTATCTTCACAGATACGGATACAGCTCTTCGCGAACATCCTGAACTGTTCAGAAAATACTTCGGTACCATCATTCCGCCGAGCGACAATAAATTCGCTGCACTAAACAGTGCGGTATGGTCCGGTGGTTCCTTTATCTACGTACCAAAAGGCGTTAAATGTGAAGTTCCATTACAGGCTTACTTCCGTATTAACTCCGAGAACATGGGTCAATTCGAACGTACATTGATCATTACGGACGAGGAAAGCTTTGTGCACTACGTAGAAGGCTGTACAGCTCCTATCTACAGCACAAACTCACTTCACAGTGCGGTTGTTGAGATCGTATGTCTCAAAAACTCCCGTGCTCGTTATACAACGATCCAAAACTGGGCACCAAACATCTACAACCTCGTTACCAAACGTGCTGTTGCAGAAGAAGGCGCCACTATGGAGTGGGTCGATGGCAACATCGGTTCCAAACTGACAATGAAGTACCCGGCTGTTGTATTGAAAGGCCGCGGCGCTAAAGGGATGGTTCTTTCCATCGCAGTAGCCGGCAAAGGACAACACCAAGATGCAGGAGCAAAAATGACGCATCTGGCTCCGGATACAACATCAACAATCGTATCCAAATCGATCTCCAAGCATGGCGGTAAAGTAACATACCGCGGTCTGGCTTCCTTCGGACGCAACTCCCAAGGTTCCAAAGCGAATATCAAATGTGATACGTTGATTCTAGATAACGAGTCAACATCCGATACAATTCCTTACAATGAAATCATGAACGATAACATTACGCTTGAGCATGAAGCTACGGTATCCAAGGTATCTGAGGACCAATTGTTCTATCTCATGAGCCGTGGTTTGACGGAAGCAGAAGCAACGCAAATGATCGTTATGGGCTTCATTGAGCCATTCACCAAAGAACTTCCAATGGAATATGCCGTGGAAATGAACCGTCTCATCAAGTTCGAGATGGAAGGCTCCATCGGTTAAGATTTCAACAAAGCGTATCCGAATTTATCGGGTACGCTTTTTTTTATGCAGCTAGTACGGTGATAATCATTGTTTCCAACATGCTCCATGTGAATCTGGACTTGGCTAACGTATATTTATTTCCCTCAAATCTCACCCTATAGAGGATCTTAAAGTGTCCCTAAAGGAGAGAAGTGAAGTTATGTGGAAAAGGCTAAAACTAGCAGCAATTGGGAGTATGGCTATCGCTATAGCGACAACAACGGCTTGTGGGAAAGATAATGCGGCTCCTAATAACTCAGCACCAACGCCGAACGGAATGACACAGTCAGGTACAGGCACTGCGATGCCGCACAGCTTGTCGCAAACAGGAAACGGGATAACGAGTCTAGGCAATGAGGATGCTGTCCTACCCATTAAAGTGATTAACAACGTAAAATACGTAGCAGCGAACGAACTCATTAAAACACTGAAGTTTCAAGCCGAGTGGGATACCGGTGCTCAGAAGCTGCTCATTGGCGACAATGACGCGAACTTCGAACTTTCGGCAAACTCCAATAAAGCGATGAAGGAAGGAGCCGAAATCAATGTAGGTGCGCCTTTCATCAAAGAAGGAGATGCCCTCTATTTGCCTGTTTCGGCCATAGCGGATTTATTTCAAGATGAGATGTCTTATGATGTGAGTGACAATCAATTGAACATTCATCCTTCATCCGCTTCTCCCCTTGAGAATGAAGATTCTCCTGACCCTAGCGCGGATACTCCTGAGTTAGCATTTGCAGACGACCCGAATGATCCTTTCAAGGGAGGTACAACGGATGGAGCGAACCCAGCCTCATTGGGTATAGACGAGAATGATGATCTACAGGTATGGGCATCTTCCGGAGAGAAAGCCATTCCCGTTCTGAAAAACATCAATATTAATGCCTTGATTGACAAAGGTGAGCAATATAAAGGGGTTAAATATAAATTCGGGACGGGTCCCTATCCTCAAACCGGGAAATTTGATTGCTCAACTTTTACCCAATACGTGTATGGTAAATACAGCGTTAAGCTTCCGAGACTAGCTCGCGAACAAGCAGGATTGGGTAAATTGGTTAGCCGAAAATCTTTGCGCAAAGGGGATTTGATGTTTTTCTATGTCCCAGGTCGGTTTAAGTCAAATAAAACGATCGGACATGTGGGTATCTACATTGGCAACATGAAGATGCTGCATGCCTCCCCAGAGCCGAAGAATGGGGTGCAGATCAGTAATATCAGCAAAGCGTACTGGAAAAAAACGTTCCTTCGAGCAAAACGTATTGTAACTTAAGTCAATCAAGTCTATCCTTAGGGGTAGACTTTTTTATTTTTTGCCAATATGAAACAAAAGGTCGGCTCGTGCGTTTTATCTAGTATGAAGTCATCGATGAGGGAGGATGAAACCGAATGACAATTACACTTTTCGAAAAGTTGGCAGATGGACAGCTAGTGAAAATCAGTGAACGTCCGTGGGATGAAAAGCTGATGCAAGCTCTAGATGCAGCGAATTATGTGCTCATTGGCGGCAAGGAATATGAAATGATTGAAGGAAGATTGAATTTAGATCTGAATGTGTTTGAACTTTTATTGGTTACCGTTGGTTCCGAAGGGGGAGGGAACAAGCAGTGAAAAGACCGCTCAAGGTATTTTCAGCTTCAATAAGTTTGGTATTAGTCGGACAGCTGCTTTTATTACCAGCCTACGCCGCGGAGACGCCGGCGCCTAACGCAGCCTCATCCAAGTTGGTCGAATGGTCGACCGATGAAGTGAAAACTTATTTCGACCCGGCTGTTGACTGGAATATACCTGTTCCTCCGGCAGCAGGAACAGCGTCGCCATCGCCTTCACCAACACCGACAGCCGGTAGTGGTACATCAGGTGGAAGCACGGCGCCTATAATCGTTAATAACTATGGTGGAGGCAGCGGGTTTGGATGGGATGATCTGCTCTTATACCATCTTATTTTCAATAGCCCAAGTCCTTATTCCTCCAGCAATTGGGGGAGCAGCCATCGTTCTTATTACTATCGCTCTAATACACCTTATGTTACAAAAACATATCAACCTAGCTCGTTCTCTAATCGATCAACGACCAAAGCGCCAACGACGTCAAGCGGGTCTGGAACATTTACCACGAACAGTAATAAGTCATCTTCATCTAACACGAAGCCGGGAACTACAGGAAATGCAGGAACTACGGGAACTACCGGGAATACTGGGAGTACAGGAAACACTGGAACTACTGGGAATACAGGTTCCGTTAGCAGTTCAGGCACGAGCAGCGGTACAACGTCCAGCTCGAAATCAACATCGACTTCATCTGGCAGCATAGGCGGGAAATCGAGTGGATTCAGCTCCTCATCAAGCTCAGGAGGTTAGTGCTGTGGTATTCGAAGTCATAGGCACGCCAGATCCAGATAGAGAGCATAGAGTCCAACAGCTCGATGAGCTAGGATTCACATGGGCCAATTTAGAGGATGAAGCGTACTGGATTGATCAAATTGTCCTTATGGAACAATCAACTTATAACGAGCTAATTCTCGCGGCAGATGTATTGTGGCGCGTATTTGATAAAGCTGTTCGCTATGTGAAAGGGAATAGGTATTTATACCAGCAGCTGTCGATTCCCGAAGTGCTTTGGGATGGACTCGATCGGCTGGAACTGAATGACATAGGGGTCATAAGCCGCTATGCGAGATTTGACTTCACCGTGGATCAGAAGGGCAGAATCAAGCTCTTAGAGCTGAATGCAGACACTCCCACAGGTTATGTGGAAGCGTCGATTGCGACACCGTGGTTATGCGAGCAAAAAGGTTATGTCTCCCCGAATACGGAGATGAAAAACCTAATCCGCGCTGCATGGGACATTGAGGCGCCGGACTTCGCTGCATGCATTGCTTATGGCCAGCACGCGGAAGATACAGGAACAATTGATGCGCTTGTTGCTCATAGCGGAAGACACATGACATGTGTTGATTGTCTGGATTTGTGGATTGACGAAGGGGTAGTCAAGGTCGGAGAGCAACAAATCATTTCCAGTATGTTTGCGCTGTATCCGAAGGAATGGATGGGTATTGATGATGGCGGAGAGGCGCTCTCTTATGCGATTGAAGAACAATTCATTCAATTGTTTAATCCTTTGCATGCGATTATTCTGCAATCCAAGGGCCTGCAAGCCATTGTCTGGGGACTTCACAGGGATCACGCAGCGTTGTTCACCGCGGAAGAGCATAAAGCTATAGCTGCTTATATGCTGCCTACCTTTTTTTCTCCAGAGTTGTTGGGGGATTATGTGTCCAAATCGATGTTTGGAAGAGAAGGAGGCTCGGTTGAACTCTATGACGCAATGGGGGAGCTAGAGGTTAAAGACGAAGCAGGCTTTGATACGAGTATCTTTTTTAAGCGCGTATATCAGCAAAGGGCCGATTTACCCGAACTAGCTTTTGCTCATGGAAATAGGCATTTATTAACGGGGCTGTTTGTATTGAACGGAACGCCTTGTGGGCTCTTAGGTCGAGCAGGCGGGAAAATTACAGGAAATGCTAGTCAATTTGTACCGATTGGAGTGAAAACACATTGAAACAAAGACGATTCTGGCTTATGGCGTCAGTCGTCCTGGTCGTCATTCTGATGATCTGGGGCATTAGCAGCCTGTTCAATAAGAAGCCTTCTGTCTTAAGCAAACCGGCCATTGGAAGTTCGGCAACGACACCCGGTAGCAGCATGAATGGCGATGTGCTTTGGGATTATCAGGTGCAGCAAGCCAAAGTAGGGGATTTGATCGAGGGGGACATGGTTTTGCTGCCGAATAATGAGCGCATATCGAATGACCAGAACTTTGCAACTGGCGATCAAATTTATGTGCTCAGCTATATGCAGGCAACGATGACAGCGGACAGTCAAGGGAAGAACAACGTGACACTATCGCAATGGAAGCCGATTAAGACGTTCAAAACGAAGGAAGAAGCCGATAAAGATCTGGCAGAGCTCAAGGTTGAAATTAAGACGGATGTGAAACTGATAGGCGTATATAAAACGGAGCTAGATGGCAAATTCCGCTATTTCGCAGTTGCTGATCTGCCAACAGGGCAAAAAGTGAAGCAGCCAATTCCAGAGGATCGTTACACAAGTTTTAAAAACAAGAAAGAAGTTCAGGTTATTTTAGAGGAAGTACACGATTACAGCAATTATGATCAATCTATGGCGAAATTCCGGGGGTGGGCAGAATGATAGTATTGAATATTGTAATTAGTTTATTCGTTATAGTCCTGCTGCAATTTGCAGGGATGTATGTATTTAGTTTAATGACGCCCTACCGCGATATGGAAGAAATAAACAAGGGGAACGTAGCCGTTGGAATCACGATGGGCGGCAAATTCATAGCAACTGCCATTGTGCTGGCGATTGCCGCATATAGCAATTCCTCGATCTGGCACATGAGTTTATGGTTTGCGGTAGGTTACGTCTGCTTGCTTGCTACTTACTGGGTATTTGATTGGTTAACGCCTGGCGTGAAGCTATCCGATCAGTTAAAAGACGGCAATGTAGCAGTAGGCACATTACTGGCAGCCGTATATATCGGAATTGCTCTTGCAGTAAGCTCTCTTATTATTTAAATGAGCCTTAAAGCGCGATTGTTGTAATTTCGACGTCGCTAAACAGCGAGAGATCTACGAATTGATTATTGATTTTGATGAGAGGTCGGAAAAAGTCGGTAGGATTGGTCATGACGATTGTACCGACTCGACCGTCGCTAAGGGACACTGTTTTCCCGATAAAGTTAGGAATCATGTTGCGAATAAAGACCTGTGTGATCTTCGGATCAAGCTGTCCAAAGCTCATCTGGTGCAGCTCCTTAAGAACGAATAAGAGGTCACGCTTATCTTGGTACACACGCTTGCTGATCATAGCGCTATACACGTCTGCAACAGCAACGATAAGCGAATAAGAATGAATCTCTGTGCTTTTTTTACGTAACGGATAGCCAGTGCCGTCCATGCGCTCATGATGCTGAAGAGCAACGAGCGCCAACGCGTTGTCTTTTAAAGAGCTTTTGATGATTTCATAGCCAAAGATGGTATGCTTTTGAATTTCATTAAACTCGTCATTTGTCAACTTACCGGGCTTAAATAAGATTTCCTGGGAAATTTTACATTTTCCTACATCGTGTAAATAGCCGGCTGTACCAATAATAAGAGCTTCTTTTTCGCTCTTATTCATCCATTTAGCAATATAGTAGGACAGCATACCTACTTGTACACTATGCTGAAAAGTGTAATCATCTTGACTGCTTAATGAAAGCAGCAAAGTTACGACATCGTTCTCTTCCTCAATGCTCGCAATTAACGGATTGAAAGCGGATTCTATCATTCCGATAGAAAGTTTTTCCCCGTTTTCTGCAGAACGAAATATGTCTTTAATGCCGGTAATGCAATCATGGAAGGAGTTTAATTGAGCCAGCTTTACTTTTGAAGATTCTGCTGGCTCCATTACGGCTTCTTTAACCCTAGGGGCAATATCTACATATTCCACATTATGGCGATTAAGCATCATTATATCGCTCGCATCCACCATGGTACCTGCTGATAGAAGATGAAGTCCTTTTGTATTGTAGGAATCGGAAATCAGTTTATCACCAACAATTAGTTGAAGTACGTGTATATGCATTGAAATTCCTCTCCCAGTCCTATATTCGTGTAGGTATATTGTTATACTACATCCCTATATAACGGCTGTAAAGAGTTTTGGCTTGAATTAAATCATCCGTTCCTTGAACGAGGACGCGCCCGTCCGGGAAAATAACCATGTGCAAATCAGGGCCTGCCTGGAACTTTAAAAGGAACCGGTTTCGCTCTACCGAACCTAATGGTTTCAAGCGCTCTTCCCAGTATGCAAGCGGCTTGGCAGCAGGAAGGACAGGATGAATCTGAACAGAGTTACGACCGCATAAAGATTGAATGGTGTCGCTCTCAATGTTGGTTTCCAAATAGTCATACTGTTTGTTGGCACAGGCGGGACAATCCCCTTTTAGTGCGCCAGTCACATGAATGGCAGAGTGCTGATTGAACCAAAGGTCCCATTGCTGCATCCGAAGATTCAGATGCTCTGTTGCGCCAACTAGTAGTTTAAGAGCTTCAGTTGCTTGAAAGGAAGCGACAACATGAATAATTCCCCCTATCACACCAGCTGTATCGCAGGTTTCTGTCGTGCCAGCAGCGGGAGCTTGGGTGAACAAACAACGCAGGCATGGCGTCTGTCCTGGGAGAATCGTCAAAGAGACGCCTCTTGAGGCAACAGCACCGCCATAAATCCAGGGAATGCCCAATTTGATACTCACATCATTGATAAGGAATCGAACGGAGAAGTTATCCGTGCCATCTAAAATTAAATCTACATCCCCTAACAAATCTTCGGCATTCGTGGCGTTGAGATCCATGACATGAGGTTCGATTGTGACAAGTGAATTCACTAGCTGTAAACGTTTGGCTGCTGCAATCGCCTTAGGGGTCATCGTTGCCGCATCTTCTTCGTCGTATAACATTTGTCGTTGCAAATTGCTAGCTTCTACAAAATCGCGGTCAATCAAGCGGACATATCCAACGCCAGCGCGCACCATATGATTGGCAAGCACTGTACCCAGGGCACCCAGACCAACGATAACGACACGGCTGCCAATAAGTTTACGCTGCCCTTCTAGACCAATAGGGGAGAATAGCACTTGTCTTGAATAACGCGCATCTACGCCATTTTCTTGCTCCGTATGTAAAAATGTATCCACGTAAGTCATCTCCAATTCACTTTAATCCGTAAGTGTCGTTTGAAGCGGATTCCAAGGGCCTGTTTGGCTGCCTTTCCACTCCGAGCCATCCTCCCAAATTTCTTTTTTCCAAATGGGTACGATTTGTTTCAATCTTTCTATTGCGTAGCGGCTTGCCTCGTAACAGCTTGCCCGGTGAGGGGAAGAAACGGCGATCACAACGCTAGCCTCAGCAATCGCCACCTTGCCCAAACGGTGGGTCATTGCACTAAGTGTGCCCGGCCATCGGTCAGTGATTTCTTGACCGATAGTTTCCATTGTTTTGATCGCCATAGGAACATAGGCTTCATATTCGAGGAGGACCGTGCGCTGTCCATGCGTCATCTCTCTCGTTGTCCCAATGAAGACGAGCGAAGCTCCGTGATTGGGATGATTTACTTTGGCGGCAACTTGTCCAGCATCAATCGGATCGTAGGTGATTTCATATAAAAGAGGCTGACCTCCCGACACGGGTGGTATGAGAGCAAGCTCATCGGCGGGAGTGACCAAATCGCTCTCGTCTGCATAAGCTTGATTTTTGGCAAAAAAACAAGTTTGCAACTGTGACGCTGCCTCCGGATACTTATCCGTGATCAGTTTTCTAAGCTGCTCGATGGACATGGAATCTTGGCCGTCGATGGCTATATGTAGGACGTTAGTCCCGAAAAGTTCAACCAGTCCTGCGAAAAGTTGGATGTTCATATTCACAATTTTGCTCCTAAATACTTAGTGTGAGAATCCCTTACAGCATATCATATTTTGACCAAGGAATGGTATAATGGATGGGGCGTTGGGAAAAGCAAAATGAGCTTATGAGATGAAAGGAGAATGGTCAGGATGCAAGCAGATTTACGCATACAAGTGTCAGACCCACATCTAACAAATGAAACATTTACAGTACAAGAACTCGTTGATCTGGCGGAGATGAAATTGGCGCTTGAGGACCGTGTTCCGAACGTTTCAGGGGATGCATTTGATCTAAAAGCTTGGTATCGGAGCTGGAAAAACAGCCGTGGCGGACAAGCTGAAAGCGAGCCTACGCATGTCAAAGTAGAGGCTGTTGATGAATTTCAAGCATTAATGTCGTGGTCGGAAGTAGACTCTGCTCTTATTCTCTACGCTCAAGACGAAGAGCCATTGAAGAAGGGGTACCCGATTCGTCTGTATGTGCCAGATGGAAGCAGTGAATGCCTCAATGTCAAAAGTGTTGTACATATCTGGTTTCTTCATGATGCCACACTTGGCGAAGAAGCCACCTTTGGTTTTAAAAATAAAGTAACACTCGATGAGTTGAAAATTAAGAAATGAGACGACTTCTGATTTTACATACGAATGATTTGCATAGCCATTTTGACATGATGCCCAAAATTAGTGGCTACTTTAACCAAGCTCGCCGGGACTGGTCATCGGGTGAAGTGTTGACGCTGGATATTGGCGATCATATGGACCGGATGAGTCCGGAGACAGAAGGCACTAATACAATTGCAAATTTGGAGATCATGAACGCAACAGGCTATGATGCCATGGTTCTTGGCAATAATGAAGGGCTGACGTTTACGCCTGACTTTTTAAGAAAGGCTTTCAAAGAGAACGCGCGTTTTCCTGTTCTTGGAAGCAATATTTACGAAAGAGCAACGCACGTAACTCCCGACTGGATGCTGCCTTCCTTGACGATTGAAAAGTCTGGTTTGAGAATCGGAATTATCGGCGTGACGGCGGCTTATCCGGCTTATTATGAGCTGCTCGGATGGGATGTAACGGACCCTTTTGAGGCCGTGAAGACTCTTACAGAGAAGTTGCGCCCACACACAGACCTCATCGTGGTCATGTCCCATCTCGGTCTGCCGATGGATAGGCGCATAGCAGAGGAAATCGAAGGCATCGATGTGATCCTAGGCGGCCATACACATCATGTTCTGGAGGAGCCGCTCCTGATCAGCGGCACCTACCTGGCTGCGGCCGGCAAGTTCGGGCAGTATGCCGGCCACATCGAACTTGCCTACGATCCGGCGCAGCGCCGGATCGCTCAGTTCCAGAGCCGCGTCGTCCCGATGACGACGGGCAGCGAAGAAGACAGCAGCGTAGCCGCGCTGCTGGCACGCTTCCGCATCGCCGGCGCAGCGGCGCTGGACGAAGAAGTGGCGCAGCTGCGGGAGCCGCTGCGCCTGGACTGGCACGGCGAATCCCCGCTCGGCAACTTGCTTGCCGCCGGGATTCGCCGCTGGACCAGCGCCGATATCGGGCTGGTCAACAGCGGCCAACTCCTTCAGGGACTGAAGGAGGGGCGCTTGACGCGCGGCAGATTGCTGGAAATCTGCCCGGGGCCGATCAACCCGTGCCGCATGCTGCTCAGCGGCGCGGATTTGCAGCAGGCACTCGAAGAGTCGCTGCTGCGTGAATTCATGGAGAAGCCGATTCGCGGGCTCGGCTTCCGGGGCGAGGTGCTAGGCGTGCTTAGCGTCGACGGCATCACTGTCGAGTGGGACAGCTCCCGCGCACCTTATGAACGTATCATCGCCGTGCATGTGGGCGAAGAGCCTTTGGACCCTGGCCGTGACTATGTCGTGGGCACGATTGATATGTTTACTTTCGGATCTGGCTATTTATCCTTGAGCCGTGGCAAAGATGTGGTGTACATGCTCCCGGAGTTTATCCGTGACGTGCTAGCCCGCGAGGTTACAGATCATGAGGCTATTGCAAGCTGCCACTCAGCAAGATTTAATGACCATAAGGCCTCGGCAGCGAGGGTTTAGACCTACGAATTCGTCAATAAAGTTGTCAGATCACATAGGTTCCAAGTAAAATAAATAATTGGACAGGAGTCCGACCATAATTTCTAACCTTTAGGGGGAAACCATGCATACTATTTTTGAAGCGATCATTATTGGGATCGTAGAGGGATTGACTGAGTTTTTACCGGTATCCTCAACGGGACACATGATTTTGGCGCAAAGTTTGTTGAACACGCAAAACGACGAAGTCATGAAAACTTTTGATTTCGTTATTCAGCTCGGGGCTATCATGGCTGTCGTCATTATTTATTGGAAACGGATCTTATCATTGTTTGGCTTAGTGAAAAGAAAAAGCGAGAGCAGAAGCGGGAAAAAACTGAATCTGCTGCATATTCTTATTGGTATTTTACCTGCAGGAATCATCGGCTTTTTGTTTAATGATGTTGTCGATGAGAAGTTGTTTAATTCGACGACGGTCGTTATCGGACTTATTCTGGGTGGTATTTTGCTAATCATTGCGGAGAAGAAGAAAGAGAGACCAAGCACCGAGGTATTGGATGACTTAACTTACCGTCAAGCCTTCTTCATCGGTTTGTGGCAGCTTGTGTCGATCTGGCCAGGATTCTCCCGTTCCGGTTCAACGATTGCAGGCGGGATGCTCTCAGGCGTTAGCCGCGCAGCCTCTGCAGACTTCACGTTTATCATGGCTATCCCGATTATGTTCGGGGCTTCCGGTGTCTATTTTTTGAAAAACTATGAAGCTCTTTCTTCCAATGATTTTGCTTTCTTCGCAGTAGGGTTTGTGGTGGCTTTCATCGTAGCTCTGTTAGCGGTAGTTTCTTTCATTAAGTTTGTTCAAAATATGAAATTGACCTATTTTGCCTACTATCGTTTCGCCGTAGCCATTGTATTTGTACTCTATATGTTACTAAAGTAATGTTCCTTGAAATAAAGTGGCGAACCGCGTCGAAAGATGCGGTTTTTTTTGTTGAACTTTTAGGTGAAATCTATTACATTTAGATAGATAATAACGTTCAGCTACTCGGGGGTCCTTACATGCTGTTAATGCCGATCAACAAGTGTCATCCTGGAATGAGGCTGGCTAAGAATATTTACAACGAAGATGGGATGGTTTTACTCGCTGTCAACGTTGAACTATCACAGAGACTAATCGATCGGTTATTTTCATATGGCATCGACTATATTTATATCGCAGATTCCCGGACCGATGACGTTATTCAAGTTGATATTATTCAAGATGAAACGCGAAGCAGAGCTGTTCACGAAATTCGGCATACCTTTAAGAAGGTTATGGAAGATTCGAACAAACGCGGAGCTGTTAGCTATTATGATATCGGACGTAATTTCCGTGATGTGATGAACATGATTATTGATGATTTAAGTGCTCATCAAGGTGCAATGGTCATGCTAAACAATATGAATATTAAAGATAATTATCTATTCCAGCATTCGGTGAATGTCAGTATTTACGCCATCATGCTAGGAATTAGTTATGGATACAGCCGTGAAAAGTTGGAGACGCTGGGACTTGGTGCTTTGCTGCATGATATTGGAAAGACCAAAATTCCATTAGGCATCCTGCGCAAGCCTTCTCAGTTGACGAGTAATGAATTCATGGAGATGAAGAATCATACCACCTATGGTTTTCAAATTCTGAAGGATGAGCCCAATATACCGCTGTTGTCTGCGCATTGCGCTCTTCAGCACCACGAACGGATCAACGGAAGCGGTTATCCACGGGGTTTACAAGGCCCGGATATTAATGAATTTGCAAGATGGATCGGTTTGGTAGATTCTTACGACGCTATGACAACAACTCGTGTATATCGCAGGCCGTTATTGCCTCATGAAGCTATGGAGCAGCTTTTTGCGGGTTCAGGCACGATGTATGATCAAAGCCAAATTGCTTTGTTTCGCGATAAAATTGCGATTTACCCACTTGGCATCACAGTGAAATTGAACACAGGCGAATTCGGGATTGTTTCCAAATTAAATTTAACGGTTCCACAGAGGCCAGTCGTACGTATCCTGCAGGATGAAGCGGGAAAAGAACTCAAAGAACCGTATGAGATCGATCTCTCAATCAAGCATTCGGTCCTAATTTCAGAAATCGGTGAAATTAAAATAGAAGAACTGGACACAGAATCGGGTATGCCAACGCTACTTTGAGATAAAATAAAGATAACGAACATGAAGAACCTGGGATCCCAGGTTCTTTTTGCAGATCAGGGGGATGCATGTGAGAGAATCAGCGGTGAAAGGGAAATTTTGGAGATGGGGATACGCCATGCATCGTTATCGCTGGCTGGTACTTACGCTTTGCGTTCTGCTGTTCCTTAGTTTCGCGCTATTTGCACAGAAAACACCCGGGATACTCAAAGATAATGGATTTACGCCAAAAGGAAGCGAATCGGATCTCGGCCTCATCCAGCTGCGGGATGAGTTAGGCGTACCCCTTACGATGATTAATCTGGTCTATACGGGGGATGGCCTCGATATGACCAAGAAAGAGCAGCAGCAAGTCATCATGGATTCGCTTAGTGAATTAAAGAAACTTTCCTATGTAGAAAGTGTAAATTTCGTTGCCACGCCTCGAAATGAAGGGCATTTGGATGTCCAGGCTGTGAACGTTTCACTGGATCTGGATACGGACCCGGCACTAGAGAAATACCCCGAATTGAAGGAGCGTGTGCATCCTCCTGCAGACATGCAAGTGTATGTAACCGGAGGGCCTGCTATTTTGCACGACATGCAGGAAGCGAGCAAGCATGACATTGCCAAATCTGAAGCCATAGGCTTACCCATCGCGCTCATTGTATTGTTAATTGTTTTTGGAACGCTAGTCGCGGCGCTGCTGCCAATGATCGTGGGACTCATGAGCGTAACGCTTACGCTAGGAATTACCTATTTTATTGCCCAGCACCAGTCCTTATCGAATTTCCTCCCGAATATGGTGACGATGTTGGGACTTGCCGTCGGGATTGATTATGCGTTATTCCTGGTTAGCCGTTTCCGGGAGGAACTTAAGGTACAGCCGAGTGTAGCTGAGGCGGTAGCCATGACTTGTCAGACTGCTGGGAAATCCATTTTCTTCTCTGGCATTGCGGTGCTGATCGGATTACTCGGTATGCTGTTCGTTGATCTCACGTTTTTTCGCTCCTTATGCTTAGGGGGGATCATTGTCGTATCCATATCTGTCGTTGTCGCCAACACGATGCTGCTAGCGCTCCTGGGGTTGCTCGGCAAGCGGATTAATTCGCTTCAGGTGCTCCCTAAGCGCTTCCGCAAACAGGAGACGTCCCGATTCTGGGAAAAGATTGCTTATGGGGTAATGAAGCGGCCTGTTCTGCTAGTCATTCTGGTTGGGGGAGTTTTGATTTATGCAATGACCCCCATTGGTCAAATGAAGCTGAGTGTGCCTAATGCCGAGGTGCTGCCTCCTAATTATGAGTCGCGATACGGATCGGACTTGCTTAAAACGGCTTATGACCCACGGATGATGGGGCCAATTCAAATCGTCGTACATACGGAAGAAGAGATATGGGAAGAGTCGGCGATACGTCAAGTTCGGGCATACGAGGATAAAGTGAAAGGCGTTTCCGGCGTCAAAGAAATTCAAAGCTATCTCAGTTCGCTAGGACAACATACAGATGCTGAATTAGCAGGAATGCTGAAGGCTCCCGGAGTTAGAGATCAGATCGAAGGGGGCAAGCTGGCGAAGGGACACACTGCGCTGCTTGTTGTTGTGCCTGAGAAGGACCCGGATGACCCGTCGACGGATGGGCTTGTGAGGGATCTTCGCACCTTGGAGCAGGATGGACTTGGTGTGGCGGTCACTGGCGGACCGGCTTACCGGCTTGATATTATTGATCGTATTCAAAATGAAATACCTACTGTGCTCACTTTTGTCATGGGGATTACGTATTTCGTCCTTCTGATTGCGTTCCGGTCCATACTGCTGCCTCTAAAGGCTGTTCTCATGAATATGCTAAGTCTGGGCGCAAGTCTCGGGTGCGTAGTGTTAGTGTTTCAGCATGGCTATATGGCGGATTTGCTGCATATCACGTCCATTGGTTATGTCAGCGCAACGCTGCCGGTTATTATCTTTTGTGTTGTGTTCGGCATCTCGATGGATTATGAAGTCTTCTTAATTTCTCGCATCATGGAGGAATATGAAGCAAGCGGAGATAATGATAGGAGCACGGCGGAAGGGCTCAAAAAAACAGGCAGTTTAATTACAAGCGCTGCTTTCATTCTGGTTGTAGTCGTCGGATCGTTTATCTTCACAGATATTGAAATCATGAAGGCGCTTGGTCTAGGGCTTGGCCTCGCGGTTCTCATTGACGCTACGATTGTTCGTGTCATGCTCGTTCCCGCTTTGATGAAGCTGCTTGGAGACGCAAACTGGTGGGCACCAAAGTGGTTGCGGGTGAAATCGGCGTCGATTCCTGCGGAGAAACCGTAGCGAAAGAGAAGGCGGTTTCCTTTTTTTCGCATCATAAGTTACAATAAAGGGCATAGGTATAGGCATGAAAAGAACAAATAGCAAGTGAATAGGAAATGATAGGTCAGGTGTGAACAGCATGAATATGAATGGAACACGCTCCTTTTTACCGGAGCTATCTCCCGCTTATGACCCTTGGGACCCGATTCGGTCTTATCGGCAATACGGGAAACACGTACTTACGAGTGTAGAGTTAACGATTACCAATCTGTGTAATATGCGTTGTGAGCATTGCGCGGTAGGCGACTCGTTAACGATGACGGAAGGGCCACGTATTCCCTTACCTGTTATTTTGAATAAACTGGATCAGGTAGAACATTTGGAGACAATCAGCTTGACAGGCGGAGAGCCTTCTTATCATATTAAGATTGTCAAAGATTACATGCTGCCGATCCTCAAATATGCGCGCGAACGGGGTATTCGCACACAAATCAACTCTAATTTGACGCTCGACTTGGAGCGGTATGAGCTTCTTGCTCCTTATCTAGACGTCATGCATATTTCCTTTAATTACTTGAATGCTGACGATTTCCACCAAGTCGGTTTCGTTAATTCTCAGCATCCGGTAGGCCGTGAAACAGCGGTGCGCATGTATGAGCGTATGGTAGACAATACGATTGCGCTCAGCAAAGGCGGTCTGTACGTATCAGCGGAATCCATGATTAACACACGCACGCATGAGAAGCTTCCGCAAATTCACAGGCTGATCGATGAAATGGGTTGCAAACGACACGAGGTTCACCCCATGTACGCGAGCTCTTTTGCCTCCCATTTGCCAATGGTTTCACTGGACGAGTTAAGAAGCAGCATTCATCGCTTGCTGGACAGTCGCAACCGCGACATGTGGATGTTATTCGGCACACTGCCGTTTTTTGCTTGCAATGAGCTCGAGGAGGACCGTTTGCTGGTGAAAAGGCTTCGCGACGAGCCGAATGTCACGGTTCGGAATGATCCAGATGGCCGAAACCGCTTAAATGTGAGCACATTTACCGGAGAGGTTTACGTCACCGATTTTGCGAATGAACCGCCTCTGGGTAATATCCATGATGATCATTTGGATACCATTTTTGCCAGATGGGAGCATAACCCGCTCAATCAGAAGGTGAATTGCTTCTGCAGTGCAGCTTCCTGCTGCGGCCCGAACCTGCTGGTAGCCGACTCGTATTATCGTTCCATTGATTTTAAAAACCGACAAGCTATTATCTAATATCATCTATCTGAAGGAGCTATCCGCACTTGCCACATACTTCCTTTGAAATTGGACCTATTGTTCTAAATCTGGTATTAGTAATTATCCTCGTACTGCTGAATGGTTTCTTTGTTGCTGCTGAATTTGCGCTTGTCAAGGTGCGGCATTCCCGCATCCAGCAGCTACTTAATGAAGGCAGCAGCAAGGCAAAGTATGCGAACAAGGTTACATCGGAATTAGATACATATCTGTCAGCCACACAGCTCGGAATTACTTTAGCTTCGTTAGGCTTGGGTTGGGTAGGGGAACCAGCTGTTTCTGAGCTGATCATGGAACCGTTCTTCCATATGCTAGGCCTAGAAGCTACTGTGTATACGCATGCGATATCTTTCATTGTTGCTTTTGGTTTCATTACCTTCCTCCATATTGTACTGGGGGAACTGGCGCCTAAGTCCTTCGCGATTCAAAAAGCGGAATTGACCTCACTTTGGCTCTCTGCGCCTCTGCTATACTTCTATCGCTTGTTTCGTCCGATCATCTGGGTGCTCAATGGAACGGCCAATAAGTTCTTGTCTTGGATCGGCGTAGAGCCCGCAAGCGAGCATGAGGCGGCGCATACGGAGGAAGAAATTCGAATTCTGATGGACGAGAGCGTGAAGAGCGGGCATATCGATCAAGATGAAATGGTGCTTTTTGATAATATTTTTGAATTCTCAGATCGTATTGCTCGAGAAGTGATGCTACCGCGGACCGATATGGATTGTTTGTATCTAGAGGTCAGTTTTATCGAAAACTTGCGGATGGTTCATGAAACAAAACATACCCGTTATCCCGTCGCTGACGAGGATAAAGATAGAATTGTCGGATTCGTACATATTACCGATCTGTTGACGGCTGATCCTGATGTAGAGCACGAGATTAGTGAATTCATTCGCCCTATTTTGAATGTGCCGGAGTCCATGGAAGTAAGTCGTGTTTTGAAATTAATGCAGAAAAAACATTCGCAATTAGCGATCGTCGTGGATGAATACGGCGGTACCGCAGGTCTTCTCACTTTAGAGGACATTATGGAGGAAATCGTTGGTGAACTGCACGACGAATTCGATATTGACGAACGACCAGAAGTTGAGGTGAAAGATAAGTATACATCCGTAGACGGACGTGTGCTCATTGAAGACTTGAACGATATGCTGGACTTGGAAATTGAAGACGAGGATGTAGACTCTATAGGCGGATGGTTATTTAAGAAGCTGGAAGGAGCCCCGGTTAAAGGTAAAAGAGTGGCTTCAGGCAATCATGTTTTTGAAGTTTCTGAAGTAGATCGATTGCGTATTGTACGTATACATATTACCAAAATCAACTCTGTAAAGCCTGGAAATGAATAATCGGAGGAATTCCTATGTCGCTTAAGACGACACTAATCATAGTGCTTGGATTGCTGGTCCTATACGGGTTTTTCACGATAGGGTTACCTTTCCTGCTTGCTTTGGTTACCGCTATTTTTTTGGATCCTCTAACCTTGCTGCTCATGCGAGCTATGAAGGTCAACCGGTTGATTGCTGCGTCGATTATCAGTACCATTTTTACACTGCTGACGCTGGCCTTGTTCTATTTCATAGGGTTTAATGTTGTGACAGAAGTCATTGATCTGGGCCGCAAAGCCCCCAATTATATGGACGATGTCAATAAATACGTCGATCAGGCCGTTAGTCAAACTCAGGTGTTCTATGATTCCTTGTCGCCAGAGATGGCGGCGCAGGTGCAAACTTGGGTAGAGCGAAGCACAGAAACGTTAACCGCTACATTAACCGACATGTTGAGCGGAATTTCCGGATTCTTCCTGAATATGGCGGGCAAAATTCCGAATTTCTTTATCGTCATGATCGTCTATATCATCGCTTTATATTTATGCATGTTTAGCTTGCCGAAACAGCGAATTGCCTTCCTGTCCATGTTCGAAGACCAGACGAGAACCAAAATGGAAAATGTTCTTATTTATTTGAGAGAAGCAATCTTTGGGTTCATACGTGCTCAGCTCATCATGGCGATATTAACATATTTGGTCACTTTCGTAGGCTTACTGGTGCTTAGAGCGGAATATCCGTTAGCTATTTCTTTACTGGTGATGGTGATGGAATTCGTTCCAGTCATTGGTACGGGGCTAGTGTTCATCCCATGGCTTGGTTATCAGCTGTTAGTAGGGCATACGGGGATGGGAATTGGCTTATTGGTGCTGTTCCTTGCCCTGACAATCTTCCGCCGTATTGTGGAGCCTAAGGTGCTAAGCGAAGCAGTAGGGATTAATGCCCTCGCGGCTTTAATAAGCTTGTACATTGGCTTCGAGCTTCTAGGCGTAGCAGGCTTGTTCTTAGGACCCTTGGTCGTTATTATTTATCAGGCGATGCGGAAGGCCGGTCTTTTGAAATTGAACATTAAGTTGGATTAACAGCGCGGATGTCTGTGCTGCGTACAAATTAGCCCCTGCTAACTGCCGTTCATGGCAAAGAGCAGGGCTTTTTTTTAGTGTCTGAGAATGCCGGGAAGCCCGTCTCCGGAGGGAGAGAGGGAAGAGCAGTGAGAAGGCCGGAAAAGCCGTCTCGCGCGCACCTCGGGTGTGCCAAATGAGCGAAAAACTAATAAACGCGCTTAGCTCCCATATACTTAGGCCCCCAATATGTACTTGCCAGGCTTTGCGGGTAAATGCCTGCTGATCGAGTGGCAGATAGAAATTGCCCATTCCCCAAATAGAAGCCTACATGGTCAATAACGCCGGGAGATGCTATGGCGAAGAACACCAAATCACCTGGCTGCAAGTTAGCCTGACTCACGGACGCGCCTGTATGATAAAGCTCCTTGGAGGTTGTTCGAACAGCCGGAATCCCATGCTTTTGAAACATGTAATAAATAAAGCCGGAGCAGTCAAAACCTTGTGGAGTCGCTCCGCCCCATAGGTAGGGGACATGCAGAAAGTTCATCGCATCGTCCAGCAGAAGCCGTTTTTTTATCGAATGGGAGATGCTGGTTTGGGTCGCGGTATCCACTACACCAGTTGGAGCTAACAGATAGGCCTTTTGATAATCTTTAACAGCCTGAGCTGTAATTGTGCCGAAGTAACCGGTGATGGTTGGATATGTAAAATAACCTAGCGTTTTTAAATTGCTTTGCAGGGCAGACACGGATGAGCTTGTCATTCCTTGAGCTAAAGCAATGCCGCTTGTTGAAGCTGACGTCGCAGATGCAGGTGGTGCAGGAATAATGCCATTTATGGTGGCGCTTACAAGAATTGTTGCTGAAACAATCATTCGTTTAAATCGTGTCATTGTGATTCCCTCCAAGGTGTTAGATTGTGTAAGAAATGGTGTCACAAGGATTGTTCTTATTTTAAGCGTTCAAAGCGCCCTCTGACCATGAGGAAATATTGGAAAATCTGTGATTTTGGCCAAGTTGTGCTGCATATACGTGCTTATAGGCCGCTCTGCCGCTATGACTATTTCTCGTGCAACGAAGTGAGAAGAGGAGGAGACGTATGCAATCGCAATTCAGAAAGTACTATCCCTATATCAGTCCATTCGATCCTTGTCCACCGATTCAAGTGAAATTGTATAATGTACCGCCACACCTCTATATTGCCTTCCAACCGCCAGGTTTGCCGCAATTCAGTCCTTATGAAGCCCTGAAAAAAGGGACGTTATGGCCCGCCCTGTATGGACCTTACGAATCCAAAATAGAAGAAGGGAGCCCGTGGCTATGAATCCACCAGCGGTACCGGAATCATATTACAAGATGATGCACGACTTGCAGGCTGTTGATTTCGTATTGGTTGAGCTAACGCTGTATTTGGATACACATCCGAATGATCTCGCAGCCATCCAACAATACAATCAATTTGCACAAAAGAGGAAGTCGATGGCTCAGGAATTTGAGCTGGAGTTTGGTCCGCTTATGCCATTTGGTCATGCCTACAGCAAAAATCCTTGGCAATGGGTGGATACGCCCTGGCCATGGCAGGTCTGAATAAGGAGGAAAAAGCATGTGGATTTATGAAAAGAAACTTCAGTATCCAGTTAGAGTCAGCAAATGCGACCCGAGGATGGCGAAGCTTCTGCTGGAACAATATGGGGGAGCTGACGGTGAGCTTGCTGCGGCCTTGCGTTATTTGAATCAGCGATATGCGATTCCGGATAAGGTGGTAGGGCTGCTAACGGATATTGGGACAGAGGAATTCGCGCATCTTGAGATGATTGCGACAATGGTTTACAAGCTCATGAAAGATGCAACGCTTGATCAACTCAAGGCTGCTGGGATGGACGATCATTATGTGATTCACGATAGGGCGCCATTCTATCAGAATGCGTCCGGCGTGCCATGGACGGCAGCTTACATACAAGCGAAGGGTGATCCCATAGCGGATCTCTACGAAGACATAGCTGCCGAGGAGAAGGCAAGAACTACGTATCAATGGTTGATTGATTTGACCGATGACGTTGATCTCCAAGATAGTCTGAAGTTTCTCCGTGAGCGGGAAATCGTACATTCCCTTCGGTTTCGCGAAGCGGTCGAAATTTTGAAGGATGATAGGATGCAGAAGAAGGTTTTTTGAGGGGTTGGAGGCGCACCCATTCTTCCAGAAGGAAAGGTGCGCCTTAGAAAGGCAAGCCAGGGAGAGAACAGTCATTCCGTGTAGCTAATTTTTTGCTGCGAGTAAGCCTAAGTATTCCTTCAACGCGATTGAAGTACTGGATAATCCGCTGGAAGAGGGAACGAATTTACTAATACTGAGTGCTTGCTTTCCCTGCGTAATATAATCAGTTGGATAAGGGACTACATCCACCTTGAGTTTTTGAAATTGTTTGACGGAGCGGGCCATATGGAAGGCAGAAGTAACGAGAATGGGATGCTGCCAGCCATTTGTGGTTAGCAAGGCTTGGGTATGCAGCGCATTTTCCTCCGTGTTGCGGCTCGTATCGTCCAGAAAGATGGACGCTTCTGGGATGCCAAGTGCGATGAGATGGCGTTTGGAAATTTGTGATTCATTGCCGGAGTCTGTGAAAACTTGTCCACCCGAGATGAGGATAGGCAGCTTCGTGCTGCGATATAGCTCTGCTATGGTTAGCACGCGGGCAGCTGTGTTCCCTGTCAAATATCCTTCGCCTTTGGTTAAAGTGTCTGGCGTGTCAAGTGTCGCACCGCCTGTCAACATAACAATCACATCACCGGTCACTTGAGCCGGCGGGGTGTATCTTCGTTCAATGGAATTGAGAAGTGAATTGCCGAAATAGGGCATGGAGCAAAAGCACAAGAGAAGTGCAGTCAGTCCGATAAGCAGAGTACCTATGTACTCTTTTTTTTGCTGCAGCCATAAGGCAATGCAGAAGAGCAGCAGAATGACAATCCCTGGGGGAAACAATAACGTATAGGCGATTTTGATCAAATAGAGCATAGGGATGATTAAATCCTTTCTTGGAAAAAAGCGGCTATTTGCGTTCCTATGCTTTTTCGACAAAGACAGAGAATATCCTGCAAAAAATAAAGAGAGGCTGTCCCGAAAGTCATCAAATGACCGAGAGACAGCCTTCTCAAATGAACGGTAAATACTACCGTTATTTATTTGAGTAACACAGCTAAACGACAAATAAATGGAATTTCTCCAGTTAAAGAGGACGTTTGAGCTAGGAACACGGTTGTAGAAGTGAATTAACTGGGATTTTTCCATTTAATTGGATATTCAGGCCGGAATTGCTTGTATTAACTGGAGAATTCTCCGTTAACTATTGAATCAGTTTGGCATGGCAAATGCCCCCGCCCCTCAATCGAACGGTTCAGCTACGAGATATAAAGCTGGATAATTAAATTATGCTTGTAATTCTTTACCACGAATCCACACGTGTTCGAGCTCCAACTCAGGGCTGACGAGCAGCAGGTCAGCCTGCTTGCCCTGCGCAATCGAGCCGTGCGACGCCTGCAGCTGCAGCAGCCGCGCAGGGTTGCCGCTCGCGAAGCGGCTCGCGTCCTCGACGCTGACACCAACCTCGCGCACCATAAAGCGGAGCGCCTCGATCATGGTCAGCGTGCTGCCGGCGAGCGCGCCGCCTTCCGTCAATCGGGCAACGCCCGATTGGACGGTAACGGCTTGCCCGCCAAGGTCGTACTGCCCGTCGCCGAGTCCCGCGGCCGACATGGCATCTGTAATCAGCAGCAAGCCATGAGGCTGCTTAGCCTTCACCACCAGGCGAATCGCTGCCGGGTGCACATGGTGCCCATCGGCGATGATTTCGCCGCTGATGCGATCGTCGGTAAGGACCGCACCGACGGTTCCGGGCTCGCGATGATGCAGCGGCTTCATCGCGTTGAAGGTGTGCACCGCATGCGAGAGTCCCGCGCTAGCCGCCGACTGGATGTCGGCGTAGGAAGCGTCGGTGTGGCCGCACGCGGCAACGATGCCACGACTCTGCAGCCACGCGATCGTCTCAAGGCCCCCCTCGACTTCAGGGGCGAGGGTAAGCTGCTTCACGAGCTGCGGATAGCGCTCGTCCCAGTCTTGCAGCCAGCTAAGCTGTGGCGGCAGCATCAGCTTAGGATCTTGCGCACCAGCCCACTTCGGCGAGATAAATGGGCCTTCCATATGCACGCCAAGCAGCTGCGCGTAAGGCATAGGCTCTTGCATGTAGCGGCTGACTTCGCCAAGGACGCGGTCAATCGCTTCATGCGTTTGGGTCATTGTCGTGGCCAGCATGGCGGTAGTTCCGTTCTTGGCGTGAAAACGTGTAATGGTATCAAGCGTTTCGGGGCTGGCTTCCATGAAATCAGCGCCATATCCGCCATGCACGTGAACGTCGATGAAGCCCGGCAATAACCAGCTGCCGTGAGCATCGACCGTTTCGGCAGACGGATCAGCAGCGCTGGGATTCCACTGTGAACTGCTTTGAACGGAAGCGATAACGCCATCTTTTAGATGAACGACACCTTGTTCGATGACGCCTTGTTCCGTGACGATCCTTGCTCCCGTAATGACAAGTTCGCTCATTCGAACAACCTCCCTGCTTCTGAATCAAGCAGAACGACAAGGTGCGGGTGAGTTTGCAGCAGAGTAGCTGGCACTTCTGTTGTAATCGGGCCTGTAAGCGCGCGATGAACGATTTCAGCTTTGTCGGCTCCGCGAACGATTAGCAGGATTGTTTTGGCTTTGAGAATCGTGCCTACGCCCATCGTTAGAGCGTGAGTCGGAACTTCTTCAATCGAGTTGAAAAAACGCGCATTCGCTTCGCGGGTTTCTTCTTTTAATTCGACGAGATGCGTCCCGCTGATCAGGGAATCGTCAGGCTCATTAAAGCCGATATGTCCGTTATGGCCAAGGCCAAGGATTTGCAAATCAATCTGCTTCGCATCTTCGAGAAGTTCATTAAATCTTGCACATTCCGCTTCCAAGTCGGGTGCATTACCGTTAGGAAGGTGAGCTGAGGCAGCTGGCAAGTCAATATGTGCAAATAAATGCTGCTGCATGTAGGCGTAATAGCTCTCTGGGTGATCCGTCGGCAAGCCGACATATTCGTCCAGATTAAAAGAGGTGACGTTCTTAAAGCTGACGCGGCCTTTCTGGTAAGCTTTCACCAGCTCTTCATAAATACCTACTGGCGTGCCGCCTGTGGCTAAGCCTAGGACAGCTTTTGGCTGCATTTGGACAAGCGATGTAATAATTCCTGCTCCGGCCTCATTCAGCTCTTGTTGATTTTGAAAAATATGAAGATTCATATTCGTGCTCCTCACTCTCATGGACAAGTTATTTGCAGTAGATGCATGATTTATGAAATTGTTTTGCATGAAAATATCATTTTTTTGATGTAATTCTACTCATTTCAATCATAACTGAATTCATTCGTCTCGGCAACAGGCATTTTCCCAAATATGAACATTGACTTACATGGGTATGTTTGCCATTCTTAACTAAGATCATTACACGATTTGTAAATTTCATGATGGAGAAGGAGCTTGATGATGAGTACACAGAGAAATCTACCTGAGGCTATGCTTTTTGACATGGATGGCACTTTATTTCAAACCGAGACAATTCTACTGCCCGCTTATCATGCAACATTTGATGTGCTTAGAGAGAAGGGCCTATTTACGGGAGAAACACCGCCAGAAGAAAGAATTCTGGGAGCGCTGGGCATGCTGCTTGAGCATATTTGGCAGCGGGTTATGCCGGAAGCTTCTATAGAAGCGCGTCAGGCAGCCGATGAGTTGTTGCTGCAATTTCAGATGGAGGCGCTTAAGCAAGGAAAGGGTAAGTTATACGATGGCGTGGCTGAAACCTTGCAAACTCTGCGGGACAAAGGTGTCCGCTTGTTTGTGGCGAGCAACGGATTGGAGGGCTACGTCAGTCATGTAACCGAGGCGATGGGGCTTTCCCATTTATTTGAGGACCTATACAGTGCGGGGAAATATCAAACTAGATCCAAAGTTGATTTGGTTAAAATAGCGCTCGACAAGCATCAGATCGGGTCCGCGTGGATGGTAGGAGATCGTTCCTCCGATGTGGAGGCTGGCCTTAAGAATAATCTCACCGTAGCTGCTTGTGACTATGCCGGCTTCCGAGAGCCTGGGGAGCTCGAAGGCGCGCACATTCGAATCCGCAGCTTTGCTGAGCTGTTGGAATATGTTTAAGCTGAAGTTGTCGCAAACATGGTTGGCTAGGCATACACTATAGCACATTGACAGATAAAGGTGCTGATTAGAATGCCTTCTTTTGTAGGGATATTCAACATTATAAGGAACGAAGGAAGCCTGGTGAACGGTGATACGTTAGTGATTGCTCCAACAAGTGCAGCCAAATCGTACTCCGGCAGCGGCGGCGGCATAACAGGAGATTTCGCCGTTTCAAATGTTCTATTTAGCGCGACGATATCATTTGATCCGGATGTTGTGGATGCTGGGGCTAATAAAGTAGCTACTGGGACGTAAATGTATGGAAAAGGAGTAGCTTCAAGCGCGGATGACGGGCTTGGGGCTCTTTTTTTTGCGCATTACTCTCCAAATAGAGGACTCCATTCCCCTTGCATCAGCGGCTTTTTCTCAAATTTAGGCAAAACATTATTGACAGAATAAGGCTTTACTCATTAATATATGAATAAATGCTCATATATTAATATGTCATGTATAAAGTTACGGACAGCACGCCATTCTAGTGGCAGAGCGACGGGGAGGGAATGCAATGCATCAACATTCGTCAGATAAGAAATCTCATTCTCATCAGGAGCACGCTTCATGCAGCCACGAGGTCAGCGGTGAGCATACTCATTCGCAGCATGATCATGAACATGGCCAGCACGCTGGGCACAAGGATGCGCATCATGGACATCACCACGGGCATCATCACGGACACCACCACCATGGTCATGGCGGAAACAAACAGGGGCTTCTGATTGCGCTTTGCATTACGGCAGGAATCATGGTTTTGGAGTTTGTTGGAGGGCTTTGGACGAATAGTTTGGCACTGCTCTCGGATTCGGGCCATATGTTAAGTGACGCCGGGTCTCTGCTTCTGAGTTTGATTGCCTTGTGGTTCGCTGCCAAACCGTCCTCGGCAAGCAAATCCTTTGGCTTTCATCGCATTGAAATTTTAGCGGCACTTTTTAATGCCGTCACCCTTTTTCTCATTGCCGGTTTCATTATTTGGGAAGCATTTGAACGGTTTCTTCAACCGCCTGTCGTAGCCAGCGGTTCCATGATGCTCATTGCCTGCATAGGGCTGTTGGCCAATCTGCTAAGCGCGTGGTCGCTTATGCGCAAAGGGGATGTGCATGGCAATTTGAATATTCGCAGCGCATATTTGCATATTTTAGGTGATGCGCTTGGTTCTGTCGGCGCCATTGTTGCCGGTGCGGTGATGCTGATTTTTGGCTGGTATGCAGCAGATCCGATTATTAGCGTCATTGTCGCTTTGCTTATTTTGAGAGGTGCTTGGGCCGTTTTGAAATCCACGCTGCATATTTTGATGGAGGGGACGCCATCTGAAGTTTCATTCGGGGAGGTTAAGCAGGTGTTGGAGGGCATTGACGGGGTCATTAATGTCCATGATTTGCACATTTGGACGATTACTTCCGGTCTCGACGCCTTAAGCTGTCATTTGCTCATTGCTGATGATCAAGATAGCCAAACGATCCTACAGCAAGCCATTCACCGGATTGAGGAACGTTTCCATATTAGTCACTCAACTATCCAAATTGAAAATTCTACGAATACGCACTCGGAGTTAAAAGTATAAGGAGGTTATTAGATGGAAAAAGCAGTTCTGGATACTTGCGATGAAGCATGTACAGGTACGGGAGCTGTCAAGGAAGGGCATGAGCTTCCGATGACGGAAGAACTGGCGGTGGGAATTGCCGATGTATTCAAAGCATTAGGGGATCCAACGAGGGTCAAAATCATATTCTTCCTCTTGAAGCAGGAGCTCTGCGTGCATGATCTCTCAACACTTCTTTCGATGGGGCAGTCAGCAGTTTCTCATCAGCTGCGTTATTTGCGGGACATGCACATTGTTAAGCGCAGAAAAGTAGGGAAAACCGTTTTTTATTCACTGGATGATGATCACATTGAACAAATTTTTGTGCAGACCCTAGGACATCTCCAGCATATGTAAGTCGGAAGCTCCTTACAGCATAGTGCTGCTGCTTCCGATTGCGAGCTTAATCATTTGCATTCGACTCATCGCTCGAAGGTAAATCAATCTTTCGAGCGTTTTGTTTTAACATCCAGACGGCGTACTCGAGAGGTCGCGAAACCGCCTTCTGATACGTGGAGTTTTCTCCGATCTTTCGAAAGACTTCCCGGGAAGGCTTAGGATTGACTTCAAGCAGCCAAACATTTCCTTTTGGATCTACAGCGATATCCATTCCTAACTCACACAGCTTGCCGAATTTCGTTTCTAGAAAGTCTGCCAGCTTATAGGCGAAGTTGTTCATTTCCTTCTTGATGGTTTCCGTTTTCTCAGGTGAAGCAAAACGATACGCTAACAGCTTATCTTGCGAAACCGCGCTTCCGCCACCGTGAAGGTTCGAGGTGATGCTGCGGTGAGGACCGATGCGGCCAGCACAGCCGGTTACTTCCCATTCACCGCGGCCGTTTTTTTGAATCAGCAGCCGGTAATCATGCACACGTCCATCCTTAAGCGTAAGTTGTATGCCTTGTTGAACCACATAGTCCGGACTAAGCTTAAGCGTATGCAGCTTGATCGATAGCTGTTTTTCGCTTGCGCGGTAAGGGGCGATGATGGTTCTTTGCTGATTTCTTCCTTGTAATAGAAACAGATCAGGTCCCAGCTGTTCGATGCGCAGGATGCCTCTTCCACCTGTACCGTTTTTCGGTTTGACGTAGACGAGTGTATGTTTCTTGATAAATTTCAGCAGTTCTTGAACCGAGCTGTATCGCAGGGTAACCGGCAGGAAAGGGCGTATGCCTTCATTTTCAGAAAGAATCTGATGCATCGACCATTTGTTAGCTAGCGGTCTGCTAAGAAAGATCAGCTTGGCATGCCGATTGCGGAATGCTTTGAGCATTTGATAATTCGCAGCTGCTTTATAGCGGCAGCGGTCATAGATGACAGGCGGCATCGATGTGCGGCGGCGAATCCATTTGCCTAGTGAAGCATCATAGGTTAAGGTCCGCACCGAGTTGTCAGCTTCGACATCGGTTGGCGAGAATACTTCGACTTGAACGCCTATTTTCTTACCTTCTTTACTGAGCCTTTGAAAGTAAGAGAGTTCTTCCAACCGAGATTTGCTTAAATATATAGCGAGTACGCCCAGTCGTTGCGAAGACAAGCATAATCACCTTCTTCTTCCGTTATTAATTAAATAAAGACTATAACGAATAATGCGTTCAAGTGATTTTTTGCGGATTTTCGGTTCGTCGAATTTCATAGGTTTGGAGTTTGCTTCGAAGAACCAGATATGGCCTCCAACATCGACCCCGATATCCATCGACATTTCACCAAGCTGATTGCCCGATGATTTTTCAATCTGGGTCGCGAGTGTAACGACAGCTGTTTCAACCCGTCTTAATATGCTTTTTGCTTCCTTTGGTCCAAAGCCCTGTGAGAGCAGCTTGAACGGATCATCGATCGAACCGCCTCGCGGAACGTGAGTCGTGATGCTGGCTTTGCCGGCTACACGTGCGCCGATGCCTGACACGCTCCATTCTCCTTTGGACGTTTTCTGAATCAAAGCTCGTAAATCATAAGCCCGCTGTTTGTACCGTGCTAAAGCAATACCCTGCTGAACAATGTACTCGTTGGAGCCGCGGTGTCGATTCCATTCGTTCCAAAGCTCCGAGGTGGTATTGTGGACGCTGTAGGTCATTTGTTTATCAACCTGGCGGCTTAATCGGTATTGGGTTTGATTGCTTTTCGTTGTTATTCGGTCAATGCGCATAATGCCTTTTCCCGCTTTGCCTTTCACCGGCTTCAAATACAGTACGGCATGTTTGCGTAAAAGGGAAGACAGATCGTCAGCCGAACTTAATTGTTTGGTATCGGGCATATAGGGTTTGCTATCCCTGGCTCCGTTCAGCCAGCTAAATAAGGTCCATTTGTTAAAGAAGGAAGAATTGAATAAATGAATACTGGAGCTGCGGTTGCAAGCTTGAATTGCTTGTTGGACTTCGGGTTTCATTTCCATTTTGCGGTAAGGAATCCGATTGTAGACGACTTGAGGAGCGGGAACGAGTTCCCTGCTCCATTTTTTGGTTTGGTTGTTGTAGCGATAGCCGTAGATCTCATTACCGGTTAGGTTGAAATCCTTGGTTGTCACGACGTAAACATCAACCCCAAGCCGCTCACCAGTTTGAATTAAATCAAGGAAATTGTGCAAATTGCCGCGGAATACTCGATTACTGTCCTTAACAGTGAGAATGGCCAGCCTCGGATTTGGCTCTTTATCGTGCAGGAAAAAACCCATTAGTTTTCCCTCCTAGAGCGGAAACGACTTAAATAGAGGCAGTGCTCATATATATTTTGTAGAGTAGCAAGGTCTCCTTCTTTCAATGAAGGGTGCTTGAAGATCGATCTACCTGGTTTGGCATTGGCCTCGAACATCCAAATTTTCTCATTTTGATCGATACCAATATCGAATCCGAGCTCTCCAAGCAAGTGGTTATAATTATTTTCGATTCCTTCAGCGAGCTTGATCGCAGTTTCTTTGGCATTGTTCAGCACCGACTCTGCACGGCTGCCGTAAATTTGACGAAGCACTTGCTCTGGCGTCATTAATTGACCACCGTTGCGGATATGGGTGGTCACGCTGCCCTTGCCGGATTTCTTAGCTCCGATGGCGGCGACAACCCAGTTGTTACTGCCATTCTTTGTCAAGTGGAAGCGGAAATCAATGGGACAGTTGTCAATTTCAATGAGGCGGATTCCTTGCTGTGCCACGTAATTAGATAGACGGCCCCGTCCAGTTCCGAGCATTTGCATGAGTCCTTCGAATTTGCCATAACGGATGAGTACGTTTTTGCCGCCTTTGCGGTAGCGAACAAAATAACCACGTTTCGGGTTATAGGTCACTCGGAAGATACCAATGCCCAAGGAGCCCGCCGTTGGTTTCAAATAAATGAATTTATGTTTGTCGAGCATTTCTTTAATTTGGTCGGCAGATGGATTAATCCGGGACTCAGGAACAAATTTGTAAGCATCATCGCCATCTAACATTTTGTAGACATCCCATTTGTCAAAAAAGCTCCAGTTAAACAGCGGGATTCCTCTCCGCACAAAACGATCCTTAAAGCCCTCCATTCCGGCGGACTTCTCAGCTATACGGCTGGAGAGACGGTTATAGACAACATCCGGCAGCGGGAAGGTTTTACGAATCCAGCCTCCGCCTTCTTTGGGAATGATACCCGTGACGGTTTCCTGTACCCAGTTGACCCCCTTCGGACTGAAAGCGAAAATAAAGGACTTGCTTGAACCTGTATTTAAAACCTGACGGATGAATCCGGTCTTAGTACCAAAGGGAGAAGTCCCCCCTACAATATTCGTTAGAACGCCGATGAGCGGGCCGATGCGTAGTTCTTTATTCGTCGAGCTAGCGACCATAACGCTCCCCGAGCGAGGTATGCGCAGAGAAGCCATTAAAGAAAGCGGAATGTACATATGCTGACCACTTTTTTTAATCAGGCGGATCGGTAGGGTAGCTGTTTTGCTGCCGACCTTTACAGTAATCGATTTGTTACCGGTTAACCGTAAAGCTTTGACGAGTTCACTTGTTAAGTAGACCGATCTATCTGTTCGTTGTACGGCGTGGAGCATACACGTTGTCAAACTCATTAGGTTACCCTCCTAAACTTGTTGCCCTACGGGGCTTCCGTGTCAAAGTAGATAGACATGACGTCTGCCTACCCGGGCACTTACCAGCAATCCAAGCTTAACTCAGCTTTTTGTGCAGCAAATATCCAGCATAATAAATAGGGTTAGCAATGGATTTCAACCGTGCTTTGTTGTTGCGCATGCGCGCGAAAATCGTTCTGCCTGGCTTGGAATTCACTTCAAGAATCCAGACGCGCCCCCAGGTATCGATCCCAAGATCAATACCGAGCTCCGCCAATCGTCCATGATGGGTTTCCAGGAGTGGAGGGATTCGATTCGAGAGCATGGCAAGTGTTGATATGAGCTCACTTGCCTTGGTATCGCCGAATTCCTTTGTCAGAAAGGCAGAAACCTCCTCAGCGCTGCCTCCGCCATGTAGATTGGAAGTCACACTGCCGGGCTTACCGACGCGAACAGCCATACCGGTGCTTTCCCATATGCCGGAGCCGTTTTTTTGGACGAGAGAGCGAATATCGTAAGCCATTCCTTCTGAAGAATGCAGGTGCAGATATTCTTGCATCAGATACGGCCTAGTGCCGATACAGCTGCGCAGCCATTGCCAGCAGGAATAGAAATCACTAAATTGGTGATCGACGAGCCCGTTATGAGCATTGCGACCTTTGATATGATAGGTGCTTTTTCCGTTCACTGTGTTTACTTTGCGAAGATGCAGGGCACCTTTTCCTTGACTGCCGCCCTGTGGTTTAAGGAACGCATCGTCCCTCGTTTGAAGCCAATTTCTAAGAACACGGCCGCTTGTGAGCAAGTTCGTTTCAGGCAAGTAGTGGCTGATCGTGCTATCTTTTTGCAAAATTTGATCCACTTCCCATTTTCCGCCCAATCCATAACCAAGGAAGCGTATAAGGGGTGTTTCGCGCAGCTTTTTCACATGGTACTGATACTGTTCGTAGCTGCGTTTACTGCTAAAGAAACATCGATCATAAATCAGTGAGGGCAGCGGAAAGAGTTTGGTCACCCATTCCTTCGTTTCCGTCAGATAGGTGTAACCCCGTACCGTTTGCCCTTTCCAATCGATGCGATTCGGTGAGAACACGACGACGTCCAGACCTTCACGGGCGCCATAATAAGTCAGATGCTTATAAAAGCCTGAACTAGCAAAAGGCAGTTCCCGTTTCAATTCTGTGACCATAATCCCAAGTAATGGACGTTTGGTGCTTAACCGCATAGTTCCACCTCAAATCTTGGCTAAATATTTGGCATACTGTACGAGTTGTTTCACGGAAGGTCTTATTTTCTTTTCATTGTTGAGTGGCGTGTTATCATCCTTAGATGGTTTGGAGTTTACCTCAAGCAGCCAAACCTTTCCCATTCTATCTACAGCAAGGTCGATCCCCAGCTCTCCAAAATGACTCGGGATTTGGGCCTCAATCCCTTTGGCGATGTCGATAGAGGCCTTGCGCAAACGAGCCGTTACAGAGACACGAGTAGCTGGTGAAAATGGCGTTTTGGCAAGTGCGCCCACCACATTCGTCAGGCTTCCGCCTCGTGCAAGGTTGGAGACGAAATGCTGAGATCCGGCAATGCGGCCGACAATGGAAGTGATGGCCCATTCACCTTTGGTCCCACGCTGAACCAGCGAGCGGAAATCAATAGATCTGCCATCTGTTGTGATGAGATCAAGTCCTTGCTGCAGCTGATAGCGCTGGGTCTTGAGCTTGCCGGATATCGCTTGGAAGACAGCAGAAAGAGATGGGAACGTTTGTTTGCGAACGCCGGTTAGATTCGTATAATGACACGTATAGACGTCACCGGTCTCTCGGCGAATGCGGATAATCCCTTTCCCAAGGCTGCCGGTAATTGGTTTGAGGAAAAGAACGGGATGGCGGGAGGCCATGGATTTTAACATTTGATAATTTTTGAAGAGGTGGGATTCCGGTAAATACCCATGAAGGGAGCTGTCTTTGCGCAAAGCTTCGAACACTTCCGTTTTGTTCAAATATTTCTCATTGAAGACCTCTGTTCCGTAACGGGCCTTGGCATCTTTCAAAAATTGTTGAACGTTCGGCAAGTTCTCATACTTGCGCGAAGTAAGTCGGTTGTAGATGACATTTGGGATCGGAAACGATTTCTTGCTCCAGGAACCATTGGCATACGCATACGCGGAAATGGAACTGGCATTCGCTTGCATTTCACCAGGCGGGAAGAAGCAGACAACAGCTCCATAACGTTCACATGCGTCCGTCATTTCTTTACAAAAAGCGGTAATAGCACCAAATGGGCGGTCTTGGGAACTTGTATAAACGCGGCTAATCATTACGCCAATGAGAGGTCCAATCGACAAAGTGCCCACATTTTGCCTATAATGGATATTGAGCTGCGCCCCTTGATGAATACCGATCTTGGTAGCGAGGACAGGATTGAACCGTAAACTATTCGATGTAGCAGCGGTGACGACCTTGACATCCTGTTTGGCAGAGCCGAAACGCAGGATCATCGATTGATTGGACGGAACTTTCCATTTTCTTGCAATGGCTTCACTTAGAACAACGGTCCGATCATCCAAATAGATGCTGGTGCCTTGAATGGATATTCCGACTTTCGTCCTGGTCAATAGCGAACACTCCTTCCAGCATCAAAAATGGCATTGCTGTTTAAGCAAAGTAAACTACTCCATCATATGAGGACATATATCCCTTGGTGCTTGGTATGTAGTCGAAACTGTTTGGGGGAAGAGCCCAACCGCGTTTGGGTAAAATGAGGAGGTAATAGAAATGAACGTACACGATAGAGCATATGAGCTGGCAAAAGCGATTAAGGAAAGCAGCGAATACAAGGATATGCTGGAGATTCGCTCGCAGATTAACGAGGATGCAGCTAGCAAAAACCTATTGGAAGATTTTCGCTCGCGCCAAAATGAACTTCAACTGAAAATGGCTGGAGGCGAGATGCCGCCTCAAGAAGAGATGGAACAGCTGCAGAAGCTGTATGACGTATTAGCTTTGAATCCGGGAATCAAGCAGTTATTTGATGCGGAACGCCGTTTATCTGTTGTCCTGGAAGACGTTCAGCGCATTATTGCAGAGCCGTTGCAAGCTATGTTGAAATAGTGGATGGAATAGAAGATGCAATAGAAGTTAAATGAAAGGCTATTCAGGTAGTTAACTTACTTCATCCTGGATAGTCTTTTTAATTGAAGATAAGTAAGCGCTATCAGGTTGCGAAATGTGTCGAAACTGTCTATAGTAAAGGGGGATTGTTGAAAAGGAAAAGAGGACCAGAAACCGATATGGCCAAACAGAAAATCACGGAGCTAGATATCGTCAGAGCAATAGCGATCCTTGCAGTCGTCACGATCCACGTTACGGCAGACTGGACAGTAGATCCGGCTTTGAAGGGCAGCAGCTCGCAGTTGCTCATTTTATTTTTAAACAAAATAAGTTATTTTGCTGTTCCTGTGTTTATCTTTTTAAGTGGAATTGTGCTTTTTTACATATATACGGACAATTGGAGCGCTAAACAGGCCGGAGTCTTTTATTGGAAGCGGGTCAGGCAGGTGCTTGTTCCTTATATTGTATGGTCGTTTTTCTATTATATTTATAATCCGTGGCTATGGACGCCAGGGCACCCTCTGAAGATAGAACCGCGTGTGTTCCTAGAGCAGCTAAAATGGGCTGATTCCGGCTATCATTTGTATTTTATGATCATCATTGTACAGTTCTATTTGTTGTTTCCGCTGCTGGTTTGGGCTGTAAGGAATGCTGCCTGGTTCCGCAAAACGCTGGCGCTTTGGGGGCTGGCTATTCAGGCCGGCGTGTACATATACAGTCATTGGTTCGGGACAATCGACCACAAGCCGGAGCTGTGCATTACCTACTTTGCGTATTTCCTTATCGGAGGCGCAATCGGGATAAACTACGGGGTATTTCGCGCATGGCTGGAACGAAACAAAGGTTGGGTCATCCCGGCTTCGATCCTTGTCGGCCTCATCTATTCGGGACTTTATTTGTTAGGCTTAAAAGGATATACGTTTGAAAATACATGGTTTGAGGTGCTTTGGCTCCTCTATAGCCTAGGGATCGGTATTAGTTTTATCTGGGCTGGAAAATGGCTCTTGGAAAAAGCAGCGCCGGTAGGCCGCTTCTTTGTTTCTCTCGGCTCCGTGTCGTTCGGCGTGTACCTGATGCATCCAGCACTGCTCTCTCTATGGAAATATAAAGTCCATATGCCGGGCTCCATTGTGCTCTTTCATATATACAATGCGATTGTGTTAGTACTAATTGTAGCGATTCCTTGGATACTGACGCTGCTGTATCGTAAGGTAAGAAAGTTGATAGGGGCGTTGGGGAGTTAGCTAAGTAGTTAAAACAAAGGCCTGACGGGGTGACCCGTCAGGCCTTTTATTTGTTTCTTCTGACTCATATGACTCGCCAGCTCTGTCAGAGGGAACTGTAGTTCGCTATTTTGTTGAATAGGGGCAATTTCCAATTGTAAAGGGAACTGCGTTCCGTTATTTGCCAATTTCACCTGATCAACATGCCACGGAGGCCAAATAACGCCCTGTAGTTCCGCTCAGAGAGGAAAAAGCTTGTTCTCCTCCAAATTAGAGGATCACAGTTCCCACAAGATAAGCATTAGCGGAATTCTCGCTAGGTCATTCATATTTGTTGTTGGCTATTTAAATGGAAGTTGGCTGTATGGTGGAAAGCGTGATGGGACGGTGGGGAGTTAGTTTAAGTAGCTAAAACAAAGGCCTGACGGGTCAACCCGTCAGGCCTTTGTTTTGTTTGTTCCGACTCATATGACTCGTCAGCTCTGTTAGAGGGAACTGTAGTTCACTATTTTGTTGAATAGGGGCAATTTCCAATTGTAAAGGGAACTGCGTTCCGTTATTTTGCCAATTTTACCTGATCAACATGCCACGGAGGCCAAATAACGCCCTGTAGTTCCGCTCAGAGAGGAAAAAGCTTGTTCTCCTCCAAACACTAGAGGACCACAGTTCCTTGTGCAAAATCCTAGCTTTGATTCCTGCAAGTATGATAAAAAGCTAGAGTCATCTATGTTGTATTTTGTGCAACGAAAAACCGAGAAGACTTTGAAATTTCGAACTACGTTGCACAAAGTGCAGCCATTTCAGCTAAAATGGCCGAAATCGGCTCCATCTCGTTAGCTATGTTGTACAAAGTACAACATGGGGGACCGAAGGCGCCCAATCCCAATGATCATGTTGTATTAACTACAACCTAGCAGGCCAAGAAATTAGTACCCGCGCTGATATTGCTGCGGGATATAGGGATGCTCATGCCCCAGCTGCACAGCAGCATGCGTTGCCCAATACGGGTCGCGCAGCAGGCCGCGCGCGATGGCAACAAGATCCGCATCCTCGTTAGCGATGATGGACTGCGCCAGCTCCGGATCCGCCAGCAGGCCGACGGCGATGACCGGCACCTGCAGCGCTTCGCGGATTTGCCGCGCGAAAGGCACTTGGTAACCGGGGGAATTGCCCGGTTTCCGCTGCCCTGCAAGGCCTTCCCCGCCTGAGCTCACATGGAACGCATCGACGCCTGCGGCTTGATACGCTTTGGCGAGTTCCATGGCGTAATCTAGATCATATCCGCCGTCAGCGTACTCAACAGCGGAGATACGGAAAATAAGCGGCATGTCAGCTGGCATTTCTTTTTTCACTGCTTGAATGACTTCCACGCCGAATTGGGCTAGATTCTGCCCATAGCTATCGTCTCTTTTATTCGTAAGTGGCGATTGGAATTGGTGGATCAAATAGCCGTGAGCGCCATGCAGCTCGATGGTATCTACGCCTGCTTGCACTGCACGGCGGGCAGCATCGACGAATAGCTTCACGGTGTCCTGCACCTCATCTGTTGTTAACGCACGCGGCATTTTGTAGGCATCTCCAGGGAAAGGGATGGCCGATGGCGCGACAGGGACTTCCGCATCCTCAGCTTTGCGGCCTGCATGGGCAATCTGAATGCCGATTTTTGCGCCGTGCGCATGAACGCCATCAATAATTCTGGCGAAAGCAGGGATATGCTCGTCGGACCAAATGCCCAAATCATGGTCTGTAATCCGGCCATCAGGATGTACATCCGTCATTTCCATAATAAGGAGACCAGTGCCTCCGATTGCCCGGGACAGATAGTGGACGTAGTGCCACTCGTTAGGTATTCCGTCTTTTGCTGTAACTGAATATTGACACATCGGCGCCATGACGATGCGGTTTTTTATTTGCAAGCCTTTTAGCTCATAGGGCGAAAATAAATCTTTTTTCATATAATGTACCTCCGAGGATATAGATATCTAGATATATAGATATTTGACGCCGTTAGATTGGAGCGTTTGGCAAAACTATGTACCTTAGTATCGGTTGTATTATAATTAAATTCAAGTACCCACTTTTTAGTGCTATAGTAACTAAAAGTATACTAATGGGCTCCTTAAAGGTTGGAAGAGTACGCCAAGGTTCTGCGGAATAACAAACTTTACGATAGAAGGGTTGTTTCTACATTGAACGAAATCATTCAGTTACTACAAAATCATCGCTCAATTCGCAAGTTTACCGATCAACCCGTCACGGATGAACAGCTGAAGGCCATTCTAACTTCTGCTCAAGCGGCTTCAACCTCCAGTAACATGCAGGCGTACAGTGTCATTCACGTGAGGGACCAAGAGCTGAAAGACCAGCTTGCCGCGTATGCTGGCAACCAGGGCTATGTCAGCGAATGCCCGGTGTTTCTCGTATGGTGTGCGGACTTGCAGCGCTATGCGCAGGCGTCGCACCGACATGCGGATACGCCGATAACCGGCAATGCGGAGAATTTCATCATTGCCACTGTCGATGCTGCACTCGCTGCGCAGAATGCAGCCATTGCGGCCGAGTCGCTTGGACTCGGCGTCGTTTACATCGGCGGGCTGCGCAATAAGCCCGCTGAGGTCTCTCAGCTGCTGGGCCTGCCGCAGCTGGTGTACCCCATCTTCGGCATGTGCATCGGCACGCCGGATCAAGAGCCGCTGCAGCGTCCGCGGCTCCCTCTTGAAGCCGTATACCACGAGAATCGGTATACGGATAACGAAGAAGCGGTTCGTCAGTACGACGAGACGGTCCGCGGCTACATGAATGTTCGTACGGGAGGCAAAGTCGATACGACTTGGTCGAAGGAGATGGCGGGCAAGGCGCTGCGGCCGCGCGAGCACATGAAAGCTTTCCTTAACTCGCAGGGCTTCGGCGAGGTGTAAGTTTTCGATTCTTTTCGCGGATGCACTCATATTGGAAGAACTTGTCTCATACATATGAATGAGGATGATGAAGACAGGCTTGGAGAGTTCATCAGGCGAAAGGAGTGTGATCAGGTTGAAAGGCTTTAAAAATGTCGTGTACATGAGCGTAGCGCTGGGCATGCTGATTTATTCATTACCCCAATTGCAGCTTCGGGAAGTCGGCTCCCTGCCGATGATTTTTAGCAGCATTTGGATCGCTATGGCGCTTCTCGTTATTGCGTCTCATTTGCATCAGATTCTAGGTGTGGATGAAGAGAAGCGCAGAGAGCTTAAGCGCATTAACCGAATGAAAAAATGGCAGCTGGAGCAGCTAGTTCAAGGCCGCAGAAAAATGCTGCAATTTCGTAAATAGCTCAGAACAAAGGATGTTAAGCTTTGCCTTTTGACAACGAACATATGTTTGGTATAATACAAATGAAGCATCCAATCCATTAGGGTTGGATTTTTCTCATTATAGATGCTGTTCGCATTGTTCTTGCTCTTTCGAAGGTTTATACTAGTAGTACAGAGTAGTACAGGAACAGGTGAATGGGGTGTAACAGTTGGATACTCAATCCGTTGATGCGTTAACGAAGCATGAACAAATTTTACGTTATATAGAAAGCTTGAAGCTCGGCAGTCGAATCTCTGTTCGCAAAATTGCGAAGAACATGGAAGTAAGTGAAGGCACGGCATACCGAGCGATCAAAGAGGCGGAGAATCAAGGTCTCGTCTCAACTAAAGAGCGAATCGGAACCGTGCGTGTGGAGAAAAAGCTGCGGCAAAACATCGATAAGCTCACGTTTGCAGAAGTTGTGAACATGGTGGACGGACAGGTGCTTGGCGGCTCGCGCGGACTGCACAAAACGCTGAATAAATTCGTCATTGGCGCGATGGAACAGGACGCCATGATGCGATATATCGAAGCTGGAAGCCTGCTCATCGTCGGAAACCGGAACGAGGCGCACAGCTGTGCACTCGAATACGGCGCAGGAGTACTGATCACAGGCGGATTTGATACCAGCTCAGAAGTGAAGCTCCTTGCCGACAAGCTGGAGCTGCCGATTATTTCAAGCAGTTACGATACTTTTACGGTAGCTTCTATGATTAATAGAGCGATCTACGATCGCCTGATTAAGAAGAAGATTATGCTCGTTGAGGATATCCTGGCATCGGGCGCCTCCCTGTATGCGCTGAAAGCGAACAGCACGCTGAAGGACTGGCAGCGATTGTCCGAGGATACAGGCTACAGCCGTTTCCCGGTCGTTGATGAGTGGAACCGCATTATTGGCGTCGTAACGTCCAAGGATATGGTCGGAGCGAACGCTTTGCAGACGGTCGACAAGCTCATGACGCGCAGCCCGCTCACGGTCACGCCGCAGACCTCGGTAGCTTCTGCTGCCCACATGATGGTGTGGGAAGGCATCGAGTTGCTGCCTGTTGTGGATCTGAACCGCAAAATGGTGGGTGTGCTGAACCGGAGCGATGTACTCAAAGCGATGCAGTATATTCAGAAGCAGCCGCAGAACGGGGAAACGTTCGAGGATTTGATCTGGTCTGGACTCGAAGAGGTCAGAGATGAGAAAGGGACATTGCAGTTCCACGGTGTCATTACCCCTCAGATGACGAATCATCTGGGCACAGTGTCAGAGGGAGTTCTTACAACGCTCATGACTCAAGCGGCCTACCGCATCGTGCAGGAATTTAAAAAAGGCGACCTCGTCATGGACAACATGTCCACCTATTTCCTCAAACCGCTGCAAATTGATTCCAAAATAGAAATACGACCCACCATCATTGAGGTGAGCCGTAAATTTGGCAAAATTGATGTGGAAATTTATCATGCTGGGGCTTTGGTTTCCAAAGCAATGCTGACCGCCCAAGTCATCTAGCGAAGCAAACGATCGAAGTGCCCGTGATTACGAATGCCTGCGAATAAATTAAACAATCCAAGCAGGACCAGTACGGTGCCGAAGATCCGGCGGAAGCTGGACTCGCTGAAGAAGAAGAGCTGAGTGACAGCAATCATCACCAGCATCAAGCCCATGCAAATATTCATGCGAGCGGAGTAAAGACCGCGTTTGGCGGGTTCCTTTTCACGACGCGCCCGGAAGCTGAAAAAAACCGATAGGGCAAGCAGAAGGCAAATGAGAGAGAATAAAGAAACTTGAATCGCGAACATGTGGTTCATCCGTCCTTTTAAGCGAGTTTACTCTTAACTTTAGCGATTTTGGGAGGAGAATGCAATCACATCTCGCGCAACTCATGCTGAATGCTTATGTTCGCTTCTCTTGGGCTGTGATCCAAACGGTCAATTCAGTCTGAATTAACACGATCGATTTCACTTCAACAATATATTTTTTATCATGCAAAATGTAGGTTTTTTGAGTAATCAGCTTCTCATATAGAGGTTGAGCGTCTTTGACGTAAGTGGCTCTCTGGCCGATGACGAGCTTCATTTCGCTTTTAATATCACTCTCGATTTCCTTTTGAATATCTTCGCTAATAAGCTCATCCTGATTCTTGGGAACTAGATGTACATTGACGACGTTAATTAAGGATTGTTTGTTTTTTGTCTTGTTTAAACTGTCGATATCGGCACGCAAATCACGATTTTCTTGTATATATTTATGCATTTCTACGTATAGCTGCGTATAGGTGTACTGATGAATGCTCATATAGACCGCGCTCCCAATGATGGCTCCCGCAACCATCAGTGCGAAGTTCGCAAGCAAGCGCTGATAGCGGGCAAAAGGAGGAATCCTCAAGGCTGGTGACCTCCCTTGCAAATCATTTGGATGAGCGAGGTGCCGATCTGTGCTCCCACAAAGGCAACAATGATAAGAATGATTTGTTTGATTGCAGGATTCAGATGTCCAACGGCTACATGACTTTCTATATAGCGTATCGGATCAATCGTGCCGCCAACAGCAGCCACCATGGCCCAGATTTTAATATTTTCAGCCACAGTCATCATTTTCTCCGTCGGTGATTGTAGGGTCAGCACAGCAGCAATGCCGCTTAACATGCTGCCCCCGAAGACGACCCCGAAAGCAATGCAGAAGTATAAAATAATATTTGCCCAAAAGATTCCCATGACTTTACCGCTTCCTTTCCAGTCCGTTATGAGGACAAACTCTATACTTAATGTATGGGAATGCTAGGCTACAATATGATAATATGTAAGGAATAAAATGAGAGCAGGGAGGAAATGCTGATGAGTTCGTTTGTACACTTGCACGTGCATAGTGAATACAGTTTATTGGATGGTGCCGCACGCATGGAGGAGCTTGTTACACAAGCAGCTAATCTGGGCATGACCTCTCTGTCTTTGACGGATCACGGTGTCATGTATGGGGCTATCGCTTTCTACAAAGCGTGTAAGCAGCGTGGCATAAAACCGATTATTGGATGTGAGGTTTATTTTACAGCGGGCTCCATTCGCGACAAAGGGACAAGACAAGAACAGCCCATCTATCATCTCATTCTGCTTGCTAAGAATTACCAAGGTTATCAGAATCTGATGAAGCTTTGTTCGATTGGGCATTTGGAAGGCTTTCACTATAAACCGCGCATCGATCTGGAACAATTATCCAAATATTCAGAGGGACTTATCTGTCTGAGTTCCTGCTTAGGCAGCGAAATCTCACAGCACTTACTGCATAATCGGCCGGATGAAGCGAGACAAGCAGCGGAGCGGTATCAGGGTATTTTTGGCGATGACTTCTTTCTGGAAATCCAAGATCACGGCATGATTGAGCAGAAAAAAGTGATGGTTTCCATGATTGAGCTGAGCAAGCAAACCGGTATCCCGCTGATTGCGACGAACGATGTGCACTATGTGACGGAGCCGGATCATGTGATGCAGGATATTCTGATCTGTATTGGAACTGGCAAAACCGTAGATGATACGGATCGGCTCAAAATGGGAACAAGCCAGATGTATTTGAAAAGTGAAGAGGAGATGCGGCGTTTATTCGTCCATGTGCCTGAAGCGCTATCGAATACGGCTGTCGTGGCTTCGCGTTGCGAGCTCGAGCTTGAGTTTGGCAAATCGATTTTACCAAGCTTCCGTCCCATCCCTGAGCCTCTTACTGCCGCCCAATATTTACGAGAGCTGTGCGAGCAGGGCATGAATCAGAGATATGGCGCTAAGCCGGAATGGGAGCAGCTGGACTCACCGCTGAGGAAGCAAGCAGATGAACGCCTGGCTTATGAATTAGGCGTCATTGAGAAAATGGGCTTTTCCGATTATTTCTTAATTGTGTGGGACTTCATTCGTTTTGCCCACGAGAAGCACATCATGACAGGGCCAGGACGGGGATCTTCCGCTGGAAGCCTTGTAGCTTATGTGCTGCGCATAACGAATGTCGATCCGCTTCAATATAAGCTGCTTTTTGAGCGCTTTCTGAATCCTGAGCGGATTTCGATGCCTGATATCGATATCGATTTCAGCGATGAACGGCGGGATGAAGTTATTGATTACGTCGTTGCCAAATATGGGCACGAGCATGTAGCCCAAATTATTACCTTCGGAACGATGGCGGCCAAAGCAGCGGTCAGGGACGTCGGCCGTGTATTGAACGTTCCTTACGGGGACGTAGATCGCGCAGCGAAAGCCATTCCGAATCAGCTCGGCATGACGCTGACGGAGGCGCTGCAGGTAAGCTCGGACCTCAAATCTCTAGTCGCGAGACAGCCCAAAACCGCAGAGTTGCTTGAAATGGCTAAGCGTGTAGAAGGCATGCCGCGCCATGCATCGACGCATGCGGCAGGGGTTGTTATTTCCAGAGAGCCGCTCACGCAGTATGTCCCCCTTCAAGAAGGGACGACTCAGACGGCGCTAACGCAGTATACGATGGAGCATTTGGAAGCCATTGGACTTTTGAAAATGGATTTTCTAGGTTTACGGACATTGTCAATTATTGAGCGAACCGTGGATTGGATTGCACAAATGGAAGGCTTACGCTTGGATTTTGACAGGCTGGATATGGATGAGGACGCTGTTACTTATGGGATGCTGAGTAAAGGCGAAACCACCGGCGTTTTCCAATTGGAGTCAACAGGTGTCCGCAAGGTGCTGAAGGACTTGAAGCCTTCTGTTTTTGAAGATATTATCTCTGTTCTAGCCTTGTACCGTCCGGGTCCGATGGAGTTCATTCCCAAGTACATTTACGGTAAACATGGTCAAGTGGAAGTCGTTTATCCGCACCCGACGTTAGAACCGATCCTTCGGGATACGTACGGCATTATCGTGTATCAGGAGCAAATTATGCAAATTGCTTCCTCGATGGCCGGCTTTTCCTTAGGCGAAGCGGATTTGTTACGGCGTGCGGTATCCAAAAAGAAGCGGGAAGTACTCGATGAAGAACGTGCCCATTTCGTGAAAGGCAGCTTGCAGCAAGGCTTTAGTGCGGAAGAAGCGAATCATGTTTACGATATGATCGTCCGTTTTGCCGACTACGGCTTTCCTAGAGCGCATGCTACGGCCTATGGGGTATTGGCTTTTCAAACGGCATATCTCAAAGCGCATTACCCGATTTATTTCATGGCCTCCATGTTAACGGCGGTGATGGGGAACCACAGGAAGGTAGCCGAATATGTAGACGAGTGTAGGCGGACGAAGATCGCTGTTCTTCCGCCGGATGTGAATAAGAGCGGAACGGTGTTTACGCCTGATCCTCAAACTGGGGCGATCCGGTTCGGTCTTGCCGCAATCAAAAATGTAGGCACGCAAGCGATCGATGCTATATTATTTGAACGCAAGAAATCTTCCTTCGAGAGCTTGCTTGACTTCTGCCGACGTGTTGATTTGCGAGTCTGCAACAAGCGGGTCGTCGAATCGTTGATTCAAGGCGGAGCTTTCGACTCTTTGGGAGGTCACCGTGCTCAGCTTATGGCCATTCTGGATGAAACGATTGCTTCCGCTACCAAATGGCGCAAGGAGCGGGACGACTTGCAGCTTCACCTGTTCGGCTTTGTCGAGGAGCCGAACTGGGAAGTTGAAGTTCCGAACATTCCCGTCATGCCGCAGAGCAAACAGCTGGAACTCGAGAAGGAACTTTTGGGCATGTACATCTCAGGCCATCCGCTGGATGCCTACGCACAGCCGCTTGAGGAGATGGAAGCGGTCATGCTCCATCAGCTGGTTGAGCTGCCGGATAACAGCGAGGTTCTTGTAGCCGGGATGATCCTCTCAAACAAGACAATCGTAACCAAGAAAGGACAGCCCATGGCGTTCATGGAGCTGGAGGATCGCATCGACAAGGTCGAGGTGGTGCTCTTCCCAGAGACCTGGAAGAACGCGGCTCCGCTCGTGCAGAAGGGCAGACTCGTCCTCGTCAAGGCGAAGCTGCAACTTCAGGACGAGGATCCGCCTAAGCTGCTCGCCGAGCAGGTGGCCCCGCTGGATGACCCAGCGGCCATACAGCGGCTTCGCCGGCAGCCCGGAGCGCCTAGGCGAGCCGCTCACGCAGTCAATGGCCAGCCTGTTCGCGCGGCAGCCGTACCTGGGGCTGCGCGCAGCGGCGCCCCTGTCCAGCAAGCGGCCCCGTCATCGGGCCGCCAGGCAGCCGCTGCCGAGGCGAAGCCGCAGCGGGTGTTCGTCAAGATCTCGGCTGACTGCGAGCAGCCGGATAAGCTCTTGCAGCTGAAGGCGCTGCTGAAGCTGCACAAAGGGCCGCTCGCGGTTGCGCTTTTCTACGAAAGCAGCAACAAGCTTTTGGCCCTGAGCGACCAATATTTGATCGATCCCTCCAAGGATCTGATCCGGATGATTGAAACGATCATGGGTAAAGATTCCGTAAGGGTGAAATAAAGCATGAATCCTCCGCATATGAATAGGAACCCGGCATTTCAGGGGCATCCTTGTGTAGGAGGGGGACTTATGACTGAACAACATATGATCCAATTGCTGCAAAAACGCGGTGTGACGGTGGAACAAATTTCCGAAATTGTGTTCAAACTGCAGAAGCCCTATAATGTTGATCTGACGGAGCAAGATTGTACCGATAGTGTAATGGCAGTGCTCGCCAAGCGGGAAGTGCAATACACGCTGTACACGGGCATCGCGCTGGATGAACTGGCAGAGAAGAAACTGTTGCCCGAACCTTTGCAATCTATTCTTGAGGCAGATGAACCTCTGTTCGGTGTCGATGAAACACTGGCCTTAGGTATTGTTCATGTATACGGAATGATCGGATTAACCAGCTTTGGCTACCTGGACAAAGAAAAAATGGGAATTATTCGGAGTCTCAACGATGATAAAAGCGCTGTGCATGTTTTTCTGGATGATTTAATTTGCGGATTAGCGGCTGCCGCGTCTGCCAGAATCGCTCATCAGAATGAGCATGCGCCTGATTATAGCAGTAAATTACGTCTGGACTAACTTGTTAGTTCAGACTTCACTTTTTTTCATGAACGTGCTCTGTTGCGGGAAAAAGAGAAATTATGATATCATTATTCCATTGTGTGTGCCTATGCTTATTACAGGATGTTTATTATCATCGTACTAAATGCCCTAATCCATGTAGCAGTACTTCATAGGAGGTTTTTTTTCATGTGGACGGTGATATACATAGCTCCTACCGCGAGAATTGCAGAGCGGATTAAACAGAGGCTAACGGAAGAAGGGTTTCTCGTACAAGTAAGGGGTATCTCCTTATCCAAAAATCAGTTTGAAATTGTCGTTCCCGCAGGGGAAGTTGAAGAAGTTCAGGAAGTACTCAATTCTATTTTACATAGATAATGAAAAGTAGAAGCAAGTAAAATGGCTTGTCAGAGATTCACGATAACAGCCAATTAGAGGTGGAAATGTGCTAAAGGATTTATTTCAAAAGCGTAAATACGCAACGATTCCTTCCGAGAAAACAAAAAGGGAAATTCCCGAAGGGTTAATGAATAAATGCCCGAAATGCGGTACCATTCAAACGAGTAAAGAGCTAGAGAAAAACCTGAAAGTGTGTACAGCTTGCGGCTACCATTATCGTTTAAGCGCATTGGAACGTATTCAATTAACGCTCGATGAAGGCCAGATTCTGGAATACGATGCGGATATGATTTCTGAGGACCCTTTACAGTTTCCTGATTATGTTGAGAAATTAGATAAAGCGAAGAGCACGACGAAATTACAAGATGCGATTATTACCGGTGAAGGCACTATTGGCGGCTATCCGGTCGTAATTGCGGCCATGAGCTTCGATTTTATGGGCGGATCACTTGGATCCGTTGTAGGAGAGCGAATTACGAGAGCAGTTGAAGCTGCCATCGAGAAGAAAGTTCCTATTATTATTTATTCCACTTCAGGTGGCGCTCGTATGCAAGAAAGTATTCTTAGTTTGATGCAAATGGCCAAAACAAGCGCAGCCCTATCCAAGCTTAGCAACGCTGGCGGACTCTTTATTTCCATTATCACAGATCCGACTTTTGGCGGTGTTTCCGCAAGTTTTGCCATGCTGGGAGATATTATTATCGCTGAACCAGCAGCACCGTTTGGATTCACAGGTCGCCGTGTTATTGAACAAACCATTAAACAAAAGTTGCCGGACAATTTCCAGACATCAGAATTCAATCTCGAGCATGGTCAGCTCGACAAGGTCGTACCCCGCAAGGATCTACGACCTACGTTAATCAAGCTGTTGGACATGCACGGAGTGAAGGGGGAGGCGACTTATGGCGGGTGAAATGCCGTTTGAACAGCCGCTGGCGGAACTAAAAAGCAAAATTGCTGAGCTGCGTAAATTTGGTGCAGAAAAGCAAATTGACTTTTCAGAAGAAATTCGCCGTTTGGAAGAAAGATACGTAGAGCTTGAAGATGAACTTTATGCAAGTATGTCTTCTGCGGAAAAAATGCAATTAGCTCGTCATCCGCAAAGACCGACGACGATTGATTATATTTTATCTATTTTTACTGATTTCATAGAGTTTCATGGAGATCGCTTGTATGGAGATGACCTTGCAATTGTAGGTGGACTAGCCAAGTTTAACGGCATTCCAGTTACCGTTGTTGGGCACCAAAAAGGGAAAGATACGAAGGATAACATTGCTCGTAACTTCGGTTGTCCGCACCCGGAAGGCTTCCGTAAAGCGCTGCGCATGATGCGTCAAGCGAACAAGTTTAATCGTCCAATTATTACATTTATTGATACGAAGGGCGCATTCCCTGGGAATGCTGCTGAAGAGCGTGGTCAAGGAGAAGCGATTGCCAGAAATTTGCTGGAAATGGCCTCTTTTCGCGTGCCGATCATCTGTATTGTTATCGGTGAAGGCGGCAGCGGCGGCGCGTTGGCATTAGGTGTTGGCAATAAGGTGTTGATGTTGGAAAATGCGATCTATTCGGTCATTAGTCCGGAAGGCGCGGCCTCCATCTTATATAAAGATGCTTCCAAAGCTTTACATGCGGCAGAAGCAATGAAAATTACGGCAGATCACATTAAAGATCTGAACGTTATTGACGGCATCATCCCAGAGCCAAAAGGCGGCGCACACCGTGATCTGGCTGCACAAGCAGAATTTATTAAAACAGCGATCTGGGAACAGCTTCAGCCTTTGCTAAGCTTGACCGAAGAGCAGCTGTTAGAGGACCGTTACCGTAAATTTAGAGACATTGGTCGGTTCACATTCACTCAGGAGGGAAACCATGCGTAAAACGAAAATTGTCTGTACCATTGGACCAGCAAGCGAATCACAAGAAAACTTGAAAAAACTCTTGTTAGCGGGAATGAATGTTGCCCGTCTTAACTTCTCCCACGGAGATTTTGAAGAGCATGGCGCACGTATCCGCAACCTTCGCGCTGCATCCGCTGAGACTGGCAAACTAGCAGCTATCTTGCTTGATACCAAAGGACCAGAAATTCGTACCGGTAAATTGAAAGAAGAGCCGATTGAGCTTGTACAGGACAAGCACATCATTTTGACTACAGAAGAAATTCTGGGGGATGCAGACCGTATCTCTGTTACTTACTCCGATCTGCCGCGTGACGTTGCAGTAGGATCCACGATTCTGATCGATGACGGCTTGATCGGTCTTACTGTTGTAGATATTCGCGGAACTGAAATCGAGTGCCGTATCGTCAACGGCGGAACAATCAAAAGTAAAAAAGGCGTTAACGTGCCAGGCGTGAAAATCTCTCTTCCAGGTATCACTGAAAAAGATGCCAACGATATTGTTTTCGGTATCGAGCAAGGTGTAGATTTCATCGCAGCTTCATTCGTTCGTAAAGCGAGCGACGTCATGGAAATTCGTGAACTGCTCGAAAGACATAATGCATCGCATATCCAAATTATCAGTAAAATCGAGAACCAAGAAGGCGTAGACAATCTAGACGAAATCCTCGAAGTTTCCGATGGTTTGATGGTTGCTCGTGGAGATCTTGGTGTTGAGATTCCTGCTGAAGATGTGCCAGTTGTTCAAAAGCAAATGATCAAAAAATGTAACATCGTTGGTAAGCCGGTTATCACAGCAACGATGATGCTGGATTCCATGCAGCGTAACCCGCGTCCGACTCGCGCAGAAGCAAGTGACGTTGCGAACGCAGTATTCGACGGAACAGATGCCGTTATGTTGTCTGGAGAAACAGCAGCAGGGAAATACCCAGTTGAGTCCGTGCAAACGATGGCTCGTATTGCTGAGCGTGCAGAAGCGGCTTTGGAATACAAAGAAATCTTCCTTCGTCAAGCACAAGCACAGCAAGTTACGGTTACGGAAGCTATCTCTCAAGCCGTGGCTAACTCGGCGTTAGAGCTTGGAGCGAAAGCGATTTTGACAGCAACAGAAAGTGGATATACAGCAAGAATGGTATCCAAATACCGTCCAAAATCACCAATCATTGCAATTACGCCAAGTGAGCAAGTAATCCGTCGTTTATCGTTAGTATGGGGTGTTATCCCTGTGATGAGCGTACAAGCCAAAACGACAGACGAGCTGTTCAAGCTTGCTGTGGATAGCAGCATCAAAACAGGCCTAGTATCTTTAGGTGATATCGTTGTTATCACGGCAGGTGTTCCTGTTGGACGATCTGGAACAACGAACTTGATCAAAGTTCATCATGTGGGCGAGATGCTTGCCAAAGGTACAGGTATTGGTATGCAAACAGCTACAGGTATCGTTGTCACAGCTCGCACACCTGAAGAAGCAAATTCCAAAATGGTCGATGGTGCTGTGTTGGTTACGGTAACGACAGACAAAGAGTACATGCCGGCGGTACAAAAAGCTTCCGCACTGATTACGGAAGTTGGCGGTATCACCTCTCATGCGGCTGTTGTTGCGCTAAGCCTTGGTATTCCAGTTATCGTAGGCGTTGAGAATGCGGTTGAGCTCATTAAAGATGGTACAGAAGTGTCGATCTATCCAGAAGTAGGTATTATCTACTCTGGTCAAGCGAGCGTTCTGTAGATTATAAACGAAGAGGCTATCTAAGAGGGTCTGCTAAGACCGATCTGGATGGCCTCTTTTTTTGTTGGGGGTTACTCCCCCCGCTAAAAGGGAGTTCCTGCAACCCCTGTGTTATACTAAACACATAACAATATCTCAGGAGGAGTGCATAATCATGAACGAGGGACACTGGTATCAGCACCAGGTGCGCGTGAGATATGCCGAAACGGATCAGATGGGCGTTGTGTACCACGCCAATTATTTGAACTGGTTCGAAATCGGTCGAACAGAGCTGATCAGGGAGCTAGGCTACCCATACCGCAGTATCGAGGATAAAGGTTTGCTGCTTCCCGTCGTAGAGGCGGATCTTAAGTTTAAGAAGCCGGCACGTTATGACGATTTGGTAAGTATTAACACACGAGTGATGGAGATGACCTCGGTGCGGATCCATTTTGCCTATGAGATTCGTAAGCTGAACGAGGGATTGGCAGCCGATTCAGAAGGAAATTCGGGGGATTTACTTGTAACAGGAACAACGCGGCACGTTTGGGTGAATCCTTCTTGGAGGCCAGTACGTATAGAAAAGGAAGCGCCGGAATTATGGCAGCTATTATCTAAGTACTCTTAAAGGGGATGGGCTTATGTTTCGTATCATTCTTGCTATTTTCATCATAGTGCCTGCCATTGAAATTTCTGTGCTCATCGCGCTGGGTCATTTTGTAGGCGGTTGGACGACCTTTGGACTTATTCTGCTAAGTGGTTTTCTTGGTGCTTATTTCGCTAAGCGAGAGGGACGCAAAGTGCTGGAGTACGCTCGATTTGAGTGGTCGCAAGGGCAACTGCCTGCACAGCATCTGCTGGACGGGATTTGTATTTTCCTCGGCGGTATTTTGTTGATTACACCAGGCTTTATTACGGACATCTTCGGGTTCCTGCTTGTTTTTCCGTATACGAGACCGATTTTCAAGGTCATGCTGTTAGCATTGATCCAAAGACAAATTAGCAAAGGCAATATTCATTGGATTAATCGAAGATAAGCCATGGCTTGCAATTCGTCAAAAAAGCTCGGTCCTTCTTATTCAGAAGGTGCCGAGCCTTTTTTTATGTAAATGGCGATATCATGAAAGATTCTTGCTCGATAAAAAGCAGAGATGAGAATTAAGGAAACAGGGCCAATAATGAGCCCGAGGAGCCCGAACAGCTTCAATCCGACGAACATAGCGATTAACGTAGCCAAAGGATCAAGACCGACGGAAGAGGCAAGCACTTTAGGCTCCATAATTTGTCTGGCAATTACGATGACGCCGTACAGCACACTAAGCCCGATCCCCAGAAACAGATTTCCTTGAGCAAAAAACACGTACAGGATCCAAGGCACCATAACCGCGCCTGTTCCCAGATAAGGCATTAAGTCTGCCAGGCCTGTCAATAAGCCTATGGTAATTGCATAATCAACGCGCAAGACCAACAAGCCGATAATGACAACCAATGCTGTCAGAGATACCAGGATAAGCTGTGCGCGCATGTAGCCGAACAATGCTTTTTGCAAATCGTTGCGAATCAATTGCGTGGTTTTCACGATGAGATCTGAGAAAATGCCTTTGTATCTTTTGATGAGCTGATACCAGTCTTTACTTATAAAGAAGGTAGCCAACATGACGATAATTGTAATCGTTGCAATATTCGGCAGCGAGGTGAGAAATCTTTTGAGTGTTTCAAAGACATAACTAATAATGAATTTACTGACATCGGCAATTGAGCCTGCTGTGGACGAGAGGTTGTTATTGACGGTTTCCTGATATTTAGGATTATTCTCAAAAAACTCATTAATTTTCTCGATCCAATTTTGGAATGCAGTTGAATTGATGAACACATTGAATTGTTCCACCCAACGATTAATCTGAAGCTGCAGGGTATCCGCAAGTGATCCTAATTCAACAATAATGTTGGCAACTAGCAGGGTGATGGCAGTAACCATGGCCGCTAAAAAGAGAAGCATAGAGAAACTGACGGCAAGCCATCGCGGAAATTTGAGCTTAAATTGAAAAAAATTCACAATTGGATTAAGCATAAGCGCCAAAATCCAGCCAAAAATAAAGGGATAAACGAGTGGAATAACGTAGTAGAAAGCGTACGCGATTCCAGCTATGATTAAAGCTACCCAAATACCCCTGAAAATCTGGTGAACTAAGCGCGGATTCAGGATACCCATCGTTCTTCTCTCCTTGGTTCAGTTCTTTGTATTGTAACATGAACATGGATAAATACGGAAACGAACATCCATTTACAAAATCTTAATATAATAGTGAAGGGGGGCCTGCATTGTCGGCATTCCAGTCACATAGTACAATGAATTCATAAACTAGATAAAATTAATTGGAGGCTTTATGAGTATTGCGCGAGAACCCGATCTGAAGGAAGTTAAAGAGCTCAAGGAACAAAAGGAACTCAAAGAGGTTTCGACCAAATACTTAAATCGTGATTTAAGCTGGATCGAATTCAACTGGCGAGTTTTGGAGGAAGCTCAAGATCCAAGTACTCCACTGCTTGAGCGTGTGAAATTTCTGGCTATCGTATCTAGCAATCTCGACGAGTTCATGAGTGTTCGTGTCGCAGGTCTTAAGGACCAAATTAAAGCTGGGTATACCAAAAAAGATTTTACCGGCTATACGCCTGCGGGACTAATTAAACGGATTATGAAACGCACGAACAAAATGGTGACTGAACAATACAAAACGTATCGCGAAGTCACGAGATTGTTAACGAGAGAAGGCATCGTGTTCACCGAATACGAGGATTTGAACATGAGCCAGAAGAAAGCCATGGATGCTTACTATCACGATATTATTTTTCCTGTATTAACACCGATGGCAGTGGACCAGAGCCGACCTTTTCCACTCGTACATAATCATTCCGTCTATTTGGCTGTCCTGCTCATCAGAGAAGGCGATGATCCGGATGATGAGCCGTTTTTTGCCATCGTTCAAGTTCCTAGCAATTTATCCCGTTATATTTCTGTGCCTTCACGCCCTAATAGCAAGAAACAGGAATTTATTCTTCTTGAAGAATTAATGGAGCATCATATACAATCGTTGTTTAGCGGGTACATCCCAATTTCCGTTCATGGCTTCAGGGTGACTCGTAATGCTGATCTAACGCTCAATGAAGAAGGGGCCGAAGATCTGCTTGAGGAGATCGAGAAAGAGCTAAGACGCAGGCGCTGGGGCTCTCCTGTGAGGCTTGAGGTTCAAGAAGGGATTCACCCTTATGCGCTTGCCCAATTGCAGGAAGAGTTCGAGATTGAGGAGCAGACCTTTGAAATTGACGGACCGCTCGATATCACTTATTTTATGAAATTGGCGAATACGCTCAATGGTTTTGAAAATCTTCGTTACCCGCGGGTAAACCCCAAATATCCGGTGGAATTTGAAGATGAGGTCGATTTCTTCAATGTGCTGAAGCAAAAGGATGTTCTCGTCCATCACCCTTATGAAACATTCGATGCGGTTACGGATTTCATTGTCCATGCCGCATATGACCCTAAAGTGCTTGCGATTAAAATGACATTGTACCGGGCAAGCGGGAACTCTCTGATTATTCAATCCTTGGCGCGAGCAGCGGAATCCGGCAAGCAGGTTACGGTGGTTGTAGAGCTGAAGGCGCGTTTTGACGAAGAACGGAATATTGCTTGGGCGAGAATGCTGGAAAAGTCAGGCTGCCACGTCGTTTACGGCCTTGTCGGACTTAAAACGCACGCAAAAATTACCTTGGTCGTGCGCCAAGAAGAGAGTACCCTCCGCCGATATGTGCATGTGGGGACGGGAAACTATAATGACATTACTGCCCGTCTATATACAGATGTAGGGCTTTTCACCTCCAATAGTGTTATTGGCGAGGATGCTTCGGCGTTATTTAATGAAATTACCGGCTATTCGGCTCCGCACGATTGGCAGTCTTTTGCTGTAGCTCCTACGGATCTTAAGGATAAACTGTTCGAGCTTATCGAGAGGGAAGCGGCCCATGCGAGAGAAGGCAGGCCAGCGAAAATCATAGCCAAAATGAATTCGTTGTCGAATCAAGAAATGGTGGATGCGCTGTACGCGGCGTCGCAAGCTGGCGTGAAGATTGAATTAATTGTTCGCGGCGTATGCTGCTTGCGTCCGGGAGTTCCGGGACTTAGTGAGAATATTACGGTGCGGAGTATCGTAGACAGGTTCCTGGAGCATTCACGTATTTACTATTTCCATAATGGCGGTCTGGTTGACGTGTATTTATCTTCCGCTGATTGGATGACACGGAATTTGACGCGTCGTATTGAATTGATGTGCCCAGTCATTGATCCGCAGATGAAGAAAATGATGATTTCGATTCTGAACGTCAGTCTGAATGACAACGTGAAATCTAGAGAGCTTATGTCAAATGGGATGTATACCAGCATAAAAAATGAACTGACCCCTTATCGGAGCCAGTTCGAGGCAATGAAAATCACGTCTTGGAAAAAACTCCAGCTTGAATCTTAAGTTTGAGGCCCCACGTTTTTTCGAAATCTTTGGTAATGGCAGCGAGCTCTTTCAGCTCTAAGATTGGGTTGTGTACACAGAGCAGCTTGAGCGTCAAGGACGTATCAGATCGTGTAACGACCAGCTTTTGAACAGGCTGAGTTTCACTGTGATCAAGAGCAGTGGCAAGCTTCAAGAGAGTGCCTAACTTTACAATTAACATCTCGTCGGATTCTTTCAGCAAATCCTTGTAAGCAAGGGCTTGCTGATGGGTCCGGCTTTTTGTTTTGTACGTCGCGATGAGGGAGCAGATCACGATCTCTCGATGCGTGAGTCCATCGATACGGGCATTCGCTAACATATATTGTGTATGTTTCAGATATTGATAATAGTGAACGCTGACACCAATTCGGTGCAGGAGCGCGGTTGTGTGCAAATAGCGCCAGCTGCCCTCTTCAAGGTTAGCGTGAACCTCAAGCTTGTCATAGAGCAGTAAGGCAAGCTGATCAACACGTCGGACATGTTTCTCGGCCCCATTGGGATGAAGGCAAAGTAAGTTTTGGATGCTCGCTTCCAGGATATCCTGATGAATTGGCTGCTTAGGATTGAACATCTCGAAGAATATTCCATCCCGAAGTCCCGAACCGCTGACGGTACACTGGGAGGCATTAGCAGCTTGGAACAAGGTATCTAAAATAAGGAGTCCCGGAACGATAATATCGGAGCGTTCTTTAGAGAGGCCGTCGACTTTCTTTCTCTTTTCGATGGGGAGAGAAGACAGCAAGGTGACGAAAGATCGAAGCTCTCCGGGCTTCAGTTCGTAGTTATGCGCAAGCTGCAAGGAGTACTTCGATCGCTTTTGGCTCATTTTGCCGAGTGTTCGAATCGTACCGCCTAGCCCGATCATCGGCAGATTCGGAGACTGGGTAATCCAGGGTTGACTGGCTATCGCCTCTTCAACCATGCGGCGAATATCTGCTGATTCCTGTTCAGTGAGGTTCGCACTTTTCATAAATTGATGGGTCGTGTTCACGGCACCGAATGGAAAGGAAACACTCTTCAGAAGCTTCCGATCGCGCAGTAAAGTAACCTCCGTACTACCGCCGCCGATATCTATGACGAGAGCGTCGCGAATATCAATGGTATTGATGACTCCCAAATAGCCGTAACGCGCTTCCTCCGAACCGCTGAGTACTTCGATCTGCAGGCTGGTCTGTTCCTCAAGGATCCGAATGATCTCATCTGAATTGGCCGCGTTGCGAATGGCTGCTGTTGCTACTGCTCTTACAGTTTGAACTTCATGTACCCGGCATAGCAGGGCATAATGCGAAAGAATGGGAACAATAGAAATGATATCTTTGCTATGTAAAATGCCATCATATCCGATGCGTTCGCTGAGTCTTGCGGAATCCTTATGCTCGCTTACTACACGGTAGGCTCCCAACTCGTTAATTTCATAGATCACGAGTCGGATCGAGTTGGACCCGATATCGATGATGCCGATTTTTGTGCCGCTGCTCATGTATTTGCTCCTTTGTCCGAGAAATCACTGATGCTTTGCCTACATTGTATCAAGGGAAGGCCAACTCGACAAACTTTTGCAAAATTGTTGTATAATTCGGGGAAATAAACAAAAACTTGTAGCGTGTGTTTTAAGTTGTGGAGCAAAATAAAATGGCTTTTCTGTGTCAAAAAGATTCTTTATGGTAGTGATAATGAAGTTTTATGTCCTCTTTTGTTCACTTACCGAGTAAAATACTTTATTATTAAAGTTAGGAAAAAAGCAATTTTTTGCTAATAGAGTAGCTAAGGAGAGATTCCAATGACTGCAACCAAAGGCTTAGAAGGAATTGTAGCCACGACCTCGTCGATTAGCTCCATTGTAGATGGAGTATTAACATATCGCGGGATTGATATTGATGACCTCGCAGAAAATGCGACATTTGAAGAAGTAATTTATTTGCTTTGGTTCGGCAAACTTCCTAACCAAGCTGAGCTTGAGAAACTGCAAAGCGACCTGAACGCTTATAGCAAGGTGCCTGATGCGGTAATCAACCAGTTGAAAGCATTCCCGAAAGATGTTAATTCCATGGCTGCGCTTCGCACGGCTGTTTCCGCTCTTGCTCTGTACGATGAGGAAGCGAACGACTTGAGCCAAGAATCCAATGTACGTAAAGCGATTAAGCTGCAAGCACAAATTCCAGGTATCATTGCTGCTTTTGCTCGTATCCGTGACGGTAAAGAGCCGTTAGCTTCCCCGGGATATTCTTCTGTTGCTGCTAACTTCTTGTACCAATTGACTGGAAAAGAGCCGGACAAAGTTGCAATTGAAGCTTTGGACAAAGCGTTAGTGCTTCATGCTGACCACGAATTGAATGCTTCTACATTCGCGGCGCGCGTTACAGTTGCTACTCTAACTGATATTTACTCCGGTATTACATCGGCTATCGGCACGCTCAAAGGACCTCTTCACGGTGGTGCGAATGAAGCTGTTATGGCTATGCTTGAAGAGATCGGTACTGTAGAGAACGTAGTTCCTTACATTAACGGCAAATTAGAGCGTAAAGACAAAATCATGGGCTTTGGACACCGTGTTTACAAAAACGGAGATCCGCGTGCCAAGCACTTGCAAAAAATGTCTTACGAGCTTGGTAAATTGACTGGCAACCTGAAATGGTACGAAATGTCCATTAAGGCTGATGAGCTTGTGACAGGACTTAAAGGTTTGAAACCGAATGTAGATTTCTACTCGGCTTCCGTCTACACAACACTTGAAATCCCGCGTGATCTGTTCACACCGATCTTCGCGATCAGCCGTACTTCCGGTTGGACTGCACACATTCTTGAGCAGTACGAAAACAACCGTTTGATCCGTCCTCGCGCTGAGTACACAGGTCCGGTAAACCAAAAATACATTCCGATTAGCGCTCGCTAATTGGCCTAGATTAGAAGTATGCTCAAGGTGCGGGCAGTTCGGTACCCGACTTCAGGGACTCAAATTCCTTGGGGTGTACCGCAACTCCCGTCACTTTTTGTGTGTGTAAATGCTTTTTACCTAGCCGGTGACGAGTAAAATTTTTAAAATTGATTTCTTTGTAGTAAAGTAGCTAGTGGAGTGCTTGATAGTGCTTGGAGAAACGTAGTGTCCGCATTTATAATCCATTTATTTACATATGAAAAGTTGTTCAAAAATAATTGATTATAAGAAGCGGTCGGAAGGTACTATCAAAAGCATGCAACGTAACGCACCTTATGAACTTGTATCATTTTAAACAAATCTTAGGAGGAACTATCATGCCACAATTCGAAACCTACGAACTACCAACAGAAGGCCAAAAAATCACGATCGAGAATGGTGTTCTGCAAGTACCTAACAACCCAATCATTCCTTACATTGAAGGTGACGGTACAGGTCCTGACATCTGGGCGGCTTCCGTACGCGTTCTTGATGCTGCTGTTGAGAAAGCTTACAAAGGCGAGAAAAAAATCGCTTGGTACGAAGTTTTTGCAGGAGAGAAAGCTTTTAACAAATTCAACAACTGGTTGCCTAACGATACATTAACAGCTATGCGTGAATACATCGTGTCCATCAAAGGACCTTTGACTACACCAATCGGTGGCGGTATCCGTTCCCTGAACGTTGCGCTTCGCCAAGAGCTAGATCTATACGTATGTTCCCGTCCAGTTCGCTACTTCAACGGCGTTCCCTCACCGGTTAAACGTCCTGAGCTAGTTGATATGGTTATTTTCCGTGAGAACACAGAAGATATCTATGCAGGTATCGAGTGGGAAGCTGGTTCCGATGCTGTTAAGAAAGTAATTTCCTTCTTGCAAAACGAAATGGGCGTTAACAAAATCCGTTTCCCAGAAACTTCAGGTATCGGTGTAAAACCAGTATCCTCTGAAGGTACTGAGCGTTTGGTACGCGCTGCAATCGAATATGCCATCAAACATGGCCGTAAAACGCTAACTTTGGTTCACAAAGGTAACATCATGAAGTTCACAGAAGGCGCGTTCAAAAACTGGGGTTACGAGCTAGCTGAGCGTGAATATGGTGATAAAACATTTACATGGGCACAATATGATCGTATCAAAGAAGCAGAAGGCGCTGAAGCAGCTAACAAAGCTCAAAAAGATGCAGAAGCTGCTGGCAAAATCATCGTAAAAGATGCGATTGCTGACATCGCGTTGCAACAAGTATTGACTCGTCCAACTGATTTCGATGTTATCGCAACATTGAACTTGAACGGTGACTACCTGTCTGATGCACTTGCTGCACAAGTAGGCGGTATTGGTATCGCTCCAGGAGCAAACATCAACTACTTGACTGGCCACGCAATCTTCGAAGCTACACATGGTACTGCTCCTAAATATGCAGGTCTTGACGTTGTTAACCCAGGTTCTGTTATCCTTTCCGGCGTAATGCTTCTTGAGCACCTTGGCTGGTTGGAAGCAGCTGAGCTGATCTACAAAGGCTTGGAAACTTCGATCAACAACAAAACAGTTACTTATGACTTTGCTCGCTTGATGGAAGGCGCAACTGAAATTAAATGCTCCGAATTCGCGAACGAAATCATCAAAAACATGGCTTAATCATTTTGAACGCTCCAAGGGTACGATAACTAATCATTATTAGGAGGCACATCTCAAATGGCAATCCGTCGTAATAAAATTACTGTTGTCGGTGCAGGCTTCACAGGAGCAACTACAGCTCTTATGCTAGCTCAAAAAGAACTTGGTAATGTTGTTCTTCTAGATATCCCGCAATTGGAAAACCCTACTAAAGGGAAAGCGCTCGACATGCTCGAAGCTGGCCCGGTTCAAGGGTACGACGCTCAAATCACCGGTACTTCTAGCTATGCAGATGCTGCTGATTCCGATATCGTCATCATCACCGCTGGTATCGCCCGTAAACCGGGAATGAGCCGCGATGATCTGGTAAACACGAATGCAGGTATCGTGAAGTCCGTTTGTGAAAATGTAAGAGAAGTAGCTCCAAACTCCATCGTTATCATCTTGAGTAATCCAGTTGATGCAATGACTTACGTTGCCTATCAAGCTCTTGGATTCCCGAAAAACCGCGTAATCGGTCAATCGGGTGTACTGGATACAGCTCGTTACTTGACGTTCATCTCTCAAGAGTTGAATGTCTCGGTTGAGGATGTTAAGGGAGTTGTGATCGGCGGTCACGGCGATGACATGGTTCCACTTGTCCGTTACACATACGCAGGCGGAGTCCCAATTGAGAAGCTGATCCCAGCTGACCGTATTGAAGCAATCGTTCAACGAACACGTACGGGCGGCGGGGAGATCGTTAACCTGCTTGGTAACGGTAGTGCATACTACGCGCCAGCAGCGTCCCTTGTGCAAATGACTGAAGCTATTCTGAAAGATAAAAAACGTATCATTCCTACAATCGCTCTTCTTGAAGGAGAGTATGGCTATGATAACCTGTTTATGGGCGTACTGACTGTTCTTGGTGCGAACGGTATCGAGAAAGTGATGGATATCGAGTTGACTGAGGATGAGAAAGCAGCTCTAGACAAAACAGCTAACTCTGTTCGCAACGTAATCAAAGTTGTAACAGGCTAATTCAAAAAAGAGCCGATCACCTATTGAAATAGGGGATCGGCTCTTTTTTTGAACAGGGCATTTATTTTACCAAGGCAGTTCTTCGTCTAAATGATAGAATTTACCAGTTGGACCATCTGCAGGTAAGGTAGCTAGTTTCACGCTGGTCATGCTGCCTTCTCTAGCATCCAATTGGGCGTGTTTTCCGCCAATTTCTGTCTTTACCCAACCCGGGTGCGCCGAATTAACTTTAATTGAAGTATCTTTAAGTTCATGTGCAAGATGATTGGTAAATAAATTCACTGCTGCCTTTGAGGAGTTATAGGCAAGCAGCTTCATGCCGTAAATCGGAGCATCAGGATTTGCATGCAAGGTAAGGGATCCAAGAACGCTGGACAGATTGACGATTCTACCCGCAGGTGCTTTACGAATTAACGGAAGCAATTTTTGAGTCAATTCAATCAGCCTGAAGTAATTGGCATCGAATGTTTCACGAAGAACTTCCGGTGATACGGTGCTTGTTTCATTCATAGGTGAAAGATGCTCTGTTTCTTTCTGCACGCCAGCATTATTAATTAAAATATCCAGCTTTCCGTAATGCTGTTCAAAAAAATCATACGAAGCATGATGATCTTCAACTCGAGTGACATCAAATTTAAGACTCTCCGCTTGGAGTCCTTCGGAACGAAGTGTTTCCGCGGCGGCTTCCCCTTTCTCTAAATCACGTGCTCCTATAACGACTTTAGCGCCAAGCTTAGCCAATTCACGTGCAGTTTCCAATCCAATTCCCCGATTTGCTCCTGTAATAAAAGCAACTTTACCTTCAAGATTAGATGAGTTTGTTGTCATTTTCTATTTCTCCTTTGTTATAATGTTTTATATTTGATAGAAGAACTGCTTGCCGACCAATACGAAATGGCAGGCATCACCGCCTTTCATCTAGACATGAATCACTTTCTGACTAAATGAGAATGATCATTCTATAATAAGGAAAAAAATTTAATGAAGGATTGCTAAGGTTGTGTCAATAAGACTTCTTAGTTTTTCTTTGTCTTCTGTTGTCTTGACCAAAACACGCAACCCTACCCAAGCGTTATTAAGGTAAATCGAAAGATTCTCAGCACTGTGCTCGCTTGAAATTTCTCCAGTTTGCTGTCCATTCACTAACAGGTCATAAAATAATTTTTCTGTAATTAAAAACTCCTCATGAACTTTAGCGGCAACTTCCGAATCGAGCAAAGCTAATTCCACGGCAGAATTAACCAATAGACAGCCTTTGGGCTGATCGTCTTCTCTACTAATTGTTATGTCAAACAATAGTCGTATGGCCATCTTAACAGAATTAGCTTGATGAACTCGGTTATTTATTTTTGATTCAAAAAGTGTTTTGTATCGCTTCATTACATGCATGAATAAGTCATGTTTGTCTCCGAAAGTATCGTACATGCTTCTTCTATGAATGCCCATATGGGTGACAAGCTCTTGTATGGAGGTTTTTTCATAGCCTTGTCTCCAAAATAAATCCATTGCCTTGTCTAGTACCGCATTGATTTCAAATTCTTTATTTCTAGCCATGAGCATTGTCACGTCCTTATATATACACTAAACTCTATCTACAAGTCCTATAATAGCATATTGAGAACGATCAGTAAAGAAAGGGTTTTGACATATTTGGACACATTTTTATGGAGATATGGTGAAAAAGGAGAATTGTTGACATCGCTTTCTTGTCCCAAAGATAGGGATTCGGTATACTTACATAAGAACGATTCTAATTCAAAATTGCGGAGGTTATTAGAATGTATCAAGTCATGATCTTTTTACATGTGCTTAGTGCCTTGTTGCTTGGCGTATACGTCGTGTTCCCGTTCATAGTGGGACGTGCCGCATCGTTAACTGGCGCTGCATTAGAGGGCTTTATAGGGCTGCTGTCTACGCTAAATCGAGTTGGGCAATTTTCATTGATTGTGACCTTCATCACGGGCGGTGCTATGATTTCTAAAGTTGAAGTGTCCGTGTTGTGGATGGTGTTGGCTATTGTTTTACTGCTTATCGTGGGAGCGGTGACTGGCATGATCGGCGGAAGAATGAAGAAGCTGGCTGCTAACGCTAAGGCAGGAAACAGCACAGCTACAGATGCTGCGAAAGTTAAAACATTCAGCTGGATTGCTGCGGTAGCCGTAGTTGTTGCTATCCTGTTCATGACGAATCCTCAAATATTAGCTTAGTGCTCAAAATAAAGGGGCTGTTCCAAGCGTAGAGATTTCTACGTTTGAACAGCCCCTTTGTAATATTGGGTCAGCCTGAGAATACTGGTTCCATGTCAAATTAACGCGATTTTCTCCTTTTATTAGAATCGTACAAAGGTGAATTTCATTGAATAGCTGGAAAAACTCCTGTTAATTTGCTGTTAGAACATGAAAACATCGGCCGAAGCTATCGAATAACGGGAGAAATTCCAGTTATTAGCTGTATGGTCCGAATAAAATCGAAATTATAGGTATTTTTTACACCTATTTATTTAGAAGAATCGCTTTGGCTTGGGTTTAACGTAATTTCGTCCAGCGTTTTCTCAAACGAAGCGCTCATATGTTCAAGGAAATAATCAACTTCCGGCATATTCATTTTCTTCAAGCTTTCTAGAATTTGCTGCTTCGCAACGACGAATTCGCGGTTGCCGGTTGATAGTTCTGTTAAGCATTTGATGTAAGCCTCGAGCAAGTCCGCAGCTTTCACCCAGCGGTAAAGCTCAGGATCCGGTTCCTGGATCAGCTTGCGGTAGATGTCACTAATTTCTGGCGGGATCGTCTGAATGAGCCGCTCTACAGCGACATCTTCGATTTCGCGGAAGTTGCGCAGGATCTGCTCATTGTTGTGCTTGACGGGCTGAGGGATATCCCCCGTTAATACCTCAGACGCATCGTGGAACAATGCGATGGAGACGACACGATCCGTAGGGACATTGCGGCCGTAAACTTCATTGGCGATCGTACAAAGCATATGCGCGATCGCAGAGACGTAGAAAGAATGCTCAGCTACGGTATCCCTGCGCATGTTCCACATGAGACTCCAACGATCGATATATTTGAGGCGGTATAAATAAGCAAAAAAGTGATGATTCATGAGGGTCTTGTACTCCTTCAGTTTGATTTCACGCTCGGCGCCACCCGCGCAGCCACCGTTCCGGTGGCCGGGGTGTAGACGAGCGGCAGCCCGACCAGCGCGCTCAAATCATCGAGCGCGATCGTGACCTGCCCGTGCTCGCGCAGCACGGGCTCCTTCAGCTTCACGCGCGCAGAGCCGCGCGTGGCCTCAGCAGCATTCACCTGCAGGGTGAATGCCTCTTGCCCCAGGCGGAGGCGAAGCGCTCCGCCTTCTGCACTTGCGCTGCCGCCGAGCTGCGCGACGGCAGCGGCCGCGTCCACGCGCAGCGGGGCGCTGCCCGGCTGCGCCTGAATGCGGCGCTGGATCGAGCGGTCGAGCAGCTCCGGCGTGATGCCGGGGCTGCCCGCGTTGATCCGCGGGATGAGCAGATGGTCGGCGCTGCGCGTCGCCATCTCGGGGGAGATCGTGAAGGCGTAGCGGATGCCCGCCTTCTGGATTTGTTCCGTCGCCGCAGGCGACGTGATGCCGTATGGATACGCCATTGCGTCGAGCGGCGCGTCTGTCAGCCCTGCAAGCTTGCCGACACATGCTTGCGTATCCTGGAGCACGCGCTGCTTATAGGCGTCGTCGCTTTCTCCATCTAAGCGTCCGACAAGCGCAGCATCGCCGCTCGGCAGCTTGTTATGCAAGCTATCGGTGTGGCAGCCGATATCGATGAAATTCGTTGCATGGGTCATTTCGCTGATTTGCTCCTTGGACATCGAAGGAATATAGGATGCCAGCGGATTGTCCAAATCATGCGTGATGACAAAATTTACAGCGGGAACACGCAAGCTTTTCAAAATTGGATAAGCCCCGGTATAAAAGCTCTGGTATCCATCATCAAAGGTCACAAGGACCGCGTTGGAGGGAACGGTGGCACCTGCCATATATTGCTTGAATTCATTCAAAGAAATAAAATGATAGCCCTTGCTTAGTAGAAATTGCAGTTGTTCTTGAAATAGAGCGGATGTAATGGTGCTGGAGCTTGTATCGGTGTCATGGATATGATGATACATGAGGACAGCAACTTGATCCTGATAGTAGGTATCTTGAGATCGCTTAGCGGAGAGCGGCGTAAGCAGAAGCGTGAGCCCTATCAGACTCAGCAGAATCGTGATCCCGATTCTTTTGGACATGTCAGCGTAACTCCTTATATGTTATAATAGTTTGTAATGATTATTATTTGTTAGTCGAGAGGAGCCATTTTTAGTCATGCAGCATTTTTATCAAAGCGTCTACGATCTAGTTGTCGAAACGTCCACAAACCTTCCGGGTGATGTACGTCGTGCGGTTCAAGCCGCAAGCGAAAAAGAAGACAAAGGAACTCGCTCAGCGCTCTCCCTATCCCGTATTGCCGATAACATTCATATGGCGGAATGCAATGTCTCCCCGATTTGCCAGGATACAGGCATGCCAACGTTTATTATACACTGTCCGGTTGGGGCAAACCAAATTATTATGAAGAAGCACATTCTTGAAGCCGTAGCCAATGCGACAAAAGCGAGCAAGCTTCGCACAAATTCGGTAGACTCCTTAACAGGCGCCAATACTGGCGACAATCTGGGACCTGGAACCCCGGTCATTCATTTCGAACAATGGGAACGCGATGAAGTTGAAGTAAAGCTGATCCTTAAGGGCGGCGGCTGTGAAAATAAAAATATTCAGTACAGCTTGCCTGCTGATCTTGAAGGCGTGGGCAAAGCTGGACGCGATCTTGATGGTATTCGCAAATGTATTATGCATGCTGTGTACCAAGCGCAAGGGCAAGGGTGCAGTGCAGGCTTCATTGGCGTTGGCATCGGCGGCGACCGGACAAGCGGTTACGAGCTGGCGAAACATCAATTGTTCCGCCATGTTGATGATGTGAACCCGCATCCGGAGCTTCGCAAAGTTGAAGAGTATGTGATGGAGCATGCGAATACGCTCGGAATAGGCACCATGGGTTTCGGCGGGCAGGTAACACTGTTAGGCTGTAAAGTTGGTGTGGCCAACCGTTTGCCAGCTAGTTTCTTCGTATCTGTTGCGTACAACTGTTGGGCGTTCCGCCGTCAAGGCGTGCTGCTTAATCCCGAAACGGGCGAAATCAACGGCTGGTCGTACCCGAGAGGAAGCGAAGTTTCCTTCCAAGAAGCTTTTGAGGCGAGTGCTGAAGCTGCTAAAAATGTGAAGGAAGAGGATCGTCGTGAGATCGTCTTGACGACTCCGATTTCGGAAGATCAAATTCGCAGTCTGAAAGTCGGCGATGTGGTCGTTATTAATGGTACGATGCACACGGGACGTGACGCGCTGCACAAATATTTGATGGATCATGATGCTCCGCTTGATTTGAACGGTGCGGCAATTTACCACTGTGGACCGGTTATGAGCAAGGATGAAGCTGGCGAGTGGCATGTGAAAGCGGCTGGGCCGACGACAAGTATTCGCGAGGAGCCTTATCAAGGCGATATTATCAAGAAGTTCGGGATTCGTGCGGTCATCGGAAAAGGCGGAATGGGTCCGAAAACCTTAGCAGCGCTCAAGGATCACGGCGGTGTTTATCTTAATGCAATTGGCGGCGCTGCGCAATATTACGCTCAATGTTTTAAGAAAGTAGAAGGCGTTGATTTCATGGAATTCGGTATTCCTGAAGCGATGTGGCACTTGGAGACAGAAGGCTTCGCTGCTATTGTTACAATGGATTCACACGGTAACAGCTTGCATGCTGATGTTGAGAAAAACGCATTTGAGAAGCTTTCAGCGTTGAAAGAACCAGTATTTAAATAAGTTTAAGCGATTCATGATTTTGCACTTTTTCATCTTTACAATTAAATAACTGGATTTGGTACCGGAAAAAGGGTTACTATGTAGAGTAGCCCTTTTATCTTTGAATTCAGACTAGATTTATCGGAGGCCAGAAAAACAGATGACTAAATTCCGTGCCAAACTGACATTTATTTTGATTGTATTGATTGGTTCATCCATGCTGCTTGCCGGTATTTTTATGGCAAAGGTACTTGAGGATTCTCACGTGAAGTCCTTGGAGGAGAATATGGAACGCGAGCTGCATGTCATTGTAGCCACGGGGGACTGGGGCAGGATGGGTACAGAACCTGAACTGGTATCTTATTTCTCCGAACAAGCCAAACGGATTAAAGCAACAACGAATGAGCGGTTAACCTTTGTTCGTGCAGATGGCAAAGTGATAGGCGATTCCGACCAAAATCCGGAACAAATGGACAACCACTTAACTCGCCCGGAAATTGCTGCAGCTGCAGCAAACGGTGTAGGATATGCTACGCGATACAGCGATACTCTTAACGAGAAGATGCTGTATGCCGCGATTCCAGTAAAGAACGAGTCCAAGGTGACGACTGGTTATTTACGAATTTCGATGAGTCTGGAGCAGGTGGATAATTCGATCCGCAGCTTGTGGTATTTTCTTATTGTAGGGTTGATGATCTTATTCCTGATTGCTGGTCTGGTCAGCTATCGAATTGCTAAGGGGATTACTCATCCGATAGAGAAAATGACGAAAGTCGCCCAGCAAATCACGAATATGAATTATGAATCTCGTGTTCCCGCTTACAGCAATGATGAAGTTGGGCAGCTAGGACAGGCGATCAATCGGATGTCCGAAAGCTTGCAGCAACAAATGGCACGGATTCGGGAGAATGAGCGCAGGCTGCAAGGCGTTATGGAAAATATGCTGAGCGGCATTATGATGATTGACCGGGAAGAGCGGATTATGCTGCTAAACCCTTCAGCTGAATACATTCTGGGCTTTTCTTCACAGGAGCTATTGGGGAAAAGATACAACGAAGCGAAGCAGCAGTTTGAGTTTACGAAGCTGATTCAGGAATGTATTGAGACGCGGGAATCCATTCGTGACGAAATGATTTTCTATTATCCAGCTGAACGCATTCTGGATATTCATTTAAGTCCAATTGCCCACGAAGACGAAGAATGGTCTGGTGTCCTGATCGTGATTCATGATATCACGGCAGTTCGCAGGCTGGAACGGATGAGAAGCGAATTTGTAGCGAATGTCTCCCATGAGCTCAAGACGCCGATTGCCGCTGTCAAAGGTTTCGCTGAGACTCTGCTAGCAGGGGCGCTGAATGATAAGGAAACGGCGGTATCGTTCCTGCAAATTATTTTTGATGAAAGCGAACGGTTGAACCGGCTGATTGGGGATATTCTCGAACTGTCCAAAATTGAATCCAAGCGGATTCCAATGAATTTCTCACCAATCTATTTACCTGAGTTTCTGGAAAGATCACTTAACGTTTTGAGAAAAGAAGCCGAGAAAAAACATATTGAGCTGGGCTTGCAAGTCGATGAAGATATGTATATTGAAGCTGACGAAGATCGCCTGCGCCAAATTATTATCAATCTTCTCTCCAATGGCATTGCGTACACGCAGGAAGGCGGCAAGGTTAAGCTCCGGATAGAGCCGCTTGATCCGAATAGTGAGGGTGATTATGAGCGTCTGCGTTTAATTGTCTCTGATACCGGCATGGGGATTCCGAAGAAGGATTTACCGCGGATTTTTGAACGTTTTTATCGGGTAGACAAAGCTCGTTCGCGAAGTTCAGGTGGTACTGGCCTCGGCTTATCCATTGTGAAGCACTTGGTTGAGCTGCATAAAGGGACGATTCGCGTAGATAGCGAGGTCGGAGTTGGGACGAGATTCACCATAGAATTGCCAGTCATCCACTAAATTATATGGCGAAAATGCAACATTTACATTCACCTCACAAAATTGTGTTATTATATGGATGTGCAATGTTAATAAACTGTAAATACGGGGGATCCCATGGCACAAAAAATATTAGTAATTGAAGACGAGCCTACCTTGGCCAGGTTGTTATCGTACAATCTTTCGCAAGAAGGGTATCATACAAAAGTTGTGGATCATGGCGGCGATGGTCTTCAAGAAGCGCTTCAGCAGTCCTATGATTTAATTATTTTGGACATTATGCTTCCGGGTTTGAATGGCTTCGAGGTGTTGGCTAAGCTTAGACAAAAAGGAAATAGCACGCCAGTTATCATTTTAACGGCCCGCAATGCGGAGGATGAGGTTGTCCAAGGCTTGAAGCACGGAGCGGATGACTATATCACGAAGCCTTTTGGTGTTGCGGAATTGCTGGCACGGGTATCCGCGGTACTGCGTAGAACGATGTCAGAGGATGTCACGGTAGACAAGCAGGGAACGAATGAGAAAGTCATTCAAGCGGGCGAGCTCTTCATCTATCCGGAGAAGTATGAAGTCGTCCTGAATGGCGAATCGATTCCTTTGAGACCTAAGGAGTTCGAGGTACTGCTGTATCTCGTTCAGCGTCCAGGCGTAGTTGTGACTAGGGACGATCTGATGAATATTGTTTGGGGCTTTGATTATATCGGCGGACAGCGCACGGTGGATGTTCACGTAAGTTCGCTGCGTAAAAAGCTGGAAATGAATCAGCAATCAGTGCAGATTGATTCGATCCGCGGTGTCGGCTATAAGTTAGTGGCATCGATTATCAAAAAATAAAGAGCCTAGGGTGCTGGTGAAACAGTTACCCGGGCTTATTTTTGTTGTAAGGATTCATTTCTAGAAATCAAAGAGAGCACAATCGGATATAATTATCGCCAGATCAGAAATTTTATTTTTGCTGGTTTTTGATATACTGATATGTAGTACGAGCTCAGACGAAAACCCTAAGGAGGACCATCATGTCCAAAACGTATCGAATCGCGATTATCGGCTGTGGAGGCATTGCCAACGGCAAACATATGCCAAGCTTGAGCAAATTAAACAATGTAGAAATGGTTGCTTTCTGTGATATTATTCCTGAAAAAGCGCAAGAAGCTGCTGGCAAGTATGGAAAAAGCGAAGCTCGCGTGTATGAAGATTACCGTGAGCTTTTGAAAGACAGCACAATTGATATCGTGCATGTTTGTACACCGAATGATTCCCATGCGGACATTACGATTGCGGCATTGGAAGCTGGTAAACATGTTATGTCCGAGAAGCCTATGGCCAAAACGGCTGCTGATGCTCGCCGGATGGTGGAAGCAGCGAAACGCACTGGCAAAAAATTGACCGTCGGTTACAACAACCGCTTCCGCAGCGACAGCCAGCATCTGCACCAACTATGCTCGGAAGGTGAGCTAGGTGATATTTATTTCGCGAAAGCTCATGCGATCCGCCGCCGCGCGGTACCGACATGGGGAGTTTTCCTTGATGAAGAGAAACAAGGCGGAGGTCCTCTAATCGATATCGGCACGCATGCCCTCGATTTGACGCTGTGGATGATGAACAATTATGAGCCGAAGGTTGTTCTCGGTACTTCGTATCATAAATTGTCCCAACGCGAAAACGCAGCAAACGCATGGGGGCCTTGGGATCCATCGAAATTTACCGTGGAAGATTCCGCTTTCGGTATGATTACGATGAAAAATGGCGCTACCATTATGCTGGAATCAAGCTGGGCGCTGAACACGCTGGAAGTTGATGAAGCGAAATGTACGCTTAGCGGAACTGAAGGCGGCGCGGACATGAAAAATGGACTGCGCATTAACGGTGAAAAGCACAGTCGCTTGTTTACAACAGAGGTTGAGCTGAAAGCTGGCGGCGTTGCCTTTTATGATGGTGAAACGGAAAGTGCACCGGATTTGGAAATGCGTATGTGGATTCAAGCCATTGAGAATGATACGGACCCAGTCGTGACACCAGAGCAAGCGTGTGTCGTTTCTGAGATTTTAGAAGCTATTTACGAATCTGCTAAAACAGGAAAAGCTGTTTATTTCGACTAATTTCAACTATTTCCCAGGAAATAAGCAAGAAATCCCCTTTTTCGAGTGGTTAAGCTCGAATGAAGGGGATTTTGCTTTTTTTATATTCCCCGGGTGTTAGTCCGGTTCGTTTCTTAAAGGTTTTGGAGAAATGGTGCAGGTCTGCAAATCCGCAATAGCTGGCTATCGATTCCTGACTTAAATCTGTATGGGTCAGTAATTCTTTGGCATGATTCACCCGCATGTTCATCAAATATTGATGAGGGGAAATGCCATACCGTTGTTTGAACACAATGCTGAATCGGGAAATTGACAGATTAGCTCGTGCAGCCATGTGTTCTAAGGAGATAGGATCACTCAGATGATGTGAGAAGTAGGAAGTAATCCAGTCGAACGATTGTGAAGCTGTGTATGGTTCTTGATAGTAGGTCTCCAATAAAGAAAGGATGATCTCCGTTACTAGATGCTGGGTTTTAAGCTCTATGAGCGGATCCTGCTTTTCAGCTTGCTCGATGACCTGTAGCAGTGTTTCTTTCAGTTTTAACGGCTTGGACGGCTCAACCTGCACAGGTATTTCCACCCCATACAAGTCTTTGATGGTTGGCTGCATGAGATGCCTATAAGCCGATAAATCAATTTGTCCGGGGCGTGTAGGGAAACTGTGTTCACGGTCGGTGTTAAAACAGATGTCAAAATGGATATAGGGCGTAACGGTATTCGTTAACCCTTCCAAAGAAAGCAAACTGCCAGGCTGCACAAGGCAAAACTGGCCTGCGTTAAATGTATATTTCTTATTATCAATATGGAAACAGCAAGTGCCTTCTTGAATGTATACCAACAAATAATCAAGCAATCTGCGCTCCGGGTAAGACCATGGTTTGCGAACAGCAAAGTCGCTTTGTCTTACGAAAGGAACGATGGGATGTTGTTTCAGATAATCGCTTAGCATATGTATCTACCTTTCAATCCAGTTGTTTTTGACAATAATATAACCTTGTTTGACAAAGATTTGGAATAGGTTGAGCTCTATAATAAAGCTATAATTATACAAAACGAGGTGATCCGAGATGAGCATGAAAGAAACAAGCCCTAACCAAACATTACCCTCTTTGGAAGACAGCTATACCTTGTCGGAGCAGCAGATAGAAAGCTATCAGCAGAAAGGACATATTGTGCTTCGGCAAGTGGCTAGCCCGTCGGAAATCACTTCATACGAGCCGGTTATTACGGATTTGGTGAAGGAACTGAATTATCACAACAAACCGATAGATCAGCGTGATACGTATGGCAAAGCTTTTATCCAAATCTCTAACCTATGGGAAAAAAGTGAAGCGGCTCGCAGGTTCGTACTGGCAAAAAGATTTGCCAAAATCGCAGCGGATTTGATGGGCGTAGAAGGCGTGCGCATTTATCATGATCAAGCTTTGTACAAGGAACCTCATGGAGGTCACACACCATGGCATCAAGACCAAATCTATTGGCCGCTGGATACAGATAAAACGATTACGATGTGGATGCCGCTGGTCCCTATTTCGGAAGAAGTAGGTTCAATGACTTTTGCATCTGAGTCCCACCGCATAGGCTATATTAATAAAATGGTGATTTCCGATGAATCCCATCGCACTTTAGCGGGTTATATTGAGGGCAAAGGGTTTGAAACGATGTCTCATGGCGCTATGGAAGCCGGCGATGCGACTTTCCATGCAGGCTGGACGCTGCACAGCGCACCTGGCAACCCGACGGACTCCATGCGCAAAGTCATGACGGTTATCTACTATGCCGATGGACTGCGTATTGCAGAGCCGGATAGTAAAGCACGCGAAGGCGACTTGAAAGCGTGGTTCCCCGGCGCTCAGCCAGGAGATTTGGCAGCAACCGCCATCAATCCGCTGGTCTACAGCCGATCCGCACGATAGGAATTGCAGCTACCTGCTGGTTTGTTCCTGTTTGCGGAACTTGCCTGGGGGTAGCTTTTTTTCTTGTTTGAACGTATGGGTAAAATAGTGAACGGACGAAAAGCCCGTGGCCTCAGCAATTTCGTTAATCGACAGCCCACTTGTCAATAGCAGGTGGGCTGCTTGGCGTATGCGCTCACTGCGGATGAAATCGGTATATGTTTCATGAATTCCTTCTGAGAATAGGCGCGAAAGATGGCGCTCTGAAACATTGAGATAGCCGGCAACATCGCTAAGGTGAAGAGGCTGCGATAGGTTGTCGCGGATATAAAGTTTGGCCCGCTGCAGCAGGATATTCGTATTTTTACGGTGGACAATAGGTTTGCCGGTCTCTTTACCGAATAAGCTGAGAAATGATACGAGAAGAGAGTAGGCTAATGTAGGAACGGCTGCAGCCGGTAAGCTGCCATTACCCTCACGAATCAAAAGCGACTTCCACAAGAGAGACGTCGGGTGATGGTCCCCGTCATACAGACAAACCTCGGCATGCTCAGCTAGATCCTGAAAGGCATCTCGCATCGTATCTTCACTTTGTGTTTCATCGAGTTCAAACGCGACGAATAAAATAAAGAGGCCTTTTTCGGTGCGGATTTGGTGTTTGATGCCAGGTCTGGAGCAAAAATGCGTACCTGCTCGCAGCGGGTAGAGAATGCCTTCTTCTGTATACTCGCCTTCGCCGCTAATGACATAACAGACCTCAAAAAAGGAATGTTTGTGAGGTTGATTATCGAATAAGCAGGGATCTACGCCCCAATATTGAATTTTAAAACATGCTGAGGGTCCATGAATGACGGTTGCAACCTCGTTCAGCAGGGATCTAGTTTCTTTGCACAAGTACATACATATCATCCTTCATGTCCTTATTTTGCAAAAAGCTGTCCTTTGCAGAAAAAGACAGATCTCATTCTCATTCCTTATAATAATAGATAAGAAAGCGGTTTACAATCAACTGCATAGATGGAGGAATAGACTATGATTACTCGTGAGGATGTAGAATTTTACAAAGAAAATGGGTATTTGCTTGTTAAAGGGGTATTCAATCAGCAGGAAGTTGAGGAAATGAGACAAGCTGTAGAAGAAATTATTATTCGTGCGGCTGAGGCGAAAGCAGACCGCAATGATCAATGGAGGGGGGATTTCCTTCCACCGGATGAACTGAAGAAGCTGGTTTTGAAAGGCTTCCACGATGTGCATTATCACGATGCCGCATTTATGCGCGCTGTGATTCATCCGAATATGGCTGCTGTGCTGCAGCAAATCATTGGACCCAATGTGCAGCTGCATCATTCGAAAATGCTCGTGAAGCCACCGGAAAATGGTGCTGCCTTCCCTATGCATCAGGATCACCCGTACTTCCCGCATGAAAAACATTCGATGCTGGCTGCGAGCGTGCATTTGGATTATGCGGATGAGGAGAACGGTTGCTTGCGAGTGATTCCAGGCTCGCACCGCTCAGGCAGCATACCGCACGTGGGTCAACATTATTTGAACCACAGAGAATATCCGGTCAAAGAGGGGACGCCTTGTGTGGCTGAAGCCGGCGATGTGCTGTTCTTTAACTACTTGACGATCCATGGCTCGGAATCCAATCGGAGTAATCGAACAAGACGGAACGTGCTGTTCCAGTACCGCGATCCGAGCGATTTTCCGACGGAGAATACGCATTTTGATTGGGGCATGGGCCTCATGGTCACAGGGAAAAACCCGCATTTCACGAAGGTGAAGCCGGAATATAAAATTATTTGAGGATGGGAAAGGTGCCTGCGGGTGCCTTTTTTTCGTTAGCGGCTGGTTGACGCAGTTACCTATCTCCAGCCGAGGGTTCTACTTTTGGACATTCTGTTGTACGATAGTTAGTAAATATGTGGAAATTGGATGGTGGTTTCTTGGACTGGACGCGTAGCGAACTAAAGGAAAGAGCAAAGCAAGTATTACGAACATCCTACTGGAAGGCATTTCTCGTAAGCTTGTTACTAGCTGTGCTGAGCGGAGGGGCGTCGAGTTGTTCATACAATTCGAATGGTAGAAATTCAATCAACTTCCCCTTAACTGGTAATCACGACAGTTGGAGCGATTTTTATACCAGCCCGGTATTTGTTGCAGTCGTTGTTGGAGCGATCTTGTTATTTATCTTCCTTATTCTTGTCTCTATTGCTTTTCATATTTTTGTAACCGCCCCTTTCGAAGTGAGCGTTATGCAATATTTTAAACAGGCTGCATCCGAAGATGTGAATATGAATTATCTTGTCTATTCGTTCCAAAAAGGCAGGTATCTCGCTATCGTTAAGGGGATGCTTTGGAAAAGCTTTCTCACGTTTCTGTGGTTTTTGCTGCTCATTATTCCGGGCTTTGTGAAGGTTTATGCGTACAGCATGGTGCCCTTTCTATTAGGAGACAATCCGGAGATTGGTTCGAAGAGGGCCGCTCAGCTTAGCAAACAGATGACGAACGGGCATAAATGGAACATGTTCGTCCTGGATCTTTCTTTCCTTGGATGGTATATCCTAGGGTTCCTGGCACTTGGCATCGGCGTTCTATTCGTTATGCCGTACGATCACTCAACCAAGGCTGAGCTGTATAAGGTTCTCAGGCAGCAGGCGCTGTACGCTGGACTCAGCAGCAGCAAGGAATTGAATCTGCCCGAAGAATAAATAAGACGGGTATTTAATAAGGACTTCCTCAACAAGGTCACAATAGACCTTGTTGAGGAAGTCCTTTTTCATACAATCGCTAGCAATTCTTGCAGTGATGCGATTTCATGGTTCGGCAAGTTGATCTGTGGGGCCGTCCGCTGATGATGATTGATCCAAACATTTCGCATGCCAACCGCTAATGCCCCTTTGATGTCGGTGTCGAGATTATCACCGACCATGAGGGCTTCATCCGCCGTGACACCGAGCAGCTTCAAAGCATGCTCAAAAATAGAAGGATCAGGTTTACCGCGGCCAAAGGAACCGGAGATCAAGATATGATCAAAGTAATCCGCCAGGCCCGGGATACTATCTACCTTTTCCTGTTGCAGGTCAGGCGCGCCATTCGTCAGCAATAGCAGTTGGTACTTCGGGCGCAGAGCTTGCAAGACCTTGAAAGTGGCTTCGTAGACCAATGGACGCTCCCGACGCTCTTTAGCGAACCTCAGCGCGAGTATTTCACCTAACGCCGGATCGTTAATGCCTAGCTTGAGCAGGCCCTGCGTCCAAGAACTTTTTTGAAACCCTGGCGTTAACTGTCCCAGCTCTAGAAAGGTAGGATGCTCTTTCGCATCAAATCGACCCCACAGCGCTTCCAAATGTGTGACTTCAATCATTTTGGCATAGTCATAACAGGCCATTTCTTCAAATAAACGTTCAGATGACTCGCGTACTTCGCGCTCTAACTCGGAAGGGTTTACGTTCACAGAAGCTGCCGCTGCCTGGCAAGTTGCCTCAAATGCTTCCTGAATACTTCTTTCATCCCATAATAACGTATTATCCAAATCGAAAATAATCGCTTTAATCGGCTTCATTTCTATGCTCCCTCCCAATGTCTTACACTTAATTTCCAACATAATAACAAGGAAGTCAACAGAAAACTGAAGGTTGAATTTCGAATACTATGTAAAGGGGGCAACGAAAACAAAACAAATCAAATTAAAAACACAAATTTTACACGCGTTTAACGCTGGGATTACAAATGCAGGTTATTATGTATCTATAGACGCAACCAAAACCAACTAAATGGTGCTGGAATAAACAATTTAAATGAGTCATACAGGAGGATTTCAATGATACAAGCAGTTGTTTTTGATTGGGCGGGGACAATGGTGGACTATGGATGCTTTGCTCCTCTTAACGTTTTTATGGAAGTCTTCCGAAAAAGAGAGATTGCTATTACCTTATCAGAAGCGAGAGCGCCAATGGGACTTCTCAAACGCGATCATATTAGCGAAATCTTAAAAATGGAGCGTGTCGCCGGCTTGTGGCGCGAGCGCTATGGTCAATTGCCGCAGGAAACGGATGTTGACTCCTTATATGCAGATTTTGAACCGATGATGCTGGCCGTCGTCCACGAATACGCTGAACCGGTCCCAGGAGCCCTTGCACTCGTGGATCGCCTGCGTCAAAGCGGCATTCGGATCGGTTCCACAACAGGCTACACAGCTGAGATGATGGCGATTGTCACCGCTCAAGCGAAGAAGCGAGGTTATGCTCCGGACTACTTGGTTACGCCAAATGATGTGCCGGCAGGACGTCCGTTTCCTTGGATGATTTACGAGAACGCCGCTGCTCTGAACGTTTATCCCATGTATAACGTAATGAAAGTCGGAGATACGGTAAGTGATATAAGGGAAGGCGTCAACGCCGGTACTTGGACAATTGGTGTGGTACTAGGAAGCAGCGAACTAGGTATGAGCGAAGCGGAAGTGGGAGCTTGTGATCCTGAAGTTCTAAAGGCGCGCATGGAAGCTGTCACAGCTAAGTTTCATGAAGAAGGCGCTCATTATGTCATCCAAACAATTGGTGAGCTTGATCAGCTTATTCCTGTTATCAATCAAAAACTTCAAAGAGGTGAACGTCCATGACAACAAAGATGAATGAATTACCAGATAATCCTTATCTATTGCTAACACCAGGCCCGTTATCGACTAGTAAAAAAGTAAAGGCAGCCATGCTTCGTGACTGGTGCACATGGGATCAAGACTATAATCAACTCGTGCAGTCCATTCGCAGCCGACTAGTGACGATGGCATCCAGCAAGCCGGATGACTACACAACCGTGCTAATGCAGGGAAGCGGAACGTTCAGTGTTGAATCGGTCATTGGATCCGTTATTCCTAAAGACGGTAAGCTGCTTGTTTTAGCCAACGGAGCTTATGGCAAAAGAATTGCCCAAATAGCGGATGTCCTCGGTATTTACTCGATCGTCCTGGATGCGGGGGAAACGATGCCGGTTAATGTTAAGCAGCTAGAAGAAGTGTTGAAGGTGGACTCGTCGATCACGCATGTGGCGGTCGTTCATGTTGAAACAACGACGGGAATGATGAATCCGATCGCTGATGTTGCTCGCATTGCTAAGCAATACGGCAAAACACTGATTGTCGACGCGATGAGCTCTTTTGGCGGTATTCCGATTGATATAGCGGAGTTAGATATCGATTATTTAATTAGCAGTGCCAATAAATGCATTCAAGGCGTACCGGGTTTTGGTTTTATCATTGCGCGTAAAGAATCTTTATTCAAATGCAAAGGAATTAGACGTTCCTTGTCGTTAGATCTCTACGATCAGTGGGAGACTATGGAGCAAGGGAACGGCAAATGGCGCTATACTTCACCAACGCATACAGTTCGTGCTTTTGATCAAGCACTTCAAGAGTTGGAGGAAGAGGGCGGCGTTGCACGTAGATTCGAAAGGTTCACTCGTAATCAACAAACGTTAGTTGCTGGCATGCAGCAAATGGGGTTACAACCTTTACTTCCAACTGAGCTGCAGTCGCCGATCATTACTTCCTTCTTGTACCCGGATTCATCTGTGTTTTCCTTTGATGAGTTCTATGCACGTATTAAAGAAGAGGGCTTTGTTATCTACCCAGGTAAAATAACAGCCGCGGCTACGTTCCGAATTGGTAACATTGGCGATATTCATCTCCCTGACATTGAACGTCTGCTACAAGGTATTGAAAAACAGTTATTTTGGAAAACAACTTAAAAACAACGAATAAAAATAAAATACAAATATTTTACGTGTATTTAATACTGATTTTACATTTCTAATTTATACTAATATTTATCAGGTGAAAGAAATACAAACCGATAATTTGAATGAAGGTGGGAGTAAGTAGATGAAGAAATCATTAGGAAGTGCAGTAGCGTTGTTGACAGTTGCTTTTATGTTAGGGGCTTGCGGTGGGAAAACGGCAGGTACAGATGTAGCGAAACCAAGTACAACTCCAGCTTCTTCAGCAAGTGCAGAGGTTACAGTAGATACAAAAAGCAAAGATCTAACGGTTTACACGGCTTTGGAAGATGACCAAATCAAAACTTACCTCACGACATTCAAAGCGAAATATCCAGATGTAAAAGTAAACATTGTGCGTGATTCCACGGGGATCGTAACAGCTAAATTGCTTGCTGAGAAAGATAATACACAAGCAGACGTTGTATGGGGCTTAGCGGCAACAAGCTTGCTCGTTCTTGACCAGAACAGCATGTTAGAGCCTTACGCACCCAAAGGCGTAGAACGTATTCTTCCTGATTTTAAAGATAAAAATGCTGTAACGCATTGGGTTGGTATCGATGCATGGGAAACAGCGTTCATCGTTAACAAAGTAGAGATGGAGAAGCGCAAGCTGGCAATTCCTCAGTCATACGAGGATCTAGCGAAGCCGGAATATAAAGGGCTTATCACAATGCCGAATCCTTCATCTTCAGGTACTGGTTTCTTGACGGTTTCCGGATTGGTTCAACTGAAAGGCAATGACGCGGCATGGGATTATATGAACAAATTGCATAACAACATTGCAATGTATGTTCACTCCGGTTCCAAACCTGCTAAATTAGCTGGTACTGGCGAATATCCAATTGGTATTTCCTTTGGTTACCGCGGTATTCAAGAGAAGAAAAATGGTTCTCCGGTTGAAGTTGTATTCCCGAAAGAAGGCTCTGGCTGGGACGTAGAAGCTAATGCTCTGATGAAGAAAAAAGTCGTGAAACAAGTGGCTAAAGACTTCTTGGATTGGGCTATTACCGACGATGTTATGAAAGAATACAACAAAAACTACGCAATCCTAGCGATTAAAACAGACTCTGCCAAAATCCCTGATGGTTACAGCGTAGATCCAGTTAAACAACTTATCAAAAACGATTTGAACGATGCTGCGAAAAAACGTGACAGTGTTCTAGCTGAGTGGGACAAGCGTTTCAACGCGAAAAGCGAACCCAAATAATAAACAACAAACCGAGAAAAAGGCTGACTGCGAACCATGCTTGCAGCAGCCTTTTTTCTATCACCTTTTTACAAAGCGATAACATATCACACTTATACTAAAGCTAATAAGACTAAGGGGGCTGCTTGAGCATGACACAAGCTTACTTGTCCATTCAAGGGGTAAACAAAACATTTGGATCTTTCAGCGCTTTAAATAATATTCATATTGATATTCAGAAAAATGAGTTCATTTGTTTGTTAGGCCCAAGCGGTTGCGGTAAAACGACATTACTTCGCATCATTGCGGGATTAGAAAAACCGACACAAGGTCGGATCACGGTTGACGGGAAAGATATTACCTCCCTGCCGCCAGCCAAAAGAAATTTCGGGATGGTGTTTCAGTCCTATGCGCTTTTTCCCAATCTGACTGCTTATCAGAATGTAGCTTATGGCTTACAGGGCAAGAAATTTAAGAAGAAAGAGATTGACGAGAAGGTAAGGGAAGTCTTGAACTTAGTTGATCTGCTGCACCTACAAGATCGCTACCCAGCGCAAATGTCCGGCGGGCAGCAGCAGCGTGTGGCATTGGCTCGCGCTATTGTATTGTCTCCAGATTTCTTGCTGCTGGATGAGCCGCTTTCGGCGCTTGACGCCAAGGTTCGGGTGAAACTTCGGGAGCAAATTTGCGAATTGCAGGACAAGCTTGGCATTACGACCGTAATGGTTACGCATGACCAAGAGGAAGCACTCACGATGGCAGATCGCATTGTGGTGATGAAAAACTCCGAGGTTGTGCAAATGGGAACACCGGAACAAGTCTATGAAGAGCCGAATTCGGCTTTTGTCGCCGATTTTATCGGATCGATTAATTTCTTGGAAAATGGGGACCAAGCAGGGCACTCGCCGCGTAGAAGTCTTGCCATTCGTCCTGAACATATTCGCCTATCAGCTCCTGGTTCAAGCAAAGGAATGAAGGCGGTTGTTAAGCATGTTGAGTTCAGAGGAGCTTTCTACAGAGTGACGCTTCAGCCGGCAGTCGGCAGCGGTTACCAGAATGTATTGCTTACGGTGGATGTGTCTTCGCAAGCTACACACCAACTGAGGCTTGTCAAACATGCCGAAGTATCTGTTGAATTCCCGCAGGAAAAAATGATCACATTCCCAGCTGAATCTATGGTAGGTGCTTAAATGAATAAGGGAATCGTCAGCATGAATCCGCCGATCCGCCGTCACCTTAGAGATTTTTTGACCTTACAAAATGTGTTGATTGTCGTGCTCGTGCTCACTTTAACAACAAGCACTCTCATTCCGTTAATTCTTTTATTTAGCAAGGCTTTGCTGAATAAGAATGCGGAGTATATTGGACTCGCGAACTTTGTCCAGTATTTCTCTACCCCTTCCTTACTTCAATCGTTAACGAACACGATTTGGATTTCGGTCCTATCCACGGTACTTGCCGTTGTTCTCGCTTTCGCCTATGCCTATGGAATAAGCCGTACGGCTATTCGCGGCAAAAGTTATTTTCGCTACGTAGCGTTATTGCCGCTTTTTCAACCGACAATGATGCATGGTATTGCACTTACTTACTTGTTTGGGAATCAAGGGATGGTTACACACGGTTTTTTCGGACTTCTGCCTGGTCTGAGGATACCGATTTATGGACCCGTTGGGATCGTCATCTCCGAGGTGATTTACTTATTTCCTCAAGCTTTTCTGATTTTTATCACAGCTTTGTCAATGACCGATCAGCGACTGTATGAGGCCGCAGAATCGCTGGGCGCGAATAAATGGAAAACCTTTTTCACAGTAACTTTGCCATCCGTTAAGTATGGTCTCATTAGCGCGATTTTCGTCTGCTTTACAGCTAGCTTCACGGATTTCGGAGCTCCGCAGGCTATCGGCGGGAAGTTTAACGTGCTTGCCACGGATATTTACAAGCAAGTTATCGGGCAGCAAAATTTATCCATGGGTGCGACGGTGGGGATCTTGCTCACGATCCCGGCAATCATAGCTTTTGCTGTGGATCGATTCGTAGAGCGCAAACAGCGTTCGCTGCTTTCTTCCAAATCAACACCATATCGGGTGCCTGAAGGAAAGTCGCGAGACAGATTCTACCGTGCATTTTGTATCATCGTCTCGATTGCAATTCTGGTTCCGTTATTCACGATTGTTTTTGCTTCATTAGTGAAGGTGTGGCCGTACAATATCAGCTTAAGCTTCAAGCATTATGATTTTTCTAGTGTTGCCGGATCAGGTTTGGAGCCGTTTTGGAATTCGCTTAAAGTTTCACTCATCACGGCCGTAGTGGGCACAATCATGACCTTTATTTTCGCTTATTTAATTGAAAAGACGAGATCGATGAAAGGAATGCGGCAAGTTGGTTATTTCTTATCTATTTTACCGCTTGCGCTTCCAGGTATGGTTATTGGACTTGCTTACATTTTCTTCTTTAATGATCCGAGCAATCCGCTGAATTGGATTTATGGCACAATGGCGATCATCGTGCTTGCGAACATTACGCATTTCTATGCAGTTCCCTTCATTACGGCGACGACTGCGCTGAAAAAGCTGGACAAAGAGTTCGAACTCGTTTCGGAGTCTATGCGTGTCCCTTTCTACAAAACATTTTTGCGAGTAACAGTTCCAATGTCTCTCCCGGCAATTATTGAAATTGCCATGTACTTTTTCGTTAACTCCATGGTTACGGTATCTGCCGTCGTGTTCCTCCGGGCTGCTGATATGAATCTTGCGGCTGTCGCTTTAGTGAATATGGAAGATGCAGGCGACGTAGCTGCCGCTGCAGCGATGTCAACCCTGATCGTAGGAACGAATATTATCGTTCGTTTGTCTTACGAGTTCATTTTGAAAAAGGTGAAAAATCGAACGGCTGCTTGGCAAATGCCGAAGTAAAGCCCCATCATGCAATGAGTGATGCATAAATTGGAGGGTCTAACCTTATGTCTTTTGATTGGTGAAGAGCGAAAGAATTATATTCTCAATCAGTTGAATTTGGATGGCAAAGTAAAGACGAATGAATTAGTCGAGGCACTGGATGTTTCTTCCGAGACGATTCGTCGTTATTTGGAAGAGCTGGAAGATGAAAATAAGCTGAAACGGGTATATGGCGGCGCGGTCAAAATTAATTTGTCCCGAGATGAGCCGTCCCACCTGAAAAGGGAAGTTCTGTACGCGGATGAGAAGCGTAAAATCGGCCGTGCAGCTGCCACACTCGTGGAGGATAATGACGTTATTTTCATCGATGACGGAACTACGACCCTGCATATCATTGATTATTTACTTAACAAGAAAAACCTGACGGTTCTTACGATTTCCATACCAGCTCTGTACTTGTTAATTGATTACAAAAACAAAGGATTATTCACCGGTGACATCTTTCTCATTGGCGGTAAGGTAAATGCCTTGCATTCCAGGGTCTCAGGTCTACTCGCTGAGAAGATGGTGGAAAATTTCAATGCGGATAAAGCGTTCTTATCCGTGGACGGCATGATGCTGGACAAAGGGATCACTGGCTTCGAGGAAAGTAAAGGTCAATTGACTCAGCAAATGATGAAATATGCCAAGCAAAGCATCGTGCTGTGTGACCACTCCAAGTTTGGTCTGGTACAATTCTACAAAATTGCAGATTTAAGAGAGATCGATATCATTGTCAGCGATGTGGCTGCCCCAAAGGAATGGTCAAACGAATTGGAGAAAAAAGGTGTTGTATGGGTCTCATCAAACGATTAGCTGTGTTATGATAGAACGGTAATCATGACAAATGTTGGGAGCTGATTAGTTTGTCGGTACAACTGAAAGTGATGCAGCCCGCGGGTAACATTGGCATTTTGAAGCATGCCATCACGATGGTGATGGGGATGTGGCTGATTGTTGGCTTGTTTATCGATGGCTTTGCTCATAACCACGGAGCGGTTGAGACCTTTTTTACACCATGGCATGCTATTTTGTACTCCGGATATCTAGCCTGTGCGATTTGGATTCTTATCATTACTTATCAGAACAAAACAAGAGCCCGTCATGCCACTTGGGCAGCGTCCATTCCGACGGGATATAGGCTCGGTGTCGCTGGTGTAATCATCTTTTTCATCGGCGGCATTGGCGATATGCTTTGGCATACGATATTTGGCATTGAGAAAAATATTGAGGCTCTCCTAAGCCCGACACATCTGATCTTATTGACTGGAGCACTGATGATTCTGACCAGCCCGTACCGCGCGATGAGCTATGGGGAGAAGGACGTTTCTCCGAGCTTTCGCCGGTTGCTGCCTGCTCTGACTTCCGTGGCTCTAACCTTTGCCGTGATGGCTTTTTTTCTCATGTATGCATGGTCGTTTCGCCAGAATTTATGGATGGCTAGGGAAGAAGATGCAGTTGCTAAAGCTGTTGTGGATTTCCTGGTTACAACGATGCTGCTCGTTTTGCCGATTATGCTCGTACTCAGAAGGTGGAAGCTGCCTTTCGGCACGGTGACCTATTTCTTTGTTTTTGAGGCGATATTGATGGCGGTGCTGGATGGTTTTTCACACTATGGTTCGATCGTGATTCTGCTCATTAGCGGGATAATCGGGGATTTGCTTTTAAAATCAATCAAAGAAAAAGAAGCCAGCGCGTGGCAGTATCGCGGCGTTTTCTTCCTGCTGCCAATTCTCATCTGGGGCCTATATTTTGCGGATTTGCGCTTGTTTCACACGTTAGATTGGTCTCCTGAGCTTTGGGGCGGCACGATATTTATTTGCGGACTCTGTTCGACGGGATTAAGCATGCTGACAGCCCCAATCACGACTGGAAGAAATCAATGAAAAAGCTAGTCATTCTTCTTGTGGGCTTGGCTATTCTCTTTCTCTTAGCTGCTTGCGGGAATCAAAACACGACCATTGATATGTCAGGCATGCAAATGACAGGAACGATGGGAGCCATGCCGACACATGCCCACAGCAATGATGCCATTGCGCATTTCTCGGTTGCCATGGATCGTTATATGCCGGGTGAAGAGGCGACGATCACCATACTTATTCAAGATAAATGGAATAAACCCATTGATAATTTTGACCTCATGCATGAGAAGCTGATGCATTTGATCGTGGTGAGTAAGGATCTGTCTTATTTTGATCATCTTCATCCTGAGCATGTCGGTAAAGGGCAATTTACAGTCAAGACGAAGTTCCCTACCGGCGGCTATTATCAGCTGATTGCTGATTTCACCCCACAGGGGAGCGGAGAGACGGTGCAAACCCACTGGGTCACAATTAACGGTAACCGTAATGATCCGAAGCAGACGGTGCTGCAACCGGATACCTCGCTGACGAAAGTGGTAGGCCGCAAGGAAGTGACGCTTGCTTTCGACCATCTCATGGCGGGTATGGGGCTGGATATGATCTTCACGATCAAGGATGCCCAAACGAAACAGCCGATTACCGATCTGCAGCCATATTTGGGCAGCTTGGGGCATGTGGTTGCGATCAGCGCCGATGCGAAGGAGTATGTTCATGTCCACCCGAATGAGCAGAAGGGTTCAGGACCTGAAGCGCCTTTCACAATTATTTTCCCCAAAAGCGGTATCTATAAAATTTGGGGGCAATTTCAGCATCAGAATGAAGTATTTATCGTACCTTTTACCATAAAAGTGCCATAAGAGCTTTGCATTTACAATGTCATCTGAATTTTGTAATCAAAAAGAAATATGTTATTCATCTAGCGTTAATGAAACAGGCTTATAATAGAACTCGACCCCCTTTAAAATATATATATCTTAAGACCCGCAGCCCGTTGCTGTGGGTCTCTTTTTTTATGTGGCATAGGTATATTATACGGAGGGAACTACAGTCCGCTATCTCTCTGAAAAGGCACATATTCCGCTTATAGGGGGAACTGCGTTCCGCTATTTTGCCGATATTATCTGAAAAACGGGGTATGGTGACTGAATAGGGCCCTGTAGTTCCGCTCAGCTGGGAAACAGCCCATGTTTCTTCAAATAAAGGACTCAAGTTCCCTTTGGATAAGCTTTAGAGCAAAAAGACAGATCGAATCTAAGATTCGCCTGTCTTTTGAGTAAGTGTTTATTTTTTCGCTACGTCGGAGATAACGAATTTGCCGTTTACTTTTTTTGTTGTATAAGTAGCGCCATCTTTTGTCGTGAATTTGACTTGATCGGCTGTATTTGCCTTGTCAAATGTGACGTCCGCTTTGGTTGTGTCGAGCAGGTTCGTCGGGAAGAATGAAGTTGGGTTAGTTACAATAGCTCCGTCTGCCTTCTGTTCCGTCAAATAGTGAGCAACCAATTTATCTGCCATAGCGGCATCAAAATAACTGGAAAGGAACTTCACGGCTTTCTCTTTGCTATCTGCTGCGATAGGGTTAAGAATGAACTTGTCATCTTTGGATTTTGCTTCGCCGAATAGGAAGCCCACTTTCTCTTGAGCGATTCTAGCACCGATGTAGCCTTTCATGTTGATCGCATCCTGCGTTTCAGCTGTTGCTTGCGGTGAAGCTGCTGCGCTTGCGCTCGGAGACGGGCTAGTCGCTGTATTTTTCGGTTCGGAGGAGCAAGCTGCTCCTGTAACCATCATCGTAAGCAGGACAACGCCTGCGGCTGTTTGTTTCAAAGTCATTTGTGATACACCTCTTCATTTGTATGAATGTATTTATTTGTAAATAAATACATATAATATTTAAATTATTTTATTGCAAGTTTAGAATATACGCTATTTTTAGACGTAATGCAACGAATTCAAGGAAAGTTCACATTCTATTCTGTCCCTGAGAATGTGAAAAAAACCTTCGCATCCACAAGATAAGTGGAGTTGAAGGCTTTTCGTTTTAGCCGATGATCGCGTACTTATTTACGCTTATAAAACAACCTGGAAATCCCAACGCCAATGGCTCCAAGCCCGATAAACAGGATCGCCCGAACGGCGGTAGACACATCAGGTAAATCAATGAAAATAATTTTGAGCAGGGTTACGAACAGGAACAGGATACCGATTAGATTGGCCTTGGCTCTTCGGACAAACAGTCCCGCGACAATGAGGAGCACCGCATAGATCGCCCAAACACCGGAGAGAACGAGATGTTGGTAATCACTATCGAGGCCTTTCGTTAAGGCATTGGTTAATTGAGAGACGAAGATGAGGAGCAGAATGAATCCCATCCAAAGTAAAAGCAGAGAGATTCGCGGCGGTACAAGGCCATCTCGGGCAGAAGTGCGAAAGAACGCATAGAGGCCGCCAATGGTAGCCACAAGCACAAGCCAAGCGAAAGTTTCATGTGATCCTATATCATGAATCGGATGGGCGAGAACGAACAGCATACCGATGAAATAGGTAAGGGCTCCGCTGATTTGTTGCAGTCTGCTTTGGAAGCGGACACCCAAGAAGAGAGCGATGCCGCCTTCAACTAATAGCGCTGATCCAGCTTGGTCGGCATGCAGGACGAAAATCAGCCATAAGAAGATACTGAACGTTGCAATTGAAAGCTGCGCGGAGAAGGTCCTCTTTTGCCTGGATAGCCAGTAGGAAGTACCAACGTACAAAAGCGACCATATGGCCAGCATCCACTCATTGATGAGCCTATCACTGTCTGTAGTGCCATACAAACCGTAGGTCCAGGCTGCAACGAGTCCAAAGCTTAAGAACAGCGTAATGCGCTGTCCAATTCGACTGTCTTGCGAGCGCATAAGCGCAATGCCGAAGAGGAGCAGATGCTGCACGATGATAACGGTGAGCACGGCAGGTTTGTCACTCGCCGTATGGCTGAGCAAGGTTGAAATGAGCAGAGGCAGATGAAGCACGCCAATTGCGGTGAAATAAGCGCCTCGGAAGGCGTAGCGCAAGGATAACAGTATCATAGCCATGGAAAAGAGGCCTTCATATCCAGCAAAAAACCACATATTCGGATGCGCCGAGTCGACCATGAACGGAACGAGGTAACCTGCAAGCAGGGTAATAATCATGAGGGCTTGTGAACGGTGGCGAATTGCTGTAAATACACTAGCAGCTATAGAAAGAATGTAAAGGACGAAAGCAAGCCAGGAGGGGATCAATTCGAACAGCATATGAGCTGCGAAAAGCGATAAGATCAGCACCCCGCTCGCTCCGCCTAGCAGCACTTGCCCTAATGCTATGCGTTTGCGGTGGATTTGCGCTTCCCCTTGCCAATACATAAGACCTGCTGCGGCAACTCCGAGTAGGCAGCGCACTGGTTCGGTAATGAAGCCGGCACTCACGGCTGCTGTAAACCCCCAGAGAACGCCAAGCAGGAAGACGATGATGAATATACGCGGCAGCCAGACTCGGGCGATCAAATGCTCCCAATCTCTTGGGGGAGCGGGCTCTAGGCCAGGAACAAATATTTCCTGCTGGAGGGTAGGCTGTGGAGATGGCTGGCTATGCACAGCTACTGGGGTTGGCGTGCCTGAGCGTTCAGATGCTGAGGCATTTTTTCGGTCGAGCGCATGATCCAGCAACAGCTCGAGTTCTTTGACTTTCTTTTCTAATGCGGCTACTCGCATTTCTAGATCCATTATAGCCCCCTTTGTTGTGATGGTTTAGGTATGTTTTTCCATCTCATTCTATGTTAACATGGGCCTGACAAGACGTGTAGGCAGATAGAGAAAAATAAAAGCGGGACAACTATGCTACAATAGTCATAAACAAGATTAGGATATTAGGAGATGAACCATCATGAGTAAGGAATTAAACGAACAAGAGCTTATCCAATTTATCGTAGAAAAATCGAAAGCAGATGCAATGCAAATTCAGCTCGTACTGAAATATGAGAAAGCGTATATTCTCAAAGCCGAGGAAAATGCCAAAGGGGAAGTGGACATCGACAGCGACGATTTGATCGATCATATTCTGAGCAAGCCGGATGTGAAATTGACGGAGCTGGCGGTTGATACCATTTTGGAAGCGGAAATGGCGTATTTGATGAAACATGGCTTAGCCGGGTACATGGATTAATGAAATAGACGATGCGGGGATTTCTCCTGTGTCGTCCTTTTTTTATTTATCGTAACCAATAAGTTAATTGAATAACATGTATTGACAGGAAATGAGCTTTAGGATGATAATAGTCTTAGTTATATTCGGCTTATTTAATTAACTTATAAATTAACTTTATGGAGGTAGCGTTACCCATGACGAATCAACCCCGAGCAGATTACCCAAGGCCACAATTTGTACGAGACAGTTGGATGAACCTGAATGGCGAATGGGGATTTGAATTTGATGATGACCGCATAGGCAGCAAAGAGAAGTGGCATTTAGGGAACAAAGCGTTATCCAAAACGATTCAAGTCCCCTTCGCTTTTCAGAGTAAGCTAAGCGGCATTGGCAACAATGAGTTTCATGATGTTGTATGGTACCGCAGGGAATTGGTGATTCCGGATTCCTTTGCCAATAAGCGGATTTTGCTTCACTTTGGGGCCGTTGATTACGATGCATCCGTTTGGGTTAACGGCACTTTGGTTGTGACGCATGAAGGCGGACATACGCCATTTCACGCGGACATTACCGATGCTCTTCAGGAAGGCACGAATACATTAGTTGTCAAAGCCATTGATTACAGCAAGGACGTGACGCTGCCTAGAGGCAAGCAGTATTGGCTCTCGGACTCAGCAAGCATTTTCTATACACGAACCACTGGTATCTGGCAAACGGTTTGGATCGAAGCGGTAAGCGCCGATGCTTATTTAAATAAAGTGAAAATTACGCCAGACATTGATAAAAAGCAGGTGGAATTACAATTTTTCATCGAAGCCTCCAAAGTGCATGAGAAGCAGCAGATGAAGGTCGAAATTTCCTTTAAGGGCAAGCTTGTTTCTGAGGACACCTATTTGTTGAAAGACAGCGTTGGGACAAGAACGGTTCGGCTGAAAGACTTTAATGATCATGGACTTGGCGGCTGGTGGACGCCTGAACATCCGAATTTGTACGATGTCACCTTCACCCTGCTAGTTGATGAACAAGCTGTTGATCAAGTGACGAGCTATTTCGGCATGCGTAAAGTTTCGATCGAGAACGGCAAGCTTTGTCTGAACAACCGTCCTTATTTTCTGAAAATGGTGCTGGATCAAGGTTATTTCCCAGATGGGAACTTGACGCCGCCAAGTGATGAGGCGATTAAACAGGATGTGGAGCTGACGAAAGCGATGGGCTTTAACGGCGCCCGTAAGCATCAGAAGCTGGAAGACCCTAGATATCTGTACTGGTGCGATCAGCTCGGGCTTGTCGTCTGGAGTGAGGCGGCAAATGCCTACGAATATACGGAAAAGTATGTAGAACGGTTTACCAAAGAGTGGCAAGCGTCTGTCGATCGCGATTATAACCATCCTTCCATCATTGCATGGGTTCCTCTGAATGAAAGCTGGGGAGTTCCCAATATCCAAATTGATAAAAGGCAGCAGCAGCATGCGCTGACCATGTATCATTTGACCAAATCGCTTGATCCGATGCGTCCAGTTATTTCGAATGACGGTTGGGAACTGGTGAAAACGGATTTATTCTCGATTCACGATTATGAATGGCGCGAAGAGGTTTTGACAGAGCGTTACAGCTCCAAAGAGAAGGCCGTTCACGCGATGCCGGCTAATCGCCGCTTGTTTGTCGAAAGTTTCCCCTATGAAAATCAGCCGATTCTTGTCACTGAGTTTGGCGGGATAGCTTACAAGAAGAGCGATTGGGAGGGCTGGGGTTACTCAGGTGCGGATAACGATGAAGAGTACGAGCAGAAGCTGCGTGCCGTCATTCGTCCACTACTGAACTCGGGTGTTGTTCAAGGATATTGCTATACGCAGTTAACGGATGTGGAACAGGAAATTAATGGCTTGCTTACGTATGATCGGAAACCGAAAATTCCGGTTGAACTGATTAAAGCGATCAATGACCGTAAATAAAGAAGTCGGGGCAGTTAGATGCCCCGGCTTTTTCTTATTCTTCGGCTTCCTCGATGTGAATTTACCCTTTAACAGCGCCAATCATGACGCCTTTGACGAAATACTTTTGCACGAATGGATATAAAATAAGAATGGGCACGGAAGCTACCATGATCGTTGCATATTTGATCGTTTCCCCAATTTGAAATTGATCGGCTGCATTGGCACCGGTTGACATGGAGTCGGTGTTATTCGAAATTAGAATTTCTCTTAAGGTGAGCTGAAGCGGGTACAGATCTCGATCCTTCAGGAAGATGGAAGCATAGAACCAACCATTCCATTTCTCAACGGCATAATAGAGAATCATAACAGCAATAACCGGCATGGAGAGCGGGATGATAATGCGGAACAGGATGACGAAATGATTGGCCCCGTCCATTTTCGCAGATTCCTCAAGGCTTTCAGGTACGGCCATGAAGGCAGTACGCATGATGATCAAATTGAAGGTGTTAACGGCAAAAGGTAGAATCGTAGCCCACAAGGAGTCGATCAAGCCTACACCTTTGACCACCAAGTAAAGCGGGATGAGGCCCCCGCTGAAAAACATCGTTACGACAACAACGAAGATAAATACATTGTTCCACATGACATTTTTACGCGATAGGACATAAGCTCCTAAGGATGTGACGATCAAGTTGGTTGTGACACCGAATATAAGGATGAAGATCGTGTTTTGGTAACCTTTGAGAATGGCAGGGTTCTTAAAAACGCTTTTGTAAGCTTCAATACTGAAGCCTAATGGCTTGAACAAAAACCCTTTGTGGGTGATCAACTGCCCGGCATCGCTGATGGAAGCGAAGGTGACGTAGAGAAGTGGATACAACGTAACGACAACGAGCAAAAGCAATACAATATGGATGATCGTAGTAAACACTTTGTCTGAGTAGCTGGTTTTCACTTCAGTCCCTCCTTTCTCACCATAAGCTGCTTTGACTTATTTTTTTACTGATTTTATTTGCTGCAATGAGCAAGGCCAGATTGATGACGGAATTGAACAAACCGACGGCGGAGCTATAACTCCAACCGAATTCGATTAATCCTTTTCGATAAACGAAGGAGGAAATCACATCAGCCGTATCGTACGTACTGGGGTTATACAGCAAAATAATTTTCTCGAAACCAACGTTCAGCAGATTCCCCATTCGCAGAATGAACATGATCGCAATCGTCGGTAGAATACCCGGGAGGGTAATATGCCAGATTTGCTTTAATCGGTTGGCCCCGTCTATTTTCGCCGCTTCATACTGCTCCTGATCAATTCCCATGAGTGCCGCTAAATAAATGATAGACTCCCACCCAATTTTCTGCCATATTTCCGATAAAATATAGATCGTCCGGAACATCTCAGGCTTCTGCAGCATGGCCGTGTCGCTGAAGCCAAAATGAGTCAGAAAGTTATTAATGAGCCCGCCATTATTCGTAAAATCCTTGATCATCCCGGCAATAACGATGAGGGAGATGAAATAAGGCATGTACGTAACCGTTTGTACGAAACGCTGGAATCTTTTATTCGTCAACTCATTGATCAGAATGGCCAAAATAATAGGAGCAGGAAACTCAAAGCATAGGGAGTAAAGCGAGATAATAACGGTGTTTTTGAGAATTCGCCAGAAATAATAGGAACTGAAGAAGTCATTGAAGTGCTGGAAGCCGACCCATGCGCTGCCCAAAATCCCTTTAATCGGGGTATACTCCTTGAACGCAATCAGAGCTCCATACATCGGCGCATAATGGAACACAATGTAGTAGACCAGCACGGGAACCATCATCAGGTACAAATATTTGTTGAGCAAAAAATCGCGCTTGAAGCGTACTTGGAACGTTGCTTGCCCTGTTTTGCGCATGAAATCTCTCCTTTCGCCGTGAGTTTCTAGTAAAGCAGGGAGGGCGTTTGCCCTCCCCCTGGCCTGTTATCTATCTTTTGTTGAAACGATCCAAGGATGCTTTCTTGATTTCAAGCGCGCGGCTCAGCTTCACAGACTTGAATTTCTCTTGATATTTCTCAAAGGAATCAACAGGCTCAGTGCCCAAAATAATTTTAAGCGTCATTTCATCGACCAACGTGTTGAGGTCAGTCATGATTTTGGCCAGCTCTGTGCTTTCTTCCGGTGTAGCCGTGATTGGCGGCAATTTATGTTTGTCTACGTCTGTTTTTTGCCAAGTTGTAACGGCATCACGTTGCGTTTGCAGAGCCAAATACTGCTCAATGTAGCGTTTATCTTGAACGAATGGACCATTGTAGTTACCGCGTACATACAGGGACAGCGCTTGTGCCGGTGCTAATTTATCCGGATTTTTCATAACAAGATCGGTATATTTCGGATAGCCATTTTCCATTTTGTAGGAAACGCCTTCGCTGCCGAAGTTGAAGTAATTATGACCTTCTTCGGAGTAACCATAGTCAAGAAGCTTTGCTGCAGTCTCAATATTTTTGGAAGAGGCTGTGATCGCAACCATACCGCCTGGCGAGAAGGACGGGTCTTTCTGGCCGTACATCGCGATATCGCCTTTTTTGAGCACCGGATATGGCGCTGCAACGAGCACGCCCTTCGGATCTTTCGCTGTAATGAGCGGCTGCCATTTACCGATACCGCCGCCTGCATTATTTACCGTAACCCCTGTTGCGCCGGAGGCCATATTGGCATCCAAAGCTTTGCCGTCCGCTGTTGCAAAGTTTTTATCAATCAGACCTTCTTCATACCATTTGTGCAGGGTAGCAAGGAAATCTTTGTAGCCTTTTTCAGCTGGACCAAATTTAATCGTGCCGTTGTCGTTATAGAAATCACGCGTCACGCCATAAGCACCTGCGAAAGCGCCGTTTCCTAATTCATTGAAAGGTCTAGGCACACTGACGACGGAGAATGCAGCTGTAGCGCCTTTTTTCTCTTTAAATGCTTTAAGTGTCGTATACCAATCGTCAATCGTTTCAGGAATCGGCAGGCCTAGTTCATCCAGCCAGTCTTTGCGGATAATCGGACCTTGATAGACACGCAAGTAATCATCGCCGCGAATGAAAGGGAAGGAATAGTAGCTGCCGTTATCAGTTTTTACTTGTTTATCGATTTCAGGATGCTCTTTGAGATATTTCTTCAAGTTAGGTGCAAACTTATCAATCGTATCATTCAATTTCAAAATGTAGCCGTCTTTGATCGCTTTTTCAGGACCGCCGGGGAATGCCCCTTGCCAGTCAAACTCAATCATATCTGGAAGATCACCTGATGCTAACAAAACGTTCAATGCTTGCTGACCTTGGTTCGTAGGAGGAGCAAGGAACTTCAATGGAACACCGGTCTTTTTCTGCCAATCCTGGAAAAAAGGAATATCTGCGTGAGCCGCTTTAACCCCTGTCACGTTGCCAGGCAGTTCGCCCCAGTACGTCAGGGTCTTGTCTGATTTGAGCGGGTACGTGACTGCTGCACCGGCAGGTGCTGTTGATGCTCCAGCAGTCGCTTTCGGACTTGTGCTGGATTCCGAAGTTGGTGTGTTCGATGACGAACAAGCGACTGTCAAGCTTCCCATTAATGTTGTTGCGACAAGAACGGTGAACATTTTTTTTCTGTTTTTTTGCATAGATTGACCTCCTAAGAGTTACTGAGTTTTTCGCCAGAACCAACTGGCATCGCAGACGATACGGCATTTTGCGCAAATTGTTGAGGTGCTCTCTGTCACACCTTCACTATATGATAACGCTTACAAAACAACCATCTGCAAATTATCCAATTGCTTCTTGAATTGTTGAGAGATGCTCTACAAAATATCCAATTGGGTCTTCAAAATAACCGAATTTGGCCTATAAACAGGAGTGGACAGCCCATGGGCTGCCCAAAGTATCTACTTTTCAATCAGTTCCTTGTATTTGCCTGGCGTGATACCTTCGACTTTTTTGAAAACACGGATAAAGGCATTAATATCATTGAAACCTACACCGTTTGCAGCATCGCCGACCGATTGCTCTTGGCTTTTCAGAAGCTGCTTGGACTTGTCGATCCTGACTTTATTGATGCGATCCAGCAAACCTTCTCCCACATAATCTTTGAACAGCTTCGACAAGTAGGTGGCTTTGCGGTCAAAATGGCTGCCAATCATGGTTACATTCAAATTCGCGTCGGAGTAATTATTTTCGATATAAATTGAAATTTCGTCGACCAGCTGCTGCAGCGCTTTTTGCCGCGTTTGCGAGATAGCTACCTGACGTTTGGCAGCTGTATATGCGCATACCTGCTCTAGCATTTCGTTCAAATACAGATTCATTTCTGGGACGGTTATGCTGCTTAACAGCCGGTCGACCAGCTTGGGATTGCGGATGAAGAAGCTCTCCTGAATGTCTCCGGTTTCACTAATGCTTTTCATCATTGTCGTAACCAAGCCTAACATTAAGCACTTGGTTAAGGAGACCGAGATCCCGCGGATTTCAAAATTTTTGTTCATGATCTCGCCAAGAATGCTCCTAGCATCTTCCAATTCCCCTGATTTCACGGCATACAGGAACTGTTGTTCAATTTGCAGCGGGTAATAGTAGCCGGAAGCCGGCTCACAGACACGGTTAGCTTGCAAATCATCATAGGCGAGGATCTCTCGTCCGCCCATAACCAATTTATAGGCCATGGAATCCAGCGCTTCTAAGAAAGCTTGAGGTACACTTGATATTTTCTCATGTATGCTGCTGATCGAAATGGTCAAATGAATGTCATAGGCAGCGGAGAGGAAGCGCTGCGTCTCTTCGGCGATGCGCAGCAGCTCCTCCTTGCCATTCTCATCCGCTTCCAGCGTTAAATTGACTAAGCAGGCAAGGGAATCGTCAATTTCCGTCGCATAGCCGCGGTGCCGCTTGGACATCAGCTCTTCCACAACATTCATAATAATGAATTGCAGCAGCTTCCATTTATCCTCAACAGACGTATGGGTAATTCGTTCGAAGAACGGTGCGCTTTTATCGACGACAAACAGCATAACGGCAAAATCCTTGCGATCGAGCTTCATATCAAAAGTCGTCAGAGCTTCGGCAATTGGCACATGCCGGTCAAGCTTTCCTTTCAGCAGCTTTTCGATGAAATGAGAGCGGACCATGTGCCGCTGCTGTTCCATTTTGCTTTTGAAATCAGCCATCTCAAGTAAAGTACTGTCCACCGCTTCTTGTATGAAGTGAAACTCGTTATAGCGCTCGCCTGAGGCATATGTCATCTTCTTGGAAAATGCATGGACGAGACGCCGAACGGGATTATAATTGCGCCGTAAAAAGAAGAAAGTCAGAATACCGCCGCCAAGCAGCGAAATGGCCATACTCATATACGTCAAATTACGGATGTGAGCCGCTTTTTGCCAATAAATCGTACTTGGCATGATGGACACATATTTTAATTTGGAACGGGGGGACTGAATGTTAAAAACCTCGTATTTCTCCTTATTTGAGCCGGAAAAATAGAAGTTTGGCGTGTTCGCTAATTTGTCGTAAGGGAAATCGCTGGGAAGGGCTTGGGCCGAATTGGAAGCCAGAATTTGATTCTCATTATTCAAAATAAAGACGTGCCCTTTATTGAAAATTTCCATATTTTGAATAGCACCAAGAATACGAGACTGATCGACCATAATGACATTCGTGGCTAGCGGTTGATTGTGCTCTACAGGGTAGGTGCTGATATAAGCCACCGTTTTGCGCAGCATATTATCGTCACCGATCCGCGTCATCGGAATAAAACCTTTGAAGTTGGGACGAGTCATAATTTCTTGCCAAGCTGAAAAGGAGAATTCATCGCTCATATGCAGGGTTTGGTAGGCAAAAGCACTAGGCCTGACCGTAGTAGGGAGAATAACGGATTGATCCTTATACAAATAGACATAGAAAGAGTCAATTAATGGATAGGAGGTTTTGTACATCGATAAATTACGTGCGATTTGAGAAATATCATAGCGATATTCTTTGGGGAAGGCCTCATATTTATTAGAATAGAGCAGTTCCTGCATGTTCACATTCCAGGTGATTTCAAAGTTTAGCTGCTCCATGGCTTTGAATTGGTTGTCCATGACTTCGCGAACCTGTTTCAGTAAGGAATCGTTGGCTTGTTGAATTTCATCCTTCAGCGTTTTGTTGGATTCCACATACAAGAGTAAACCGATAACAACAGGTAAAAGGAGAATAACGATATAGGAGATCATCCAGGTTAAGACAATGCTTTGTCCATTAAAGATGATTTTATTCTTCATGCTAGCAATCCCCTCACAATCAAAATCGGACTAGATAACGAGCTCATAACCGATCCAAATGTATGCGCTCTCATTTCATTGTATTTCCTTTCCATCGTCGAAGTCAACGATAGAAAAGAACCATTTTTTATTCGCAAACTAGTGAGACTCTTGCATTTACTGAGATTCTTCAACGGGCTTGAACCGATTTTTCCCGAAAAAGAAATAAAATAAATAGGAGATCACGGTATAGACTACTGCTGTGATGCAGAAAGCATATGCGTACCCGTAATAAGGGCCATGACGGAATACCAGGCCTGTACTTATCGGAGCCGCCAAGAACCAGCCTAAGTTAAAAACGGCTTCTCCTGAGGAGGAGGCTAGTCCGCGCAGCGAACGGTCGACATAGCTCATTTTGACCGAGTTGTAAAACGGATTCGCCGCGTTCATCAAGGCCTGACGGAACAAATACCCGCCGGAAGATAAGTAGAAATTAGCTGAGAAAGCGGTCAGAAGGAGGAAGGGGATAGAACAGAGCTGCAAGTATACAACGGATCTGACTTCCCCAAATCTCTTCACAATCATCGGGCCGATGAGAAAGGCAATCGCGGTTGCTCCTTGACCTAACGCGACAACAATACCGATTGCCGACTTCGAAGCTTCAAAGCGATCCTCGAAATACACATTTAAATAAGGCACAATCATTCCCCCGCCGATAGCTGACAGTAAACCGAGCAGGCAGAAAATGCCGATGACTTGAAGGGAAGATTTGTGTGAGCGCCACGAATGCTTCCAATTGAGCGGTTCCCTGCGCGGCTGCGTTTCCTGCTCGCTTTTTTCGAACAAAGCCACAGGGATGACGCCAAGCGCAGCAAAGACAACGCCAATTAATAATGTAAAACGTAAACTTAAAATCTCCTCTAACCCGATGATGAATTGGAAAAAGTCACATAGAAGGCCTCCGAGCGCAATACCAACAACATTTGCAATCATCACTAGCGCCATATTAAAACTGAATAAATGTACACGCTGCTGTGGAGTGGAATTGTTAGCCATAAAAGGCAGGATGGTCGCCGAGACGACAGCAAGTGCCATGCCCCCGAAGAAAGATGAAACGAGCATGCCACTTTCGACCTCGAATAAAGAGCGAACCGTCAATGCGACAATGGTAAAAACAAGACCAAACGTAATGACACGTTTCGGTCCGAATCGGTCATTCATAATACCTGCGGGAATAAGAATGAGGGCTGCTGCCAGTGAAGTCATGCCAACGATGCTGCCGACAGTCGTTTGCTCATAGCCGAGACTTTTGACATACAGATTATAAACGAGTCCAAACATACCCAAACCTAGGTTCCAAACAAAGTTAAAGCAAAAGAACAGCAAAATATTTCGGCTGTACCCCTGAAACTGAAACTTCCATTCTTGTAGCAAAGTTGCCATGCTAGATTCCTGCCTTCGTATTGTGTGTCTAATTTGTAGCCGCTTTACCCATTCTACCATCGGTAAATAATTTTGAACACGTTAAAGACTTGATATTAAATGGGATCTGTATAATAATAAGTAGTCTAATCTACGAAACAGGGAGAACATGCTGAAAATGTCTACATCAACGAGTACCGTTACGGAAGAACAGAAACCAGAAGTCGAACAGATTGAAATTTGGAAATGTAAAGAGGCAGATTGTAAAGCATGGGTTCGCAAAGAATTCGTTACGGAAGCTTTACCAACATGCCCGCTCTGCAAAAATCCGATGATTCGCAGCTATAAGCACGTGCCAGTGACTGCGAAAAAAGGAAACAAAAAATTCCTGGTAGGGAAAAAGCGTTTCTAACCTGAATATCCAAAGACCAAAGCATCTTCGACAACGCTCTTAGAGTGATGCTTTCGGTCTTTTTTTCTTGCAAGATTAACGGTGAACAAGCATACGATGATTAGTGAGGGGGAATGCCGATGGAGCAGCCTGATCTAAATCTAAGTAATGATACCTTAAGGTTGATAGAAAAGCTGAAAAAGAGAAAAAAGGAATGGGACAGACTAAAGAGGGCTCAATGGATATTTCTCATTGTTACTGGCGCTTTGCTGCTATATTTCACAATCTCCTTTTATCATAAGGTTTTATTAGTTTCGGGTGGCAATGCCATGGTCATCCTTGATTTGCTTGTTTCGAACAAAGGATTATCGGCTTCGCTACTGGCTTGCATAAGCTTTTTCATGTTTAGCCGAAACCTTGTGAGGCAAAAAGAGAAAGCCAAAACGAAATACGAAAATATCCGCATGGAAACCGTCGACAGGCTTGATGCTGATTGGTTGAATGATATCAAATCGGAATCTCGCGATAAAATCTCTAGTTATTTAGATAAAGAGTTTGATATCAACATTGCGTATAAAGGTTAATTTGGCACAAAAAGACCATGCGAATTCGCATGGTCTTTTTGTTAGATAGATTTGACAATTAATTGCCGTAGCTGACTTTTAAGCAGCCCTCGGCCTATCGATTTGGTGGAAAGAGGACAGCTTCAAAAACAGCGATCCGGTTGGCAGTCTTTATTAGAGGAAGAAAGCCTTGCTTTTGTTCTTTCCGCCAGCTTAGTAATCGACTCGATGTCTTGAGTGGTTAATTGGTCTAGAAAATGTTCGCGTATGGCCTTTGAGACTATAGGAAGGGCTGCATCCAGGGCTGACTTACCGGCTGAAGTAATGATGACTTGAACACTACGTTCTGTGTCTAATTGTTTTCTTAACACAAGTCCGCGGTTCTCCATCCGCGTTAGATGATGTGACAATCGGCTCTTATCCCAGTCCATCGAAGCCGCCAATTCCTGTTGGCGAAGCTTACCGTCCCCAAATTTGACTAACCGGTCTAATACGCCAAAATCGCCTTCCGAAAGTCCCGTATGTTCGGTCATGTCTTTAATAACACGACCGAAGATTTTCTTAAAGGAACCCTTCCACATATTCCAAATTTTCATTTCCGCTTCGTTTAGTTCGTTCATATTCATAGGAGCATCATAGCATGGTTGACGCGTCAACCGCAATGTGTTAAAGTGAATTAGGTTGATACGTCAACCTAATTGGACTAATCATTTTATTTAAAGAGAGGAACATTTATTATGGACATACATGACAAAGTTGTTCTTATTACGGGAGCCTCCGCGGGTATCGGCTTAGCCACAGTACGCCGCTTTGCCGCCGCTGGTGCGAAATTAGCATTGGTAGCTCGATCTGCAGATGTACTCCATCAGCTCGCTGAGGAATTGAAGAGTCAAGGAAATGACGCTGTAGCTCTGCCTGCTGACTTGAGCGATCCGACACAAGTTCAACGAGTGATTAATGAGACAGCGCGGCACTTTGGCCGCTTGGATGTGGTCATCAATAACGTAGGGCAAGCTGCAGTTGGAGCGATCGCCGACATCAATAGCGATGACTTTCGTAAGATCTTTGACCTTAATGTGATTGGGCCATTAGCAGCTATGCAAGCTGTGATCCCTATTATGCGAGAGCAAGGAGGAGGACTGATCATCAATATAAGTTCGGTGGTTACCAAGATGAATAAACCTGGAATCGGAGCCTATGCAGCTACTAAGTCTGCTTTGAACATGCTTTCCGATACAGCAAGAGTTGAATTGGCCTCCGAGCATATCCGGGTGATTACCGTCTATCCGCGTGCAACCGCAACGGAGTTTGGCAAATCCGCTCTGGGCGCTCAACAGCAGCCACAAGCTTCTTCCACTCCATCCGATACGCCTGAATATGTTGCAGAGAAAATCTTGGCGGCAGCATTAAATGAGCCGGATGAGCAATATATGGATAAATGATATTCAGCAAAAGAATCTGGGTAGAGGTACGGGTCCGCAATAGCGGGCCCTTCTTGTGTTCTGCTCATCTACCGGTGCAAACAGTCCTACACTTATTCCAATTACAATGGATAATTAGTTGATAAGTAGGGTATAATATGATAAAACTACGCCCAAAAATTAGCCCTGCATGAAAAACGTCGAATACTAAAAATCGTAACACTGGAATTGAGGTAAATGGCATGTTATATCCTTCAATTGATAAACTGCTTGATATCGTAGATAGCAAGTATTCTCTAGTTGTAGCTTCTTCCATGAGGGCAAGATCTTTGCGTGACGGAGCTAAGTCTGATTTGAAAGGCCAAAAGTCCCACAAATATGTTGGAATTGCTTTAGAAGAACTTTACGGCAACTATATCAGTTATGAAAAACTTATGACCGAGACGGACAAGAAATAAACAAGCGGCAAGGTGCAGCGCACTCAAGAAATTGAGGGTGCTGCATTTTTTTTATATAAAAGGACCCACCCAAGAAAACCGCGCTAATACGCGGTTTTTTGTTATGTCTGCACAAATTATTTTAGGCGAAGTATTTAATTTAAAATAGTACCTTGACAGTCATAGTAATATGCTTTATTATGCAGTTATGGAGGTGATGACATGAGTGAGAACAAAATCACATCCGACCTGATGCGCGGGCATACGGATACAATGATTTTACGGCTCTTGTCTGAAGCTGATCGCTATGGTTATGAGGTTGTCAATCTGGTTGCCGAGCGCTCAGGCGGCGAGTACGAATTAAAGGAAGCGACGATGTACTCCAGCTTCCGGCGGCTCGAGGCAGACTCGGATATCGAGTGGTACTGGGGTGATGAAACCCAGGGTGGACGACGCAAGTACTTTCGAATTACCGCAAAGGGTAAGGATACTTATTCCCGCAACAATAGCAATTGGGAGTATGCAAAGCGCGTGTTAGATAATTTAGTATAAGGAGATGGCTATTATGAATCAGAAATTGGCGAACTATTTGAACGGTGTTTTCACACCATACGACGGGGTAAAAAGCGTAAACGAATTAAAGGCGGACCTGCACTCCGATTTGCAGGAGCGTTACAGAGAACTCAAAGCCGAGGGCAAAGACGATGAAACAGCATTGAAGATGACGATTGAGAGTATCGGGGACATCGAGCAAACGATCTTGGAGGTCGCCAACCTCTCTCGCTCGCTGGAACGGCAAGTGCTGATTAACTTTAGTGCAAGCAACCTGGTGAAAAGCGACTTTGCAGGCGTTAGAGCCCATAAAGGACAGTTTAATGGCAGCGCGTTGCACGGTTCCGACTTTTCGGGCGCAGATTTGACCGGCAGTGTATTTAAAGCAAGCGATGTACGCGAAGCCAATTTTGACGGCGCGAATCTCACGGACTGCAGCCTAACCGCGCTTGACCTGTCAAAAACTAGCTTTAAGAAAACGATCCTTGTACGAACTAATTTCAGCAAGTCGGGGCTTGAAGGAGCCAGATTCACAGGCGTAAGAATGACCGATGTTACGTTATCGATGACCGATCTAAGAAAAACGATTTTTGAAAGTTGTTTATTTGATGGGGTTGACTTCAAATACTCCGATCTGACCAAGCAGTGTTTTGACGGACAGACGTTTATCGGCGTTAAGTTTGACAAAGCGGCATTAAACGAAGCTTCGTTCAGAAATGCAACGCTTAAGAATGTATCTTTCATGTCGGGGTTTACCTTGTCTAAGAAATATTACAAGGCTATCAAAAGCATCTGCTTCGACGGTGCGACCATGGATAAACTGACCTTTGCCGCGCTTAAAGGCATGGAAGCCAATTTGTCAAAAGTTACAGTCATTTAATTTAAAGGAGGGATTCTGATGCAAACCGTGCAGAGCAAACCCATTCAAGTAAAAGGATTGGAAAAATCCTACAAGGACCATCAAGTGCTGAAGGGCGTAGATTTCGAGGTTGAAAAGGGCAGTATCTTCGCGCTCCTTGGCTCCAACGGGGCGGGCAAGACAACGGTTGTAAAAATCCTCACCACGCTGCTGAAGCAAGACAGCGGAATCGCCACCATTAACGGATTCGATGTAGCGTCGAAACCTGAGAATGTACGGCAAGTGATCAGTCTAACCGGGCAATTTGCCGCGGTGGACGAAATTTTAACCGGACGAGAAAATCTGATCATGATCGCGAAGCTGCGATACCTCAAGGACCCGCGTCAGGTTGCGGATGACTTGCTTAAACGCTTAGGCCTAACTGACGCCGCCGACCGCAGGGTGTCTACTTATTCAGGCGGTATGCGCCGCAGGCTTGATATCGCCTTAAGCCTCGTGGGAAAACCGCAGATTATTTTCCTTGACGAACCAACTACAGGGCTTGATCCCGAAGCGCGGATCGAGGTATGGAAAATAGTCAAAGAGCTTGCCGACGGGGGGACGACGGTACTTCTTACGACACAGTATCTGGAGGAAGCCGAGCAGCTCGCTGACAAGATTGCCATTCTACACGAAGGCAGAATTATCGCGAGCGGCACACTTTCGGATTTAAAAAAGCTGTTTCCATCAGCAAAGGTGGAATATGTTGAAAAGCAGCCGACATTAGAGGAAATATTCCTAGCAATCGTCGGTAAAAAGGAGGGGAAATAAATGGAGACGGTAAAAAATCATTTTTTCAGCGACGTTAGTGTCATGCTTGGACGTTCCATGCGCCATATTTTCCGCAGCATGGACACCATCGTCACGGTTACCATTATGCCGATTGCGATGATGCTCTTGTTCGTCTATGTGCTAGGTGGCGCCATTCAAACCGGCACGGATAACTATGTGAATTACTTGTTGCCCGGTATCTTACTTATTGCTATTGCTAGCGGCGTGTCCTATACGGCTTACCGATTGTTTATCGATGTGCAACGGGGTATATTCGAGCGGTTTCACACCATGCCGATTGCTCGTTCCACCTTACTATGGGGGCATGTTATAACCTCGCTTGTATCCAACGCGATATCCGTTGTCGTCATCATTCTCGTATCGTTGATTATGGGCTTTCGTTCGCCCGCTGGCGTGCTGCCGTGGCTTGCCGTAGCCGGCATCCTCGCACTGTTTACTTTGGCCTTAACTTGGGTCGCAGCAATAGCCGGACTTTCCGCAAAAACGGTCGACGGAGCTAGCGCCTTTTCCTACCCGATTATCTTCTTGCCCTTTATCAGCTCAGCATTCGTGCCAACCGAGTCGATGCCGACCATCGTTCGCATCTTTGCTGAGAACCAACCGGTGACCTCGATTGTAGAAGCCATTCGCGCATTGCTGTCAGGCCAGCCGGTGGGTAATGAAATATGGGTCGCACTTGCGTGGTGCGTCGGAATTATGCTCCTGGCTTATATCTTTGCAATGAGAGTTTATAAAAAAAGAATATGAAAAGGCATGAGATCGTGGAAATACCGAACTCTCATTGTCAGATGACTAGAAAGTGTTAACACGATTAACCGCCGATAGGCGGTTTTATTGTGTTAAAAGTGTGTTATATGCACATTCCAGCACTTTTACCTATTGGCATCCATGAAATAAGATATTAATATGGTTTACAAAGATAAATTGCAAAGTGGGGAATCGAACTGGAATGAGATACGAATGCCAATACATAGCTGATGAAAATGCTCGTATTCTTTGGGATGAAATAACTTCGGGCGTGCTGTACGATGTTGTAACCGGAGGCAATCCTCGATTGGAAACTCGATTCCGCGCATGCTGGACGGCGGATGCTTTGCATGTCCGGTTTGATTGCGAGGACGACCATGTCGTGGCGACGATGGAACGGCGTGATGATCCTATCTATGAGGAGGATGTCGTGGAGGTATTTCTTGACCCCATTGGCACGGGCAAAGTCTACTACGAATTCGAACTCAGCCCGCGGGGCGTTGAATTCGATGCTCGGATTCACAACAACCTCGATGGGATTAAAAAAGTGGATGTGGCTTGGGACGCTAAGGGCTTGCGTACGTCTGTCTCCGGTGGGGCAGAGGGATGGAAGCATTACGAGCTGCGAATTCCATTTGCCGATTTAAGGGACGAGCAGGAGCCGGCGCGAGTCCCGCTGCATGGTGACGAGTGGGGCTGCAATCTGTATCGGATAGATGACGATACGGAAGGGCAGCGGCATTACTGGGCCTGGTCTCCGACCGGTGCAGTTAACTTTCATATTCCGCAGCGTTTTGGGAAGCTGGTGTTTGTGAAAGAATAGAAAGAAGCTCCGACTTCCTCTCAAGAGGAATCGGAGCTTCTTTTATTTAGCGGAACTACAGGCTGCTATTTGTCTGAAGTGCAGCTGTATAGCGGATGAGGGGGAACTGTGGTCCGTTATTTCATCATTTTGAGGTGGAAGGTGGCCAACTTGGGGCAGATAAGACCCTGTAGTTCCGTCTCACACAGAAAATGGCCGATTTCGCTCAAATAGCGACCTGTAGTTCCCGTATGCTTGGTATGTCTTACAATCTTAAGCGCCACTCAGCACATCGTGAACGTGCTGCCAAGCCCAATCGAGCTCCTCCCGCGTAATGGTTAGCGGAGGAGCCAAGCGAATAATGTGCTCGTGTGTCTCCTTGCACAAGAGTCCCTTCTCTTTCAGCTGTTCGCAGAATGGCCGGGCCGGGACCTTAAGGTCAATACCAATGAACAGCCCGCGTCCGCGAATCTCCGCGATCAGCGGAGACTGAATTTCCTGAAGCCGCTTCAGGAAATAAGCCCCAAGCTCATCCGAGCGCTCTGCGAGCTGCTCGTCTTCGATCACTTCCAGCGCCGCGATAGCGACGGCGCAGCCGAGCGGGTTCCCGCCGAAGGTGGATCCGTGGGACCCGGGCTCGAACACCTCAAGGACCTCACGATCTCCGGCTACGGCAGAGATCGGAAAAACACCGCCGCCGAGCGCTTTGCCCATGATGTACAGGTTCGGCGTGACGCCTTCCCAGTCCGTGGCGAAGCGGCGGCCCGTACGGCCGAATCCGGTCTGGATTTCGTCCGCCACAAAAAGCACGCGATTCGCTTGGCATAGCTCATAGCATTCCCGCAGATAGCCATCCCGCGGAATGACAATGCCGGCCTCGCCTTGAATCGGCTCGAACAAGAACCCGGCTGTATGCGGTCCGATAGCCGCCCGAAGCGCCTCCACATCGCCATAAGGGATGATGCGGAAGCCCGGCGTGAAAGGCCCGAAGCCGCGCTTGTATTCCGGCGATGACGAGAAAGAAGTGACCGTCACCGTGCGCCCGTGGAAATTCCCTTCGCAGACGATAATTTCCGCTTGATCATCCGGAATCCCTTTGACGTCGTAGCCCCAGCGGCGGATGGCTTTTACCGCCGTTTCAACAGCTTCCGCCCCAGTATTCATAGGCAAAATCATCGGCTTATTTGTGTAATTCGCTAATTTTTCATAAAAAACCCCGAGTGTCTCACTATGAAAAGCTCTTGAAGTCAAGGTGACTTTCTCGGCTTGTTCATGGAGCGCTTTCAAGAGATGGGGGTGACGATGTCCCTGATTCAAAGCCGAGTAAGCGCTCAGCATATCCATAAAGCGGTTGCCTGCCGGATCTTCGACCCAAACGCCTTCGGCTTTTGAAATGACGATAGGCAGCGGGTGGTAATTATGCGCTCCGTACTTTTCTGTTTGCTCAATGATCAAAGAACTTTTTGTGTCCATGAGTATTCCTCCTTGGAGTTCAACCTGGCCAAACCTGTTTGGATACCTGTATTGTCGCACATAGCGAGCTTGTAATCCATTGTATTCTTCTGGTTATAAGGTTGCTCATGTGCGGCGATTTATGGATTTTTCAATATCCGGGCAGCGTATTTACGCGAAATGTCCTTTGCATGTGGCTTCGTGCGAGCATATATTAGTAGAGAGTCAGACGTGATGCACGCTTTCTCAAAATGTATCAAAATTCAATCATGGTAACGTGCAAGTTGGGTAATATTATTTGAAGAATACGAAAACCATTCGTTTTATGAAAATGCTTTCATTTTCGCATAAATTTATTACAAGCCGTGCAGATATTGCAGGAATTGTAGCAGGAAGGCGCGAATAGTTGTGATAACTACTGTACATTACAGTGGTCAATTAATTTCATCCTCTGAAGGATGCTACTAGATCATCTACTTCGCGAGCAGTTACTTTAATGAAAAAGGAACGGTGTGTACGATGAGTATTCGCATTGAAAAAGATTTTTTAGGTGAAAAACAAGTTCCAGCCGAGGCCTATTACGGCATTCAAACGATGCGTGCGCTTGAGAATTTTCCAATTACAGGCGTTAAAATTCATGCAGAACTTATAACGGCTTTAGCAGAAGTAAAACGAGCAGCAGCTCTTGCGAATATGGAAACCCATATGCTGCCTAAGAAGATTGCTGAGCCACTAGTAAAAGCAGCTGAAGAAGTCAGAGGAGGCAAACTACTGGATCAGTTCATCGTAGATTCCATCCAAGGGGGAGCAGGAACTTCGATCAATATGAATATGAATGAAGTTCTGGCCAATCGGGCGCTGGAGTTGATGGGTGAGGAGAAAGGCAGTTACTTTCACTGTAATCCAAACAATCATGTGAATATGTCGCAGTCAACGAATGATGTTATTCCTACCGCAATCAAGATTGCCGCATACCGGTTATCTCAATCATTGATCGAGACGATGATTTCGCTGCAGAGCGCTTTTGCAAGGAAAGAAACGGAATTTGATGATGTGATAAAAATGGGAAGAACGCATCTTCAAGATGCTGTTCCGATTCGTCTTGGACAAGAATTCGGTGCCTATGCACGTGTCTTGCAACGTGATATCAATCGGATTCGCCAAGCTTCGACCGGACTTTTGACGGTGAACATGGGGGCGACTGCCGTAGGTACGGGGTTGAATGCGAAGACGGAGTATGTCAATCGCGTGATGTTCCATTTGAAAGATCAGTGTGGAATCCCGGTTGAGAATGCCGAGCATTTGGTTGACGGCACTCAAAACATGGATGCGTACACAGAACTCTCGGCATCTTTGAAGGTTTGTGCGGTGAATCTGTCCAAAATATGCAACGATATTCGTTTGATGGCTTCCGGTCCGCGCGCTGGATTAGGGGAGTTGAAGCTGCCCCCAAGACAGCCTGGTTCCTCGATCATGCCCGGAAAAGTAAACCCTGTAATGCCGGAAGTTGTGAACCAAGTTGCCTTCCAAGTCATCGGGAACGATCATACGATTTGCTTGGCGTGTGAAGCGGGGCAGTTCGAGCTTAACGTGATGGGGCCAGTACTTGCGTTTAACTTGCTGCAGTCGCTCAAAATCTTGCGCAACGCGGCGGATGTCTTCGAGCGTTTCGCGATTGAAGGTTTGGAAGCGGACCGTGACCGATGCCGCACCTATGTCGAGCAAAGCTTCGGCATCGTTACTGCCTTGAATCCGCATCTTGGCTATGAGGTAGCCGCGCAGCTGGTGAAAGAGGCCGTGCGCACAGGCATGACGCTGAAAGAGCTGATCCTGGAGCGCGGCTTGCTGACTACGGAGGAGATTGAAGAAATCCTCAATCCGATTCAGATGACGACGCCAGGCATTGCCGGCGAAAGATTGCTACAGCCTGCAGACTAAGTCTGGCTGAACCTACCAAACGCCCTCAACTCATCGAAAAGATGGGGTGAGGGCGTTACTGTTATCTTTTATAAGTTGCAAGCTTGGAGCTGCCAATGCCGTTGATAAGCAAATAGAAAGTTGTATACATGGCAAAAATGACAAAGCCTACTAGGACGCAGAAAATAATTGCTTCTTTGTGAATGCTCTCTTGCAGGGTCCCCACGATATCGATGTCCAGCAGGGCATCCCAGCTATTCAGTCGATATTCTCTGCCCAGAAGAATGCCATACCCGCTTAGCAGTGAGGTTGCGATCATGAGGAGCCATGAGATGATGCGGCCCCAACGTTTCATCATAATGACATGGATCATATACATGGAGCTGCATCCTAGCAATAACCCATTCCACGCATATAAAAAAATCGTGAAAAAGTCATTCCAATAGGCCATGCTCCAGGATTTTTTCTGTATGTACAAGTCCTTCAAAAGCGTTAAATGAATGAAATCAGTTATAATATACGGGGCATTGGGCAGGAACAAAAGCCAGGCTAGTCCAAAGATGAACATGAAAATATGGCCAATAACCGAAGGTCGGCGTGTATGTAACCAATAAGCAAGCAATGCGAAGAGATTGGGGATCCAGGCAAGGAATAGATTCCAGTTCAGAAATTCAAAGTACGTTTGGTTTTTGAAAAACAGGTAGATGCCAATCGTGCATAAAGAAAGCAGGGCAAGTAAAAGCTGCAGAATCCATTGATTTATCGTTTTCATGCTGAGCTCCAATCCAATGTCCGTCTCGTAAGTCATCTATATTTTACCAATTAAACCTGCATGCAACAAGCAGAAAAACCCGTATCCCTTGTGAGGAATACGAGCTGTAAGCCGCCTATAAGGATGCTATAAGATTTGTTCGCCCAGCAGTGAGCTAATGAGACCAGCAGCTAGCTGCGAGGTTTTGTTGTTATCGTCGAGCAGCGGGTTGACCTCTACGAATTCGGCAGAAGTAACGATGCCTGTTTCGTGCAGCATCTCTAGAGCGAGATGGGCTTCGCGGAAGTGAAGTCCGCCTTTAACGGCTGTGCCGGTTCCCGGCGCTTCGAGCGGGTCTAAGGAATCAACATCAAAGCTAACATGAACACCGTCCGTTTTACCGCTAATATAAGCGATTGCATCCTGCATGATAGCGGCCATCCCTTTGCGATCAATATCATGCATGGTATAGCACTTGATGCCGAGTGAACGAATCAGCTTTTTCTCACCCCCATCCAGTGAACGGGACCCGATAAGGACGATGTTTTCCGGCTTCACCTTGGCTTGATCTCCTTTAATGCCGGTGAGCAAAGGGTGCCCCATCCCAATGCTAACTGCGAGTGACATGCCGTGAATATTGCCGGTTGGACTCGTGTCCGCCGTATTTAAATCAGAATGCGCATCAACCCATATGACGCCTAAATTCGTATAATGCCCGGATAAACCGGCAAGTGTCCCAATGGCAATGCTGTGATCGCCGCCAATAACTAAGGGGAATTGCCCTTGCTGCACAACCTTGGAAACTTGCTCAGCCAAGCGAGTATTTACGTCTATAACTTCAGCTAAATATTTTAAATTGGTTTTGTCCACCTCAGGCGGGAGCGGAGCTGCTGTATCATTCGGGAGACGAATCTCCGCCACATGCTGAATCGATATATCCATTTGCTGCAAGCCCCGCAATAAGCCTGCTTGAAATATGGCTTTAGGTCCTTTACTAGCCCCGCGTCGGCCTGCTCCAAGATCAAATGGCACGCTAATCGCAGCAATCGTCGGTTTGGTACTCATACGATCAACTCCTCTTGTTTGGATGGGGTTGCAAGAAATTCCGTTACCTTCTGACTAACATTCCCAAATTCATAAGAACCCATGCTCCTATACTATATGAAAAAAGAACCTTCCGTTCCACACTTATTGTGGGTTAAGAAGGTCTCTTTTGTCGAGGTTAAAATGCCCAGTTGCCCTTGCGGAAAATAGGTTCAATACGGCCGTCTGCGTGCTCACCGTCAATATCCATGTCGGCAGAGCCGACCATGAAGTCAACATGGATTAAGCTGTCGTTAAGGCCTGCTTCGCGCTGCTCATCCTTGGACATGGAAGGTCCGCCTTCCACGCAAGTAGGGAAAGCTCTTCCCAAAGCCAAGTGATTTGAAGCATTTTCATCAAAAAGTGTATTGAAAAAGATCAGATTCGAGTTGGAAATCGGTGAATCATGCGGAACAAGCGCGATTTCGCCTAAATAATGGGCGCCTTCATCCATTTCGATCATCGCTTTCAAGGACTCAAAACCTACCTCGGCTGTATAGTCGACGACACGTCCGTTATCGAAGGTGATCGTAAAGTTGTCGATCAAATTCCCTTGATAGCTTAGCGGCTTCGAACTGCTTACGGTGCCCTGTGTCCCTAGTCGATTTGGTGAAATAAACACTTCTTCTGTCGGGATATTCGGGTTGAATTCAAAGCCTCCCGTTCCGTTGGTTGCTGATCCGCCGCGCCAAATGTGGTTTTTCGGCAGCTCGACACTTAGCTCTGTGCCCGGGGCACGGTAATGAATTTTATGGAACTGCTTCTCGTTAAGCTGTTCTCTTTTGCTGCGCAGCGTTGCGTTATGCTCGTGCCAAATTTGCACAGGATTGTCTTGATCAACGCGCGTCGCTTTGAAAATCGCGTCCCATAGGGCATCCATGGCAGCTTCTTCCTCCAAGTGCGGGAACACCTTAGAGGCCCAGGCTGGAGTAGGCGCAGCAGCAATCGACCAGGTCATGAAATAGGAGGACATGCTTTCTCTCCATTTGACCAGTTTAGGTCCTGCTGCCTTGGAGTTTGCGGCAATACGCGCGGGATCGACGCCTTTGAGTAGCTCAGGATCTACGGCATCGATCAATAGGTAAGCGCCGTTATTTTCCGCTAAATCATTAAGTGCTTGCGAGCGCCAGGTAGGATACTCGTGAAAAGCTTCCTCTGGTGCATGCATATATTTAATTTGTGTGCTGATTTCATCTTGCCATTCGATATGTACGTGTTTGGCTCCTGCTTCATAAGCTTTCCGGGAAATGAGTCGCACAAGAGCTGGATGGAGAATGGGAGCGTTAATCCATAGCGTTTGCCCGGATTGGATATTTACACCCACGCGGACGATAAGCTCCGCATATTTATCAAGATTGTGTTCAAAGGTCATAGAAATCCTCCTTTTTTCTATAGCTTGCTAGCAGTTTATCGTGGAGTTTGTAAACTGTCAAATAAATTTTACCGTCGTTCTTTCATGAAGGTGCTGGGGTTAGTGCCATGCCACTTGCGGAATTGATTAGTGAAGTGATTATAGTTTTGAAAACCAACGTCATAGCAAACGTCCGAGGCGCTCCGCTGCGTATGCTCAAGCAGGAGAGCGGCTTGCTGAATGCGCATTCGGTTGAGGGAATCAATGATGGAGTACCCCGTGCTGGCTTTAAAAAGATGGGCAAGTCGCGATGAGGAGAGCCCGACATGCTGAGCCAATTCTTCGATGCGGATAGGCTCGCGCATCTGCTGGGACAAGAGGTGAAGGACCTCTTCAATGCGAGGGTCCATTTTGCGGCTTGTTTTCTGCGCCATGATGAGCAGGATTTCCCGCAAGGAGGAAAGGATCAGCTCAAACCAGTATTCCCCGCGTTCTCTGGAATCCTGCAGGATGCGTGCGAAAGCTTGATAAATGCGCTCCCGGAGCGACTCGCTTTCAATGGCGAGGACAAGCTGCTCTTCCTTCGGCAGCAGATTCGTCTCTGCGAGGATGGACGGAAAATGAGCCCAAACAAAGTGCCAATGATGATGTTTCCTCGTACCATAATGCTGCGGAGTTCCTGGGGCAAGCAGCGTGAGATCCCCTGCTCGGCAGCGCCTTTCATTTCCGTTATGTTTGAAGTAACCTTCCCCGTCTAACGTGAAGCAAAGGAGCCAATCGTTACGTCCTTCAGGGCGAATGGTGACATAGGAATCCGATTCATTGAAATGCCCGGCCAAGAACGTGTTTGCTTCGTTATTCATGAAGATCCTTCCTTCCTGATAGCTGCATGCTGATGAATTGAGTATATCAGAAAATAGCAGGATTGTAGGATTAATTAGCAGCATTCTTACTTCTTGGATTGCGCAATATTCGATATGCTGAAAGCATGAAGAATAATAGATAATTTGGAGGGAAGATCAGATGTCCAAAACCTTGCTTAAACTAACCAAAGAGCAAAAACAGCATTTTGAACGTGACGGTTATTTGATCGTTAAAGGCTTATTTTCAGAGGATAACTTGGCAGAAATTGATGCTACTTTTGAAGAGATGTCGATGCAGACGGTACCTGGCTATTTTGAACCCGATTTGCAGGCGGACGTATCGGATCCTCTGAAGCGTTATCCGCGTGTCATGCATCCGCACCGTTTTAATGAGACAGCAAAGAAGTATATGCTGCATCAGCCGGTGATGGAGGTGTTAGCTGATTTGTATGAGGAGGAAGCACTGGCTGCGCAGAGTATGTTCTATTACAAACCGCCAGGCTCTCGCGGCCAAGCGCTGCACCAGGATAACTTTTATTTGCAGGTTGAGCCAGGTAACTGCATTGCCGCCTGGACGGCTATAGATGCCGCAGATGAGCAAAACGGCGGTCTACTCGTCGTGCCCAAAACGAATACGCTGGAGCTTTCTTGCCCGGATCTTGCAGATGACAAAGAATCATTTACCACGCATTACGTGAAGCCGCCAAAAGACGAAAAGGCAATGCCTGTCGTCATGGAACGAGGCGACGTGTTGTTTTTTAACGGCAATCTCATCCATGGCTCGTATCGCAACAAAACAAAAGATCGCTTCCGCAGGGCGTTCATCTGCCATTATGCCAATGATTCCGCTACGCATATTAATCAACATTATTGCCCTTTGTTCCGCCAAAACGGCGAAACCGTCGATCTGGAAAATAATCCTGGCGGCGGGCCTTGCGGTGATGAGTTCCAAGTTGCTTACCCGCATTAAGGCGATACAATCTGCTGAAAAGTAAGGGACTGTTCCTTAACCAGACACTGGTCAGGGGGGCGGTCCTTTTTACATTGTTGCTAGGAATTCATTTATTTGGTATGGAAAATGTTCAATTGCTCACAATAGGGGAGGGGTGATTGATTAGATGATGCAGGGATGGATTGCGGGTCTCATGCTTTTTATGCAGATGAATGAAATGGCTGATCAAAGCATCAAGGATGGAAGCTCTCAAATCCAAGCCAATGTGCAGCGTGAAGCTTACAGACTTGATTATGTTGACATACCATTGATCAATAATGAACGATTAGATCGTCTTGTGAATGAAATGGAGAAGAAAGCGTACCGGAAGCCCGTTAATGCTACGATTAGCGATGCGGGAGGGATTGTGAAGGAAATTCCAGGAGCACAGTTGAATCGGCGCGCGTTTGTAGAACAATTTTACAGGCAGTTTTACAGTGAGGGGCCTTTGAAATTCGATGTTCCCGTGCTGCCTATTTATCCGAAAGTAGATAGTGAGCTGCTTGCTAGCATCCGCGTGCATCCAATCGGTTATTATGTGACGTACTTTAATTCAAATAATAAGCACCGCTTTACGAATATTAAGCTCGCTACTCAGGCGATAAACAATTACGTGGTTCTCCCGAACGAAACGTTCTCTTTTAACCGGGTGGTTGGCGTTCGTACGCGCGGAAGAGGCTACATGCCAGCCAAAGTCATTGTCAGGGGAGAATTCTCTGAAGGGATTGGCGGCGGTATTTGTCAAACCTCCTCGACTCTTTTTAATGCAGTGGACCGGGCTGGTCTGACGATTGTAGAAAGGTACTCTCACAGCAGATCGGTACCCTATGTACCTTCTGGAAGAGACGCGACCGTGAACTGGGGTGGCCCAGATTTTAGTTTCAAAAATAACTATAATCAGCCGATCCTCATCAGAGCGCAGGCTTTGCCCGGTAGAGTGTATGTTAGCATCTATTCCTCTGAGCTGATAAATCATAAGCCGCGGCACGTTCCTGGCGCTTCCAAGGCTATACCGGAAGAAATAACGGCTAGTGCAGAAGTTGAGTATTTAATTCCTTAGACTTTCGAGAGGTCAATATATGCATATTTCGCAAAATTAAAGCAAAAAATCACAAGACAACACTTCCACCTTCGGCTAAAATAAGGGCAGATCATTCAGGTCGAGAAAGGTGGAAATTTGCTTTATGAAAACGTTTTTAGATGAAAACTTTTTACTTACTAATGAAACCGCTGTTCATTTGTTCCACGAATATGCCAAAGATCTGCCGATTATTGACTATCACTGCCACTTAAGCCCTAAAGAGATTTATGAAAATAAACAATTCAATAACATTACGGAAGCGTGGCTTTACGGCGACCACTATAAGTGGAGAATGATGCGCGCTAACGGCGTTGAGGAGAATAAAGTTACCGGTGAAGCTAGCGACTATGATCGTTTCGTTGCTTGGGCAGGCACACTGCCAATGGCGATCGGCAACCCGCTGTATCTCTGGTCCCATATGGAGCTACGTACATATTTTGGCGTGAATGACTTGATCAATGAACAGAACGCACCTGCAATTTGGGAAAAAGTGAACGCGAAGCTGGCTGAAGGCGGTTCACGCGCCAGAGACCTGATCACGAATTCCAAAGTAACCGTAATCTGCACGACGGACGATCCGGTTGATTCCTTGGAATATCACATTAAAATCAAAGAAATCAAAGATTTCCATACCCAAGTGCTGCCGTCTTACCGTCCTGACAAAGCGCTCGAAATTAACCGAGCTACATTCCTTCCGTGGATCGCTCAACTGGAAAAAGCAGCAAACATCACGATTTCGTCTTACGACGACCTGCTTGCAGGGCTTGAGAGCAGAGCGGAATTCTTTAACTCCGTAGGCTGTAAAGTGTCTGACCATGCTTTGGATTACGTGCCTTTTGGGGTGGCGACCAAAGCAGAAGTTGAACAAATTTTCAAATCCGCCTTGGCTGGTAACGCTGTTAGTCTGGAAGACGAGAAAAAATATAAAGCATTCACTTTGTTGTTCCTAGGCGGCGTTTATAAAAAGCTGGATTGGGCGATGCAGTACCATATCAACGCATCCCGTAACAATAACGGACAAGCTTTTGCAACACTCGGGCCGGACACGGGATTCGACTCCATTAATGATAGCCCTGTAGCTAGCGCGCTTACCGGTTTACTGTCTTCTCTGGCTGTAGCGGATTCGCTGCCAAGAACCATTCTTTACTCATTGAACGCGCGCGACAACGAAATTCTTGCTTCACTGATGGGCAGCTTCCAAGGCGACGGAATCCCAGGCAAAATTCAGCTTGGCGCCGCTTGGTGGTTTAACGATACGAAAGACGGCATGGTTTCGCAGATGAAATCACTCGGCAATTTCGGTTTGCTTGGCCGTTTCGTCGGAATGCTGACTGACTCCAGAAGTTTCTTGTCGTACACGAGACATGATTATTTCCGCAGAATTTTGTGCAACATGTTCGGCGAGTGGGTTGAAGCGGGCGAGTTCCCGAATGACGAGCAGCTGCTCAAGCAATTGGTTCAAGGTATTTCCTACAATAACGCGAAACAATATTTTGGGTTTTAAGAGAAAAAGGCTTCCCGCAAGCAGAGTTATCTGCTTGCGGGGAGCCTTTTTTTGGTTTTGTGGACGCGCGGCTTGGCGCGCTTATGAGCTGCTGCGGGAGGCGATGAGGGGGATCGCGAACTGTCGGGTAGTATAGCAATAAGTAAGAAGCACGTTATAGCAATCAGCAGCCGCAAGCAGCTGCAACCAGCAAGCACGAAGCAGCTACAAGCAGCAAGCACGAAGTAGCTACAACTAGCAAGCACATAGCAAGTACAACCAGCAAGCACGAAGTAGCTACAAGCAGCAAGCACGAAGTAGCTACAACTAGCAAGCACATAGCAAGTACAAGCAGCAAGCACGAAGTAGCTACAAGCAGCAAGCACGAAGTAGCTACAAGCAGCAAGCACATAGCAAGTACAACCAGCAAATCCATACAACTAGTCACAAGCCCGTACTCTCAAGCAGCATCATCAGTAACAGCATAAGTCCCCAAACAGGAGTAGCAAGCCATTAGCACTAACTAGTCACAAGCCATACTCTCAAGCAGCATCATCGGTACCAGCATCAGCCACCAAACAGGACTAGCAATCCACCAACACTGACTAGTCACAAGTTATACTCTCAAGCAGCATCCACCAATATCAGCATCAATAACCATGCGCAGTCGAAATAACTGGAATTTCTACTGTTATTTTCATGTAATTCAACTAGTTAATTCCAATTAGAGGGAAATTCTCCTGCTAATTCAATCACATGACCTCAGATCACACCATTTCTAGGAAATTAGAGGTGGAATTTCCCTCTAATTTGCATTAGCATTCTCGAAAGGAAAAATTAACAGTACTTTTTCCAGTTATTCTCCATCCAATCCCGATTTAACCCATCCAACGCGATCCACCCACCAACTACTGGCTCAGCCGCATTATCTTCCGACACTCAAGCGGCGTCTGCGAGGTGACCTGCTTAAATACGCGGCCAAAATGGGCCACACTATCGAAGCCCGATTGCTCCGCAATGTGAATAACCTTCAGCTTCGTTTCTCTTAGCAGCCGCTGAGCTTCCCGAATCCGCACATTGTTCAAGTACTCAACGAACGAAAAACCCGTTGTCTCTTTAAAAGAACGGCAAAAATAGCTGGGACTAATATAAAACGTCTCCGAGATCGAAGCAAGCGTCAGCCGATTCCGGTACTGCTCGTTGATATAAGCCACAATCTCAAAAATTTTGGGATTGTGGGATTGCGCATGATCTTGAGCCGTGCTCATCTTATCAGTCAAGCGCGAGCAGAAAATCAGCAACTGCGTAAGCAGTGCGCGACTGTTTAATTGCCATCCACCGAGCGCCTGCTGCTGCTCACGGAGCAGTTGAAACAGCAGATTCTCAACGAGGGTACGATTCGTACCGCTCAACGAGAATACATGCTGCTTTTGCACGAAAGGCACTAGCAGATGCGTCGAAGCATCTTCACCAATGGAGCGAATCCATCTATCATCGAAGCTTAGCAAAATGCGCTCATGCGTCTCCGCATTGACATTTCGCGTTTTGTGCAGCTGATTTTTATCAATAAAAACGAGGTCGCCTTCTTGAATGAAGTACGAGCGGTCTTGTATAAAGTAGTAGCGTTTACCACTCAGCAAATAGTAGATTTCATAATGATCATGGAAATGATTCACCTGCATGGAGTAGGGCCGATCTCTGCGCAGTCTTTCGATTTCATATTGGATCACAAGGGACACCTCTTCGATCACTCAAACTAAAATGTACTGTTATTATAGCAAAATATGCAAGGATTGAAAGACATTAGATAAGATTTGATTAGAAACACAGCAAATATTGTATTAATCTTGAGGTAAGAAAACTTAATCTCGAGAGGGGCTTAACCGGTTATGAAAAAACGTTATGCTGTCGTCGGCACCGGAGGACGGGCCGAATTTTTCTATGGCGCTATTGTCAGGGATTTCCAAGATACATCGGAATTGGTTGCAATCTGCGATATTAATCAAACGAGAATGGACTTTACAAACGGTTTGCTGCAAAAAAAATACGAATATAAGGCTGTCCCCACTTATAAAGCGCATGAATTCGAAGAGATGATCCGCAGAGAAAAGCCGGATTATGTCATTGTAACTTCCGTTGATCGCACGCATCACACGTACATTATTAAAGCGATGGAGCTAGGCTGCGATGTCATTTCCGAGAAACCGATGACGGTGGATGAAGAGAAATGCCAAGAGATTCTTGATGCGATCAAGCGGACAGGTCGTCAGCTTCGCGTAACTTTCAATTACCGCTATGCACCCCACAATACGAAAATCCGCGAGCTGATCATGGATGGAACTATTGGCGACGTGCATTCCGTGCATTTCGAGTGGCTGCTTAACACCCAGCATGGCGCTGACTATTTCCGCAGATGGCACCGGGATAAGCGCAATGGCGGCGGTCTGCTCGTACACAAATCGACGCATCATTTCGACCTTGTGAACTTCTGGCTGGGAACGCGTCCCGAAACTGTTTATGCAATGGGTGGATTAATGTTCTACGGCAGAGAAAATGCCGAGAAACGCGGCGAGACCAAGTTCTATCAACGCGCGACAGGCAACGAGAATGCGAAGGATGATCCGTTTGCGCTGCATTTGGATAAAAACGAGCACCTCAAAGGCTTATATTTAAATGCGGAGCATGAAGACGGTTATCAGCGCGATCAAAGTGTTTTCGGCGACGGTATTAACATCGAAGATACGATGGGCGTTATGGTTCGCTACAAAAATAAAGCGATTCTGACCTACTCTTTGAATGCTTACATGCCATGGGAAGGCTTCAATGTGCATATTAACGGCAGCAAAGGCCGTATTGAAATGAAAGTTGTCGAGCAATCATATGTCAATTCCGGCGGTAAAAAAGAAGATGAAGGCGCTTTGAAGGAGAAAACGATCAAGGTATTCCCTATGTTCGCGGCACCTTATCAGGTTCAGATCGAAGAAGGCGTTGGCGGTCACGGTGGCGGAGACCCTGTGCTGCTTCGAGATATTTTCGAAAAAGCATCTGACGATCGCTTCCAAAGAGCAGCTTCTCATGTAGACGGCGCTATGTCTATTCTTACTGGCATCGCGGGCAACATTTCACTGCGCACTGGACAACCTGTTGCGGTAGATAAATTAGTCACTTTTTAACAACTGAGAGTGAGGAGACGGTATGTGGAATCCAGATGCCATCATGGAGAATCTCTATCTCTCCTATGAGCAGAAACGTCTAGCACAGATGAGGGAAGAGAGTGCCGACCAGACTAGGGAGAGGCTTAAGCAAGGGCTAGCTAATTCGCTGCAGATAGGATTGATGACGAAGGATGAGCTTCGCCCTGTTCTTCTTGATCGTGTCGAACGGGAGGATCATATTCAGGAGCGAATTGAATTTGGGACGGTGTCGGGATTCCGTGTCCCTGCTTATGTGCTGATCCCCAAGGGTACAAAAGAGCGATCAGCCGCAGTCCTTGCCCTGCATGGGCATGGCTATGGCAGCAGGCAGATTTCCGGCATGCATGCGGATGGTACCGAAAATACCGGAGAACCGGATTCTCATGGCAATTATGCGCTTGAATTAGTGAGACGCGGCTTTATCGTCATGGTGCCGGAAATTATCGGTTTCGGCGATCGCCGATTGGCCGAGGAGCTGAAGGATGGGAAAGTCGGCAACTCCTCTTGCCAAGCGCTCGCTTCCCAGCTGCTGCTGTACGGCATATCGCTGGCAGGGCTGCGCGTGCAGGAAGCGCAGCGGGCCATCGATTATCTGCTGGCACGCGAAGATGTCGAAGGCGGCAGCGTAGGCTGCTTTGGCTTCTCAGGCGGCGCCTTAATTGCTTCTTACGCAGCGGCTTTGGATGAACGCGTCAAGGCTACCGTGTTATGCGCTTTTGCGAATACGTTCAAGGGCAGTATTATGCATGTTCGGCACTGCATTGACAACTACTTGCCAGGCGCGCTGGCCTATGCGGAGCTGCCTGACTTAATGGGGCTAATTGCACCTCGTTCGTTATTCATAGCTTCTGGCAGGCAGGATCGGATTTTCCCGGTAGCTACGACGGAAGTGGCGATCGAGCAATTGAAGCGCGAGTACACGAAAGCTGGTGCGGCTGAGCGATTGGGATTCCATTTGTACGAAGGTAAACACGAAGTGAATGGGATCCAGGCGCATCCTTGGCTTGTCGAGGCTATGAGCAGAGAGCTGTCCGGTAATTAACCGGCGGCTCTTTTGCTTTCTATCGTTATCTTTCTATGCTACCCTTTAGGGAGAGTTAACAAGGTGGTGTGCCTCTTTTGAAAAGAATATTAATTACAGGATATAAAGCATCAGAGCTAGGCATTTTTTCACTCAAACATCCAGGCATTTCGATTATTAAAAAAGCGATCCAAAAGAGACTTACTCCGCTGATTGAAGAGGGACTTGAATGGGTTGTCGTCAGTGGCGGATGGGGTGTCGAGTTGTGGGCGGCGGAAGCTGTTCTTGACCTTAGAGCCAACATCTACCCAGAGCTCAAATTGGCAGTAATCACGCCTTTTTTGGAGCAAGAAGAGAAGTGGAGCGACGAGAAGAAGAATAGCTACACGAGCGTTATAACTCGGGCTAATTACGTAAATAGCATCACGAAAACGAAATATGAGGGACCTTGGCAGTTTAAGGAACGGGACAAGTTCCTGCTGCGCAACTCGGACGGCATTCTTCTTGTCTATGATGAGGATACAGAAGGGTCTCCGAAGTTCATGAAACTGCAAGCGGCGCAGGTGGCGGCTCATCATGACTACCCAATCATCACGATTAATGCCAGCGATTTGCAAAATGTCGCCGAAGATGAACAGGATGTTGAGCACGGGGATCAGTGGGGGGATGTGGACGCCCAACATCCAAGCGGTCCCACCGAATATGAGGAAATATAAGCGTGTTGCATCTTACGCCCGGGTGACTCCCGGCAGCATGCCGACAAAAGCGCTTAATGAACTGCTTATAAAAGCATCCCTACGCGTGATGAATTCCGTTTTGATGAACCGGTAAGGCTGTGGCATCTCAAAGGTGCGGATTAAACCTTCCTTTTCGTGCTTTTGTATGACCGCTTTGGGCATGAGCGATATCCCTAATCCAGCGGTTACACCGTCAATAATGGCTTCAAGCATACCGAACTCCATGATGATCGGTTGTGATTTGCCAATGGACTGCAGCCATTGATCCAGAACGTCGCGATAGGAACAGCCTGTGTTGAAGACAAGAATAGGCTTCGTCAAGGCTTCGGAAAGTGTGGCAACGCCAGGACCGGCAGCGACGACCAATTCCTCTTCCTATGTTTGAATGGACTGCAAATCAGGATGCGCGCAGGAACAACCGATGAATGCGCCATCGAGCTCATAGTGAAGCACCTTTTCAATCAAAAATTGCGTATGCCCGGTTGTTAAAGATAGCTGTCCCTGTGGTTTTATTTGCTTCGCAGCGGAGACCCTGCCAAAACGAGTGCTTTCTTGTTCGCGGTAATGGGAATCGGGTGTGAGCTGGGAAAAGGATATCAATTTCTATTGGATGAAATCCAATAAATTGGGGGATTTACTGGTCGAAATTGAGCTTTCATTGGATGGAATCCAATGAGAGCAATCGCGAAGGTGATGAAACAGTGGAAATATGGCCGACTCACTGGATTTTGTCCAATGAGATGGCTGTTTCAGGGGGAAATATGGCAGTTTCATTGGAATTCATCCAATGAAAGTAGCGGGAGGGTGCTCTTTTGACAGTCCTCTTAGAGGGAGGAACTACGGGCCGCTATTTCACAGAAAATCTGCATTTTCCAACAGTCTCGGGAACTACGATCCGCTATTTTGCTAATTTCACCAGAAAAGCTTGACATGGACGGGGAAGATCCTGTAGTTCCGCTCAGAGAGGAAACAGCTTGTTTTCCTTTAAATAGGGGACTCAAGTTCCCCTAAGAAGAGGTAGAAGGCGGCTGTGTGGAGAATAGTGAGATGGATGGTGGTAGGTTAGAAAAGTATCATATACGAAAGTCCGGCGGATTGAATCCTGAATCCAGCCAGGCTTTTTTTATGCTTTAAGGGCTAGGCTCAGTCGTCGCAGAAGGCACCAGGGCCCATTCCCCGAAGCAATTAGTTCTTAACCATTGCTGCGGAACTCTGAGTTTTTAACACCTCCATCCCCCTCCATGGAGGTGTTTTTCCTCCTTCTTTTAATCAAAGATAAACAAAAACAAAAATAATTATTCAAAAATAAACAAAGATGTGATACGATAAATCCATCAAAAACAAACACATCATGGGATGTGAAGAGGAGAGACTTTGGGCAGCGCTCAGAGACCCCTATACTAGGAGGGTACTTATGGTTGCGAATTTGTGGGAAGCAGAAAAGGCGAGTAACGTATCAAAAGGTGTAGAGGAATTGGTTTACCGCTCCAATTTACTTGGAACAGATCGTGCTGTTGCTAACTGGGGCGGGGGCAATACGTCATACAAAACGATCGAAAAAGATTTCCGTGGCCGAGACGTTGAAGTGATGTGGGTCAAAGGAAGCGGTTCTGACCTAGCGACGATGAAAGCAAAGAATTTCACAGGTCTTCGTATGGAAGACATTCGTCCTTTGTATGAAAGAGACGAAATGTCCGATGAGGAAATGGTTGCTTACCTTGTGAACTGCATGATCGACAGCAAACATCCGCGTGCTTCCATTGAAACACTGCTGCATGCTTTCTTACCGTTCAAACACGTAGATCACACACATCCGGATGCGATTATCTCGCTGTGCTGCGCACACAATGGCCGTGAGCTGGCGAAGGAAATCTACGGCGACCGCTTCGTATGGGTACCTTACGTACGTCCTGGTTTCACACTGTCCAAAATGATCGCTGAAGGCGTAAGAAACAATCCAAATGCTGAGCTAGTGCTGATGGAGAAGCACGGTCTGGTTACTTGGGGCGAAACGTCCGAGGAGAGCTACCTCAAAACACTTGCCATCATCAATGAAGCTGAAAGCTTTATCGAAGCGCGAGTTCATGAGGACAGCTTGTACAGCGGCTCCAAATTCGAATCCCTTTCCGATTCCGAGCGTAACGACATTTTGGCGCAAGTACTGCCAACGGTTCGCGGAGCTGTAAGCAAAGAGAAGAAAATGATTCTAACAGTAGACAGCGCAGACGATGTATTGAAGTTCGTTAACAGCAAAGATGCGGCTGTCCTGTCACAAGTAGGCGCAGCTTGTCCGGATCACTTGGTTCATACAAAAATGAAGCCGCTGTACATCGACTGGAATCCGAATTCCCGTGATGCCGCTTCCCTGACGGAAGCATTACAAGCCGGCATTGCTGCTTACAAAGAAGAGTACAAAGCATACTTCGAGCGCAACAAAAATGAAGGCGACGTTATTTTCGAAACGGCTCCTCGCGTTATTTTGATCCCAGGAATCGGGATGATTAACACAGGCAAAAGCTGGGCTATGGCGCAAGTCAGCGGCGCGCTTTACCACCGTGCAATCTCCGTTATGAGAGGCGCAACTGCACTTGGAACTTTCGTTTCCTTGAGCGAAAATGAGTCTTATAACGTGGAATACTGGCCACTTGAATTATATAAATTGACACTTGCACCTGCAGAAGCGGAATTCTCCCGCAAAATTGCTTTCATCACTGGCGGCGCAGGTGGAATCGGCAGCGTAACGGCTCGCCAATTCCTCAAAGAAGGCGCACACGTTGTGCTGGCTGACTTGAATCTGGAAGGCGCACAAAAGTTAGCGGCTGAGTTGAACGAGCAATACGGCGAGAACAGAGCCATTGCTGTGAAAATGGATGTAACGAAGGAAGAAGAAGTGGATTCGGCTTACCGCGAATCGATTCTTAGCTACGGCGGTATTGATGTAATCGTGAATAATGCGGGTCTTGCGACATCGAGTCCTTTCGATGAAACGTCCCTCAAAGAGTGGAACCTGAACATGAACGTGCTCAGCACAGGATATTTCTTGGTAGCTAGAGAAGCTTTTAAAATTATGAAAAAGCAAAATGTTGGCGGCAGCATGGTATTCGTCGGCTCCAAAAACTCGGTATTTGCAGGTAAAAATGCTTCTGCTTACTCAACAGCGAAAGCGGCAGAAATTCACTTGGCGCGTTGTATCGCAGCTGAAGGCGGAGAATACGGCATTCGCGTGAACTCTGTACTGCCGGATGCCATTCTCCAAGGTTCCGCGATTTGGAATTCCAACTGGCGCAATGAGCGCGCTGCGGCTTACGGCATCGAACCAGATCAACTCGAAGAGCACTACCGCAAAAGAACGACATTGCTTGTTAACATTTTCCCGAAAGACGTTGCGGAAGCCATCGTGTACTTCTCATCTTCCAAAGCTGAGAAAACGACAGGCTGTATGATTACCGTTGACGGCGGCGTTCCGGCTGCATTTACCCGTTAATCCGTTCCATATCCAAAAGGAGGCTATTCCCATGAGTGATAAAGCATATGCGCTGTTTGAAGAGCTGCAAACAAGTAGAGGTATTGATCTGACTGCTGTAAAAGCCAAGCTGAAAGCCCTCAAAGTAGAAACGCCATCTTGGGGTTACGGGGATTCCGGAACTCGCTTCAAAGTGTACAAGCAAAACGGTGTGCCACGTAATCCTTTTGAGAAATTCGAGGATGCTGCGCAGGTTCATAAACTGACGGGTGTTTGCCCGTCGGTTGCGATCCACATTCCTTGGGATAAAGTGGACGATTACGCGAAATTGAAGCAGCATGCAGCTGATTTAGGCGTTTCCATCGGAGCAGTGAATCCGAACCTCTTCCAAGAAGATGATTATATTTTCGGAAGCGTGACGAATTCGAACGCAGCCATTCGTCGCAAAGCGACGGATCATTTGCTGGAGTGCGTAGACATCGCCAAAACCGTTGGTTCTGACATCCTGAGTTTATGGTTTGCTGACGGCTCCAACTACCCAGGCCAAGTCGACATTCGCGCTCGCAAAACTTGGATGTATGAATCGCTCAAAGAGATGTACAATGCAATGACTCCTAACATGCGGATGCTGATCGAATACAAATTCTATGAGCCTGCCTTCTACCATACGGATTTGGCGGATTGGGGCATGGCGTTCAACATGGCGAATAAGTTGGGTCCTCAAGCAGAAGTGCTTGTAGACACAGGCCACCACCCGCAAGGCACGAACATTGAGCACATCGTGACTTATTTGTTAGATGAAAATAAACTTGGCGGCTTCCACTTCAATTCCCGCAAATATGGGGATGATGATTTGATCGTAGGATCCGTGAATCCATACGAATTGTTCCTGATTTTCTACCAAATCATTGATGCGGCGAGCGACAAAAACCCGCAAATCCGTCAGGCTGCAAACAACATTGCGTACATGATTGATCAAAGCCATAATATCGAGCGCAAAATCCCAGCAATGCTGCGATCTGTCCTGAACGTTCAAACGCAATATGCCAAAGCTCTTCTCATCAACCTTGATGAAGTGAGAGATGCGCAAGAGCGTCAAGACGTCCTTGGTGCGGAAGATGCGGTTCGGAAAGCATTCGAATTCGATGTGACACCGCTGCTGCAAGCTGTTCGCGAAGAAATCGGCGTGCCGGTTGATCCGATGAAAGCTTATCTGGAAAGCGGCTACGATGAAAGCATTAACGTGCGCGGCAAAGGCGGTGCGAGCTGGTGAGTAAACCCTCAAGCGTTCTGGCCTTTGATTTGGGAGCAAGCAGCGGCAGAGCGATCGTCGGACGCCTTGATTCTGAAGCGGGCCAAGTGACGATCGAGGAGATTCACCGCTTTTCGAATGATCCAGTGAAGGTGGGCGACCATCTTCACTGGGACATTTTGCGCTTGTTTCATGAGTTGAAACAAGGCATTTTACAGACGAGGCAGCTAGGTTATACGGATATCGAGAGTTTGGCGATCGATTCCTGGGCGGTAGATTTCGGTCTGCTTTCCAAGAACGGCGAGCTTCTAGGCAATCCATATCATTACCGTGATCACCAGACTGACCATGTAATGGAGAAGGTATTCGCAAAAGTCGGACGTGAAAAGCTTTATGCCAAAACAGGGCTCCAGTTTCTGCAATTCAACTCGATTTTTCAACTTGCTGCAATCAAAGAAAGAAACCCGGAACTGCTGGAACGTGCGGAAACACTGCTCATGATTCCAGATTTGCTCCGCTATTTTCTGACTGGGGAAAAACATAGCGAATTCACGAACTCTACGACCACTCAGCTTTTGAATGCTACAACGAAGACGTGGGATGCAGAGCTTCTTGAGCAGCTTGAACTGCCAGCCCGTTTGTTGCTGAATCCAGTAGCGTCAGGTACACGAGTAGGTTCATTAACTGAAGATATATGCACGGATCTTGATATTGCTTCCATTCCTGTCATTGCTGTAGGGGAGCACGATACGGCTTCAGCCGTTGTTGCGGTTCCTGCGCTGGACGATCATTTTGCTTTCCTAAGCTGTGGGACTTGGTCCTTGCTCGGAACAGAAACGACGGAACCTGTCCTAACCGAACAGGCTTTGGCTTGGAACTTCACGAACGAAGGCGGCGTGTATGGCACGAATCGTTTACTGAAGAACATCATGGGACTGTGGTTGATTCAAGAGTGCAAGCGGACGTGGGATAAAGAAGGCAAAAACCTCAGCTTTACCGCTCTCGTCAAGCTTGCTGAACAGGCGAAGCCTTTCCAATCCTTCATTGATCCGGATGACGATATGTTCCTTAATCCACAGCATATGCCGAAGCAAATTCGGCAATACTGCCGAGATACGCAGCAGGTTGTCCCACAATCCGAAGGCGAGATCGCGCGCTGCATTTTAGAAAGCCTGGCGTTCAAATATCGCTTTGTTCTGGAATGGACCGAGCAGCTTACAGGCGTTACGTACCCTGGACTTCACATTGTTGGCGGCGGCATTCAAAATGAGCTGCTCTGCCAATTCACTGCGAGCGCTACAGGGCGCGAGGTTTGGGCAGGACCTATCGAGGGTAGTGCCCTGGGAAACCTTGTAGTACAATGGATAGCATTAGGGTATATCGCGAATTTGCGCGAAGCCAGGAAACTGATTCGGAATTCGTTCCCAGTCAAAACGTACATCCCCGAGGATGCTGCGGGTTGGCAGGCGGCGTATGCAACATTTTGTCAGGTGGCGTCCCGATCGAGGATGAAATGAGGGAAGACGATGCTGGTAGCGGAAAGATGGCAGAGAATCGTTCAGTTAGTGAATGAAAGAGGAAGCATTCGAGTGACGGAGCTCAGTGAGCTGTGTCAGGTAACGGAAGAGACGATTCGAAGAGATTTGGATCGGTTGGAAAGCGAAGGCAAGCTGATGCGCAGCCACGGCGGTGCAGTAAGCGTGAAGGAAGCGCAGTCAGAAGTGCCTTTCCTGGAAAGGGAAACGGCGCATGCTGATTTCAAAAACAGCATCGCGAAGGAAGCGGTATCGCATATTCGCGAAGGGGACCGCATTATTCTAGATGCGAGCACAACGGCTTGGTATATGGCCAAATTGATTCCGGATATGCAGCTAACCATCCTTACGAATTCGATGAAAGTCGCGCTTGAGGTTAGCGGCAAGGAGAAGATCCAAGTGATTTCAACTGGAGGGCTTCTCTCGCCAAAATCGTTGTCCTATGTAGGACCACTAGCGGAGAGGTCGCTTGACATGTACCACGTCCATAAGCTTTTTCTTTCTTGCAAAGGGGTTCATATTCAACGCGGCATCAGCGAGTCGAACGAGCTTCAAGCGCTTATTAAGCGCAAAATGATTTCCATTGCCGATGAAACGTACCTGCTAGCCGATCACAGCAAATTCGGAATGCAGTCTTTGACGCAAGTCGCGGCGTGGCCTGAAATTAAGCATGTGATCACAGACGGACAAACCAATAAGGAAGATGTGGACCGTATTCGGGAAAAAGGTGTCCACGTCATCCAACTAGATAAAGAGTAAAAGACATTGTTCCTTCCATCTCCAGTATGTTCTCTCTCGTACTGAGGATGGTTTTTTGTATAACCACCTACCTCTGTGGGGGGAACGATGCAGGAAGGGAGTCAGCTGCAACATGAAAGTATCGATGTTCATTACGTGCCTCAGCGATCTTGTTTATCCCAAGGTCGGCGAGTCTATCGTTCATTTGCTTGCCAAATACGGAGTCAAGCTAGACTTCCCGGCGACACAAACCTGCTGCGGACAGCCCGCCTTCAATAGCGGTTATTGGGATGAGGCGCGAGGCTCTGCAATGACCCTGCTGGCGGCTTTTGAAGACAGCGATTTTGTCATATCGCCTTCGGGTTCCTGTACGAGTATGATTCACCATTATTATCCGAAGCTTTTTGAAAATGATCCTGTGAATCTAGCACGCGCTAATCGGCTCGTTGACAAAACTTATGAATTCACACAGTTCCTCGTTCAAGTGTTAGGGGTTACGGATGTGGGAGCTGTATTCCCGCATAAAGTGACCTACCATCCTTCCTGCCACGGCAGCCGGCTGCTGGGGGTTAAGGCTGAACCGATGCAGCTGATGCAAAATGTTCGCGGGATGGAACTGCTGCCGCTTCCTCATGCCGAGGATTGCTGCGGCTTTGGCGGTACTTTTGCAGTGAAAATGAGTGATATTTCCGGTGCGATGGTGTCCGAGAAATCCGACCACGTGCTAGAGACGGAAGCCGAAGTGCTCGTTGGGCTCGACATGGGCTGTTTGATGAATATTGCCGGTAATTTATCGTTTCGTGGAAAGCCTGTCAAGGTGATGCATCTGGCGGAATTATTGGCTGAGGGAGTGAAACTTGCCCATGAGCGAGCATAAACCTAGCGGGACGGTGAAGGATAGATCCAAGATTGCGCTGAACAATGACTTTCTGCGCAATGCGGTGAAATTCACAACGGAGCGATTGAAGAACGGGAAACTGGCTGCAACGGCCGAGCATGGCAATTGGGAAGAGTGGCGTGAACGCGGACGAGAAATTCGGCTGCATACGATTGCTCACCTCGACTACTATCTTGGCAAATTTGTTGAAAATGCAAGTGCGCAAGGTGTGCACGTTCATTTTGCGGCTGATGCGGCCGATGCGGTTCGGCTAACGATGCAGATTGCCGAGCACAAGAAGGCGAAAAGCGCCGTGAAGTCCAAGTCGATGGTTTCCGAGGAACTGCACATTAACCATGCGCTTGAGCAAATCGGCGTAGAAGCTATTGAGACAGACCTTGGTGAATATATCATTCAGCTAGCTGGTGAAACACCCTCGCATATCATTATCCCGGCGATTCACAAAAACCGGTATCAGATAGCTGATTTACTGTCCGAAGACGCAGGAGAGAAGCTTGAGCCTGATACAGGTATTTTGGCCGGATACGTACGGAGAAAGCTGCGCGAGAAATTCCTTGAAGCCGACATCGGGATGACGGGCTGTAATTTTGCCATTGCCGAGACAGGTTCGATGGTGCTTTTTGAAAATGAAGGCAATGCGCGGATGGTAAGCACGATTCCTAAGACACAGATCACCTACATGGGGATGGAACGCATCATTCCTACACTGGACGATCTCGAAGTCATGGCGACGCTGCTGCCTCGTTCGGCTACTGGACAGAAACTGACGGTGTACATGTCCGTTATTTCCGGGCCGCAGCGTCAGCATGACGGCGATGGTCCCGAGGAGATGCATATCATCATCCTTGATAATGGGCGCTCCATGCAGCTCGGCGATCCAGAGTTCCAGGAATTGCTGAACTGCATTCGCTGCGGTGCTTGCTTGAACGCCTGCCCCGTGTACCGCCATATCGGCGGACATGCGTACGGCGGCGTGTACAGCGGCCCTATTGGTGCCGTGCTTACGCCGGCTTTGAACAAGAATGTCGACCAGTGGGACGACATCGCCAACGCCTCCAGCCTCTGCGGGGCTTGCTATGAGGCCTGCCCGGTCAAAATTCCGCTGCACGATATGCTCGTATATCTTCGCCAACGCAAAGTAGAGCGGGGATCGACGGATTTTGCGGAGAAAATGGGGATGAAGGGCTTTAACTTCCTCATGTCCGATGCCAAGCGCGTGAAGGCGCTTATTAAGCTCGGTCGCGTCGGGCAAAAGCTGCTTGTCCGTGACGGCCATATTAAAGCGCGGATTGGTCCGCTCAAAGGCTGGAACTCGTATCGTTATGCGCCAAGTATGGCCAAGAAGACGTTCCGCGAGTCGTGGAAGGACATCGAGCAGGAGCTGGAAGGCACGTTCCCAGAGCTTGATGCTGTCATGAAAGCGCGCATGGAGAAGTTAGTGGCTGATCGCAAAAATGGCGGAGGAGGACATCATCATGGCTAAATCAGATCCGGCATTTCTGCAGCAATTGCACGAAGAAGCCCTCAAGAAGCAGGAATCCTTCTTCGCTAATATTTCGACGCGACTCGGTCGTGCGAAGCCGCTTCAGAGCGCACCTGCACATCCGATGAAGGGGGCTCCAGCTTTTTGGGAGGACGTAAACCTTCCGCTCGAGGAGCGGATTCAGCTCTTCATGGCGAACTGGCAAAAAGCTGGCGGACACACCTACCGTCTGTCTGGGATGGCAGAAGCGCAAGCCTTCATTTCCGATTTTATCGCTAAAACGCAGGCGAAGAATCTGATCATACAGGATCAGCCGGAGTTGGAAATGCTGCGCGCAAGCCTCTCAGCCGGTACGGAAACGAACATCACCGTTTGGAATGCGCAAGGCGCTACCGGCGAGGCCAAAGATGAGCTAGTCGCTAAAGCGGCTGGCGCAGATATCGGCATCGTGGCTGTCGAGCATGCGGTAGCTTACACGGGCTCGTTAGTCGTCACCTCTGACGCTACGCGAGGCCGAAGTGTTAGTCTGCTCCCGACGACGTTCATCGCGATCATCCCCGTGGAGCGCCTGTGGACGAAGCTTGGCGAGGTTCTGCGGCCTTTTGACGAACTTGCGTTAGGCGAGCGGCCGGCAGGCATCCATTTTATATCAGGTCCGAGCCGCTCAGCCGATATCGAGAACGATTTGACCATTGGCGTTCATGGTCCTGGCATCGTTTATGCCTTAATTATTGAATAAGCTTTCGTGCACGAGGGTGGACGATCTTACAGTCCATTATGTTCCGAAATAATGGACAGATGCACCCATGAAGGGAACTATGATCCTCTATTTTGCTGGGAATCGACACTTTTCCCATCGCATCTAAGTAAGTCTGGAAGTCGGGGACTCTCCCAGCTATTGACGCCAAAAGCCAAGGAGCTAAGCGCATTTAAGCCGCTTAGCTCCTTTTTCATTTGCCTTTTTAACGAACGTACCATTCCCCCGATACCCAGTCGGTTGATTTCCAACGCAGTACATCCGGATTCGCCAGATGCATAATCTCTTTCAGGAAGGACAGCTGCTCGAGCTCAGTCATTGGTTTGAAACTCTTGGCGATGGCTAGATTTTGCTCTAGCTGCTCCATCGATTCCATGCCGACGATTGCTGTGGAAATCGGCAGAGAGAACGTGTATTGCAGCGCCTTCTCGTACCACGGAGCAAGCTTGCCTAGCGCCATTACCTTCATGCCGATTACGGCAATGCCCTTCTCGTTTGCTTTCGGCAGGAACTCATGCGCGAAGCTGTACACGAGGTGGTCAGCGGCTGATAGAGCCACGAGCGCGCTATCGAACGGGTACCGGTCGATGGCTTCGAGCTGAACACGAGGATTCGTGTGTCCGCTGATCGAGATATGTTTGATCAAGCCTTGGTCTTTTGCTTCAACTAATGCTTCCATAGCACCGCCTTTGGCAAAGCATTGGTCCAGCTCTTCCATCGTCATAATATTGTGCAAGCGCCATTCTTCCACATGATCGGTTTGCAGCCTCTTCAAGCTCTCTTCGAGCAGCTTCATAGAACCGTCTCTCGTGCGATCGTTTGTTTTGGTCGCAATCCAAACATCTTTTCTGCGGCCATGCAACGCTAACGCTTTGCCAAGTCTTTCTTCCGATTGGCCTTTCGAATAACTCGGCGCCGTATCAAAATAAGTGATGCCTTCGTCAATCGCACGATTCACGATCGCAATAGCCTCATCTTCCGTACAGTTGTGCTCGTCTACGATGCGTTGTGCGCCAAAGCTAAGCAGCGGAAATTGCTGCCCCGTCCGGCCGAACATTCGTTTCTCCACGTTCATCTCTCCTTATGTATGAAGATTGCTTGCTTCTTGTCTAGCGTTTCCTAAAAGGCTGCCAGATCATACCATCATCTTTCAGATTTGCTGATATCGATTTTAGCAGGAGATCTATCTCCTTAAGTATAAATTAGGTAAGAGAGAGACGCCAGATTTCGTCATTCCCCTTCAATATTCACAAAAATTACACGACTTAAGTCCTATTTTTCCCATCGAAAAAGATTGTAATTTATAGCAAATAAACCTATCATTATGTACATAGACAGTATTTTTGTCGAATTATGGAGATAGAGTTATTCATAACTTTTATGACTATAGAAAAGAGGGTGTCTGGCATATGGAGAAATCATCGTTGATTGGAATTGTTTTAGCGCTTATATCGGTAGGTGTGGGTATGGTGTTAAAAGGGGCAAGTTTGGTGGCGCTTTTAAACCCAGCAGCTGCGCTTATTATTTTCGGAGGAACGGCTTCAGCCTTGTTTATCGCGTTTTCATTAGAGGACATCAAAAAGATTCCGACCTTGTTGAAGATTATTTTTACCGAACAAAAATTAATGCCTAAAAAAGAACTCATCAATACCTTTATCGATTGGGTATCCATTACACGTCGTGAAGGCCTTCTTTCACTGGAAAAGCAAGCGGAAGAGCTGGCAGATCCTTTTATGAAAAGCGGGATGCGCCTCATCATTGATGGGAATGATCCTGATTTCGTGCGCGATGTCCTGCTTGAGGATATTGCAGAAATGGAAACAAGACATAAGAAATATGCGGGTATTTTTACACAAGCCGGTACATATGCACCAACACTTGGCGTTCTTGGCGCCGTTGTAGGTTTGATTGCTGCTCTCGGGAACTTAAGTGAAGTAGAGAAACTCGGGCATTTGATTTCTGCTGCATTTGTTGCCACGATGTTCGGAATTTTCCTCGGTTATGTTATTTTTCATCCCTTCGCGAACAAGCTTAAACAGAAGTCGAAGAAAGAAGTAGAAATAAAACTCATGGTGGTTGAAGGCTTGCTGTCGATCCAATCCGGTGTATCCGCCAACTCTGTGAAGCAAAAAATGATGATCTTCGTAGCGAACAGCGAACGCGCGGCGTATGAAGAAGAGGAGAAAGGGGACGCCACACTGTGAGTAAAAAGAAGAAGCATGAGGACCATGAAGAGCACGTTGATGAATCCTGGCTCATTCCCTATGCGGATTTGCTTACTTTGCTTCTAGCTCTTTTTATCATTTTATTTGCATCTAGTCAGTTGGATTCGAAGAAATATAACTCGATTATGAGGTCCTTAAACAATGCGTTTACGGGGGGAGAAGCGCCTTTCGCGGTATCTAATTTGATCCCGATTGACGATGCAGCGAACTCCACCAAGAACAATAACAAGAATCAGAACCCTCCTGCGAAGGAGCAGAGCAATACGGACAGTCAACTGGCTGCGAAGCTGCAAAAGGAAGAAAAGGATCTGGAAGAACTGAAGAAAAGCATGGATGCTTTCATCAAAGAAAATCAGTTGAATGAGCAGTTAACGACGAAGTTGGATAACGAGAAACTGACGATTACAATCAGTGATCGTGCGCTGTTCGATTCCGGTTCGGCGACCATGAAGCAAGATTCACAAAAGCTGGCTGTATCCATTGCAGGTATGCTGGCGAGTTACCCAGGCTATCAGGTTGAGGTGGGCGGGCACACGGATAATATCCCGATTCACCGGGCGGATTTTGAAACAAACTGGGATTTGAGCGCTAAACGGTCCGTTAATTTCATGAAAATCTTATTGAATAATGGTAAAATCGACCCTTCCTCTTACTCCTCCGTCGGATACGGGGAATACCGCCCTATTGCATCGAATGATACAACGGAAGGCCGCGCCAAAAACCGCAGGGTTGAAGTCAGCATTCTGCGCAACATTAAGGCAACGGATGAGATTGCGAAATAAATCTATGAGAGACAAGTGCCCAGAACCGATGGTTCTGGGTATTTTTTTGTTGAAGGAAATGCAATTTCTTGAAATTACGTTTCAAACAATTCTGAATAGAGGTAATACTAATTTGTGTAGACTGGTTTTAAGAAATATTTCATTTTGTAAAGGATGAGTTCTCATGGTTTTAAATTTATTTTTAATAGCCTTACTCATATTATTAACCGCTTTTTTCGTTGCTACCGAATTTGCAATTATTAAGCTCCGTCCAAGCCGAGTCGAACAGATGGTTCTCGAAAGTAGTAAGAATGCTCTTGCCGTCCAGAAGGTAACAACCAATCTAGATGCTTACTTATCCGCCTGCCAACTGGGTATTACGATTACAGCGCTCGGCCTTGGTTGGTTAGGAGAGCCGACTGTAGAGAAATTGCTGCACCCCTTATTTGAAGTATTAAACTTGAGTGATAGCTTGTCACACCTATTATCTTTTGGTATCGCTTTTATCTTGATGACGTACCTTCATGTTGTTCTTGGTGAGCTTGCGCCCAAGTCTCTTGCGATTCAAAAAGCTGAGCAAATTGCAGTGCTAACAGCACCTATCATTGTTGTTTTCCACAAAATGATGTATCCATTCATTTGGCTGCTCAATGGATCTGCGAATGCCATGATCAAAATACTTGGCCTGAAGCCAGCTAGCGAACATGAGGAAGCCCACTCAGAGGAAGAGATTCGCCTCATTCTTCAGGAAAGCTATCAGAGTGGCAAAATTAATAAAACAGAATACGGCTACGCGGATAGAATCTTTACATTTGATGAGCTGTTAGCTCGCGAAATTATGATACCGCGGACCGATATGGTTTGCTTATACGCTAATAAACCACTGAAACAAAATTTGGAGATCATTAAGCGAGAACAATATACGCGATTTCCTGTTGCGAAAGAGAATAAGGACAACATTATTGGTATCGTGAATACCAAACAGTTTTTCCTAAGTTATGATAACAACCCTAATTTTGATTTTGCATCTTTGCTGCAGCCTGTTATGACTGTACCTGATGTCATGCCTATAAAACAGCTTTTAAAAAAGATGCAGAAAGAACAGGTGCATATTGCGCTGCTATTGGATGAGTACGGTGGGAGTGCCGGCTTAATAACCATTGAGGACATCCTTGAGGAGATTGTCGGTGAGATTCGTGACGAGTTTGATAAGGATGAGAAGCGCGATATCGAATCGTTGGCTTCCAATCGGTTCTTGATCAAAGGTACCGCGCTCGTTGATGAAGTTAATCATTTTCTTGAAACGAAACTAGAGCATGAAGAAGTCGACTCCATTGGCGGGTGGCTCTATACGAAACAACCTGAACTAGAAAAAGGGCAACCATGGGATTATAAGGATCTGACCTTTATCGTTCGGGAGAGAGAGAAAACCCGTATCCGGAAGATCGAAATTATTAAAAACCTTTCCTATAATCCGAATCGGTAAAGGAGATGATAATAGTAATCCATCTGAAGAGGAGTTTGACAAATTGGAGCCTACCTTTGAGCATACCCATATCCCGTTAACGACCGTATCAAGCGGGGAAGGTCAAGAAGTGAGCATAGATATTTATTGCTACTGTATTCAGTTCGTTAATATATGTTTGATCGGTAATCCGACCAGCAAGTCGAAGACATGGTATCTCGTTGACGCTGGGATGCCACATTCCGCAGACGACATCATTCAATTGGCAGAGGATCATTTTGGCTCAATGACGAAACCGCAGGGAATTATTTTGACCCACGGCCATTTTGATCATGTCGGCGCGATCGCGGAGCTGCTTGAACATTGGGATGTGCCTGTGTATGCGCATGAGCAGGAGATCCCTTACCTAACCGGAAAAACGAATTACCCCGAAGGGGATTCAACTGTGGACGGGGGACTCATTAGTGAGCTTTCTCCGCTATTTCCGAACCACGGCATTAATCTCGGGGATCATGTGAAGGTGCTGCCTGCCGATGGATCCATCCCGGGACTGCCTGATTGGCAATGGCTGCATACTCCGGGACATACCCCAGGTCATATTTCGTTATTCCGGGAAAAAGACCGTTCCTTAATCGCTGGCGATGCTTTCGTCACGGTGAAACAGGAATCGCTCTATCGAGTGCTTCTACAAACGCAGGAAATCAGCGGGCCGCCGAAATACTTTACGACGGATTGGGAGGCTGCAGCAGCATCCGTTAAGAAGTTGAATGATCTTCGTCCAAGCTTGGCAGTGACAGGACATGGCACGCCAATGCGCGGGGAAGAATTGACGAGTCAATTGGCATATTTGGCTGACCATTTCAATGAAGTTGCGCGGCCAGAGGAAGGGCGTTTCGTGCATTAGCATTCCTTCAAGGTGCTATATAAATAGAAATGACCTAAGGGAAACCCCTCAGGCCATTTCTTCGATTACCCAATCAGTACAGGCACTTTTTTATCCTTCGAATTTGCGTCAACTGTCTTCGTATCGGATTCAACATCCTTATCTTCATCAGCAGTTTCGGGATTTACGTTTTCGTTCTCTTTAATGACGATGAAAGCTGCCCCAGCTTGCCCATGGTTATTTTGTCCGTCATGGTCATTATCGCTGCTTCCTGTGGAGCCTTCATCGGCACTAATAGGATCTGTATCCTTGTTGATATGATCATCAACCATTTCTTCACCAGATTCGGTTATTTGAAACTTGCTAATCTCCGCGAATAACCGATCGGCCAATGCGAGAATGTCATCTGACTCTTCAGCAATCCGGCGGATGGAGGCATCCTGCTGAATGGATGTCGAGTTGACTTCTTCCACCCCGGCTGCTGTTTCTTGGGCGATCGCCGCCAAGAACTGAACGGAGTCAACAAGCTTATCGTTCTTGGAACGTGCTTGCTCGATTTTCGAGTGAATGTGCTCAATTTGCTCCTTGATGCCGGTCATCGAATGCTCAATGCTCTCGAATGAGCTGAGCGTATCAGCAACACGGTGATTCTGAGTAACCGCAGAATCTTGTGCTTCCAATAGCGAGCTTTGCAGCTCTTGGATTTGTTTCTGCAGCGCCTGCGTAATACCGCTGATGGTCTTGGACGAGTCGTTCGTTTGCTGCGACAGGTGACGAACCTCATCCGCAATGACGGAGAAGCCGCGGCCGTGCACGCCGGCCCTTGCCGCTTCAATCGCGGCATTCAGGGCCAGGACGTTCGTTTGCGTCGATATCTCCGTAATCGAACGTGTGATGGCGCCAATCTGCTTCGAGCTGGCGGCTAAGGTCTGCATCGCGGCATCTACCTTATGCAGCACTTCCTGCGACTGTTCGGACGATACCTTCAGCGCACGTACATAACCTGTGCCTTGCAGCGTACCTGCTGCGGCTTCATCACTTGCTTTGATCATTTCATACGTATATGCGGTAATGTCGCGAATCTCAGCTTCCAGCTCTGTAATGATGAGGGAGCTTGATTCCGTTTGCATGGCCTGCTCATCTGCCCCGTGTGAAATTTCATGGATCGCTTTCAAGATGTCCGTGTTTGCCGACGCCGTAAGTTGAGAGAAACGATGAAATTCATACGAGTGATCGCTTAAAGAGGAGGCGATTTGCTTCGTAGCGTAAAGCATTTGACGCACCTGGCGAATCATATGGTCGAAGCTTTGGCTGAGCTGACCCAGCTCATCTTTGGAAGTTGCATTGATCGTATGGGTTAAATCCCCTGCGGCAATAAGCGAAACGGCCTTCTGCAGGTTTTGAATCGGACGGATAAAAGAACGAATCAATAGGAAAGCGATCAAAACCGTAATCACTAGCACTACTATAGAAACATACATCATGACCAAACTAGTGCTATCCAAAGCTTTGGTGGAGGAAAGGATCGCTTGATCGGCTGACTCTGTATAGGTTACATAGAACTTATCGACTAGTTCAAAGATCACAGTCTTCAGATCCTGAGATTCATTGTACAAATACATCAGGTTGATTTCTAAATCCTTTGCGCTTGTACCACTATTGACTTGAATCATTTTGGCAGCAGAATCGAAGTTATTAATGTAGTCTACCGAGGCTTGTATTAATTGGCTGCGCCATTTCTGCTGATCAGGTGTAGAAGCTGTATCGCCAATCTTTTTAATGTAATCATTGAAAGGCTGGCGTTTGGCATTGTATTTAAATATGTATTCGGGTTTCTTTGAGATCTCGAGTCCAGAGGCAATGATGTTCATGTCTTGAACCATTTCCTTTAGTTCCAAAGCCATAACTTTGAGCTCGACCTTTTCATTCTGATCGTTCATATGTTGTTTGATTTCACTAACCTGATGAAGATTGAAATAAGCAACAGATAGAAAAATCAAGAGCACCCCACTGAAACTAACGATTAATTTGGAACGCATGGTCATATTGAAGAATAATAACCGGTTCACTTTCATCCCTCCATAAATAGACAAGATATGACGCGTTTCTTGTTTCTACTTATAAATATAGGATGCTTCTATTAACTAAAGCGTCGAACTGTGTTAATAAGATGTAAAATTAACCATACAACTCTATCGAAAGTCCTATGAAAAAGTTTTACATTACGTTTACGTTTCATGGGTTTGGAATTTACATTCGAGGGTTACGATGTATTTGTAAGTTAGTTGCGAGGAACAAACAAGGAAATCGAAACTAACCAGAAAAAGCAACATAAAATAAAAGGAGGACATGCTGACTATGTTCAAGTTCATGTCGAAAAAAGGAATTACATTAACACTATCCGCGGTATTAATGATGGGGTCATTGGTTGGATGCGGAGCAAAAACAGAAACAAAACCAGGCGCTTCTGCAACACCTGCTGCAACTACAGCTGCTACAGCGTCGGCAAAGCCTTCTGATACGCCTAAAACGGAACTTACTGGTACAATTACTGCTTCCGGTTCAAGCGCATTGCTTCCACTAGTTAAGCAAGCGGCAACTGAGTTCATGGAAAAGAACCCAAAAGTAACAATCAACGTTACAGCTGGTGGTTCAGGAACAGGAATTAAAAACGTAGCTGATGGTACTTCCGATATCGGTAACTCCGACGTTGAGCCGGCTGCTGAATATAAAGATAAAGGTCTTGTTGACCACCAAGTAGCAATTGCTCCTTTCGCGTTTATCGTTAACAAAGATGTAAAAGTAGACAACCTTACAAAACAACAAGCAGCTGATATCTACATGGGTAAAATTACGAACTGGAAAGAAGTTGGTGGTAACGATGCGAAAATCGTTCTTGTACACCGTCCAGATAGCTCAGGTTCCCGTACTCTTGTAAAAACTATTATCCTTGATGGTAAAGATTTCACTAAAGACGGTATCACACAAGAAAACAGTGGTGCTATGAAAACTGCTGTTGTTGGTCAATCCAGCTCCATCGGTTATGTAGATACTCCTTACATCGATGACACAGTTAAAGCTTTGAAACTTGACGGTGTTGCTTTCTCCGAAGAAAACATCAAAAACGGTACTTACAAACTATTTGGTGTAGAGCACATGTACACGAAAGGTGAAGCAAAAGATCCAGCAAAAGCATTCATCGCCTATATGTCCAGCAAAGAATTCCAAGGTAAACAAGTTCGCGATTTGAAATTCTTGCCTGCTGATTTGCTTAAAAAATAATCTAGCTTTCTCATCAAGAGCGTACGCATAATGCGTGCGCTCTTTTTGCTATACTATGATGATAAATCAATAAACTTTTACATTGCCTTTACAATTCATTAATGATCCAATGACAATCATGTCCTATCATAACAGTATGACATGTTAGCGCATGTGGTATTAAATAAAGGGGGATTAACCCAGTGAATTCCGTAGCAGACAAACTATCAAATGCGAGTTCAGACAGCAAAAGCCGTCCAATTGTTTCCAAATGGACCCAAGGACAACATAGACAAGACAGCATCATGCGATGGGTGTTTGTCATTAGTGCTGCTCTTGTATCGGCGATTATTTTCTCAATCATTGTTTTCGTTGGTATGCAAGGGATCAAGACTTTTCAGGGAGTAAGTCCTTTGGAGTTTTTCTTCTCGACGGACTGGACACCAGGCTCGAATAAATTTGGAGCATTTCCTTTCTTATACAGCACCCTGCTGATGACGCTTGTTTCCGTTGTCATTTCCGTACCGTTGGCTTTGTCCGGCGCATTATTCATGGCCAAAATTGCTCCGAAATGGATGCGTGAAATCATGCGTCCTGCAACCGATTTATTCGTAGGGATTCCTTCGGTCGTTTACGGTTTGATCGGGATGACAGTCATCGTTCCCGCTTTAGGTAAATTAACCGGCGATGTCGCTTACGGCATACTGCCTGCTTCTATCATATTGGCGATTATGATTCTGCCAACGATTCTCTCCATCTCAGAGGACGCAATCCGCGCACTTCCTGGCCGTCTGGAGGAAGCATCTTTAGCGCTTGGAGCAACACGCTGGCAAACAATGTGGCGCGTGTTGCTGCCAGCAGCTAGACCGGGTATTTTAACCGCGATTATTCTTGGGATGGGCCGTGCAATTGGAGAAACCATGGCTGTGTTTATGGTCATTGGGAACTCGCCACAAATGCCAAAATCGTTGCTGGATTCTACAACCGTATTAACAACGGCAATCGTCAAGGACATGGGTAATACGAATTACGGATCAACATGGAACAATGCCTTATACATGATGGCGCTGCTTTTACTTGTGATCTCCTTATCCTTAATCATCATAATTCGTGTTGTTGCAAAAAGGAGTGAAGTGAAATGACAAGTAAATCAACGGACCGGATTGCGACGGTATATTTTTGGGCATCAGGCGTTGTTATCATAGGGATTTTGGCTTGGTTTCTCTTTCGGATTTTGGGGGATGGCATTCCTCATCTGTCCTGGCATTTTATCTTCGGAAAGCCAGAAGAGATTAAAGCTGGTGGAGGCGTAGGGCCTCAATTATTCAACTCTTTCTATGTCTTGTTCTTGTCTCTCTTGATCTCCATTCCAATCGGATTGTTTTCAGGTATTTACTTAGCGATTTACGCACAAAAAAATTGGTTTACGGATCTTGTCCGTATTTCTGTAGAGGCTTTGTCTTCTGTACCTTCTATCGTTTTCGGTTTGTTCGGATTCTTGCTCTTTGCCAATTTGCTCGGGCTGAAGTTTTCCATTATCGGCGGCGCGGCGACGGTTGCCCTGTTGAATTTGCCAGTAATGGTCAGGGTCACAGAAGAGTCGATCCGTACGGTTCCGGAGTCCTATTGGGAAGCAAGCTTAGCGCTTGGTTCAACCAAGTGGCAGGCGATCCGCAAAGTGCTTATTCCAGCGGCGCTGCCTAGTTTGATCACAGGAATCACGCTAATTGCAGGTCGTGCATTGGGTGAATCCGCGATTCTCATTTACACAGCTGGCTTATCGGTTTCCCGGTTCTTCCCAGATTTCAACCCGCTGAACATGGGCGAGACGTTATCCGTTCATCTTTGGTATGTGGGTGCTGAAGCGCTTGTTCCAGATGCGAAAGACATTGCCAAGGGAAGTGCCGCGCTGCTCCTGATCGTCGTACTTATCTTTAACCTGTTGGTCAGCATACCAAGCCGAATCTTACAAAAAAGACTTTCCGGGGGGAAATAACCATGTCGACTTCAACCTTGACAAAAACTAAGATCAAAGCAGATAAATTGAATTTATTCTATGGAGAAAATCATGCTCTTCACGATATCGACTTGACGATTGAAAAAGGAAGTATCGCAGCTTTGATCGGACCATCCGGCTGTGGTAAATCAACATTCCTGCGTACCTTGAACCGGATGAATGACTTGATTGACAGTGTTCGTATTACAGGAAATGTAGCCGTAGACGGTCATAACATTTATGGCTCGGATTCTGATGTGGTTTCTTTGCGTAAGCGAGTAGGTATGGTTTTCCAACGCCCGAACCCATTCCCGATGAGCATCTATGACAATATTGCTTATGGCCCGCGCATTCACGGTATCAAGAGAAAATCTATGCTTGACGAAATCGTGGAACGCAGTCTTGTACAAGCCGCGCTATGGGATGAAGTTAAGGACCGCCTGAACAAATCCGCACTTGGATTGTCAGGTGGACAGCAGCAGCGTTTATGTATTGCACGTTTGCTCGCGGTAGAACCGGATGTATTGCTGATGGATGAGCCGACTTCGGCCCTAGACCCAATTTCAACTTTGAAGGTTGAAGAACTGACACAAACCCTGAAGGACAAATATACGATCATTATCGTTACACATAACATGCAACAAGCAGCTCGTATTTCCGATATGACGTCCTTTTTCTTGAACGGGTATTTAGTCGAAACTGATAAAACAGATAAAATCTTTACAAATCCGAACGATCAACGTACCGAAGATTACATTACAGGAAGATTCGGTTAACACAACTGGAAGGGGCAACGTACATGGATGCAAGACCCGGGTTTCATCAATCATTAACATTGCTGCAAAAAGAACTTCTTGAGATGGGGGAAAGCGTCAAGGAATTGATTCTTACATCCGTTAATTCCTTGGCAACACTCAATGAGAAAGATGCGCAGCAAGTGATTAAAAATGACGATCTAATCGATGATTACTTAACAAGGATTGATGAACTGTCGCTGCGTCTCATTGCATTGCAGCAGCCTATGGCGAGCGATTTGCGCATTATTGGCACTGCGCTCAAAATTGCAATCGATTTGGAACGTATTGCCGATCATGCGGTAGATATCGCCAAAATTACAATCCGCTTCGCGGGAGAAGAACTTGTGAAGCCTCTCGAAACGATTCCGCAAATGGCGAATATCGCCATCGAGATGCTGCAAGAAAGCCTTCTGTCCTACACCGAGCGCGATGTTCACCGGGCTGCGGCTCTGGCTGAGAAGGATGATCGTGTAGATAAAATGTACAGCACTGTGATGACAGAACTGATGGGTATGATGAATTCCGACTATAACCGTAATCGTCAATTGACTCATTTGCTGTTGGTTGCCCACTTCTTGGAGCGAGTGGCGGACCACACGACCAATATTGGTGAAGGCGTTATCTATATGGTGACGGGCAAGCGTAAAGATTTGAACGTGTAAGATATTTTGATTGATTGCTAGATTGATAGAAAAGATAGGTTGTCCAAGGTAGTATATCTACTTTTGGGCAACCTTTTTTATATTGGGAACTAGCGTATCGCGGACAATAAAAAACGCTCCTAAATTAGGAGCGCGAGAGTTCATCTATATTGTCTATTAACTAATTTAACCCACTCCGTTGCCCTCAGGAATAGGGAAGCGAATAAGAAAAGTCGTCCCCTCCGAACTGGATTGGACCTCAATAGAGGCGCGGTGCCTAACAGCGATGCTGTAGCAAATCGCTAAACCAAGACCTGTGCCTTCATCCTTCGTGGTGAAGAAAGGGCGTCCAAGCTTCTCTAGATGCTTCTCATCAATGCCTGTCCCCTCGTCGGAAATCAGCAAGACAACATATCCGTTTTCTTCGATAGTTTGAATGGTAAGCGTTCCGCCTATTGTCATGGCCTCTAGCCCATTCATGCACATATTTAGGATAAGCTGTCGCATCTCTTTATCATCAAGGTGAATAATCGGGCAATCGGTGAATTGGAACTGAACATGCTTGCCTGACATTACAGCTTCAGCTTGTATAAGTGGAAGGAGCATTTCGATGATCCGGTTAATTTGATCCGGCTGTTGATGGGATTGTTTATTTTTGGCTAGCGACAAATATTCGGTAATAATTTCGTTAGCCCGATCGAGCTCCTCGAGCATAATCGGAATATACTCTTTTTGCATATTGCGATCGTTTTCTCGAAACAATTGCAGAAATCCGCGAATCGTCGTCATCGGGTTGCGAATTTCATGGGCGATGCCGGCAGCCATTTCCCCAACCAGATTCAGCTGAGCAAGACGAGCCATCTCCGTCTCAAAGCGCAAGCTTTCCGTAATGTCGACAGCGACCTGAAGTAAGCAGCTCTCATTTTCGATATCGATAATCTCCGTAGAGAGAAGAGCCGTCCGAGTCTCCTTGGATTTGGTTTCATATTTCACTTTGCAGTTATGAATAACCTCATCGCAGCTGATGGATTCTCCGGAATCTGATCGTAATAGATCCATATTGGTGCCAATGACTTCGTCGCCATACCCGGTATATTGCTTCCAGCTTTCATTAATTTCGATATAAGTCAGATCCGGCAGACGGCGGATGGCCATTAAAGAAGGGGAGAGCATGAACATTTTCTTGAAATGGTCCTGAGACTTCAGCAGTTTCTCATGGGCATCTACTAGTTCTGTAGTCCTTTCTTCGACCCATTGTTCTAAAAGTGAATTCTGCTGTTTCAGCTTCTCCTCGGCTTCCGCCAGCTTGCGGTTCGTCTCTTCGAGATCAAGCGTCCGTTTGTGCAGGAGCTCGCTTTGATATTTGATTTTCTGGTGTCCTAAATGCATATTGACGAAAGCATCGACTTTCATACGCAGCATTTCGGGATGAACGGGCTTGAATAAGTAATCAATTGAGCCTACGTGATATCCTTTTAACACATGCTCAATCGATGTGCTGAGTGCCGTTAAGAAAATGATAGGAATATCCTGACATGCTTTGCGCTGTTTGATCAGCTCAACCGTTTCAAAGCCGCTTAGTCCCGGCATTTGTACATCCATTAGAATAACAGCAATATGATCGGCGGGTTCCTTTAATAAATATCGAAGAACTTCCTCACCCGATTGCAGTGAAATAACGTCATAGTGGGAAGAGGCCAGAATGCTATTCAGAGCCAGCAAGTTCTCGTAGCGGTCATCTACCGCCAAGATTTTGACTTGTTGTTCCATTTCAATTCCTTTCCGTGCTTGTACAAGCTTGTACGCACCTAGCAATCGTCCTTCTATTTTTTCGTGGCAAAAAGGCAATTCCCTCTTTTTTATTTAAACTCTTTACACACATTTTACATATTGATAATAAAGCCTGCCATTTGGTTTGATAGACTGGAAATAAACTTAAATGATGCAAGGGATGATGGACATGAGTATTCAGTCACAAGAGCTACTCCAATTTTACGATATCATTGAAAAAGGTTCCATTTATTCTGTCTATCAGCCTATTGTTTCTATGCAGGATGGCCTAGTAATGGGGTATGAAGCACTAATTCGTGGTCCCATAGATAGTAACTTCCACTCGCCACTAACCATGTTTCAATTCGCCGAGCAGCACGGTGAGTTGTACAAGCTTGAGCAGCTGGCACGCGAGAAAGCCATACAGGGGTCTATCTTGGAACATCCAAAGCAATTGCTTTTTATTAATATTTCATCGCCTGTGCTGTATGACCCTGGGTTCGTTCCGGGGAAAACGCTGGAAATTTTACAGAAATACGGGCTTCGTCCAAGCAACGTTGTGTTTGAAATAACGGAAAGAACCTCGATTGAGGATTTCTCCTTAGCCCAAAAAATATTGGCGCATTACCGGAAACAAGGTTATCGGATTGCGATCGATGATGCTGGCGCGGGGTATTCTTCCATGCAGGCCATTGCCGAGCTTCAGCCGGATTTTATCAAGATTGACCGATCTCTTATCCAAGACATCCATATCATCAAAGTAAAAGAGTACATACTGGAAACATTCGTTACTTTTGCACAAAAAATGAACATCTCTTTGATCGCTGAAGGCATTGAACATGTCGATGAACTGACCAAATTGGCGAGGCTTGGCGTGCATTATGCACAAGGCTTTTTGCTTGGCAGACCGCAGGCCGAACCTGCTACGATTCAGGACAGCTTGAAGATGTTGATCTGGCAGCAGCGCAAAGTACAAGGAGGCCATATGACCTGGGCGATTGGCGATCTTAAAACACCAGTGAAAGTGTTCGACAAGAAAGTGCCTATATCGGAAGTGGCGGATTATTTCAAGAAAAATCAAGAAGCTGTGGGAGTTGTCATCGTTAGTGAAGAAGAACCGGTCGGCCTTATGATGAGAGATCGCTTGTTCCAGCAACTAGCGGGGCAATATGCGTTCTCTTTGTTTTGGAACCGGACGATTGACAGTGTCATGGACGACTCGCCGCTTATTGTGGACGAGTTTATTTCAGTCGAGCAAGTGTCTCAGATGGCGACATCGCGGTCAATTCATCATTTGTATGACCTTGTGATCATTACAAGCAATGGGAAAATGGCAGGCATTGCTTCGATCAGGGCCATCCTAGAGAGTATAACCAATGTACGCATGGAGTCCGCTCGAGTGGCGAATCCATTGACGGGCTTGCCGGGGAATTTGCAAATCAATCGGGAATTGAATAAACGAATTCATGAGAGCAAGCCATTCCATGTTGTCTATGCGGATCTGGATTATTTTAAATGGTTCAATGACAGGTTCGGTTTTCAGAAAGGGGATCAACTGATCCAATACACCGCGGACATTATGCAGCAGGCGATTTCAGTTTGCGGGACCCCGCTTGATTTTGTGGGGCATGTGGGAGGCGATGATTTTATCGCGATTTCTTCTACGGATGAGCCTGAGCTTCTATGTCAGGAAATGATCCGCAGGTTCGAAATGGGCGTGCAGATGTTCTATGAAGATGAGGAATGGGAGTATGTGTGGGACCGGAGCGGCAACAAGGTTAAGAGCGAGGGCGTCACACTGTCGCTGTCACTAGTCGTTTGCAGATGTGAATCTCCCATTTCACTTGAATATATTTCACAAACCGCGGCTGTTCTCAAAAAGAAGGCAAAGGCGTATCCAGGCAGTATTTATTATTTCCAAAATATAGGATAAACACGTTTAGAAGGTGTAGATCAGCTGTTTAAATGAACGGATGATAACGACCTTCTGTTTGCCGATCCGCCGTTCAGAAATTTTTTTCATATTCCCGGGATGTATCCAGATGGCATCTAGACCGCTGGATGCGGCTCCTACCACGTCATTGCGCCACGAGTTGCCGACCATCACACTTTGGCTTGAAGCCGCGTTCATGGCCTTCAGAGCCCTCTCAAATATGGCTGGGTGCGGTTTACGCGGACCGTCCTTCTCCGAGCTAAACAAGCGATCCTGGGTTATCCACTGGGTCAGCTTCAATTTATCCAAATTACTTTGTAATCTTCTGCGGTTTCCGTTACTGATAATGGCAAGCTTATAGTTCTGGGATAAAGCCTCAAGTGTATCCTCTACGCCGGGAAAAAGCGCGACGAAATGGTCTTCTTGTTCCTCGACCTGTTCAAAAAAGGCTCGGGTAAAAGCCGTGCTTACATTCACTGGCAGAGGTTGCAGCGCTTTGCGCAAACAAATATGCCGAAGCTCATCCGGCGATAAGGGGCTCCGAACTGGCGCTTTGCGGTGCCGGCTCCACTCCATTTTATAACTCTGAAGAACGTCTTGGGCTGTGAAGAGAGTTTCGTCAGGCTCCCACCTCGCCGTGTAGTCATTCATGACCTCAAGGAATGCGGAGTCAAAGCATTGTCTGCGATCCAGAATCGTATTGTTCATATCGAAAAAAATGACCTTTTTACGTGTTGGTGAGAAAAAAGGGCTCATGCGGAGAACCTCCTTTTGAAGACCGGAACATCGATTAATGGATTCCTTACATGTTTATGTGCGCTAGCGTTTTTTTATTTTAATTTCGTATGCTATGATGAAGGAAGTATGTCTAAAAACGGGGTGCGAACTTATGGATAAGCTTATTATTATTGATGGTAACTCTATTGCGAACAGAGCTTTCTATGCTTTACCGCTGCTCAGCAATTCTAGTGGATTGCACACGAATGCCGTTTATGGTTTTACAACGATGCTGCTCAAATTAATAGAAGAAGAAAAGCCGACGCATTTTCTTGTTGCTTTTGATGCCGGGAAGATTACGTTTCGACATAAAGAATATACCGAATACAAGGGCGGACGGGCCAAAACCCCGTCGGAGCTTTCCGAACAGTTTCCGCTGATCAAAGAACTGCTGAAAGCGTTCAAAATTCCGCAGTTTGAGCTATCTGGCTATGAAGCTGACGATATTATCGGCACGCTGACCAAAGCCGCAGACGCCAAGGGCGAGAAGGTGCTTCTCGTCTCCGGAGACAAGGATATGCTGCAGCTGGCTTCCGATCACGTCACAGTTGCAATAACGCGCAAAGGAATTACGGAAGTTGAACTTTATAATCCGGCTGAGATCAAAGAAAAATACGGTCTTACACCTGCGCAGATTATTGATCTCAAGGGACTTATGGGCGATACCTCAGATAACATTCCGGGTATTCCGGGAGTTGGGGAGAAGACCGCGCTCAAAATGCTCCATGAATTCGGCACCGTTGAAGAAGTGCTGGCGAATACGGCCAGCCTGAAGGGCAAGATGAAAGAGAAGGTCGAGGAGCACGCGAAAGACGCGATCATGAGTAAAGAGCTCGCAACGATCTTCCGTGAAGTGCCCATGGAAACCGAATGGGACACGTTCCGTTACGATGGCTTTGATGGACAGGCCTTGGCTGGCATGTTCCGCAAGCTGGAGTTTAAATCATTGCTGGAGAAAATGGATTTCGGCACTGTGGACTTGGAGGCTGAAGGACAAGTTGTTGAAAGCATGGAAGCGGTTGTTGTTACAGAAGCCAATGTGGGTGAGCTTGTTGGCAAATTAAGCGACAGCGGAGCGATTCATGTAGAAGCTGTCGGCGAGAATCCGCATCAGGCCGTCAATGTCGGCGTGGTCTGGTTTACCCATAATGGTGACGTGAATACGTCCTATTATGTGCCTTTCCAGCTGCTAAAAGGGGAAGCGGGCGAGCCGCTGCGCAACTGGCTGGCTGATGAATCGAAGAAGAAGCAGCTATTTGATCTGCATCGCTCTATTCTCGCTTTGGCCTGGCAGGGTATCGTGCTTAAAGGCGTGGATTTCGATGCCTTGCTGGCCGCTTACCTGCTCGACCCAACGGAGTCGAATCTTACGCTGAGCGGCTTATCGGCGAAGTACAGCCTGCCTGGCTTGAAGGCGGACGAGGACGTGTTCGGCAAAGGCGCGAAATTCCGCCTGCCGGAGCTTGCTGCGCTTAGCGACCACGTGGGACGCAAAGCGATGGCGACCGCGCGCCTTGTGCCGGTGCTGGCGGGAGAGTTGGAGAAGGGCGAGATGCATCAGCTCTTCTATGAGCTGGAGCAGCCGTTGGCCAGCGTGCTCGCAGAGATGGAGCTGCGCGGCATCGCCGTAGATGCCGAGGGGCTTAAGGCGCTCGGCGTGGAGCTCGTAAATAAGCTGGACACGACTATGTCCAGTATTTACAAGCTCGCCGGCGTGGAGTTCAACATCAACTCGCCGAAGCAGCTTGGCGAGATATTGTTCGAGAAGCTGGGGCTGCCAGCTTGGAAGAAGACCAAGACTGGCTACTCGACAGATGCCGAGGTGCTCGAGCGTCTAGCGCCCTACAACGAAGTGGTCGGGCAGATTCTGAACTACCGTCAGCTTGCGAAGCTGCAATCGACGTACGTCGAAGGGCTGCTGAAAGAGGTGCGGCCGGAGACCGGTAAGGTGCATACCTATTACCGGCAGACCATTGCCGCCACAGGACGGCTCAGCAGCCAGTTCCCGAATCTCCAGAACATTCCGATTCGTCTGGAGGAGGGCCGTAAGATCCGCAAAGTGTTCGTGCCATCCGAGCCTGGATGGTACATTCTCGCGGCGGATTACTCACAGATCGAGCTGCGCGTGCTTGCGCACATCTCGCAGGATGAGAATCTGAAGGAAGCCTTCCTTCAGAATATGGACATCCACACGAAGACGGCGATGGACGTCTTCGGGGTGGAAGAGAGCGCCGTCGACGCGAATATGCGCCGTCAGGCCAAAGCCGTCAACTTCGGGATCGTATACGGGATCAGCGACTATGGCTTGTCTCAGAACCTAGATATTACTCGCCGAGATGCAGCGCAGTTCATTGAACAGTATTTTGCTGTCTTCAAGGGAGTGCGCAAATATATGGACGATATCGTGAAGGAAGCACGCGAGAATGGCTACGTCACGACGCTGCTGCAACGCCGCCGGTATTTGCCGGAGATTACTCACTCGAACTTCAATCTGCGCTCCTTCGCTGAGCGTACCGCGATGAACACGCCGATTCAAGGTACGGCGGCTGACATCATTAAGCTTGCTATGGTGCAGATGGATGCTCGCTTGAAGCAAGAGGGCTTGAAGAGCCGCATGCTGCTTCAAGTACACGATGAGCTCGTCTTCGAGGTCCCGGAAGAGGAGCTCGAGACGATGCGCCGCCTTGTACCTGAAGTTATGGCAGGGGCTTTGAAACTGGACGTGCCGCTGAGCGCGGACGTTGATTATGGCCTTACTTGGTATGACGCCAAGTAAGGAAGGCTGAACATTTACAAAAGAGGTGAACATCCGTGCCTGAACTACCCGAAGTCGAGACGGTCAAACGCACACTGAATAATCTGATCACCGGTAAAACGATCGAGCAGGTTCAGGTCAGACTGCCCCGCATTATCCAGAAACCTGATGATATTCAAATGTTTGAAGTACTGCTGCAAGGGCAGCAAATTGAAACGATTGAGCGCAGAGGCAAGTTCTTACGATTTGTTTTAACGGATTACGTCATGGTCTCGCATCTGCGGATGGAAGGCCGCTATGGTCTATATAGCAGTGAAGATCCGCTTGAGTCTCACACGCATGTTCTATTTCGGTTTACCGATGGCAGCGAGCTGCGGTACAAGGATGTGAGACAATTTGGCACCATGCATTTGTTCCCGAGAGGTGAAGAGCTTACGCAGCCGCCGCTGCACAAGCTTGGTTTGGAGCCCCTGGATGAAGGCTTCACGTTTGAAGCTTTCCGGGACCGGATAGCCCACAAGAAGACGAAGATTAAGCCGCTGCTGCTGAATCAAGAATATATTGTGGGTATCGGTAATATTTATGTAGACGAGTCCCTTTTCTTAGCTGGCATCCACCCGGAACGCGAGGCGTCGTCACTCAGCAAGAAGGAGCTCATGTTGCTGCATGAAGCGATTATTCGCACACTAAGCGATTCCGTTGAGGTGGGAGGATCTTCGATCAAATCGTATGTCAACGGCCAAGGTGAAATCGGCTTATTCCAGCATCAGCTCAACATTTACGGCAGACAGTCACAAAGCTGCAAAACATGTGGAAGCGAAATCTACAAAACCGTAGTTGGAGGTCGCGGCACGCACATTTGTCCGACCTGTCAACCGCTTAAGCGAAAGAGAATCATAAAGAAGTCTGAGAAATAGGCACGTGAAGCGCGCCCTTCCCATATGATATGGAGTACTTAGCCCAGATGATGTGCTGTTACCCGGCTTATTGTCGTCAGTGGTAAAACTCTTAGGAGGGGTATTATGCTTCCGGTGGTTTCTTTGCTCATTCTGGCTTTCGCAGTTTCATTAGACGGTTTCGGAGTTGGCGTAATGTACGGATTACGTAAAATCCGTATCCCATTTCTCTCTATTGGTATTATCTCGCTTTGGTCTGGTATCATTATTTATAGTTCGATGCAAATTGGCGTCCTCATGTCTTCTTTCATGTCTCCAGGAATTGCCAAACGTATCGGTGCACTCATCCTGATCGGGATTGGCATCTGGGCACTTTCCCAACTAAGACAACAGAAGTCGCATGATTCTCAAGAGGCGGCACAATCGTCTGAAGACCAGGTATCTCTCAGCAGCATTCCCCCTTCTGGCAATGAGCCCGCCACGCTCGATACACTGCAAAGGACGAAAGAAATCCTGAATATTGAGCTTAAGCGCTTTGGGTTGGTCATTCAAATTCTGCGAACACCGTCCATCGCAGATGTGGATAAATCGGGTAATATTTCAGCTTCTGAGGCGACATTGCTAGGGCTAGCCCTCTCGCTGGATGCATTCGGGGCAGGTATTGGCGCCGCATTAATTGGTTTTGTTCCTTTGTTAACGGCATCCGTTATTTCTATTTCGAGCGGTTCGTTTATTGCACTAGGCTTGCGTATTGGTTTTCGTTACGCAGAAATGACGTGGATGAAGAAGCTGTCTATTCTTCCAGGATGTGTACTTATTCTTATGGGTTTATTGAAAATGTTATAGTGGAACAGGAATACACTTAGGAGAGATTTGCCTATGAATATCGGGTTAACAGGAGGAATCGCTTGCGGCAAAAGCACGGTTAGCGCCATGCTGGTTAGCCGAGGCGCTCTATTAGTAGATGCTGATCAAATTGCGCGCGATGTTGTCCTGCCCGGCAGCCCTGTTCTCGAACAGGTTGCTGCGCATTTTGGACAAGCGGTCATTCAGGAAGACGGCTCGCTGCATCGTAAAAAGCTAGGAGAGATCGTATTTGGGAGTACAGAAGCACGTAAACAACTAGAACACATCTTACACCCGCCTATTCGCAAGATGATTAGAGAGCAGATGGAAGCCTATGAAAAGCAATTTCCGGACAAGCTGGTTGTCGTCGATATTCCTTTATTGTTTGAATCCGATCTATCCTTTATGTTCAAAGAAGTAATGGTCGTGTATGTGCCTCTTCACATTCAGGTGGAACGTTTAATGCGCAGAGATCACTTAACGGAAAGCGCGGCCAACAACCGAATCAACGCACAAATGTCGATAGAAGAAAAACGCAAACGGGCGGATATCGTGATCGACAACAGCGGAACCTGGGAAGAAACCTTTGCTGAGGTTCAACGGTTTTGGCTAGAGAAGGGGCTTTCATGAAGTTTTTACGCAAAAAACGAGTTTTTGCCCTTTTACTCGTTTGTTTCGTTCTTGTCCTCTTTATGAACAGCACTTTTATAGGAAGAAAGTTGTATCCGATCTATTTTGAGCAGGAAATTAGGCAAAGTGCGGCGAAGCACAATATAGACCCTTTCCTCATTGCAGCCATCATCAGGGTGGAAACGAACTATAAGCACCATTTGCAATCAAGCAAAGGTGCTGTAGGGCTTATGCAGCTAATGCCAGATACGGCAGAATGGATTGTGGAGTCCACCAATTTAGGACCTCATACCCAGGAAGATTTATTAAAAGCGGATGTGAACATTAATCTCGGTTCTTGGTATTTGAGCTGGCTTAACAAGCATTACAATGGAAATTTAATTTATGCGATTGCAGCTTACAATGCAGGACAAGGGAATGTGAATAAATGGAAGCAAACGAACGTTTGGGACGGCTCTCAGGAGCGCATTGACCAAATTCCATTCGGCGAAACGCGTCATTATGTTCAGCGTGTTATTTATTATTACGAGAAATATACCAAACTTTATTCAGATCAATGGGAAAACAAGCAATCATAGTCTCCACAAAACAAAGAAGCATTGGACTAGCTCCTTTAGGGGGGCTTAAAGTCCAATACTTCCCGTTTGCAGATTCAGCGGCTACTTCTACTCAAGATTACTTGAATTGACCAGCCAAAGATTGTTCTGCGATTTGTACCAGGCGACGAGTAATGTGACCACCGATGGCACCAGTGTCACGAGTAGCCATGTTACCGTAGTATCCATCTTGTGGGATAGAGATACCAAGTTCTTGGGCTACTTCGTATTTCAACTGATCCAACGCTGCGTTAGCTTGAGGAACAACTAGCGTGTTGCTGTTTCCTGCGCTCATGTCTGTTCACCTCCTTGTCGGTTGGTACTAGTATTGTGCGCACTTCTTCATCGTTCATGACATGTAACATCTGGTAATCCATTAGATAGAGAGAAAGGAGAGATAGCGAATGAAGTGTCCGTTCTGTGATTATTCCGGTACGAAAGTGCTTGACTCACGTTCAGCTAATGAAAACAAATCGATCCGCCGTCGCCGGGAATGTGAGAAATGCGCCCGAAGATTCACCACCTTTGAGATGGTGGAAGAAACACCGCTTATTGTGATTAAAAAGGATGGCAGCAGGGAAGAATTTAGTCGTGAGAAAATTTTAAGAGGTTTAATACGTGCCTGCGAGAAGCGTCCGGTGTCCATGGAGAGACTGGAGATGCTCGTATCTGAAGTTGAAATGCAGCTTCGCACGACGGCTCATGCGGAAGTTGACAGTTTAGGCATTGGCGAAATCGTCATGGAGCAATTGTACCCAGTCGATGAAGTGGCTTACATTCGCTTCGCCTCCGTTTACCGACAATTTAAGGACATTAACATGTTCCTAAAAGAGCTAACGCAAATATTGGGAAAGCATGATCCCGGCCTACTCCGGGACAAATAAAGAAAGCCGGCTCTGATTCGTTCTTCTGAACGTGCTCAGATCGGCTTTTATTTGTTATACAACTAAACTTTAAACCTTAAATCTGACAAAAAATAAGAAAAAGACAGCGGGATTCCCGTTGTCTTTTTTACTGTTTTATCCTTAGAAAGCTATCATTACGCGATTTCGTTCGATTTTAAAAAAAATAATTTTATAGACATCAACCGACTGCATTTTTGTGGACGTTCGTGCATAATTCTGTTATTGAGTACGTTTGTCCAGTTCACTCCTAAGAAATTGAATAAACCGAATTGATTCCTCGGGGGACAGCACGTTGTTATTAAACTTAAAGGAGAACATGTTCAAAATATCACTTTCTGGTAGATGCAGGTTAGCAATTAAGTTTTCCACATCCAGGCTCATGTTTCCATTTAACACAATTTTCTCCATCCTTATTATCAGCTCCTCCTAAGTCATTCTACATTAATCGGACGGAGGCTGTTTTGGCAGCTGGCTGACATTTTGGACATGGATCGTTGCCAAATTAGTCCCTGTAGCTTTGCGTCACCACTTTTCAGTGGTTTTGCCTTTGTCGTGCCGATTAATGCTTGTAAGAAAACTATATCACATTATTTCCATTTATTACATCTATTCGAAGGATGGTTGAAGCATATGTCCGTCAAATCCAATCAAATTCCAGGTTTTTCTTATGAATTAGATATTATGAAGGTAGCCAGCTCGTTAGGAATTGATCAAGATCGATTGCTGGCTTATGTGTATTCGAATATGGACGCTAATAAACGGAGTGAGGATAGAGCCGCGCAGCTGATGATTAGACTTGATGAGCTTTCCTAAATCTCAGAAAGAAGCACTGCAACCATAGCGGCGGCAGTGCTCTTGATGAAGGAGATTGATCTACACCATAATTTTACATATGTCGTTCGTGAACTCAACCGGATCTTGAAGTGGCAAACCTTCGATGAGGAGGGCTTGGTTGTACAAGAGGGCTGTATACAGGTTAAGCTTCTCTTTGTCTTTTTCGAAAGCGTCTTTCAACGAGCCGAAGACTTCATGGTTCATGTTGATTTCAAGCACCTTTTCCGCTTTCACATTCGGGTTATTCGGCATCGCATTCAAGATTTTTTCCATCTCGATGGTCACGTCACCGTCTGTAGATAGGCACACCGGATGCTTTTTGAGACGCTTGGATGCTTTGACGTTGGTAACTTTGCCAGACAATAAACTAGTCATGTAGTCGAAAAGCTCTTTATTTTCGTTTTTGTCTGCTTCGGTCTCGGATTTGTCGTCAGCTTCAATGCCGAGATCGCCGCTGGAAACAGATTTGAATTCTTTTTCCTTGTAAGTCATGATCATTTTGATGGCAAATTCGTCGATATCGTCTGTGAAGTACAGGATTTCGTAGCCTTTATCGGTAACAAGCTCCGTTTGCGGAAGCTTATCAATGCGTTCCATGGACTCCCCAGATGCGTAGTAAATGTACTTCTGATCTTCCGGCATTCTAGCGATGTACTCGTCGAGTGTCACGAGCTTCTTCTCTTTGGAGGAGTGGAACATCAACAAGTCTTGCAGAACGTCCTTATGAGTCCCGTAATCGCTGTAGACACCGAATTTAAGTTGACGACCGAACGATTTGTAGAAAGTCTCGTATTTCTCTCTTTCATCCTTCAGCATGGACTGAAGTTGACCTTTGATTTTGCTCTGAATGTTTTTGGCGATCAGCTTTAATTGACGGTCATGCTGCAGCATCTCTCTGGAAATGTTCAGAGACAAGCTTTCGGAATCGACCATCCCTTTCACGAAGCTGAAAAAGTCCGGAAGCAAGTCTGCGCATTTGTTCATGATCAAAACGCCATTAGCGTATAGCTCTAAGCCTTTTTCATATTCCTTGGAATAGTAGTCGAATGGCATGCTTTCCGGGATAAAGAGGATCGCTTGGTAAACAACAGCCCCGTCCGCGCTAACATGAATATGCTTAAGCGGCTTATCGAAGCCGTAATGTTTCTCATGGTAGAACTTCTCATAATCCTCAGGCGTTAGTTCACTTTTATTTTTTCTCCAGATTGGCACCATACTGTTGAGCTGCTGCTCATCTTGATAATCTTCGAACTCATCTTCTGTGCCTTCTTTGAGCCTTTTGCCGGCAACATCCATTTTAATAGGGTAACGGATGAAGTCGGAATATTTTTTGATGATAGCTTTCAAACGGTACTCGTCCAAATACTCGTCGTAGTTATCATCTTCCGTATTCTCTTTGATTTGCAAGACGATTTCTGTACCAATGGCATGTTTCTCTGCTGCTTCGATCGTATAGCCATCAGCACCCGTGGACTCCCATTTGTAAGCCGTGTCGCTGCCAAGTGCTTTACTTGTCACTGTCACGACATCCGCTACCATGAACGCAGAGTAGAAGCCTACGCCGAATTGACCGATAATATTATGGCCGTCTTTGGCTTCGTTTTCTTTTTTGAACGCAAGGGAGCCGCTCTTCGCAATGATCCCTAGATTGTTCTCCAAATCTTCCTTCGTCATTCCAATACCGGTATCTCGGATTGTTAGCGTTCTGTTGGTTTTGTCTGCAATGACTTTAATAAAGTAGCTATCTTTGTCAAATACCAACGAATCGTCTGTTAGCGCTTTGTAGTAAATTTTATCAATGGCATCGCTGGAGTTGGAGATTAGCTCTCTCAAGAAGATTTCTCTTTGCGTGTAAATGGAGTTAATCATCATTTCTAATAGTCTTTTGGACTCAGCCTGAAACTGTTTCTTTTCCACGGTTAAATCTCCTCTCGATATGTAACAATAGTTCAATATTAGCACTCTCTCTACTTGAGTGCTACACCTTATTTTTATATCATTCCTCCAAATTAATGTCAATTGCTATTCATCGTTAATCTCCTGTGAAAATGACAAAAAAATGCCGTTTCTCCGTGCACCCCGAGGTGGTAGTGAGAAACGGCATTTTCTTATTTCATGGAAGCCGCTGGTCCGGGCTTCAGGGCGACACTTGATCTCCGGTGATGCAGGCCGTAATACAGCAGTGCCGAACATGCGACAACAATTCCGGCCACGAAGTACATCGTGTGATAGTTTGTTTTGGATGCCACAAGGCCAAGCACATACGAGCCGATTCCATAGCCAGTATCGAAGAGCAAGAAATACGTGCCTGTGGCTAGTCCTCTTCGGTGGGCAGGCGCGGCTTGGATGGCGATGGTTTGGAAGCTAGGGAGCATCGCGCCGAAGCCTAGTCCCAGCAGTCCGCCGGCGACAAGAAATGGAACGGGGGAAGATATCAGACTGAGGGCAATCATCCCCAGAGTGAATAAAATAACGCCAGGATAAACTAAGCCGTTAGGTCCTGAGCGATCGAACCATTTGCCGGTAAACGGTCTGGAAATGACAATCATTAATGCGAACACCATGAAGAAGTAGCTCGCATATTTCTCCAACCCGTTCGCTTTTGCGTAAACGGACAGAAAGGTTGTAATGGCGCCATAGGAGAAAGCGAGTACACTACCCGTCAAGGAAATGGGAATAGCGCGCGGCTCGATGAATTTTCTCCAGCCCTTTTCCGGTTTCATAGACGCGTGTACGACGCGCTGCGGGATGCGGAGGGATAACCCGAACATAAGGGAGAGCACGGAGAATACGATACATACGCCAAACAGCAGCGCATTATTGTTAGATTGCATAATCGTTAAACCGAGGAACGGTCCGACAACCATTGCCAAGCTCATGAAAAGACTGAAATATCCGATGCCTTCTCCTTTGCGGCGCTCTGGCACGAGATCAATAGCTACAGCCCCTGCGGCTGTGGTTGCCATCCCAAAGCCTATGCCATGAAGAAACCGAAGGCCAAGCAATACACCATACTGATGAATAAAGGGATACATCGCGGTGCAAATCATAAAGAGGGCAAGTGAGAAGGAGATAATCTTCTTCCGATTCCATTCGTCCATCCATTTACCGGTTAACGGCCGTAAAATAACGGTTGATATAATAAAGACAGTCATGACCAGACCGATTTGCTGCTGCCTTGCATGCAAGGTATCTGTGACAAAGATAGGCAGAGTTACGGCTAGAATATAAAAGGTCATGAATAAAAAAAAGCTGCTGAGACATACAGCAACAAAGTCGCGATTCCACAATTTCTGATCGGTATTCACTGTGATTCCTCCACTTCCTTGATCCGTGCGTTGGCTTCTTGGGTGATTTGAATAAGGAGCGCCTTGAGTAGGGAAGCCTGTTCCTCTGTGAAGCTGCTGACTAGCGAGGCGATGACCTTTTGCTCTATCGGGGTGAGGATGGCATTCATAGCTCTTCCCTGTTCCGTAATGAACGTTAGAAAGGACCTTCGATCCTGCTCATTAGCGCGGCGTTCAATCATGCCTTTGCGCTCCAATTGGTCGAGGATTCGGGTGATATTCGTTTGATCTTTTTCCGCGCGAATAGCGAGAAGCTTCTGTGTAATACCATCCTCGCACGCCAGACGATGAAGCACGACCCACTGTTCTGTCGTCATATCATAAGGCTGAAATTGCGAGCTTAAAAGCTGTGTCATTCGGCGCCCGGCATGATTCAATATAAACCCCAAGGAATGATCCAGCTGCATAGCACAAAACCTCATTTCAAAAATTACTTGCTATAGCAATTATATTCTTAGCAAATAAATTCGTCAATCATTTAGAGGTGCTTTGAATAAGACAATTCAGATCGGACATACTATTCTCGACGGTGATTTAGAGAGGTGTTGTGTCGCATTTCATGTAGACGAAATACCAGGGAAGTTGTTGTTGAATCTACCGTAAAGCGAGGAGATGTGCCGCAGGCCATTAATGTAGTCATAAACTGCAGGAATGTGATGAGGTAGTTACCGAGCGTAGTAGGGTTCAAGGCAAAAGTACCATCAATTTGTCACCGTCCGAAGAGGACTCCGCGAGGAGTCCTTTTTCAGTTGGTTAGGGAAGTTAGTAGCGATTAATATCACTGCTCTCAATGATCGACTTGGGATAGCCGTGGATAGCAACTTGAATCATGGAGCGGCCGACCTTCTCCGAGGTCGTGACCGAATTCGGGAACCATTTTTCAAGCATCGGGTAAAAAGGCTTCATAAGGGTATAAATCGCCTGATATAGCTTTGTTTTGGATCTAACGCCATGCAGGGGTAGAATGCCTCCAGGCCGGAACATATACGCCGCTTTAAAAGGCAGCTTGAGCAGGTCATTTTCTGTTTTGCCTTTGACACGCGCCCACATGCTGCGCCCTCGCTCTGAGCTATCTGTACCGGCGCCAGTCACATAGATAAATGTCATGTTGGGGTTCAACTTCGCCAAAGTCTTTGCTACACTCATGGTTAGATCGTACGTTACCGCCGTATATTTCTCCTCGCTCATTCCCGCTGAAGAGACGCCAAGGCAGAAAAAGCAACCATCAAACCCGGAGAGTTCACCCTCCAGCGCCGACAGATCCAGCAAGTTCGCATGTACGAGCTCGTGCAGTTTCGGGTGACGTTGGCCGGTTGCATTTCGACCTAGTGTTACTACACTCTTGATCCGTGTATCAAGGAGACATTCCCGCAGCACAGATTGCCCTACCATGCCGGTTGCTCCGAAAAGAAGAACGTTCAATGAGATCACACCTCTCTATTTACTTCCATTGTTTCCTCTTAAAAGGGTTCATAAAAGGTGCAGCTTCCGGTAATGCGAGGGGGTCATTCGCATGTGCTTTTTAAACACACGGCTCAAATAGAATTCATTCTCGAATCCGCATTGTCCCGCAATTTGCTGCAGCGTCAAGTTGCTATCGAGCAATAATTTCTGTACCTTCTGCAATCTCAGAGAGGTTAGGTAATCAAGCGGCGCTATGCCGGTCGATTTTTTGAATCTCCGCGTAAACTGCACCTGCGTAAGCCCTAGCTCCATGGCGAGCCGTTTCAAATTGAACGAGGACGCTGCATGCTCTAGCATATAGTCCATGGCTTTCTGCACAAGACTGTCCTTTACACCGGAAGGTACGCGCGAGCCTGTATGCCATTCTTCCACAACCTGCATCCAGATATCCGTCACAAAATGATGACGCAGAGAGGTGGAAGCATCGGAGCTAAGCTCTGCCCACTTTCGCAAATAAGTGTAGGTGGATGTGAGTCGATGTAAATCATAGACGGCTATTTTACCGGCAGGGATGCCGTCTTCAGTAAGTAAGGCACGCTTCTCTTCATTGACCCAACGCAGCAAAATGACGTGAAAGGACAACGGGTGGATGACTTCTCTCCGAAAAGCAAACCCAGGCGGACAAAACACGAGATCACCGAAAGAGGCGGTGCCTTCCTGCGGACCGATTTTGTAGGTGAAGCTGCCCTCTTCCACAGCAAATATCACCCAAATGTCGTTCACGTCCTCTTGCAGTTGAAAGGCGGCTTTCTCCCTCCAGTATACATGGCTAATCACTTCCGGTTTCGTGGTCGTTACATCGCGTATTCGCACGATTTGCCACCCCCGCTTCTGCCAATTTGTCCCACATGACTAGCATATATAAACCGTGGAAGTAAAGATAGATGGGTGTGAAATTTTGTATATATTTATGTTGAATACGTGCATGGAGTAAAGCGCTTACGATGAATTAAAATGAAGATATAAGCGTGCGTGGAGGGGGAAATGCATATGAAAGAGGAACTGGTAAAAACGGATATTTCCGTTATCGGCGGCGGTTTATCCGGTGTGTGTGCAGCGATTGCAGCGGCAAGACTTGGGCAAACGGTAGCACTCGTTCAGAATCGACCTATGTTAGGGGGGAATTCCTCCAGCGAGGTGCGTGTTTGGGTCTGCGGCGCGACAGGGCACGGGGTCAACCGCTATGCGCGTGAAACGGGCATTATGGGGGAGCTGTTCGTCGAGAACCAATTTCAGAATATGGATGGCAATCCGTATTTGTGGGATTTGACAGTACTCGAAGCGGTGCGCGCAGAGAGCCGTATTCAGCTTTTTCTCAACACGGACGTTCATGAAGTGGAGGCCGATGGCGATGAGGAGAATCGGATGATCCGCAGCGTCACAGGTTGGATGATGGGTTCTGAGCGAAGAATTCGTTTCGAAAGCGAAGTGTTTCTGGATTGCACAGGGGATGGACTCATCGGGTTTCTAGCTGGCGCGAAATATAGGATTGGACGCGAAGCGAGACAGGAGTACGGCGAGGACTGGGCGCCTGAAGTGGCGGACGGCATCACACTGGGCAGCACAATTTTATTTTATACGAAAGATGCGGGCCATCCGGTTAAATTCAACCCTCCGAGCTTTGCGAAGGATATTACGAAGACATCAATTCCGATCAAAAGGGTCATTCGCAGCGGAGATTCGGGCTGTCACTATTGGTGGATTGAGTGGGGCGGCGAGCTGGACACGGTGCATGAGAATGAAAAGATCCGTGACGAGTTATGGTCGGTCATATACGGAATTTGGGATTATATTAAAAACTCCGGCAGCTTTGAAGCGCAGCAAATGACGCTAGAGTGGGTCGGCGCATTACCCGGAAAAAGGGAATACCGGCGTTTTGTCGGCGATTATGTGCTGGGTCAAAACGATATTATGGAGCAGACGCCTTTTGAAGATCGCATCGCTTTCGGCGGATGGTCCATTGATTTGCACCCATCGCAAGGGATGTACGCTACGGAGAGCGGATCTAAGCACTTGCATGCCGATGGCATCTACCATATCCCGTTCCGTTCGCTGTATTCGGTGAACGTCAGCAACATGCTGATGGCGGGACGCAATATCAGCGCTTCACATGTTGCGTTCGGCACGACGCGGGTCATGGCAACCTGCGCCGTCATTGGAGAGGCGGCAGGTACGGGCGCAGCCCTGTGCGTGCAAAAACAGGTGATGCCGCGCGAGCTGCATCAGAAGCATCTGAAGGAGCTGCAGCAGACCCTGCTGCGTCAGGATGCTTCAATCATCGGTCTGCGCAGCGAAGATGAGGCGGATCTGGCCCGCCAGGCGAAGGTAACGGCGTCGAGCACGTTAAACAAGGTAAGCGTGGAGCAGCCTGTGGAGCCTAGGCGCTTGCGCACGGACGTGGCCGTGTTGTTCCCAGTAGCTCCGGTGCTGCGGGGCTTTGAGCTTCTGGCAGACGTCTCGGAGGCAACGACGATTACCGTGGAGCTGTGGAATACTGGACGCGCCGAGAACTATGTGCCGAAGAGCTTGATTACTGCAGCATCAGCCCGTATAGAGGCCGGGGAGCGGCAGTGGGTTGGATTTGATCTTCACTGGGAGCCGGAGGTGGCGCAGAACGCTTTTGTCATTGTAAAAGCGAACGAGGACGTAACGGTGTACCATGCGAATGAGCCAAGAACAGGGACGATCGCTTTGGTAAAGGGAGCGAAACCGATCGTTGATCCGAAGCTCGAAGATCACCAGCCGGAGCAGCCTGTTGTGCTGTGGAGCATGAAAGGCGGCTTAGACCGCAAGCCGATCTGCTTCCGAGCTTCTGAAGCGACAAGCGCCTACTCGGCGGAGAACGTGACGGACGGCTATCTGCGTCCTTATGGCACGCCGCACTTGTGGATGTCGGAGCTCATGGCAGCAGGCAGAGAAGAGTGGCTTGAGCTGGAGTGGGCGGAGCCGAAAGAGATCAGACGGGTGCAGGTCACTTTTAATGATAATGTGAATCAAGATTTGATCAATCTGCACGCGTTTAGAACGTCCTTTGACGTCATGCCGGAATTAGTGAAAGATTACCGGATTGAGGCTAATGTGGATGGGATGTGGGTCGTTCTGCAGCGTGAGGTGAATAATCGGAAAAGGACACGCAGACACGAGTTGGCAAGCAGCGTTTCTGCAACGCGATTGCGGCTAATCGTCGAGTCGACGAACGGGAGCCCGAGTGCGGAAGTGGTGGAAGTTCGGGTGTATGGGTAATAAAGAGGCTAACCCTGGGATGCTGGTGAGGTTGCTGGAGGTAGAGGTAGAGGTAGAGGTAGAGGTAGAGGTAGAGGTAGAGGTAGAGGTAGAGGTAGAGGTAGAGGTAGAGGGAGGGGTAGGGGGAGAGGTAGAGGTAGAGGTAGAGGTAGAGGGAGGGGTAGGGGGAGAGGTAGGGGTAGAGGTAGAGGTAGAGGTAGAGGTAGAGGTAGAGGTAGAGGTAGAGGTAGAGGTAGAGGTAGGGGGAGAGGTAGAGGGAGAGGTAGAGGTAGAGGGAGGGGGAGGGGTAGAGGTAGAGGTAGAGGTAGAGGTAGAGGTAGAGGTAGAGGTAGAGGAAGGGGGAGGGGGAGAGGTAGGGGTGGGGTAGAGGTAGTGTAGTGTAGTGAAGTGCACTGGTGAACTCATTGGATGGATTCCAATGAAAGTAGGGTTTTGGTCGTTGAAACTGCCTTCTCATTGGACGGAATCCAACGCAGCCAGCTATTTACGGTGTTTATTAGGGCTTTTCAGTTGAGTTCGTTGGATTCTGTCCAACGAAAACGACGATCAGCCCGCAAAAACAACGATTTCATTGGAAATCATCCAATGAAGACAAAAAACCAAGGCTATCCAATCAACTACTGGATTGGATAGCCTTGGGAAGTTTAACGGGCAGCAGCCTTTTCGCAAACGATGCCCTTCTAACCTTTCAACCCTGAACTGGCGAAGCCCTCCACGAACCACTTCTGACAGACGATCACGACGATGAGAAGGGGCAGCAGAGCGGAAACCGAAGCAGCCATGGTTAGGACATAATTGGTCCCGAACTCTTCGACGTAGCTGGTTAGCCCTAGCGGAATCGTAAATAGATGTTTGTCCCTGAGGTAAATAAGCGGACCTTCGTATTCGTTCCAATGGGAAGTGAACGAGAGAATGAGCAGGGTGACGATAGCTGGTTTGATGAGCGGCAAAGAAATCTGCCAGAAGGTGCGCCAGTACCCGGCTCCGTCTACACGGGCGGCTTCGAGCAGTTCATTTGGAAGCGTGCTAAAGAACTGTCTCATCAGGAATGTGCCAAATACCGTAAATAAACCTGGCAAAATAAGCGAATAGTGCGTGTTGATTAGTTTCATAGAATCGAACAAGATAAAGCGCGGGAGGAGGAGTACTTGGCTTGGAATCATCATCGTTGAAAGATAAAGCAGGAACAGGAAATTGCGTCCTTTGAAGCGGATTTTGGCGAAGGCATAGCCGGCCATTGCACTTGTGAGTAAGTTGCCTGCAACTGTAATTCCAGTGATTTTGATGGAGTTTAAATAAAACAGATAAAAGGGATTGGGACCCGTCCACACTTGCTTATAATTTTCAAAATGCCATGTTTTCGGAATCCAGTCAATCGGATACTTGAATACTTCTCCATTGATTTTAAAAGAGGTAGAGATCATCCAGATGTAAGGCAGTATCATGATTAGCGCGAAGGCTGCTATAACGATAGTGATGATTGCTTTAATGGCCCAGGGAAGCTGCTTGCTTTTCACACGCGTCTTCTGTTTCGTGGCTTGCACCGGATAAGTGGTTTCCATAATCGTTCTCCTTTCTATCTAGAAGTGATCCTGCCAACGCTTTTGGCTCTGCCACTGAATGAGTGTGATGATGAAGATAATGGTGAACAGCACCCATGAGACCGCAGCCGCATAACCCATTTTATAGAAACGGAAAGCAAGCAGATAAATGTGATAGGACAGCACCATCGTTGAGTCAATCGGACCTCCCTGCGTCATAACTGCGACTGGACCGAATACCTGGAAGGACCAAATGATGAGCGTAATGGCAATGAGAAATGTCGTTGGCGTTAGCATGGGAACCGTGATTTGGAAAAATTGCCGAATCCTTGAGGCGCCGTCAATCTCCGCTGCTTCGTACAAGTCTTTAGAAATGCCTTGCAGACCCGCCAAATAAATGACCATGGCATAACCGATTGTGACCCACACCGACATGATAATAATGGCGAATAGCGCGGATTTGGGGCTGGATAGCCAACCTGGCGGATGTTCAATGCCGATCGATATCAGGAATTGGTTGATAGGTCCGTTCGTTGCACGGTACATGATGCTCCAAATGACAGAGACGGCAACAAGGGAGGAGACGTAAGGTAAAAAGATCAGCAACCGCAACGTATTTCTGAAAAACACATACTTGTTTAAAATAACGGCCATGAACAATCCGATTACGATGGAGGCGGGCACGCTGACTAATGTAAACACGGTATTATTTTGGAGCGATTTGAGAAATTTCGGATCACTTGGAAGCGCTTTAAAATTGTCGAAGCCAACCCACGTGATGCCGGCAAAGCCTTTAAGGTATTCCCAATCCACGAACACCAGATAGAGACTGAATAGAATAGGCAATAAAATAAAGGCTAGATACCCGACAAAATTAGGCAAAATGAATAGGTAACCAGCGAGGTTTTCCCTGAATTTCGCGGTTTGCCAGAATGGTCTCATGGGCGAGTCACCCTTTCGTTTCATGTGTTATAAGGCATACTTTACCAACAGTCTAGCCTAAAGCACATAGCGTGAGATTGAACGTTTCTGTATTTTTATTGAGAATGTTTAGATGGAAAAACTACCTTTAATCTGCGCTGCTCAGTGGCTGTGAACGAAATAGCGGTATATACTCCATCTAAATCGTCGGCGGGCGTGGAAATCAGCTGGATTTGGCAAAATTAGCGCCAGAAACTCCAGTTAGCTACCGGAAAAATAGATTAATCGCAGCAAATAGCAGGAGGAATCGGCGTTACCTACAAGTGCCCCATATACTCAGTTGCCTAGCTCCAATCGGAAGTTCCGTGAAGGCGTCCAAAAAATTCAAAAAAAGCTGTCCCTAGGTCAATGGATGACTTGTGGGGACAGCTTCCTTGGCTGCACGAACTTATTTTTTGGCACCTTTGATCGTTGTATCGGAGCGGGTTTTCATGGTTTCGAGCGTTTTATCAATCGGTTGGACGCCAAGTAAATATTTCTCCATTTCGTCCTTGTAGATTGCTTTCAGTTCTGTAGGGACTGGTACGTTGTAAGCAGTTGGGAATGTGTAACTACCAGCGAGCAGTGCTTTCAGGGATTCTTCATCGATCAAATCTTTGGCATCACCGATAAGGATAGAAGCAATTTTGCCGGCATCGGCTTTCTTACTAGTCGGAATACGACCGCCAGGAACCATGGACATGTTGCCTTCTTGCAGGTACCAGGAAATGAACTTCATTGAGGCTTCTTTATTTTTACTGTTTTTGTTAATGGACATGTAGTCGCCCATACCGCCGCCAGGGTTAACGTTGCCGCCAGCCGTGAATTGCGGATACGGAGCGAAAGCTACTTTGAAATCATGCGGGAAGCTCTTCGTATCTTTGATATAACGGATAATATAGATTTGGGAAGGCGTCATAGCCGCTTTGCCTGTCAGCAGCTCGTTCTGCACCGTAATTTTACCGGCGACGGCTTCGGAATATTTCATCATGATGCCTTTGCTCTCTAAGCTTTGTTGAAGCTCCAAGCCTTTCTTCAGAGCCGGGCTGTTGAAGTTCGACGTGCCGTCATCAGCGATGAAGGAGTCTTTGGCTTTGCCGGTTTGCAGGACGAACTCCCCGAAGGTGGCCAAGGCTGGATCAAGCATTGTGCCTTTGCGCTCGCCTTTATTGAGCTTCGCTGCAAGGGCGCTGAAGTCATCCCATGTCCAGGCGGTTGGCAGCTTCTCGCCAGCTTCGTCTAATGCTTTTTTATTGAAAAGCACGGCACCGACGTTCTTGTTGGCAGGCAGATAATAATATTTGCCGTCAGCAAATTTCTTGATATTGGCGCTGCCGATAATGCCTTCCACGTCAAAGCCCGCTTTGGCAATCAGATCATCGAGTGGCTCTGCCATGCCGGCGGCTTGACGCTTCGTCATTTTATCATCGCCGTAGTTCATGTAAATGTCCGGTGCGTCGGTATTGGAGAGCAAAGCGGTTTCCAGCTTCAAGTTACCGGGATCATCATTCACATAACGGATATATTCAACCTTAATGTTCGGGTTTGCTTTGTTCCAATTGTCGACGGCTTCTTGCGGACCGCTTTCTGGCGGTACGCCTCCCCAAAACTTCAGTGATACCGGCTTTTGGGCTTCAGGCGTCGGAGTTGCGGCAGCCGTTGTTGCAGCAGGCGCTGCAGTGGCGGAGGCAGTAGGAGCAACATCGGTTTTTGCGCAGCCAGCTACGAAAACGCTTACAGCGAGGGCGAGCGATGCACTTACTCCAAAGATTTTCTTCATGTGTTCATCCCCTTTTCTTTTGGTAATTAAATCGTAATGGAATCCGCCAGAAAAAGACACGCACGATTCTTTCAAAGTTAAGCATTATTCTATGATGTTCGCCCGCCAAAATACAATTTCCTAAATTCGGTAGGATACATACCTTCGAGCTGCTTAAAGCTGCGGCTGAAATGATTCGGGTCGGCGTAGCCGATTTTCTCCGAGATTTCGAATATTTTGTAATCGGGATTTTTGAGCAGCTCTCTAGCCGTTTTCATCCGAACGTTGGTCATGTAATCCGTGATGGTTTTGCCTGTTTCTTTTTTAAATAAAATGCTCAAATAATTTTCGGTGTAACCGACTTTGCTTGCCAAATCCGCTACTTTCATCGGCAAATTGTACTGATCCGTAATGATGCGTATGACGGTTTGAATCTCAGGGCGCAGCTTTTCTTTGCCGTGCTGCCGTTTGTAGGCCATGAAAACGGGAATCCAACCGACAAACCAGTCTGCCAAATCCTGCAGCGTTTCTGCGTTCCGTATCACATGATACGGGTATTGATTCTCGTGCAGCGTTACGGAATAAATATCGTTGCCTTCTGCTTTGAGACTGCGAGAAAAGATATGCAGCAGACTGAGCCACGTCTCGCGCAGCATTAGTGGAGGTACGTCTTTTTTACTCAGCAGCTCTTGCGTCCAATCCTTCAACCGCTGTCTAAGTCCCGACTCATCCTGTTCGTCAATTCGTTTACATAAGTCCTCTTCATCCCAAGGGTCTGACAGCCGCTGAGGAGCAGGGGGGATCTGTTGATAGGAAACGATGCACGATCGCCCGAAATAAAACCGATAGCTAAGCGAATAATCGGCTTTCTCATAGGCTTGTTGAAGCAGATAAGGGTCTTCTATTGGGGGAGAGACACCGCAGGAGATGGAAATCTTCAGAAAAGTGTGCACGGCGTTTTGCATTTCCTGCAGGACAGCCGGGTTTAACTGGCCGATGAGCACGCAAAATTTGCCTCCTCCAATCTCGAGCAATTCTCCGTTTCCGTACTTTTTTAAAATTTCGCTAAGCACATTCTTAACCGTGTATGTCAGAAGCCGATCGCTTTGAAACCGATTGTTATGCGTTAACTCATCATAAGCTTCAATTTGAATGGCAATGGCGGAAAGTGGGGCAGGGAAAGGCTCCAATTGAAACTCAATGAATTCCTGCTCGACTTCTCTGCGGGAGGAATGCCCCAGCACAAGCTCGCGAAGCCGTTTTTCCTTCACCTCGCTGCTGTATTGGTTCACTTTTTGCTCCAACTTTGTATAGGCGGTTAGCCCCTGCTTCTCGATCTGAAGCTGTTCCCTAATAGCCCTCAGCTTCTGCATGAGCTCGGAAGGACTAATTTCCAGCTTTGTGATGTATTCCGTAGCCCCAAGCCGCAGGGCCATCTGCACATACGCGAAATCACTATGATTCGATAAAATGAGGCACTTCATGGCCGGCCAGCGTTCTCGGATGATTTTGAGCAGCGCCAGTCCATCCATTTCGGGCATACGGATATCCGTAAGCACGATTTCACAAGGATGGTTCTCCAGAATCGCCAAAGCTTCGAGACCATTGGCTGCTTCGCCAATCACTTGGAATTCCTCGCTGTCCATAGGAATAATCGTTTTTAACCCAATACGTACCAAAATCTCATCATCTACGATCAGAATGCGCATGTTGGGGGTCCCTCCTGTTAAGTGGCAGTATCAATGTCAACCGAACACCTTCGCTCGGAGAGCTGGCGATGTGTATGCCGTATTGTGAGCCGAAATGCAGCTTAATTCGTTCATTCACATTCCGAATGCCGATTCCGCTGAATTTGACGTGGGGTTGATTCAGTTCGGTTTCAACTTGTTGGATTTTCTCCAAGCTCATGCCGACACCGTTATCCTGCAGGAGGATGTGCAGCTTGCCGGCGACTTCCGTAGCCTGGAGCTCAATCATTAACGGGAAGCGGTTGCCGTGTATAATGCTATTTTCGACTGCTGGTTGCAGCGTGAACTTCAACATTTCACAATCCAGCAGCGACTCTGGAATATCGAAAGAGAACTTGATTTGATCATGATAGCGAATTTCTTGTAGGGAGAGGTAGACCTGAATGTAGTCGAGTTCTTCTCGGAGCGTCACGAATTCCTGTTCATTGCGCATGGTGAAGCCCAGCAGCTTGCCAAGCTTCGTAATCATTTCGCTGACGTGTTCTGCCCCCGATAGAATGGCCATCCATTTAATGGAATTAAGTGTATTCAGCAGAAAATGAGGATTAATTTGCGCCTGAAGTGCCTGAAATTGCGCCTTCTGTTTGCGCTGCTGCTCATCGTACAAGTTGGCAATCAAATGCTGCAAATGGCTGACCATCTTGTTGAAGTTACTCCCCAAGACGGCAATTTCATCCTCGCCTTTAATCGTGACCATCGTATTAAATTCGCCTTTTCCGACCCTGTTCATCGATTTGGCGAGCTGCTTGAAAGGACTAGTAACACGGAGCATCAGTATAATGAAAGCGATTGCAAATAAGAAAAACCATGCGACGACCCAACCGATGGACTTGTCTTTTTCACGGCTTAACTGTGTGGCAAAATCCTTCTGATTCATCAGCTGTACTAGCCTCCAGCCAAGCTGGGGAACATAGGCATCATTGACGAGGTAGTTCTGGTTGTTCAAGGTTATTTTCTGAATGCCGCTGACGTCTTTGTGCATGGTTTGGAGTGAATCTGAGGCTTTAAAATGGCTCGACGTACTGTCACCAAGTAGAAGCTTATGATCCTGATCTAACAGAAAAGAGATGACGCCGGTTTCTTGTTGCTGGTGCAGCTCCTGCGCGTTATAGAAGAATATCGATGTCGGAACCCCAATCATAAAAAAGCCGTAATTGCTCGTATAATCTCCGTTGACCTGTCTAGTCATGACAACGAGGTCTTGACTGCTGGCAGCAGTGCGCAGCGTGTAGGGTACAGACCAGTAGGGAGAGCCGCCAAGCTGCAAGGTGGGTTGATACCAGCTTTCCTTGCTATAGGAGGCAATATCCGTTTTGGTGACTGCCGACCAGGTGGTGTGCGTATAGCCCCGATTGTCATAGAGGCCTAAATAAGAATCGCTGTCGAGCAGCAGGTCTTTCACGTTAGACAGTTTTTTTTGCAAGCTAGTTAATTTAATGAAAGAGCTGTAGCTATCGGACCAGTCAGCGGGCTCTCTTAGAAATTTTTCTGTTTCTGGATCGTTGATAATTAGGCTGGAGGCTTTAATAATACGAACGGCTAGATCGTTCATCCTGTCTGCTTTTTGAGCAACGGCGGTCTGGTTGGATTGATTGAGCTGCATCTGGACAATAAGTTCAGAGGAATTATAGAAGCGGTAAAGGATGATAACGACGGGTAAAATGATGAGAACAAACAGGGAAATAAGAATTTTTCCGCGTAACGTTTTGAAGGGACTTCGCAAAAGATTCATGGTCGTCACCATTCCTGTATTTTCCTAGTAGGAAGATCTATTTCTATCATACAACGGATGAATCCAATGATGCCATAGGACTTGAAAGCGGTCTAACAAGATCAAAGAATTTGCCGTAAAGTAAAAAGAATCGTGCTAGCTTGTTGTGCACAAACGACATTGAAAGTAAACAAAGCCCTCGAGGCATAACCTCAAGGGCTTTCGTAGCTCAAAGGCGGCTTACGCCTGTGGCATTGTGCTCTGATCCATGTACAGCACATTCCAACGATGGCCGTCCAAATCAATGAACCCGCCGCCGTACATCCAGCCTTGGTCCGTAGGCTTGCCATAGATGGTGCCACCTGCTTTGACTGCTTTCTCAAGCACTGCGTCCACTTCTTCTCTGCTCTCCGCATCGAAAGAAATCAGCATCTCCGTGCCTTTCGTCGTATCGGCGATCTCATTATTCGTAAAGCCTTGGAAAGCCGACTCTGGGAACAACATAATAATGACTGGGCTATGTCCGACAAACATACCAGCCAGTTCTTCGCTATGCTCGTGCCGCGGGTGAAAAGTGAATCCAAGTTGAGCGAAAAATTCTTTTGATTTCTGCAGGTCCTTAACCGGCAAGTTGAGCCAAAATTCTTTCGTCATACCAATGTCTCCTTTGCACTGGTGAAATTCCTTACGATTAACGTCTACAAATTTACCTTGGATTGCACGATATTCTTAAGTACATCGCAAGATAGATCAGATTTAAAATCTTGTATGGTATGCAAAGCCTGCTGCTTATCAATTCCTAGCACGCTTGTGAAGTAATAAAGCATATGATCATAGATTGAATCATAGTTTTTAAGTTCATTGGAGTTAACAGACAAATAGTGTTGATGCTGCTTTATGAGCTTCTCGGTGACTGCATTCAAAATGATTTACCTCCAATGGATGATACAATCAATCTACCATATTTATTAGAGGGAGAACAGGGGGAATTTTATGATTCATAGATTTTATTTCGGGGCTACATTCGGTCTTTAAATAGCCAATCACAGATTTTATCCCAAAGAAAATAACGGCCGCTATGATGATCAAAATGTAATTGTGGCTAATGGCCCCAATCCAGTTATTCAGCTTTTCCATAAATGTTCGCTCCTGACATGAATCTCATTTCAGGTTAGGTTTTCTAGTTTGGATTCGCTTTATCCAACTGTGATGACGACATTGCCTTTTTTATGCCCGGTATCCACATAGCGGTGAGCCTCGGCGATTTGTTCCAAGGGATATCGCCTGTCTATGACGGATTTTATTTTCCCAGCTTCAGCCAGTTCTTTGAGAAAAGTGAGATTTTCTTTCTTTTGCTTGAGTCCAGTGGCTGCAAAGTAGGCTTTTTTGGTACCGAACTTCGATGTCCATACCATCTGGAGCAGGATAGCGAGCGAAGGGACCGCCGAAAGATAGATACCATTTTGCTTCAGCGAGCTTTGGCAGCGTGTAAATGAGCTTTTACCCACAGCGTCAAAAATAATATCGTAGGTGTTACGGGTTTTAGAAAAGTCGCTTTTTGTATAATCAATGACATGGTCGGCACCTAGCGATTTGACTAAATTCACATTAGCTTCACTGCATACCCCAGTAACTTCCGCTCCATAGTACTTGGCAAGCTGCACCCCGTAGGCACCTACCGCACCAGAAGCGCCATTGATAAGGATTTGTTGTCCACTTTGGATTTTGCCAATATCTCTAAGGAAAGACAAGGCTGTTAAGCCTCCATCACAGACAGCGACGGCATCTGCATAGGTCATATTAGTGGGTTTAGTGATGACTACGCCGGTTTCCGGCAAGCATTTATATTCAGCATGAGCGCCGAAACCCGTGCCGGAAGTTCCAAATACTTGATCACCTTTTTTAAAAAGCGTTACCCCGTTGCCAACTTCCTCAATTTCCCCGGCTAGCTCAAATCCTGGTATGCATGCAGGTTTGGTCAAACCGCTGAACAACCTTGTCAGGAAAGGGTCGGCTTTTCGAAAAGCGCAGTCTGCTGGCGTGACGACCGTCGCATTTATTTTGATCAATATGTCATGCTCCTTCGGAATAGGCTTTTCAACCTCTCTAAGCCGAAGCACATCGGGTGATCCGTATTTTGTAGTTATGATTGCTTTCATAAGCACTCCTCCAAGATTACGCAGATTCGGTCATCCCATCATAAACGAGATATGCCGCTTGCTAATCTAAGAACAATATAGCTACAAGCAGGTATCCCTGTGTAGATACTAAAGTATTGTTTTGAGGTATTATCGTTGGCTAAAGGAAGTTTTGGGCTATATCAAACCTAACTCGCGGGCGCGGGCAATCGCTTCGGTGCGCCTTTTGACTTGGAGTTTGTCAAATATCCGTTGATTGTGACCTTTTACTGTCGTCAAAGCGACGAAAAGGCGCTCGCTAATTTCACGGTTCGAGAGTCCCATTGCAATGAGCTCGAGCACTTTTAACTCGCGTACACTTAAGGGTTCGATAAGGTTCTGTGCAGGTTGAGCAGGGAGCGAATAGAAATTGTCAGTCTCAAGCTGTTCCACAATTTCAGATGAAGCTAGCAGTTTGCTCAGATAGTCTTGCCTGATCCCATCTGCTTCGGAGACCAGCTCCGCGATAGGAATGCTTTCGTCAACAAAAAGTCGGAAGTAGCCTCCCGGCTCTGCCAGCTTAAGCACTTCAACAAGCAGCTCCGCTGCACGTTGCTTGTCACCATAAGCATGTAGAGCGGCTACTTGCAGGGCCATTACCTTAAGCCGTTCATCTAGCGAGCCATTTTCTTCGGTGAGCCGACGTAACGGCTCCAACAAGGCCAGTGCGGCTGGCGCATCGCCTAGAGCCAAATGTACCCGAGCTTGGCTGATGGGGAGCTCTTGTGAATGAGCCAGCCGGGCCGCTGCCGCCAGATTGCCCTGATGCAGCAGCATAAGCACTTGTGCAGCAGCAATTTCAGGCATCCGAGATACGAAGTTATGCTCGCGGATGAACTGATCAGCTTTAGCTAAATTAGCGGCAGCACCAGCCACATCCCCTCGGGCAAGTTTGAGCCGGGTGAAAAACAATTCACAGAGAGCGTAAGTGTCAACGCTTTCTACCTGCATCGCTAATGGCATGCATTGTTGTCCGTGCCGTTCAGCGGCATTGAGCTCGTTCCATTCGTAGTAAATGCGAGCCAGCCCTAGGTGTGCTTCGCAAGCCGCCGGGAGAGGAGGATCGCCTGCTAACTGGACCACTCGCTCGTAAGACTCGGCTGCCAGTAATAGCTGGCAATCTGCTTCTTGTATGCTGCCGAGGCCTGTTGTAGCTGCGATAGTGATCATGATCGATGGAGTCGATTGACCGAAAGAAATGACTTCCCTATACGCCCGGCTTGCTGCGGGACGGTCTCCTTGAAGCTGATAAGCAAAACCCAGCGTCCAGGCAGCGGCAGCACGGACCAGCAAGTTATCAGGGTGCAGTAACTCCAAAGCGCGGCGTGACTGGGTGAAGATGATGTCGCTTTGATATTGGGGGATAGCCAACATAGCCCTTATGGAGGCGATTTGTCCTGCAAGGTCACGCGACTTGTCGTCTGCTTCGACTTTTTTTAGTGCTTTTTCAGCCGTTTGTATTTTTTGTTCTACGCTGCTATTTTGTCCGGTAAATACTAAAGCCAAGGCATACATGACCAACAAAGAAGGCCTAGCTTCCAACACAGTCGTTGGCAATGAGGCTAGCCAGTTTAATACAGGGGTCATCATACCGCGAAAATGCAGGGGGATTCCGTTGCCTTCCATTAAACGAGCAGCTCGATCTACATGCTTCGCGGCAGCAGCATGGTGAAATGCTTCAAGCTCCAGGCCATTTTCCTCGTACCACTCGCTGGCACGAAGGTGCAGTTCGGCTTCGGTAACTTCTCCTGCCGATCGGGTGAATGCGGTACTCTGTTGCAGTCTCTTCCGCAGTAAATCAGCAAAGAGATGATGATAACGGAACCAACGCCGCTCGTTGTCCAACGGGATGATGAAAAGGTTGGATTGCTCGAGCATTTTCAAAGTTTCTTGACTGGCGGGTGAGGAAGTGAAGCGCATTACGGCATCACAAAGTGGTGCGCACAAGCGGTCGAGAACCGAAGTGTGCAGCAAGAAAGTCTGAATGCTCTCGGTTTGTTTGTGCAGCACCTCTTCAACCAAATAGTCCAACACGAAGCGGTGGCTGCCGGTGAAAGACTTGATGAAGCCAGTGGTGTCATGAAGCCCCTCCATGGAAAGCGCTGCTAATTGTAGGCCGGCTATCCAGCCTTCTGTGCGCGATTCCAGCAAGGCAACATTGCCCTCTGAGAGGTTCAACCCCATCGTCTGGTTGAGGAATTCAGCAGCTTCCGAATACGTGAAACGCAAGTCAGCAGCGCGCAGTTCCGTCAATTGTCCGCGCACTCTCAGCCGAGCTAGCGGAAGGGACGGATCTTCCCGTGTGGTGATAATTAGATGCATCTGTGGCGGCAGGTGCTCGAGCAGAAAGGTCAGGGCATCGTGTACCGGTTCAGCATCAATCATATGGTAGTCGTCAAGTACGAGGATGAATGGGTGCGGAATGCTGTTAAGTTCATTAAGCAGCACGGTTAGGATTGACTCTACAGGCGGTGGATAAGGGGTTTGGAGTGCATCAAACAAGCCTTCCCCAATCTTCGCTCCAATGCTCTGAAGGGCTGCCGAGAGGTAAGTTAGGAAACGTGCGCAATCGTTATCGCTCTCATCGATCGATACCCAGGCTGCTGGCTGCTTGCAACTTGCCAACCATTCGCTGACCAGCAGGGTTTTACCAAACCCAGCAGACGCAGAGAGGAGGGTCAGTTTGCGGTGCAGACCTGCATTCAGCCTTTCAACCAGGCGGGTGCGAAAAACCATTTTAGGCCGCAGAGGAGGGATATGCAGTTTAGTGGATAAAAGTGTCATAGACATGGATCTGTAACCACCGTTCTGCGCCGTCATTGCAGCGCTTTGATAAACAGCACCACAACCTCATTGGTCGTGATGCTGCTTTTTGCTGTGGCAGAAGTCCAATCTTACTTGTGTAAGCCGCTCAAACTGGCGCCATCGGTGAAGAATCGCATGATGTTTGTCTCAACCGTCCGGTCTGGGATTAATGGAGGTGCTTGGTGAGGTTTGATGCGGGCATCAATCACGATATTATCGCAAGCCCAGTGCTTATTCTCATAATAACTGTTCACCCCATATATATCATGGGAGGGGTTGCTGCGTGTAAATGTGCCCCAAACGAAATTGTCAATGGACGCACTCATAAATGGGCTGTCGTCACAAACGATAATCAACGGACAAGTTGGGAGCGGGCCTTTTGCCCCGATGGCTTCGCATAAATCTCTCATTTCCAATTGCGTATCGCTGTAACTTTTAAATTCAGAAGCCTGAATCGCAACGATTCCCGGCATGACCAAATGAGCATGCTCAATTCCCTTTATGTCAGTGAAAATATCAGGCACCTCTGCGCACAAATCTCTTTTTATATCCCCAACTGCTGCAAAAACAACCTTACTTCCGGTATTTAGCCCAGTACCTGAGTAATCGAGCGTGTCGATAGTCGTATTTGTCTGGAAATGAAGGTCGCGATGAAGATCCATTCTAGCTAAAATGTAAGTTAAAAAATGCTCAACATCATGAGAATCCAGAGGCTCGCTCTCTTGTGCCGTAATGAATAAATACTTGGCTAAGCTCACTTGTCCAGTTCCTAAAATTCGATTGGCTATTGTGAGCAGCTCAGCCGGTTGTTTTACTTGTTGATAAGGCGTGTACCGCTCACTGCCGATCGCAAAGAGCAAAGGATGCACCCCGGCGGCATCGACGGCATGAACTTCTTTGACACCAGGAATTTCTTGCTTGATCGCGTCCCCGGTTAATTCATGAATTAAGGCACCGAATGCCGTATCCTCTTGCGGCGGTCTGCCAACGACTGTAAATGGAAAGACGGCATTACTCTTGGCGTAAACTTTATGAACTCTCATGAGAGGAAAAGGATGCGTCAGGCTGTAATAGCCCAAATGATCGCCGAAAGGACCTTCCGGCTTGGTTTCGCCAGGATATATTTCCCCGGTAATAACGAAATCAGCATCATGGCTAACGCAGTATCCATCGATATAGCTATAACGGAAACGGCGCCCAGAAAGCAAGCCAGCAAAAGTAATCTCACTCATGCCTTCCGGCAAAGGCATCACCGCTGACAACGTGTGTGCCGGCGGCCCGCCAATAAAGATGCTTACTTTGAGAGGGAGTCCCTGTTTAGTTGCCTTATCTTGGTGCACGCCGATGCCGCGATGAATTTGATAATGCAGGCCGATCTCCTTATTCAATTCATACTCGTTTCCGCTCAGTTGAATCCGATACATCCCCAGATTGGAATTCATGATTCCCGGCTTCTCCGGATCTTCTGAATATACCTGAGGCAAAGTGACGAAGGCACCACCATCATCTGGCCAGTGTTTAATGAGAGGGAGATCAGCTATGCTGACTTCTTCAAAAGTAGCCGGCAGTCCGCCAATTACTTGGAGCGGCAGTGCTTTCCATGCAGCTAGCCCCGTTCCGAAATGTTTCAGGGGGCTTTTCATTGCCTTCATAGGATCGCTCCGCAAAGAGATTACCTTTTGTACGCCTTCCCACGTATCCCGAAAAATAAATTTGCTGCGCTCAACAGTGCCAAAAAGGTTGGATACCGCGCGAAACTTCGAACCTTTTACATTCTCGAATAATAAGGCCGGGCCGCCAGCTGCATGAACCTTCATATGGATGGCTGCCATCTCTAGCTCAGGATCAACTTCTTCATGAATGCGGACCAAATGTCCGTTATTCTCTAAATCAATGAGGCATTCTTCTAGATTTTGATAGATCATGATTTTCTCCAATCGGATAGCTATTCCCCAAAGGTCTTATTTGATACTGTCATTCTACAACAAATATCGCCAAAAATAAAAACACGTCATATCGACGTGTTATATTCGTCTTCCTTTAGACAGGAAGCAGTTCATAGGCTAACTTTTTGATGACTTCTTCATGTTGCGGGTATTGCTTAAGTAACTCTTCCTGCGAAAATAGTTCAAAATCCTGAAAGTCGAATCCAGGCGCAACCATGCATCCCACAAGCGAAAACGTATTTTTTTCCATGACAGAGGATCCGAAAATACAGTTTTTGGGCACTAGATATTGTGGAGTTTCTCCATTTTCTAAATGAAGGCCTAGTTTAACTTCCTCATAGGTGCCATTCTCGTGAATAACATGAATAGTTAATGGGCTTCCGGCGTGAAAATACCATAACTCATCCGACTTCAACCGATGGAAATGCGAGACATCATGGGATTGCAGGAGAAAGTAGATACTAGTATAAAGCAATCTTGAACCATTGAATCGGGCGGACAACTCTTGATCCGTAATCTTTTCTTCTGCTTGAAAAGTTCGTTTATAATAACCGCCCTCGGGATGGGCTTCGAGTTCAAGTTTAGAAATCCAATATTCGGGGCTATTTGTAAGCATGTCATCATTTCCTTTTTTCTAATGTAACATTCCAAGCTTGTATTATAATCTAGCGTGTCCATGATATCAATCATAGCTTAATAGAGTCTACGCATTTTACACGAGAAATACATAATATGACTTAAGCAATGGAAGGAGGAATAGATGATGAAGGAAATTTTCTCTGAAATTTACAAATATAATCTATGGGGAGGGACAGAGTCTGTTTCTGGACCTGGTTCATCTTTGTTTGAATCAAAAAGGCTAATGGAAAAACTGCCATCGCTTTTTGATATGTTTAAAATTACATCTATCTTGGATGCTCCTTGCGGTGATTTTCACTGGATGCAGCATGTCCCGAAAACTAACATCTCCTACACAGGGGTTGATATTGTAGATGAATTAATTCAAAACAATAGTGCTAAATATGCCAATGAGCATGTTCGTTTTATGGTTAAAAATATTGTCGAAGACGAGCTTCCAGCTGCGGATTTGGTCATTTGCCGTGATTGCCTTGTTCATTTGACTTACAATCAGATCAAATTGGCTATAGCAAATTTTAAAAAAAGCGGTAGTAAATATGTATTAACGACTTACTTCCCGATAGTGAAAGAAAATAAAGATATTCATACTGGCGATTGGAGGCCTTTAAATTTTTGTCTGGAACCGTTTAATTTCTGCGAACCCATTGTAGTCATAGAAGAAACAACGACAATTAAAACAATGGCACTATGGAAACTTTCTGAGTTGAATGGATAAAGGATAAAATCGGTCCAATCCTTATATCGAAAGTGCACCCGGTTAACGGGTGCACTTTTGTTTAGTTAATACGGAATATAATTCGAATAACGGTGACGCAAGGATTGGAGACGATTCAGATGCGTTAACGCTTGTGTCTCGATATGTTGCCCGACAGCAAGCGCGAGGCTCTCAACCACGGCGGTTGGCGCTACCATCGGATGGAAATCTCCGATCTGCCCGCGATAAGCGTAGAGCAAGATGCTGGCTTGAGCATTGAGATCGGAGACCAGGCGGTCCGTAATGACGATGGTTGTACACTTCAACTCAGAGGCATAATCCAGAATAACCTTAATCTCGGCAATGAGAGAGAAGAAACCGAAGATGACGATGACATCTTGCTCGTTTAACTGAAGGATAGATTCGAATAATTGAGCTCCACTTTTTTCGATCGTTTCGCTCGGAATCCCCAGACGGTTCAATCGAAAATGCAATAACTGTCCCAGGCCTTCTGCGGGGCCAGGAGCGAATATATATGTTTTTCTTCCTTGAGCCAAGACGTCAACAGCCTTGTTGAATTCTTCACGAACCAAATTGAGCGATGTTTCTTGCAAATAGTCGGCTGTCAGTCCCAGCATATCCCCGACTATATCTTCCGACGATAATTTGTTGATACTATTTTTCATTTTTATAGCGGGTGTAACGGTATGCAGCTCCCGATGTTTGCTCTTAAACTCTTTTAGGTTAGCGGAGCCGACCGATTGCCAGAAACGAGAGACGGACGCGATGCTAGTCCCGACCCCTCGGGCAATATCGTTTTCCGTCAAGTAAGGCAGTTGGCTGGCATTTCTTTCAATGAAATCCGCTATGTTTTTTTGAGTTGGCGACAACTTGCTAACTTCCCAGTCAAATGTGTTCGGCAATGGCATTTCCTCTCCCCTTCGTAATCCAAGCAACAACCCTATTATAAGGCATGATGGATTGAAAATATACAGAAAATGATAATTTTATTACATAATATAATTTTATGTAATAAAATTTACATGTCCTTAACCTGGTTCTAACACTCGGTTAACACTGCTTGCTTATAGTCATACTATCAACAAAAAAGATGGGTGTGGGAAGGAACAGTTATGGGCAGAATGCGGGCTTTTTTGAACTATATGAGCATGATTTTGACTAACCCCGTATATGTCATCGGGATCATAGCGCTAGGCTTTCTGTCGTACACCATTGCGTATCCGTTATGGGAAATCATTTCCTATACGTTGCAATGGCATCCGGAAGATCTTCGGCAAAATCCGCATTCGGTTGCCGGCAACTGGACAATTTACCATTGGATGCATGTCTTGCACAGCGATATTAGCGCGTCCGTCTTATACAAACCTTTACTACATTCGTCCAGCATTGCAATTACGGTGTCGATCCTGTCCCTCCTGATTGGGGGGGTGCTAGCATGGCTCGTTGTTCGTACCGATCTTCCCTGCAAGAAACTCATCGCTTCTTTATTGATTATTCCTTACATTATCCCTTCTTGGATTAAAGGCTTTGCATGGATCATTATGTTCAAGAATGATCGAATTGGCGGAAGTCCGGGCATTCTGGAGTACCTGACGGGTAAAGCGCCTCCTGATAGCATCTCTTATGGATTCTTGCCGATCTCCATCGTGTTGACCGAGCACGGCTATATGTATTTCTATTTGCTGCTGGCGGTTGCCTTCAGTTCGATCAACGTCAATATGGAAGAAGCGGCGGAGTTGTTCGGGGCGACCCGATCCGCCATTTTGCGGAGAATCGTGATGCCTTTGGTTGCGCCCGCCATACTATCGGGACTGCTGCTAACCTTTACTTCCAGCATGGGTAATTTCGGCACAGCTGCTCTTCTCGGGCTTCCTACCAAATTTTACACGCTTTCGACGATGCTCTACAACAGCATGAACAGCCGAATTCCGTCCACGGCCTACGTACTTAGCCTTATTCTTATCGTAATCTCCTCCTTAATGATTTATATCAACCAGAGATTAATCGGCAGAAGAAAGAGTTATGCAACGATAGGAGGAAAAGATGCCAGAAAGACGCTCACCGAGCTTGGTCGCTGGAGAGTACCAGCTGCCATCGGCGTATTCCTCTTCTTGCTGATCAGTGGCGTAATTCCGCTCTTCTTGTTAATCTGGCAATCGTTCATGCAGGAGAATGGGAATTACAGCGTGTCGAATCTGACGCTGCACTACTGGATTGGCGAGGCGACGCCGCAGTTGGCCAACGGATTGGCGGGGATTCTGAGAAGCGACCAGATCTGGAAGGCACTTGCCAATTCCTTAGAGGTTTCCTTGATTACGGCCTGTTTCGCCGGCTTGATTGGCTTGTTGCTAGGGTATGTCATCGCCAGAAGAAGAACATTATGGCTAACTAGAGTCATTGAGCAATTGTCATTCCTGCCGTATCTGATCCCGGGGATCTCACTCGCATCCATCTTCCTGGTCATGTTCGCAAAACCGCATCCACCCATTCCGGCTCTATATGGAACCTTGAGCATCGTAGTACTGATCAGCGTAGTGAATGAATTGCCTTTCGCTACACGAGCCGGAACTAGCGCCATGCTCCAGATCAGCGGGGAGCTGGAAGAGGCGGCAACCATTCAGGGGGCATCCTGGTTTCAACGATTTAGAAAAATCATTATCCCGATCAGCCGCAAGAGCTTAGTTAGCGTATTCCTAATCTCTTTTATCGGCACCATGAAGGAATTGGAATTGATTATTATGTTAATCACGCCAAAGACAAGCACGTTGACCACGTTAACGTTCAGCTATGCGGAGAAAGGCTATCCGCAATATTCGGCTGCCAGTGTGTTGTTGATTATTGCAATCATCTTAGGGTTTTACTTCATGGCGGTCAAATGGTTCAAAGCCGATATGACGAAGGGAATAGGGGGTTAAGATGAGTAGAATCGAATTAAAACAAATTCATAAGTCCATTAACAATCAAACTATTCTGAACAACCTGGACCTCGTCATTGAGGAAGGGGACTTTATGACCTTGCTCGGTCCTTCCGGTTGCGGGAAAACGACTACGTTACGCCTGATTAGCGGGCTTGAGAATCCGCAGTCGGGGATCATCACCATCGGCGATCGAACCGTCGTCGATTGCAGCGCCCATCATTATGTTCATGCGTCGAAGCGGGGACTCAATCTTGTCTTTCAGAACTATGCATTGTGGCCTCATATGACCGTTTATGAGAATGTGGCCTTCGGGCTTAAGCTGCACAAGATCCCGAAGGCCGCCGTCAGGAACCGAGTTGAGAAGGCGCTGGACAAGCTGAAAATCTTTCATCTGCTTGATCGGTATCCCTCCGAGCTATCCGGCGGCCAGCAGCAGAGAGTGGCGATTGCGAGGGCGATTGTGACCGAGCCGGGTATTCTGCTACTGGATGAACCACTATCGAATCTCGATGCTAAGTTGAGAATGGAAATGAGAGCCGAGTTAAAACGGCTGCATGAAGAGCTGAACACGACAATCGTGTATGTAACGCATGATCAAGTAGAGGCTTTGACGATGTCTACGAAAATTGCCGTGTTTTTCGAGGGAGCTTTGGTTCAGGTAGACGAGCCTCATCGGATTTACCGGTATCCGGCTGAACTGCGAGTTGCCGATTTTATAGGGAATCCCATGCTAAATTTCATAGAGGCTGAAAGTACGTATCAAGCTGGCAGCTTGCATGTCGATTCGAAGCTGGGGGCGATGCAGTTTGCTTCTCGTCCATCGTATGCAGGCAAGGTAGTCCTCGCCATTTATCCGGAGGATATCAAGGTTGATTCCGAACCCGTCGAGGGAGGGATCCCGTGCACGATACGCTCTGTTCTGCCCGCAGGCGCAGAGACGTTAGTCCAGCTTGTCACAAGCCAAGGGTTGGATTTGTTAATGAAGGCTACAGGAGAGAATGAATTTCGAAAAGGCGATCAGGGTTGGATATCGTTGGCGTTAGCGAAAGTAAATATATATGAAAAAGAGACGGGCAAGCTTATTGCCCGAACTTAAGGAGGCATTATTCATGAAATATGGAATCCGTTCGAGCAAAAGCTGGATCGTATTGTCCCTCACCCTAGGTTTATCTTTGACGACTGCTGCTTGTGGTGCTGCTCCGAAAACAACGGTCGAGCAAGGCAGTCAGACCGCCGTGCAAACGACAGCGACCAAACCAACGCCAAGCGTGGAAACCGATGCTGAATTGTACGAAAAGGCGAAACAAGAAGGGAAAGTCACGGTCTATACGGCATCAACTGGCGTAACGAATCAAGCTAAGGCCACGTTCGAGAAGCAATATCCCGGGGTCAAGGTAGAAGTATTCAGCTTGGGCACGCAAGCCTTAATGGATAAAGTCGTTCAAGAGCAGAAAGCGGGTATTTACAACGCTGACTTCATCCTGATCAAGGAAAACGGCGGTGCTATCAAACATGAGATGGTGGATAGCGGAGCGTTCGTGCCTTTTATCCCGGCAGATATCGCCAGCAAATTGGCAGAGCCGTATAACAAGGCTATGGGATATGTGAGCTTTCTGCAGTTCAAGTCAATTTTGTACAATACGGATACCTTCCAAACCTCGCCAATCACGAATTGGTGGGATCTTACTACACCGGAATGGAAAGGTCGCGTGCTGATGATTGATCCGGCAAAAGGGGGACCTCAGTTGGATTTCATTACGGCCTTCGCGATTCACGCGGACGAGATGAAGCAAGCCTATAAAGACAAGTTCGGCAAGGATATCGTGTTGAACAATACCGAGAATGCGGGTTATGAGTTCATCCAACAGCTGGAGAAGAACGTCGTCTTATTCAAGAACGAAGATGATCTGATTGATGGCGTAGCCAAATCAACACCGGATAAACCGATGGTTGCGATAGGCAACAGTGACGACCTGCAGACGGTGAAACAGAAGAAATATGCAGCGACCATGACGTATAAGATCAACCCTCGACTCTCGGTTGTTAATCCGGCTTATTTATTCTTAGCGAAAAATGCGGCCCATCCGAATGCGGCCAAACTATTGCTTCGTTGGATGGCAGGCGGGGCTGACGGGCAAGCGGAAGGAATGAAAGCCTTTGTCCAAGAGGGAGCATGGCTGGTTAGAACGGACGTTAAACAGAATAATCCAGTGGAACTGGATCAAGTGAAGTTGTGGCCATATGACTCGGAAGCCTTCTATCAAGCCTCGCCAAAGGTATCCGAGTTTTGGTTGAAACAGCAATAGAACAGAGGGGGCACCTTAGATGACAGAAGCTTTGAAGTTTAGACCCGATGGAACGTTTAAGATTGTGCATTTGACCGATTTTCATTGGAGGAATGGCGACGAGAGAGATCAGCGGACTCAAGCCTTTATCGAGGAAGTAATCGTACACGAAGCACCCGATCTGATCGTCATTACGGGAGACGTTGTTCACAAACTGGAAACACAGGACCCTCTTCATGCTTTCGAGTGCGCCTTAGCTTCGGTGACAGCAAGTGGAATTCCTTGGGCTTTCGTATTTGGCAATCACGATTGGGAAATCGATATCGATATCGAGCAGTTGGCGGAGTTGCTGCAGCGCCTTCCGAATAGTCTCTTCGTATCGGGGCCGACTTCGATTCAAGGGGTATCCAACTATATTATTGGCATCAACGGCAGTGAATCGGAGCAGGTGGAAGCAATTCTCTATATGCTCGATTCTGGAGCCAAGACGAAGCTGCCGTTCGGGGGGTCCGCCTGGATTCACCGGAATCAGATCGCCTGGTATCTCGAACAATCAAGCCGGTGGACTAATACGAACAATGGCGTACCGCTTCCCGCTTTGGCCTTCTTTCATATCCCTCTTCCGGAATACAACGAAATCTGGGATTTCAAAACCTGTTACGGAACTAAGAACTCCAACGTGTCTTGCCCCAAAATCAACTCGGGATTTTTCTCGGCTATGGTGGAAATGGGTGATGTGATGGGTACATTTGTCGGGCATAACCATCACAATGATTTTTACGGAGACTTGCACGGCATTCGGCTCTGTTATTCCAGGGTTAGCGGGTATGGAAAGGGACGGGAGGATTTCGCCCGAGGGGCGAGAGTCATCGTGTTGAAAGAAGGGGAGCGGGGCTTCGACACCTACCAGCGCTTGGACGATGGGACCGTTCTGACTCATCCACCCGTGCACCACGCTGCTTACATGGATCCCTTTGGCAAGCGAAATGATCTGACTTTGCCCGCGCCGAAACGAATCGTGGACGTCGATAGTCTGGACGAGCTGCCCAAGCGGTTTCGGATGAGCACAGATCCGCTTCGCGATGGAGACACCACCCTGCCGGACCTTAGCGGATTCCGAGAACTGAACGCATCGGCCAGCGGACAATTTTCCCTTAACGGGTTGCGAGCTATGAAGCGGCGAATCGGCGAATGGCCGATCGTTATTGTCGATATGCGCCAAGAGTGCCATGGCTTCGTTGATGGCAAGGCAATTAGCTGGTACGCGCCGAATAACGCCATGAATAAAGGGATGTCCCGCGAGGACGTTTTGCTCAGAGAAGCCCGGCTGCTAACGGAACTGAACAACTTGCCCATCATAGAGTTCGAGCAATTTGAAGGGAAATCAGTAGACGTCAAGCCGATATTGAACGACAAGTCGGTTCTATCGGAAGAGGAGCTTGTTAAGCGAGAAGGGATGGACTATGCCCGATTCTTGGTAACAGACCATCACCGGCCGCTGGATCCGGTCGTCGACGAATTTGTGGCATTTTTTGACGCACTCCCCGAGGGGGTGTGGCTCCATTTCCATTGCCGTGGCGGTGTGGGACGCGCTACTACTTTCATTCTGCTTTATGACATGCTTCGTCATGGCGGTAAAATTAGCTTGGATGACTATCTGAACCGACACCGCCGGATCGGCGGGCGGGACATGAGCGATTCTAATCCTGCTGACAGCTATAAGTATGGGCCTGCTATGGAGAGGCTGGATTTCATTCGCCGCTTCTATGAGTATGCCTCAGCGGTTCATGGGGAATCTGTTAGGATTCCTTGGTCCGTGTGGAGTAGAAAATGATTATTGAGACATTGCATTGTCCCTTAGGGAGGATGCGGTGTTTTTTTCTTTTTCCGAAATGAACACAAACATACAACGCGATGTACGGCAATTGGCTGCCCAATCGTTCATCGAACAGGGCGGAGTCATCTGTTGTACCTAATTGATATAACAAATAGCCACTAATAAAGTGGCTAAGGTGATCTAACCTCTATAAGTAAGGAAGTCTTATGGTCCTGTTCCATATTTTCTAAAATTTCAATTAGTCTTAAAGCGGCTTTCCACTTTCTTTGCTCAATGCATGCCTGCACGATATCAATGAGGTCTTGCTGAGTGGTAATGCTGTAATGTTTGATCTGTATTCACCTACCTTTCTAATCAATTTATATCCAATGAGCTATGCCTGTATGCTTAAAGTCAGCAATTAATTCATTAGAATTTGATTAGAAATAAAGAACGAAGAAATGTCTAGACCGGCGAAGATACAAAATGAATACGGAGGAACTTGGGAGGATTAACAAGCAAAAAAACGAGGTTTAACTCATGGTGATCGGGAAGACAAATAAGTCCAAGGAAGAAATCCCAGACTTATTTGTCAATAATAAATCCAATATTAATTCATGGATAAGTAGTATTTATCAGAAGGACTTGTTGATCCTGGTGTATTATCGTTTGGTCCGACACCATAGACATTTATTTTATAAGTTGTATCGGCCTTTAATGTAAATGAAGCTGTGAACAGTCCGCTTGAATTGGTTCCCCACACTAAATCATCTGGCCGACTGCCGAGTGAATCTTTTACCGTAAACGCGTATTCTTTACTTGTTGGGCGACCTAAAGTTACAGTAACACGGTAGGGCAGGATCTAGAAGCGCAGATCCAACAGCTAGAAGCGAACGGGGCACAAAAGATCTATTCTGAGAAGTTCACCGGCACTAAGAAGGATCGTCCTCAGGTATCAGTAAGTCAGCGCTTATACGTGAAGCTAGAAGACATAAGGCTAACCACTAGATCAATAGCCCTAATTGTTTAAAGAAAAAGAGAAAAGCCCCCGTAAAAGGAAACCTTTCTCATTAGCCTAATCATAGTTATTTGACGATATGGGATTGAGCAATTTTGGCATTCGTCAAACCATTTGCTTTCAACTCTTTTGGTACAAAGCTCAAATAGGAAAGCGCCGAATAACATTTAAAGGAATAGGAATAATCCATATTAACAAAAGATGAATACGCTTTTCCAGAAAGTTTTTCTGCGGCTTGAGTCATAAAAGCATAAGCAGATGTACTTGTATTACCTTCGGCCATTTTAGCATTAGCCACAAGAACGGCATTCAGGAAATCATTCTGCTCATAATACCACAAAGCACCGGCAAAAGTGTTTTTGAATATTAACTTTTCATTAACGATTTCCACGTTATTCTTCGCATTTTGAGCCAATGTAGATGGTGTTGCTTTGCTGTCTCTCAATAGCGTGTAGTACTGTAGCGCATTCACTAAGTCACCGTTCACAAAGTAGGCATAAGCTTGTTCAGAAACCCTCAAAGCGAGTGTGGAAACTTGATAAGGCACTTTAAAGGAATATCCGGTTTCGTATACCTTCCCATAATAATAAAAAGCGTTATAGTTACTTTGCTGTTTCGAGTAAAACTCTGCTTGCCAAATGTATTCATCCGCTTGTTTTTCTGCTTCTGTCCTAAAATCCACATAATTGTGTGTACTTACGCTTCCACAATCAGTAGAGCCGACTTTTCCAGTGTACGGATTCACATTCCCGCAGTAACTGAAATTATTTGATTTTATCCCATCTGGGTCCGATCGGTAGTGCGGTTTAACATAAGTCCCATCTTTCCGATAGTAACCTTTCACGTAAACGTCTGCTTTTGCTGTTGGGTGAAACCAGAATGTCGAAAAGAATGATACGAATATAGCTAGTAGAAGCGTTTTAAGAACAAGGTTTCGGACCATATATACATTCCCCTTTTGGCAGTTTTCCATTTTACTCATACTTACCCTCCTGTTATGTATCAATTTAAAAATGATCTGAGACCATTCCACCATAACTATAAATGCAGACCGAAGAAATGTTTGTCGTTTGATGAAGACATTCAAAAACTATTAATGGTGAGGTTGATGAAGCCTTTAAGGAGCTCTTTTATTAACTTAAAAGACACCACCCCCGTGTGGGAATCGTGCCGTATCTGTAGCATCTTCATCTCCTGCTGATCCGAGAGGAGACGTTAAAATCTGAAGGATCATCCACTGTGCAGGCGGATCGGTTCCAACACATATATCGCCGTTAGATATTTTGATTCATTTCTAATAATATCCATTTTTTTACTTTTCATTTATCGTGGGAGGGAGGTTATCATCCACTCTTATGTTTGGTAAAGTCAAAAAAACCGAAAGATACAGAAAAGTAACATATTCTCGTAGATCGTCACAATAAAAGCAAACAATACAAACATGTAACCGCGTGACATTTCAAAGCCCGAAGTATTATAATAATCAATAGAGGTGATCGCGGATGGAAAACGAAGAATTACTAACACAAATACAGGCGATGCTAACTGATCTTGAGTCTCGACTAAACGACAAGATAGATAATGCGGTGTCTGAACTAAAGAATGATATTCGAGGGAGTCAATAAAACAACCAATCATGTATATGAATATTGATGATGGGATCGTAAGAGCGGATACACAAATTAACGCATAACACGCGAATACTCATATAAGAAAAGACCTTTCCTAACGAAGGTCTTTTCTTCTTCTATTTCTGCTAGTTCCATAATCAGGTATTGCTCACCTTTAATGAAACCGCTCTGATAAACAAATAGCGAAGGAATAAATTTGAATGAGTCATCCTTCGATTCCTCCCAGCTTCGAGAGAATAATTATGGAACTTAGCTATATAAGCGTAGTTATCGACATCGTGTCGGAACGGGGACAATACCCCCTTTCTCGATAACGGTTTCTGCTTATACTAAAAACTCGTCCGGATGCAGTTATCTCATAATAACCCTTAATCGGAAATCGCGCTTCATCCAACGATTAAAGAATCTCCGTCCGTACGAGGAACGCATAGTAAGTCGCTTAGCCGAATTGCGGCGGCTTCTGTTTATAGATCTTATCAAGCTCACGCAGTATCTTACCTACCAAAAGAAAGAAGCACCACAACCAAAATGGTTGTGATGCTTCTTTATGTATGGAGCCTAGGGGGGATGTATGAATCTCGATTTAAATGGCTGACGAAGGTAACTCGACGAGGACAAGCTTAGCGGTAGATTCAGACGCCGTGCTCCTACACTCGAAGCAAAGCTACGGAGTCTATCCATCCGTACCGTCCGCGCGGGCGAACCCACCGGGGTTCTCTCCCCACGGCTCCATACAAAAGAACCGCGATCCCGAAGGAGCGCGGTTCTTTATAATATGGAG